>CALDNO010000001.1 GCA_937915225.1 uncultured Candidatus Saccharibacteria bacterium
AGATCTACACAGAGTAGATCGTCGGCAGCGTCAGATGTGTATAAGAGACAGACCCCAGACTGCTAACATGCCTTGGATAAAAAGGAGAAAAGAAAGGAGGGAAAAAAAAATCACATTTTAATTTTTCACTCATTTTTCACCTCCTATAAAGTTCCTGCGGACATGTCTCGCCGAATGATTCTAACTTCTTTATTTAATTGACGTGATCGAGCGTAGAAGTATACTACCACGGCTGCAATAATTCCTGCGAACATCATATTCTCGCTGGCACCAGTTTTTGGCAGTTGTGAAGTGGTTTGTTCAATAACTTTCGGTGCAGGGCAGTCAATTTTTGTACTGACAGTATTGCCAAATGTGTTATCAATCCTACAGTCATAAGACATTGGATTGCTTTTACCGCTAGCCATTGCTGGGATGCTGTTCTTTATTTGGATGGTAAAGCTGCGCTTCTGGGTTTCTCCTGGCTTGATCTTGATAGGGTTCCATACTAGAACTTTTGCGTTGCCGCTGCCCGCGCTAGCGCCTTTATCATCTGTCAATGTTCCGCCGCCAGCGTCGAATATATCAGCATACTCTAATAGGTCGCTGACTTGATCTTTGAACGTAAATTCTTCCTCTTTAAGACCTTTGTTTTTTACCGAAAGAGTGTAGGTAATTCGATCTCCAGATTTTGCAACCGTAGTTGTTGCGTCGGCGTTATTCTGGGTGAGATTAACTGCGGTTTTTGTCTGCACGAACGAGGCAGAACATCGACTATCGTTAATCCATATCGTAGAGTCGCCTGGGCATGGTTGACATTGAGGATCATCCTTTAATAATTTAGGGTTTTGAGGACATCTTGCTGGCTCTGGTATAGTAAATGTCTTTACGCAGGCATTTGAAGTTCTATCTCCTAGTGAGCTGTGCACGGTTAAGACTACTTTGTATGATCCCGGCGTTTTCTCTGTATATGTAGCTATCCTATTATTACTATTAATAGTTTTTACTAAAGTATTTCCCCTGTATACACTATAGGTATATTTTTGAATTGTAGCACCGTTGGCCACGCTGGCATTAGCGGTAAATTGGTATGTATCTCCATTCTTTTTTATATCTAGAGCATTACAGGTGGCTACCGGCTTAGGTGGAGTAGAACAATATGGGTATGTGCCAACTTGTCCTGTTGGGCATTGATGACTTGGTGGTGCAAATTTTAGGATTAGGTTGCCACAGTTAAGCATGATTGCAAACCATCCAGTTCCAGCTGAATATCCAACGAATGCTCTGTATGAGAAGTTGCCCCAGAGGTTGTGAGGTCGATAATAGAAAGTGCGGGCGCCGCCTTGTGATGTGCGAACTACGTAAGATCCTTCACCTCTTGCTGCACCAAAGTGAGGTGTAAGTCCCCATGAGTAAGTCCCCATGTTACTATTTAAGGTTTGGAGATTTCCTGTAGCAGCTACCAGATTGGCACGACTAATGCCAAGGTGATTATAGAGGTCGCGAATATTATTTGTGTTCGCGTCATAATGAGCCATCAGTTGCTGACCGCTAGAAATTCCGCCGTAAATTAGGTCGCTGGAATCTGCTGCATTGGCTGATTCTGGCGGTGAAAAAACAGTGAAAGATTGCACAATAAGCGCTAGGGCGGTTAAGATAAGCCCGATCTTTCGAGTAGCTTCTTCTTTACGTAAGCGTTTCGCATAAAAGCCCAAATTGTGGATCATTGAAGGGCTATATGGTAGGCGCGAGATAATTTTTTTGAACATTTTGACCTCTTTTATTTTTGTTGTTATATAACTTTAATCTAACTTTAGCATAAGCATGCTGAAAAAGTAAATAGTTTGAGAATATATCTATTTTGATGTATAATAAAGTTGTTGAAAAGAGCTGATAATTCAGATAATAGTGAGGGAGATATGGCTAAACAAACAAATGAACAATCTTATGATGGCTCACAAATCCAGGTCCTAGAGGGTCTTGAGCCGGTTCGTAAGCGTCCAGGAATGTACATCGGTAGTACGGGGTATGAGGGCGTACATCACTTGATTAAGGAGATTGCCGATAACTCAATTGACGAGGCAATTGCTGGTTATGCTACAAAGGTCGAAGTAACTTTGTTAAAGGATGGTGGCGTTCGAGTGTCTGATGACGGTCGTGGTATTCCTGTCGATAAACACCCAAAGACAGGTAAGAGTACATTGGAGACGGTATTAACAATCTTACATGCTGGCGGTAAGTTTGGTGGCGGCGGCTATAAGGTCTCATCTGGACTTCACGGTGTTGGTTCTAGTGTTGTGAATGCATTGTCTACGCGGATGATTGCTGAAGTTAGAAAGAATGGTAAAATCTATCGCCAAGAATACGCAACAGGTGTGCCCCAGACAGAATTAGAAGTAGTCGGAAAGTCTGATGGTTCTGGTACGACAATTACTTTCTATCCAGACCCAACCATCTTTAAAGAGACGGTTAATTTTGATTATAAATGGGTTGTTAATTATCTTCGTCATCAGGCGTACCTTACAAAAGGCATTCACACGTCGGTTATTGATGAGCGAACTGGCGAACGAAAAGCTTTCTATTTTGAGGGCGGTATTCAGAGCTATGTAAAAAACCTGAATATTGGCAAGGATGTTTTATCGGACGATATATTTTACGTCGAGAAGCAGGTTGAAGATTGTATGGTGGAAATTGCGGTTCAGTATAATGACACTTACGCTGAAGTGGTAAAGCCGTTTGCCAATAACGTCTTAACTCCTGATGGTGGTACTCATTTGGTTGGTTTTCGAACAGCCCTCACGCGTGTAATTAATGATTATGCTCGCAAGAATAGCTTGCTGAAAGAAAAAGAGGATAATCTGACTGGTGATGACATCCGCGAAGGTTTGACGGCGGTTATTTTGGTGAAGTTGCCGGATCCTCAGTTTGAAGGTCAGACCAAGAATAAACTTGGTAATCCAGAGATGCGCCGCTATGTTGATCAGGTGATGAGCGAATATTTTGCGTATTACTTGGAGGAAAATCCAGCTACAGCTAAGAAGGTTGTCGGCAAGGCTACATTGGCGGCACGAGCTCGTAAGGCGGCAAGGGCTGCGCGCGACAACGTTATCCGTAAGGGAGCATTTGAAGGCTTAAATTTGCCATCTAAATTGACGGATTGCTCATCTCGTAACCGAAAAGATTGTGAATTATTTATTGTCGAGGGTAATTCGGCTGCGGGTTCTGCTAAGGATGGTCGCGATTCAACTATTCAGGCTGTTCTTCCTCTTCGTGGTAAGGTATTAAATACCGAGCGCGCAAGGTTTGACAAAATGTTCGCTAATGCTGAAATTGTTTCGTTGATTAAGGCTATGGGCGTCGGAATTGGCGACCAATTTGATATCAGTGGTATTCGTTACGACAAGATTATATTTATGACAGATGCCGATGTTGATGGTGCGCATATCTCTACACTTTTGATGACATTCTTCTTCCGATACATGTCTGAAGTGATTGAAGCGGGTCATGTATATTTGGCGAAGCCGCCTCTGTTCGGGCTGAGTAGAGGAACTGGTAGCAATCGTAAAATAGATTACGTCTATGATGAAGTAGCCCTCGAGCAAAAATTGAACGAAAAGATCAATGAGCGCAAGGCTGCTGGTGTAAAGATTGATGAAAATGCTGAGAAATTTAAGCAGGCAGGCTACACGGCACAGCAGCGATTTAAGGGTCTTGGTGAGATGGATGCCGCCCAATTATGGGAAACGACTATGAATCCAGAAAATCGAACATTAGTGAAGGTTAATATTGAGGACGCAGAACGGGCAGACGCGATATTTACGAAGCTTATGGGTGATAGTGTAGAATTGAGGAAAAATTTTATTCAAACAAATGCCGCTAAGGTTAATGTGGAAGATTTGGACTTTTAAGGAGGAGATATGGCGGACAACGATAATAAAAATATAGTAGAACCAGAAATTCTGAACGAAGAGCCAGAAGTTCGCGGTATTGAAAAGTCGACAGTTGAGCGTGTTATGGAAGACTCCTTCCTTAAATACTCCATGTCGGTTATTATTGACCGTGCTTTGCCAGACGTTCGTGACGGGCTAAAGCCTGTTAATCGTCGTATTTTGTATGCAATGAATAAGAATGGTTGGCGCGCTCCTCACGCTACAGTGAAGTCAGCAAAGATCGTCGGTGAAGTGATGGGTAACTACCACCCGCACGGTGACTCATCAATTTATGACGCTATGGTGAACTTGGCTCAACCTTGGAAGATGCGTTATACGCTGGTTGAAGGTCAGGGTAACTTCGGTTCTATGGACGGTGACGAGCCAGCGGCTTCTCGTTATACTGAGGCGCGAATGGATAAAATTGGCGGCGAGTTGCTGTCTGACATCGACAAAGAAACCGTTGACTTTCGTGATAACTTCGACGGAACAGAGAAAGAGCCGGTAGTTTTGCCGTCAGCCGTCCCAAATATCCTGCTGAATGGTCAGATGGGTATTGCTGTTGGTATGGCGACGAATATTCCACCGCACAACCTTGGTGAGGTGGTTGATGCTACAGTTGCTCAGATAGATAATCCTGAAATTACACTAGACGAACTATTGACACATATTAAGGGTCCTGATTTTCCTACAGGTGCGGAAGTTTATGGTGGTGCGCCAATGCGTCAAGCATATGAAACTGGGCGTGGCTCAGTTACGATTCGTGCGGTTGCGTCGATTGAAGAGCGCAAAAATGGTCGTTACAGTATTATAATCACCGAAGTTCCGTATGGTATGAGTAAGGAAGGTTTTGTTGATAAGGTTCGAGAACTTGTCCTTGCCAAAAAAATAACGCACATTGCCGATGCGCGAGATGAAAGTGCTCGCGGTAAGGTTCGAGTTGTTGTTGAACTGAAGAAAGATGCTTATCCAAAGAAGATTCTTAACCAATTGTATAAATTAACTGGACTGCAGACGTCATTTCATTATAATGTCCTGGCTTTGGTCAATGGTATTCAGCCTAAGGTCATGGGCTTGAAAGAGATTTTGGCGGAATTCATTAAGCATCGTCAAGGCGTCATTCGACGCAGGACTGAGTTTGAGCTTCGAAAAGCTAAAGAGCGGGCGCATATTTTGGAAGGTCTGAAAATTGCGCTTGATCATATTGACGAGGTAATTAAGACGATTCGCGAAAGTTATGATGACGCCGACAAGCGTTTGATGGAGCGATTTGGTTTGTCGGAAATTCAAGCGGCCGCAATTTTGGCGATGCAACTACGACGATTGCAGGGGTTGGAGCGCGACAAAATTGAAGAAGAATTGAAGCAACTTCATGAACTGATTAAGAAGCTGGAGGCAATTTTGGCTGACGAGAACGAGATTTTGCGTGTTGTTAAGGAAGAATTGCTTACTATGAAAGAAAAGTATGGCGATGAGCGACGCAGTAAGATCATTAATCACGAATTAGGAAAGTTCTCTGACGAGGAATTGATTCCAGAGGAAGAGTCGGTAATTCTGCTTACAAGCGAAAATTACATCAAGCGAACCTTAGTAAGTGATTATCGTAGGCAAAATCGTGGCGGTAAGGGCAAGCGTGGAATGACGACCAAGGAGGAAGATGTTATTGATCAAGTCGTTCAGGCAAGCTCGCACGATTATCTACTATTCTTCACCAATATGGGTAGGATTTTCCGCCTGAAGGCCTACGAAGTGCCAGCCGCCAGTTTGAGTGCGAAGGGTGTTGCGGCCGTTAACTTATTGCAACTTCAGCCAGAAGAGAAGATAACGGCAATTATCAAGCACGAAAAGAACGCCAACGAAGATGGCTATCTGTTCATGGCGACAAAGAAGGGTACAGTTAAGAAAACTCCTGTGAAAGATTATGCCAATGTTCGTACGAATGGATTGATTGCTATTAAATTAGATGAAGGTGATGAACTGCGCTGGATAAAGAGAACGACTGGCGAAAATGATGTGATTATATCTACGTCCGCAGGACAAGCCATTCGCTTTAACGAAAAAGATACGCGCCCAATGGGCAGATCAGCTCGTGGTGTTCGTGGCGTAAGATTACGTCCAAACGACTCTGTTGTTGGTATGGATATCGTTACGGGTGACGACCAAACCTTGCTGGTGGTTAGCGAAAAAGGCTTCGGTAAACGTACAAAGGTGTCGAATTTCCCAAGCCATAAACGTGGCGGAGTTGGTATAAAAGCTGCAGTTGTAACTGCAAAAACTGGTCCGATTATCTCTGTGCAGACTATTGATCCAGAAATAACAGAGGCGTTATTAGTTTCTCAGAATGGTCAAACTATCCGCCTGGGCTTGAGTGATATTAAATTGCTCGGAAGGACAACCCAGGGTGTGACGATTATGCGTCTATCTGACGGCGACGCTGTTTCGTCAATCGGCTTGATGGCGGATCGCCCGCAGGATGAGGGTAATTAATAAATGAAAGTCTTGATAGTCCCAGTAATTGCATGGGCGATATCTCAAGGGCTGAAGCAAGTGTTTCATCTCATGGGGCGTAATCGTCGAGTATTTAGCGGTGACACAAACCCAAAAATACTTCTATCCGGAGGTATGCCAAGTGCTCATAGTGCGATTGTCGTGTCGTTGGCGGTATTTCTGGGGCTACAAGACGGCTGGGATAGTTCTGTATTTGGACTAGCTACTTGGCTGGCTATTATAGTGATGTATGATGCTATGATGGTCCGTTATTCGTCCGGAATGCAGGGTGAAACGCTTAATAAGTTAATTTCGGAGCAGGGTAGCAAGTTGAAAAAACTTCGCGTTGCTCATGGTCACACCCCTGTAGAAGTGGCGGCTGGGGCGGCTATTGGTGTGGTTGTAGCTGCCGTTGTATTTTTCGCAACAAAATAATTGTAAAAATCTATTGACCTAGGCAATTATATACTGTAAGATTAGTAACAAGTCTGGTTGCTGGAGTGCGAGTTAAGCAACGATTTACAATCTGTAAAGCGAGGTAAATCATACTTCAGTCTGACTTAAGATGAACTTTAACAATTTGATTGTGCAATATCATCGTCAGTTTATATTTTTGTAGAGCCTTAATACTTTGATACAAAGTAGATTTTAACGGAGAGTTTGATCCTGGCTCAGGATGAATGCTGGCGGCGTGCCTAACACATGCAAGTCGAGCGGCAGCGAGTTTTACACTGAATTCTGGAAGCTTCTGGATAATATAGAAGATCTATTCAAGGATTTTGTGTAAAATGTCGGCGAGCGGCGGACGGCTGAGTAACGCGTAGGAATTTGCCCCAAAGTGAGGAATAACTGCCCGAAAGGGTAGCTAATGCCGCATATGGTCTTCGGATTAAAGCCTTCGGGTGCTTTGGGAGAAGCCTGCGTTGGATTAGGTAGTTGGTAGGGTAATGGCCTACCAAGCCGACGATCCATAGCTGGTCTGAGAGGATGATCAGCCAGACTGGAACTGAGACACGGTCCAGACTCCTACGGGAGGCAGCAGTGAGGAATCTTCCACAATGGGCGAAAGCCTGATGGAGCAACGCCGCGTGAAGGATGAAGGCCTTCGGGTTGTAAACTTCTTTTATGAGTGAAGAATATGACGGTAACTCATGAATAAGCACCGGCTAACTACGTGCCAGCAGCCGCGGTCATACGTAGGGTGCAAGCATTATCCGGAGTGACTGGGCGTAAAGAGTTGCGTAGGCGGTTTAATAAGTGAATAGTGAAACCTGGTGGCTCAACCATACAGACTATTATTCAAACTGTTAAACTCGAGAATGGTAGAGGTAACTGGAATTTCTAGTGTAGGAGTGAAATCCGTAGATATTAGAAGGAACACCGATGGCGTAGGCAGGTTACTGGGCCATTTCTGACGCTAAGGCACGAAAGCGTGGGGAGCGAACCGGATTAGATACCCGGGTAGTCCACGCCGTAAACGATGGATACTAGCTGTTGGAGGTATCGACCCCTTCAGTAGCGAAGCTAACGCGTTAAGTATCCCGCCTGTGGAGTACGGCCGCAAGGCTAAAACATAAAGGAATTGACGGGGACCCGCACAAGCGGTGGATTATGTTCTTTAATTCGATGATAACCGAAGAACCTTACCAGGGCTTGACATCCAGGGAAGGTCTGCGAAAGTAGACTGTGCCTTTTGGAACCCTGTGACAGGTGATGCATGGCCGTCGTCAGCTCGTGTCGTGAGATGTTAGGTTAAGTCCTTCAACGAGCGCAACCCTTGTGAATAGTTGTATTTTTCTATTCAGACTGCCCCGGTAACGGGGAGGAAGGAGGGGATGATGTCAGGTCAGTATTTCCCTTACGTCCTGGGCTAGAAACGTAATACAATGGCTAGTACAATGCGCAGCGAAGCCGCGAGGTGAAGCAAATCGCATCAAAGCTAGTCCCAGTTCGGATTGTAGGCTGAAACTCGCCTGCATGAAGTCGGAATCGCTAGTAATCGCAAATCAGCAAGTTGCGGTGAATACGTTCCCGGGTCTTGTACACACCGCCCGTCAAACCATGAAAGTGACCAACACCCGAAGTCCGATTCGTCGGCCTAAGGTGGGGGGCATGATTGGGGTTAAGTCGTAACAAGGTATCCGTACCGGAAGGTGCGGATGGATTACCTCCTTTCTAGGGAGTAACGATGCCAATCTGTCGAGCAATCACAGATTGAGCTAGGTCGGTCTCGTAAATGTGTCGAGCTTACATATTTACAATAGTCCTCTCGAGGACGAGACAAAAGTTCAACCTTTCTCTGCGATAAGCCGATTGATGAATTGCACGATTAAGTTGTTAAACGAGAAAGCCCCTCTATGAGAGGCTTTTTATATGATAGATTTAATTAAATCTAATATTTTGGTAGAATTGCGATTATAAAAAATAGCCAACAATGTTTGGCTATTTATGTTTTTCGTAAGCGTCTATTATAGTCCGCTGCCAAAAAGGGAGTTCAGTAGCCAGTTTAGTGGAATAGTGTGCAAGCTGAGCATAATAGCGAATCCTACCCCACATGTAATAAGCCCCCAGAATTTGAAACGATCGTAGCTACTTACACCGCTTCCCAGATTGTCGGCTAATTTTTGATGAAAAATGACGACTATTCCACCAGCAATTAAGATCAAAATCCCAAAAAATAATGAGCCAAAACTAAATTGATATAACATATTATTAATTATACACTTGTCAGAATTAAAAAGATACTGTACAATTAAAAAGTCTTGGCAATTTATGGGGACATAGCTCAGTTGGCTAGAGCACCTGCTTTGCAAGCAGGGGGTCCAGGGTTCGAGTCCCTGTGTCTCCACCATATGGGGTGAAGTGGGCTTACGTCCACGACACTCCACCAAGACGAATGAGGGCGATTAGCTCAGCTGGTTAGAGCGCGTCACTGATAATGACGAGGTCGGAGGTTCAAGTCCCTCATCGCCCACCATATTTTTAATATGGGCGCTTAGCTCAGTTGGCTAGAGCATCTCGTTTACACCGAGAGGGTCGGGGGTTCGAGTCCCTCAGCGCCCACCAATCATAGATAGTCAGGATTATCGCCGAGTAGGCGATTTTTTGTTTACAAGTAACCTTGCTTAATAAAGCATAGATGGTTATACCCTTAGAATATGTATAAGCATATTATTAAGCCGATATTATTTTTATTAACACCAGACTAAAAATGGATAGGATTTGTGATTTACCCTCTTTTATAGTTACAGGAGCTTCGGCGTCTGGTAAAACTACGCTTATAGAACAGGCTGTTGCCGACGGCTATTCGTATATACCCACACATACGACAAGATTATCTCGGTCAGGTGAGGTGTCGGGCGTTTACGGTGTTTTTCTCAGAGAAGAGCAGTTTGAGAGCAACTTTCGTGAAGGATTATATATAGAGGACTCTTTGGAATTTGCCTATATGCCAGGAATTGGTATATACTATGGCTATCCGCGTGAACAAATGGATTTATTGAAGAAGAACGGTTTTTGCTCTTCTCCGGTATCAACCCAAATTGCAAGAAGAGTATTTTATATGTGCGGTTGCGATGTAAATTGAGTTCATCTAGAATGTGACGATAAAGATAGGCGCAGCAAGCTTGTATCATAAAGTAAAACAACTAAGGAGAGGGTGATGAGCGAAGTTTATGAAAACCAAAAAACATTAAGACAATTGAGATCTCAGATTGAAGACCTGAAGCCAGTTGATGGTGAAAAATTTTATTTTATAAATAGTTATCCACACTCTGATATGGGAAAGGGTACTCTGATAGCTCAGTTGCTAAATATTGTTGAAGGTTCTGACGCTATGAAATTTGACGGACTCCTCAATACTGACAACTACGGTATCCATGCTCGGTCGGACATAGATGATTTTGCGGTTTATTCACAGTTCAATCCTGGTAAGAAATGGTCAACAGAGCATTATCTCATTGGAGGTGATTTATGGCGTGACTTCTTAAACGAGTTTGGGGCTGCCGAGAACCATCTTCAAATAAATCCTCACCTCTCTGTGTATCTTGAGCTGCGTATTCTTCGTATCTGGAATCAAATAGGTCGACCGAAACATTTCTTTATAGAAATGGGAGGTACATTGTTAGATCCAGAGGTTTGCCCTATTTTTGTCCCGTTGTTGCAAAGATGGAGTGAATGCACGCCGAATAACATTAGGATAGTGCTGCTGTCCGAGCTGGCTTATGATGGCATCCATATAAAAACGAAAACTATTCAGGATGCAGTAAAAATGCTGCGAAGCCAGCAACTTAATCCGTGGCTAGTTGTAGCTAGGGATGTAAAGGATATTGAAGACGTTAAATTTGACGATAGATTGGAATTTGAAAGGATTATTTCGAACAAGATCTTTGATTCAACTGGAGTACGTCTCCTGAGGGTGATTTCTGTACCATTCTTTAATGATTTGACAAAGTATACAAAATATATGAAAGAGCGCTTTTTACCTTTGATTGTGCCGGTTGATAATAAAGATATACTTATTGCTACGGGAAATACCTCAAAATTTGATGATTTTAGGGTATATATAGGCGATAAATATAGTATTCGTATGCCGCAGACTGCTGAGAAGATTCAAATACCAGAAGGAGTCACATCAATAGAGGATAATGCAATAGCAAAGGCAAGAGCCTATTCGGTTAAAACTGGCCAAATAGCCATAGGGGACGATACGGGCTTTTTTATCAAAGAGTTGTATGGTGAGCCTGGTGTTGCCCTGCGCAGATGGGGTGGTGAATTGCCAGAGGAGGTATCTCAAGAGGAGTTCTGGAGATTTTTTCAGAAGAAGACAGAAAACCTCAAGAACTACGATGCGTACTTTGATCAGTGCATAGCCATCGTTACTCCATCAGGTGATTACAAAGTTATTCACAATAAGACAGAAGGGTATCTGAACAGGGAGAAATTGAAACTTCCGTACAACGGTAGCGCTTACCCAATTGGGGCTGCTTTTGAAGCCTCGGTGAGGGCAAAAACCTGGGATGAAATGACTGATAAAGAAAAGCGTGAATTTGACTCATGGATAATTGTAGAGTTGAAGAAATTTATAGACCGTGAATTGTCAAAATAATAACTATCGCGTAATAGTTGATCTTAACGCTATAGTTCATAATGTTAAGAACATCGAAAAATCAATATCAGTAGGGAGTTTCTTTACCTTAGACAGAATTGTATCTATAGCTAACGGGTGTGATAAGTCGGTGCGAATTCAGGTTAAATTAGAAGTTCAGAGCGGAAGAGATGGGTTTTGCCTTGGTGACGAAGGAGAATTAAAAAGCAGACTTAGATCGGTAAGAGCTATGAAAAACGTACGGAGTTTGTTTTAGAGGTCTGCATTTAAGGTATAATAGTATAGTAGAGATGTATAAAAACATTATCAAGCCAATATTATTCCTACTAACACCAGACTTTACTCATAAGTTAACTATTTTTTGCGGTCGTTTGGCGCAAGCATTCCCTCCTGTTAGGTGGGCTATTCGTAAATTATGGAGCTTCCAGGACAAGTCGCTACAGCAGGAAATTGATGGAGTCGTATTTAATAACCCAATAGGCTTGTCAGCGGGATTTGATAAAAACGTACAATTGTCGCCTTTAATGGAAGATGTTGGATTTGGCTTTGCTTCTGGCGGATCTGTAACTATGGAGCCGAGAAGGGGAAATCTGCGACCATGGTTTCATCGATTGCCGAACACCAAATCTGTAGTTGTGTACGCTGGCATGCCAAATTATGGATTAGAGAAGATTAGTGACTACATTGAATTAAACAGACCTAAAGTTAAATCAATGCCGACAGTTGTGTCTGTGGCTGTTATTGCTGATAAATCCACGAAAGACGAATTTGGGCCAGTCGTTCCGGAGGAATATATAATTCGGGACGTAAAAAAAGCGGTTAGTTATATCGTAGACAACAATCTGGCAAGCGTTGTAGAGATTAATATTTCTTGTCCGAATGCTGGCAAGGAGCCGTTTATCTATGCTGATACGCTAGAGACTTTATTAAGCGAATTAGATTCTGTAGAGAGAAATGTTCCTTTCTGGGTTAAAATGCCACATTTGTATGATCTGAAGCAATTCGACTCGCTATTAAAGGTTATTGTTGAGCATAATATTCAGGGTGTAACGGTCGCTAATTTAATAAAGGATCGTGAGAAGGTAGATCTTAAAGATCCTTTGACTGATGACATTAGGGGTGGATTAAGCGGCGAACCTACTCGCGCACATAGTCTAGAGTTGATTAGGCATGCGTATAAAAACTATGGAGATAAACTGACTATTATTGGTGTTGGCGGAATTTTTTCGGCCGAAGATGCATACGCTAAGATTAAGGCGGGCGCTAGTCTAGTTGGGCTTATCACTGGGCTGTTTTTCGAAGGTCCGCAGCTAATTGGACGAATGAATTGCGAGCTGTCTCAGTTGTTAAAAAATGATGGTTTTTCTAGTATTTCTGAGGCGATTGGCGCTGATTTTAATAAAAAGTAAAAAAAAGTCGAAAAAACTTTGAAAAAACCCTTGCAAAAGAATCTCAGCTGCTGTATAGTTAATTACTAGTTAAGCGAATGTTCAAACGAACCTCTGGCAATACACTGCAAAACGTGCGAGGGCAGTGAGAAAACATCTGAGTGTAGATAGATTTGTCAATTTGTTGACTTGTCGATTGTGCACTCAAATGTGTGAGGCACTGATCATTAACAATTTGAGAGTAAAAGAAATTGAGTTTTTAATTGACGGTAGTAGTAATTGCAAAGTAGCAACTACTAGTTAAGTCAATGCATAAAAAGGTACTCAAGGGCGCTAAATGGATGCCTAGGCGTGTATTACCGACGAAGGACGTGGAAGACTGCGATAAGCTTCGGGAAGCTGTCAACAAGCTTTGATCCGGAGATCTCCGAATGGGGAAACCCAGCATGAGTCATGTCATGTTGCCACTTGCTGAACACATAGGCAAGCGAGCGGGAACCATCTGAACTGAAACATCTTAGTAGGATGAGGAAGAGAAAGTAAATAACGATTGCGAAAGTAGTGGCGAGCGAAATCGCAACAGCCCAAACCTTTTAAGTTTTTGCCTATTAATTTAGGCAAATAAGTTGATAGACGAATACTTATAAGGGGTTGTGATATTACATATGACCAAGTCAGAGAATTTGATTCATTCAAATAATCTGATTTGCGATAACTGGCTATCAACAGTTAGTAAGGTAAGAAATCGGCGTGGTTAGTAGAATAGTTTGAATGACTAGCCAAAGAACGTGAAAGCCGTGTATATGAAAACGACGCTGACCTTATGTATGTTTTATCGAGTAGGACGGGGCACGAGAAACCCTGTTTGAATCTGGCTGGACCACCAGCCAAGGCTAAATATAATATACGACCGATAGTGAACTAGTACAGTGATGGAAAGGTGAAAAGAACCCCGGGAGGGGAGTGAAATAGATCCTGAAATTTAGTGCCTACAAGGAGTCGGAGCCGGCTTGTCCGGTGACGGCGTGCTTTTTGTAGAACGATCCAGCGAGTTAATTTTTACAGCGAGGTTAAGTCAATTGACGGAGCCACAGTGAAAGCGAGCCTGAATAGGGCGATTAAGTTGTAAGGATTAGACCCGAAACCGGGTGACCTAACCATGAGCAGGTTGAAGCCACTGTAACAGGTGGTGGAGGACCGAACCAGGATACGCAGCAAAGTGTTTGGATGACTTGTGGTTAGCGGTGAAATGCCAATCGAACTCGGAGATAGCTGGTTCTCCTCGAAATAGCTTTAGGGCTAGCGTCGTGTTAGTAGCACATGGGGGTAGAGCTCTGTAAAGGACTGGGGCGGGCAACTGTACCCACCCTTAACAAACTACGAATACCATGTGTGTAATCACGGCAGTTAGAACATCGGTGCTAAGATCGGTGCTCAAAAGGGAAACAGCCCAGACCATCATCTAAGGTCCCTAAATTAACGTTCAGTGGGAAACAAGGTGAGATTTCTTAAACAGCTAGGATGTTGGCTTAGAAGCAGCCATTCATTTAAAGAGTGCGTAACAGCTCACTAGTCAAGAGATCTTGCGTGGAAAATGTAACGGGGCTAAAACGTTATACCGAAGATATGGATTACACGCTAAGTACAAAGTTAAAGTTGTGTTACAATCAATTTATGGAAAATGAGATTTACGTAGGTAGCGTCTACAAACACTATAAAGGCAATAAGTATGTTGTTGTAAGTATAGCTGTTCATACTGAGACGCTTGAAGAGCTTGTAGTTTATCGAGCCATTTATGGTGACGGAGAGCTGTGGGCTAGACCTAAGAAAATGTTTTTAGATAATATTGAAAAGAACGGAAAGATCATTCCAAGGTTTAAATTGATTAAAAAACTTTGATTTTGTTCTTAGTGTGTAGTGGTAGAGGAGCGTTCCTATCAGCGGTGAAGTCGAATCGGAAGGTTCGGTGGAGCGGTAGGAAGTGAGAATGCTGGAATGAGTAACCATAAGAGAGGTGAGAATCCTCTCGGCCGTAAGAGCAAGGTTTCCTGAGCCATGGTAATCATCTCAGGGTTAGTCGGGCCTAAGCCGAGGCGCAGAGCGTAGGCGATGGACATCAGGTTAATATTCCTGAACCGGTTAAGTTTTGTACACTGTTCACGGGGAAGTAATCGAAGCGGATTCATGGTTTATCCGTCCAACCGAGCGGGAACGCAAAGGGAGTGAAAGTGATTCTTCGGAGTCGCGATTTTGGTGAAAGCCCTGGCTAGAAAAGCAGGTGTACGCGTGGACTTAGCCGCCCGTACCGCAAACCAACACAGGTGCTCGAGTCGAGTAGACTCAGGCTTACGAGCGAACCTTCGCTAAGGAACTCGGCAATACAGCGACCGTAACTTCGGGATAAGGTCTGCCCCCACTTCGGTGGATATCAGCCGCGTTCACTCAGTGAATATTAGGTTAAAGAGTACATTTTTAATCACAAAACGAATTTTCTGAGATAGAGCAAACGAATTGTTCTTTTGAACGCGAACCTCTGACATCTGACGATGTGGGGGCCGCAGCAAAAGAGCCCACGGAACTGTTTATCAAAAACACAGGTCTCTGCTAACACGAAAGTGGATGTATAGGGGCTGACTCCTGCCCAATGCTGGAAGGTTAAGGGGAGCGCTTCACGGTGCGAACTGAAGCCCTAGTCAATGGCGGCGGTAACTATAACCGTCCTAAGGTAGCGAAATTCCTTGTCAGGTAAGTTCTGACCCGCACGAATGGAGTAATCATGTGGGCACTGTCTCAGCGAAGGACTCGGTGAAAGTGCATTGGCGGTAAAGATGCCGTCTGTCCGTACCAGGACGAAAAGACCCCATGGAGCTTTACTACAGCTTTACATTGAATATGGTTTCAACATGTGTAGCATAGGTGGGAGACTTTGAAGCAGATACGCCAGTATTTGTGGAGTCACCAAGTGAAATACCACCCTTGTTGTGATTGTGTTCTCACGCTGACCGTTATCCGGTTAGCGGACCGTGTATGGTGGGTAGTTTAACTGGGGCGGTTGCCTCCTAAAGAGTAGCGGAGGCGTTCAAAGGTTGGCTAACTTCGGATGGAAATCGAAGTGATAGTGTATGCGCATAAGCCAGCTTGACTGTGAGGAGTACATTCCAATCAGAGACGAAAGTCGGAGCAAGTGATCCGCTGTACGTACATTTGTACATGAATGTGGGATCGACAGCGCAAACGGATAAAAGTTACCCTGGGGATAACAGGCTTATAGCGCCCAATAGTTCACATAGACGGCGCTGTTTGGCACCTCGATGTCGGCTCATCACATCCTGGAGGGGGAGCACCTTCCAAGGGTTCGGCTGTTCGCCGATTAAAGTGGTACGCGAGCTGGGTTCAGAACGTCGTGAGACAGTTCGGTTTATATCCGGTATGGACGATAGGAAACTTGAGAGGATCTACCCCTAGTACGAGAGGACCGGGGCGGACGCACCTCTGGTGTATCGATTGTGGCCACCTGCTGCATTGTCGAGTAGCTATGTGCGGACTAGATAAGCGCTGAAAGCATATTAAGCGCGAAACTAACCTCAAGATAAGGTTTCCCTATGAGGACACAGAAAGACTATCTGTTTGATAGGCGCAAGGTGGAAGTACAGTAATGTATGGAGCTAAAGCGTACTAATAGTCCCATTGCCTTTTTATGTCCTTGTCCGTGGAGTTTATGCTTGCATAAACATTGCGGATAAGGTAGACTTAACTAGTAATTGGTGCTTTTCAAAAGTACTAGTCAATTAAAAATCAATTCCGTGCTGATGTTGGACATCGAAGAAAGGGGTTTGGCCCACCGTGGAATATATACGGAACCAAGCGTCGTAACCCCCTCCTTCGGTGCCCATGGCGAGGAGGAAACACCTGTTCTCATTCCGAACACAGAAGTTAAGCTCCCCAGCGGCGATTATACTGCGAAAGTGGGAAACTAGCACGGTGCCGAATTATAAGAAAGCCATCCTAATAGGGTGGCTTTCTTCTTTGTCTTAAAACGTTTGTGGTATGTTTTGACGAGTGATAGAATATAAGTATGTGTATAGTGTGTAGGGTGGCTACTGGCGGCATGGTGATTGCTGTTGCTTTAACGCCAACGGTTAATATAACAGCACCCAATGAGAGTAAGAGCGATGCGAAGAAGGTAATTAGTGCTAAAATTTTCTCTGAAATAAAATCTTCGTCGTCGCTATCTAGCTTTAAGGTGTCAGATATCCAGACTCCAGATTGGCGCTCCACATCTCAATCGTCAAAAAAATTGAATTCTGGAGCGAAAAAAGAAGTCACATATACAATATCAACAAAGGGCAATGTCAGATCAAATCTAGCTGAATTCTCGAAACAGGTAAACGAAACCTTAAATGATAATCGAGGTTGGGCGCGTATGGGGATTATTTTTAAAGAGGTAAAAGAGGCTGGAAACTTTAATTTAGTTCTGTCGCAAGCCGAATTAATGTCGTCGTTCTCGTCAGGTTGTGACGCAGATTGGAGCTGTCGAGTCGGGTCTTCTGTCATTATCAATGATAATCGATGGTCTGGCGCAACTACAGCGTGGAATAAAGCGGGTGGCGATATCCGTAATTATCGACATATGGTAATCAATCATGAAGTTGGGCATTGGTTGGGGCATGGGCATTTGAATTGTTCTGGGGTTAATAATCCAGCGGCGGTTATGCAGCAGCAATCAATTGATTTACAGGGGTGTGCTTTTAATCCTTGGCCGCTTGATAGTGAACTGTGGTCAACTACACTGGGGATAGAACTATGAAATTAATAAAAAATTATCGCACACTTAAATTAGCTATTGTCATAAGTTTTATAACGCTGATAATGATATTGGCGTATGGATTCATGAGTTGGAAATCTTGGGAAAATGTTCAAAGCGTAACAAAAAACACTAATGAAGTGGAGAGCTCGCTGTTTATTAATTTGCAAAAAGATAAATTATCTGCTGAAAAATTGAACGAATATTTGGCTGATTTAAAAAATAAACGCCGAAGCTGCGATGTGGTATTTTTTATATCTTGGCAGAAGAACGTCAATGCTAGATTTAAAAAGTACTTAGAAGAATGTAATAAATCGGTAGAGAAGATGAACCGAACTATACAGAGTATAGAGAAGATTGTCAGCTTTATGGAATTTGATAAGGAGTTGAGCGGTGAAATACGTACGGTGTCAGATGAGTTATCGAAGACTAGGCAAAATGACTTTATTGCTATGGAGAAAATATGGACTGGCGCAAAGAAGAGGCTGGAATCCAGAGAAGACGAGGTTGACTTACGTAAGTTAGTGATGAAGAGAATAGACGCTATTTTATTAGCTGTGCGTGATTTGAAGTCGGCTAACGAAAAGAAAGATAGCGACCAGTTTACTATAGCCAGGGATAAATTTACCGTGGCTATTAACGCCTGGATTGGTTTGCAAAATGAACTAACACAAGAATCTCAGATTAGGATAGATAATCTATTAAGAGAGTTTTAGAATGACTCTACAATAAAAAATATCCCTCTATGTGATGGGATATTTTTCTTCTCGAATCTCGCAGAAAACGAGAATTTTTTGTGGTGGAACTCATAATTTCTAAAGCTCCAACAGGTGCCGTCAGTAACTGACTTTATTAGTATAGCTAACGCGTCAGTAAAATGCAATATTTTATTCACAATAAAAACTACTTATGTAAATATTGACAAAGCGTTAGTTATATGCTAGCATATAAACATAACACATATCATGTGTGATATATAAAGGTGAGGGTTTCCATTTAAATTTATGTGGAAATCTTTTTTAAAAATGGAGGAAAACCTTCCTATGGCAGGAACAAAGGCTGGCGGCTTAAAGGCTGCTCAAAAAAATCTAGCTCGCGATCCAGATTTTTACGCAAAAATCGGACGTAAGGGCGGTAAAAACGGTCGAACTGGTGGCTTTGCTGCAAATCCAGCTTTGGCTCGTATCGCTGGTGCTAAGGGCGGACGCATTTCACGCCGTACTAAGAAAACAGTACAAAAAATTGCAGAATAAGACCGCTCCAATCTCTTAAAATTAGCCTCCGTATGAGAGGCTTATTTTATTTGATATCTTTTAAGTTGGCAGGATTTTGCTTGATTTACGCGCCATTCTGAGTGGCAATTAATACATCTGTAAGATGAGGAAGCGATCTGTAATCCAACTGCGCCACACTGAGGGCAAAGACTGCGTTTATGTAGCCAGTCCCTGTAACTATCCAAAGAATCTTGGATATTATCGTCGTCCATACTGATGGTTAAGTCGTATTTTGGCGCCAAAGTATCAACGGCATACTCCCAGGCGGATCTTTCCATTTCGATCAACTGAACATCATATTGATAATTTTTATGACCAAGTTTAGCGTGGGCGATTTCGTGTAAAAGCTGCACTAAGTCTTCTTGCGAATCTAATTTTTCGTAATAGACTGTTTGCGAATTAGGGTTCCAGGAAAATACTTCACCCTTATTGAATTGCAGTTCTGGAAAATCGTGTTCAATTTGAGGCAAGCTGACTGATGGCATTGTCGTAGCATCCGTATAATACAATTTCTTCTGGGTTAGGGGCGCTGATTATTTTTGGTACTGATATGGCGGCGGGTAAGTTTTCTGCCAGAAGCCCGCTTAAAATATCTGAAAAATAGGGTGTGAATACTCCCACGCTCCCGCCAATAACAACGACATCTGGTTGCGTAAAGGCAATGAGCGGTTGCAATCCAGCTTTTATCCTATTGGCGACCTCTTCCCAGACTTCCAGGGGTGTGTCTGATGATAATTCGCCAAAAATTCTCTGTAAAACTCTACCCGCAGCAATCTCTTCCCAGGTGGTAATCTTGCCATTGTAATTCAAAGACATATGTCCGCCTTCGCAGTCGCTAAGCTCTTTATGTAGATTTCCATCCAGGATCAGGGAAGTGCCAACGCCGGTCCCTAGGGTGATGTATAGACCGCATCTGGGAGTTTTGGGCAATCTGAGCATACTTGCCAGTCCTGCCATATTGGCGTCATTTGCAATGAATATTGGTATATTAGGAAAATATCGGGAAAGTAGCTCGCGGATAGGTTGATTTTTCCAGCCGAGGTTTTGGCACCACACCGCCACGCCGTCTTTGACTACTCCTGGCAGAGCCACAGAGATTGCGTCAATTGGCTTATCATTCGTAATCAGGTGAATTTGATCGGCGACGCGTTGAATGTATTGGTCTACGTTTTTAGGGGTGGGGAATTTAATGATATGCTTAGGATTTTTTTCCTCGTCAAAGCTGGCTACTAATGTTTTGGTCCCACCTGTGTCAACCGTAATAATCATATATTTATTATATCACTAGCTTTACTTATAAGAGGTCATTATGATATAATAAAGAAAATTTGAGTGGAGATATAATATGAAGCGAGTAAATCAGACTGGATCAATTGGAGTTTTTGTAGTAGTAGGCGCTATTTTAGTGGCTATATCTTTGGCTGTTCTTTACGGAATTAGGCAGAATAATTTGTCGCAAGATGGATCGCCAATTTCTAGCGATTTGGTAGCATCAGAGAATAGCAATAAGAATTCACAGAACAACAACGCATCTCAGCAGTCTGCGGATCAAAAAACGAATGGCCAGTCGAGTGGAAGAGGTGAGGCGCGAACCGACGTGAAGACTGAAGAGTCAAAAAAGACAACTCCTGCGCCTGAATCTTCTCAGTCTCAACAATCACCATCATCTACAACGCCAGCTCCTTCTACTCCTTCTAAGCAGTCTGATAAAGGATTGCCAAAAACTGGACCAGAAGATGTAGCTGTTTCTGCAGTGGCTTTTGGTATTTTGGCGTTTTTGACGGTGGCTTATCAGCGATCTCGCTATCTGATCTAGCTTTGACTTCTATCTATCTGTTGTGATATAATTGTGATAATCTGTGGGGATATTTTTATTATGTCCCTGAAGAATAATATCAATTTTAAGGAAGGGGTCTTTAGAAGACTTATGGCAGATGCCAAAATTACAATGGATGACCTGCTGGCTCAAGCAGGTGATAGTGTTAAACAACTTACTGTTGGTGAAACAGTTGACGGTACTGTTTTATCAGTAAAGAAGCACGAAATTTTAATCGATTTAGGACCTTTGGGTGTTGGTTTGGTTCCACGCCGCGAAGTTAGCCTTTCAAAGAACTACAATGTTGGCGATTCAGTAATTGCTAGCGTAATTGATACCGAATTGGAAGACGGTTATTCGTTACTTTCATTGCGCAAGGCTGCGAAAGATCGTGGTTGGGATGAAGTTATGGCTAAATTGGAATCTGGTGAAATCATCACCGTTGTGCCATACGATGCTAACCGCGGTGGACTACTAGTTGAATACGAAGGTATTCGCGGATTCTTGCCAGTATCGCAATTGTCAGCTGAACACTATCCTCGCGTAGGTTCTAGCGACAAGGACGAAATCTTGCAACGATTGAACAGCTTGGTAAAGAAGGATATTAAAGCACGAATCTTGGATGCTGACCGAAAAGCTAACAAATTGATCTTCTCTGAAAAAGAGGCGGTTAAAGAAGGTTTGGCAGAGCGATTCCAGAAGTTGGCAATTGGTGACACAGTTACAGGTGTTGTTACGGGTGTTGTTGACTTTGGTGTATTCGTTAACGTTGAGGGTATTGAAGGTTTGATTCACATCTCAGAAATTAGCTGGGAGCGTGTTAATAACCCATCTGACTACGTAAAGGTTGGTCAAACTATCGAAGCTAAGATTATTGCAATCGACAAAGAGCGCTTGAGCTTGAGTATGAAACAATTGACCAAAGATCCATGGTTGGATGAAGTTGAGCAATTTAAGCCTGGCGAGAAAGTTGAAGGAACTGTAACTCGAATTACTCCATTTGGCGCATTCGTACAGTTGAGTCCAGCGGTTGAAGCTTTGGTTCACGTGTCAGAGCTTGGCGGTGACGGTACTGATCCTGAAAAGGTATTTACATTGAACGAGCGTAAAGAATTTACAGTTTTGGATATTGATAAGGAAAATCGTAAGATTTCTCTTTCACTCGGCAAATCATCAAAGAAAAAATAATACAAATCCCCTGAAGCGTAGTTACGCCCAGAGGTGAGAGGAGCTTATTATGGCAGAAAAAATCGTCAATATTGCGGATTCGGTAACGGTTGGCGAGTTGGCCGAAACTCTGGGATTGTCAGTAACTACGCTGATTGGTGAATTGTTTAAGAACGGAATCGCTGCGACAATTAATCAGCGACTAGATTTTGAGACTGCACAGATTATTGTTGAAGAATTGGGGCTAGATGTGCAGCTGAAACGGAAGACGGTTTCTACGGAAATTCATCATCATGCACACAAATTATCAGACAAGGCAGTTCCTCGTCCGCCAATTGTGGCTGTGATGGGGCATGTTGACCACGGTAAAACGAGTTTACTAGACGCGATTCTTGATAAGAAAACAGCGGCTAGTGAAGCCGGAGGAATTACTCAGCATATTAGCGCTTATCAAGCTCAGCGTAACGGACGGACTATCACGTTATTGGATACTCCAGGTCATGAGGCTTTTGCGGCGCTAAGGCAGCACGGAGCTACATTGACTGATGTAGTGATTATCGTGGTGGCGGCGGATGATGGAGTTAAACCTCAGACTGTTGAGGCTATTCGATTTGCCAGGTCAGCTAACGCTAAAATTGTGGTGGCAATTAATAAGATTGATAAAGAGGCAGCTAATCCGCAACTAGTAAAAACTCAATTGGCATCTGAGCATGGTTTGAACCCTGAAGAATGGGGTGGCGATACTGTGATGGTTGAGGTTAGTGCAAAAACTGGTCAGAACTTAGACAAGCTTTTGGATATGGTTTTATTGGTGGCGGATATGGAAGATTTGCGCGCAGATGAAGATGTTCCTGCTGAAGGTTTGGTTATTGAGGCGCACATGGAAACTGGTCGTGGCGCTGTTGTTGGCTTGTTGGTGGAGAATGGTCATTTGAAACCTGGTCATTATCTGGTTGCTGGGACAGCTTACGGGCGAGTCCGAACGCTCCAGGATTTCCGCGGTAAAACCGTTAAAGATGCTGGTCCAAGTATGCCAGTGAACATGACTGGATTTAAGGAATTGCCGCAATTCGGTGATGGATTTGAGATTGCGAAGAGCGAAAAAGAGGCACGCAATTTGGCGCAAAAGGCTAAAATTGAGCAGGAGAAAATGGCAGCCACAACCAATGTTACTGGCGCAGATATTCTTAAGATGATGAATCGAAAGCTTGATGCGGAAGAATTTAACGTAATCGTTAAGGCCGATGTTCAGGGTTCGGTAACGTCTGTGGTTGATAGTTTGAAGCTGATTGATACGAATGGCGAAGTTGAGCTTCATGTTGTTGGAACTGGTGTTGGCAATATTTCCGAGAACGATATTCATTTGGCGGTTGGTGAGAATACGGTGATTTATGGCTTTAATGTTGATTTGCCGCCAGCAGTTAAGCGATTAGCGGCGCGTGAACACGTGGAAGTGCGGATTTTTAAGGTAATTTATGAACTATTGGATGACGCTAAGGCTTCAATGGAGGCTTTGCTAGCGCCGGAAATCGTTGAAACTGAAATTGGTGAGTTGGAAATTAAGGGCGTATTTAGGACTATGCGCGAAGAAGTGATTGCTGGCGGTGAAGTGAAGCGCGGTAAAGTTGCTAAGGACCTGCTGGCGCGCGTAAAGCGTGGCGGAGAGCAAATTGCTGAAGTAGAAGTTTCTTCTGTACAACGTCAGCAACAAGAGGCAAAAGAGGTATTTGAAGGTGAAATGTGCGGACTGAGTCTTAGGACGAAGAAAAAGATTACCTTAGAAATTGGTGACAAGCTGGAGTTCTTTACCAGGGAATTAGTGAAGAAGACACTGGGGTAGATTGCTCTAAGTATTGACTTTTTTATGTATTTATGATAGTATCTTAAGTATACATAAGTTTATTGCCATTCTGCGTGCAGAAGGCGAAAGGAAACCACCACAAAATGAGCAAAACACCCGAAGGAAGTCCATCCAGAGTAGACGTCAAAAACAATACACCCGAAGGAAGTCCGTCCATTGCGGGCGTCGAAAACAATTCCAAGAAGTTGTCTGTTGTATTTGAAAAAATGGGTCAGGTTGCAGCGAAAGCAGTTCATGTAATAAGAGAAGCGTATGCTGCTGAACGTATAGATGTGGACGCAAAAAGGCCTGAAAATGATGAGGGAGTGATGGAAAGGCTTGGTTTTCCTGGTAATACCGAAAATTCAACTGGAGCTTCAGAAGGCTCTACTGATACCTCAAAACCTGGCGCGAATAAACCAGATGCTAAAAAGAGTAAGGCTGATGCTTCTCAAGGAAAGAATGCTGGTGAGGGTACTAAAAGCACTTCAGAAAAGCAGGATTCTAATGCGAAACCAGATGCTAAAAAGAGTAAGGCTGATGCTTCTCAAGGAAAGCAGGCTCCTGACGCTGCTAAGGATTTCATGAGTGGCTTTCTTGATAGAATTAAGCAAGATCAAGGATCTAGTGCCGCTGAGTCAAGCAAAGACAAGCAAGATAAAGATTCAAATCCTAACACTGGAGAGGCTCAGACAAAAGAGCCAAGCCCAGAAAAGCGTGAAGCTGCTGATGAGCTTGAGAAGGCTAAAGATAGACACTCTAAAGCGAGCGCCGCCGCTAAATCGAAGAGTCCCTTTGGCAAAAAGAGGCGCCAAGCTGAATTAAAGGCCGCTACCGAACAATTGAAAAAGAGCGAATTGTTAGATAAAGCTGCTGATAAGCTTGATGAGTCTCGAGAGATATACGCTGAAACGAGCGCCGCCTTTGAAACTTACTTATTCAAGGGAAAGAAACGACAAGCTGAATTAGAAGCTGCTGCCGAACAGTTGAAGCAGAGCGGATTGAAATACATGAGTCTTAAGTTTGCTGATAAAATCGAAGCAGCAAAACAGGATCCAGAAAAGCAGGCTGAATTAGCAGCGGAAATGGCTCAAGCAGCGTTTGCAAGTATGCAAGAAACCTCAAGAGTAACGACAGATAAGTATGACAGCATGCTTGATGATCGTAATATAGTTAAGAAAGCTGCCGCTAAAGTTGGTAAATTGTTTAATAGTGGTGGTAGGATTGCTCAGTGGATTAAACTGGGTGGTACTGGTCTTGGAGTAGGTACTGCTACAGGACTCTATTTTGGAGCGGCTGGATGGCCTATTACTGCGGTTGTCGGTGTTGTAACGAAATTGGGAGTTGTTGGAATAACAAAACAGGCTGTTCTGGAAGAGCATCGTGGCGAAGATCGCATAGCCGCTGATGCCCGTCTTGAAACTACAGATCCTTCATTTAAGAATACTGTGGCCAATGTGAAGATTGACGATGTTATGGAGCATGCAGTCAATGTATCAGTTGACAATCTTAAGGACATGAGTATAGAGAGGCAGGATGCCTTGTATAAGAAAGTACGAGCGTCACTTGGTAAGTATGCTGCAGGTTTTATCTTGGGTAGTGTTGTTAGTAGTCTCGCCGATTACTTGTGGGATAACTCTGCGCATGCTACTGGAGCTGAAAGTCAAAAGGCTTCTACAACATCTTCACAATCTGGTAGTGGGCAAGTACCACAGCAATCTGGCAGTACATCTTCTATGCACAACGTTGTAAATAGTGCTAATCTAGATACATCAAATTTCAGTTCTTACGACTATCCTTATAGCTGGGCTGCTGATAAGTTTGGTGCCGAAAACGCAATGGATAAACTTCATTATCTGGCCGATAAAGCCATGGCTGACGGTCATACCGTACAGTGGTTTAATAACCCTGACGGATCAGTTTGGATGAAAGTTGACGGATCTAGCGTTACTGCTGACGTATTGAAGGTATTGAATAAATACGCTTAATAGGTAAAATATAAAAATAAACAAGGAGATAAAAAATGTTTGAAATTACTGACGAATTCTTAGCACAGGCTGGTTTTGGATCATTGCCTGCAGATAAAAAAGAGCAAATGAGGGAAGACGTCGCTAACAGTGTACAGGATAAGATTACAAGGAAGATTTTACTGGCTGTTGGCGAAGTGAGGCTGGATGAGTTTATGAGATTACTGGATGGCGACGATGTTTCTGCAGTATTGAATTGGTGCGCAAATAATGGTGTTAATTTAATGGAAATTGTTCAAGCCTCGATGAATGAGACTATGATTGAGCTACAAAAATTATACAATGACGCGCTGAATATGATTCGCGGATAGTAATATTAAACAGTTACTGGTATAATTTAACTTAATCATATAGACGAAAGAAAAGGAGGACTATGTTCCAACTGAATGAAGAATTTCTTAAAGAATTGGGGCTGGACCAGCTGCCGGAAGATCAGCAAAAATCGTTGTTGCAGCATATTTATAGCGAGTTAGAGCTTCGAGTTGGCGAACGATTAAGCCAGGGAATGAGCAATGCTCAGCTGGAGGAGTTTGCGGGAATTATCGATAAAACTCCTGGTGCTGTGGATGATTTTCTGATGAAACATGCGCCTAATTATCAGCAGGAACCGATGCTGCAGAAAATGTCACAAGCTTCAGGTTTGCCTGTTGATGATCCGCGCCTGAAGGATGAATTCGCAGCTACTAAGTGGCTAGAGGTCAATCGACCAGATTATCGTGACGTTGTGGCTGCAGTGATGGCTGATCTTAAGAAGGAAATTATAGCCAACCGCGATGCTATTTTAGGTGGCATGAGCGCACCTTCAGCGCCGCAGCAGACTCAAAGCGACTTTGATTTGGCTGCTTAGTCAGTGAATTTAGGCTTGATGACCGCGGATAAATTCTTCTGCGGTCATTGTTTTTCCGCTGGGTGCGATGAGCTCGTCGATAATTAAATAGTTGCCATCGGCGAATTTTTTATCAAGATGAGAATTCGGAGTTTTGTCACAATGGGATTTCGTGATGATGATATCTCGATCGTCGATTGTCATTCGGCTACGCGGAAACCCGAGGTGTGCGCGGACGTGGGCTTCAGCCTCGGTGGCGGTCATACGCTCAGCATTGAGCCACGAATTGTCCTTGCTTAATAATTGGCAGTACGAAGCCTGAGAATCGTCCTGTGGCGTTGGTTGAAGATTTCCATTGATGATGTTTGGCAAGTTTTTTATTAGCATAGAAGTGCCATCGTGAAATAATTTGTCGTACAGCTCGAACTTTGTTTCTTTTCCAGTGAGGGATTGTCGAGTTTGGGTGTATATTGGACCGGCATCCATTTTACTATCAAGTTGCATTATTGATATGCCAGTTTCGGTATCTCTATTGGCTATGGCTGATTCTATAGGTGAAGGTCCTCGATATTTTGGTAGTAGAGAAGGGTGAACATTGATAATTCCCGGTGTAAATAAGTCGATAATTGACTGGGGAATGATTTTTCCGTATGCAACCAAAACTCCCGTTACTGGCTGAAGCTGTTTTATGTAGTCGGCAATTTCACTGACTTTGATTGGCTGTAAAACTGGAATATTGTGAGACTTGGCGAATGTTTTTACTGGAGGTTCAGTAAGTTTGTGTCCGCGGCCGCGCTTGGTGTCAGGTTTGGTAATAACGCAAACAACGTTAAATCCCTCTTCAACGAGAGCTTTTAAAGTAATTAGACTGTAATTTTCAGTCCCAAAGAATACTATTTTCGGCGATATCTTTGTCATAATCTAACGGTTGCAACTCGCCTTTCTTATCGAGCGTATAAAAAGCGTCTTTTTTATCCTTAATATGGTCTATAAAAACTAATCCGTTACAGTGGTCTATCTCGTGCTGTAATACGCGCGCCAAAAATCCTTCGGCTTTAATTCGCACTTCCTCGCCATCTAAATTCGTGGCTTTTACGCGAATTTTACTATAGCGAGGAACTTTTCCGTAAATGCTTTTAACGCTTAAGCATCCTTCAAAATCTTCGACAATTTCACCTTCATATTTCACGATTTCTGGATTGATAAGAGTGATGAATTCGCGAGTTGATTTTCTTTCAAAGTCAGCTCGAACAATCACGACACGCTCTAATTTGTCGACTTGCACGGCAGCGAGGGCAGCGCTAATTTCGTGAGGTCTGGAATCTTCCCAGTCCAGCGCGGCTACGGTCATTTCGTCTGCCAGTTTTACAACATCATTAGTAACAACGTGGATTTTCGATGATTTTTGGCGAAGACGTGGGTTTGGTAATGTGATAATATCGTCTTTTGTCATTGCTATAATTATACCAGAAATTACAGTAGACTTACAGGGTCAAGCTCGTACTGCCAGTGTGATGACGGCAGAAAATTCAAGACGTCGAGAAGTTCTTGTCGTCGGGGGCTTTTGACTACAATTTGCCATCGATATGTATCGCGGACGCGCTCATAAAAAGCGGGCGTCGGTCCAAAAACTTCAATGTTATCGAAATTGGATTTTAATAGTTCGGACAATTTTTTAGCGTTCCTTATGGCGGCGGCTTCGGTCTTATAAACGCAGGTTAGTTTTAATAAGTAAGTAAAAGGTGGAAAGTTGGTTTTTTGTCGTTGAGATATGGTTCTTTGATAAAATTCTGTATAGTTTTGAGATAGTCCGTTTGTGATAGACGGGTGATTTGGTTGATATGACTGGATGACGACTTCCGTTGGTGTACTTGACCTGCCGACGCGGCCGACGACTTGGGCGAGCAATTGAAATGTTCGTTCGGGTGATGAATAGTCAGGGAGGGAAAGTCCGGTGTCGGCTTGAATGACTCCGACGACTGTTAAATGTGGCAAATCCAATCCTTTGGCAATAACTTGCGTGCCGATAATTATATCTATTTCGCCATTTTTCAGTTCATCATAACGCTCGTCTACGGTAGCCTTTAAATCGGTGTCTTTATCAAATCGAGCAATTTTTTTGTTCGGGAATAACTTCTGTAATTCATCTTCAATTCTCTTAGTTCCGATGCCTTTGTGGATGATGTCGGCGTTTTTACATTCAGGACAACTAGTAGGAACTTTGGTCGAAAAACCGCAAATATGGCATGACAATTTATGGCTATCCGCGTGCAGAGTGAGTGGAATAAAACAACGTGGGCAGCCAGCCTGCCAGCCGCAGTTATCGCATAATGTGATTGATGCCGTGCCGCGCCGATTGTGAAAAATAAGAACTTGCTCGTTTTTTGATAGAGCTGTGTTTATAGATTTCAAGAGTGGGTCGGAGAGGAATTGATGTTGGGTAAAATTGTTGCGCTTTGTCATGTCGACCAGCGTCACGTTGGGGCGAATGGTGTCTGGTCTTGCTGGTTTTGTCATTGTAATGATTGGCGTGTTTGATTTTTTGGCAATGTAATAGTCGGCAACCGCTGGAGTAGCACTACCTAAAATTAGCTTGCCGCGATGTTGATTTGTAAGAACTGAGGCGACGCGGAGGGCTGAATATCGAGGGGACTGCTCCTGTTTGAAACTTGGTTCGTGACACTCATCAATCACCACAAGTCCGAGCTGTTGCACGGGCATGAAAAGAGCAGATCGCGGACCGATGATTACTACCGGATCGTTTGAGCTGATGACTCTTTTCCAGATTGCATATCGTTGAGCTTCGGTTTGTTTGGAATGGGTAACTATGACATTTGGTAGGTGAGCGGAAAACTCAGCAACCAGTTGTGAGGTTAGGGCAATTTCGGGGACTAAAATTATCGCTGATCGCTCTTCTTCTAAGGCTTGTTTGACTGCTTCTATGTACACTAGCGTTTTTCCTGAACCAGTTACGCCGTGTAAAAGTACTGTTCCGGAATGGAGATTTTTGATAGCCTGGAGGGCTGCTTTTTGCTCATCAGTGAATACATTTTTTGTTCGATTTTCTGCTAGACTAACTGGGGTGGACTGGTTAATTGAGCGACGTTTTTTAGATAATCCGCTAGGTAAAATTGCTTGCCAGACGGTCGCTTGGTATGTGGCATAATATTTGCTCATCCATATAGCAGTCTGAACGAGTTCGATTGGCAAGGGATATTCTTCGACGATTTTACTAATTGGCTTGACTTCAAAATCCGGTTGGCGAACTTCTTGTAGAACTACACCAATAGCATTGATCTTGCCGATTTCTATAGCAACAATCATTCCGGTCGGCAGTCTTTCCTCTGAAGAATACGTAAACGAACTCGCGTCGGCGCGGACGATTCTTGTTGGCGAAACCAAATAGTAATGCATGTTCATATTATATCGCGAAAAAAATGCTAAAATAAGCATATGTATTTTGAGAGTCGTTCGCAGGCTGGGGCAATTCTGGCTGATCAAGTACTGGAAAAGTATCGCTATGAAAACTGCGCGGTGGTTGCAATTGGTGAAGGTGGCGTGTTGATTGGTGAGCAAATTGCAGTGAAGCTTCACTGTGTTCTTATGATGCTGCTTAGCGAGGGGATTGATATTCCTGGGGAAAGTTTAAGCATTGGGGCGATGTCGCAGTCTGGGCAATTTACGTATAATAGTCAATTTTCTGACGGCGAAATTAATGAATATACTAGTGAATTTCACGGTTATCTGGAAGAGAAAAAGCGCGAGGCTCATCAGAAAATGAATAGACTTTTGGGCGATGGTGGAATCATCGATAAGGATATGTTAAAGGATCGGGTGGTGATCTTGGCAAGTGATGGTTTTGGTGATGATTTGTCAGTTTTGGACGTGGCTTTGAGTTTTCTGAAGTCTGTTCGGATTGAGAAATTGGTGATTGCGGTGCCGTTTTGCGGTGTGGCGGCGGTGGATAAATTGCATATGACGGTTGATGAAATGCACATCTTGGACGTGAAGGAGAATTTTATGGGATTAAATCATTATTATGAGGACAATACATTGCCGTCCAAAGAGGAAACGATAGCGAAAATTAATCAGGTTATTTTGAATTGGAAGTAAAAAACTTGTCGGGTGTTGTAAAATTGTGATAAACTCTAATTAAGAAAGATGCGTTAGGGAGGTTATGTTAGACGTTTTTATTACATCTAGGGTGCGGCGAAAAATTGTAGTAGTATACGCTAAGTATCCTGATTTTCACACACATGTTCGCGGGTTGGCAAAGCTAATTAAGGAAGATCCTGGAAACATTCAACGAGAATTGAAGCGACTAGAAAAGGTTGGATTTTTGCAGAGTGAAAAGCAAGGTAACTCACGTACGTATTTCACTAATAAACAATTCCCAATTTTTAAGGAATTGCAAAGTATGGTGATTAAATCTCAGCAATATTCAGCGCGATCAAAGCGTGGCATGGCTGATAAAGACTAATGACATTATTTGAGAAAATTTTAGCGGCTCGAGGCTTAACTACGCGTGCGGCGCGTGAGGAATTTTTGCATCCGAATTATGCGTCAGTAAAGCACGATCCGTTTTTATTGCCAGATATGAGAAAAGCGGTGGACCGCTTGAAAAAGGCGCACGCTAAAGGTGAAAAAATTGTTATTTACGGCGATTACGATATTGACGGGCTGAGTGCAACGGCAATTTTACTGGATGCGTTTGGCAAGTTTGGCTTTAAGGAAGTTGGTGCATTTATTCCGAATCGGTTTGTTGAAGGTTACGGAATGACGATGGGCGCCGTTGATAAGGTGCGAAATATGGGCGCGGATTTAATTGTCACGGTTGATACGGGAAGTTTATGCCACGCGGAAATTGAATATGCGTCAAGTCTAGGGATTGATACGGTGGTGACTGATCACCATAATGTTGCTGAGACTCCACCGCCGAGTGTTGCTGCGGTCAATCCGAAGTTTCCTGGTCATAAATATCCGTTCCGCGATTTGTGCGGTGCGGGTGTGGCGTTTAAACTGGTTCAGGCTTTGCAAACTGAACTGAATGGGTTGCCGGATGGTTACGAGAAGTGGCTATTGGATCTGGTGGCGCTGGGAACGGTCTGCGACATAGTTACGCTGGCGGATGAAAATAGGGTGAACGTCTATTGGGGTTTGGAGGTTTTGAAAAAGCAGAGGCGTCCCGGTTTGAAGGCATTGATGTCGGTGGCGGGAATTGAGCCGGAGAAGGTTAATGCTAGGCATTTGGGATTTGGTCTGGGTCCGCGAATGAACGCGGCGGGTAGATTGGAGACAGCGCAATATGCTCTGGATATGCTGACGGCAAGGGATGGACTGGAAGCGTTGGAGGCTAGTGAAAAATTGGAAGAATTAAATATCAAACGTCGCAGTATTCAGGACGAGATTTTTGACGAAGCTTGTCAGCAGGTGGACAATATGGCTGATGATCGAGTTTTGGTGGTGAATAGCGGAAATTGGAATCACGGAGTTATTGGTATTGTGGCGTCGAAATTGGTTGAGAAGTATAAAAAGCCAGTTTTTATAATTGGCGAGCGTGGTGACGAGGCTACGGGTTCGGCGCGAAGTTTTGGCGATTTTTCCGCGGCTGACGCGGTTCGTGCGGCTGACGACATCATTATTAAAGGGGGTGGTCATGGAGCGGCGGCTGGCGTGACGTTGGCGACCGAGAGAATTGACGATTTTAGACGACGAGTGAATGAGTTTTACGATTCGTTGCAATTAAAAAATCAGGAATTATATTTGTTACCGAGAGCTGACGTTGAGATTGACGATTTTTCGGAAATTAATGAGGAGCTGATTGATAATTTGGCGAAGATGGAACCGTTTGGCAATGGTAACGCGGAGCCTATATTGAAAATAACTGAAGCGACGGTTTTGAGCGTGAGGAGAATGGGTGCGGATGGGCAACATGTGAAATTGACCTTGCGTGATAAGAATGACGTTGCGCTGCAGATGCTGGCTTTTAATGCGCCAGAGGAATTTTTCCGTGAAGTGGGCGACGAAGTGTCTGCTTGGTTCCAGCCGACCGTAAATGAATGGCAGGGGATGAAGTCAGTTGAAGGGCGATTGCTACATATTTCTGGGGTGTAGGTGTTGCATCATTTTCTTTTATATTATATAATATTACCACTTTATTAATTTATTTGGAGTGATATTTTTATGAGTTCAGAAAAACCTTGGACACCGTCTAAGTCTACGGATTATTCTTTTGAGAACGGGTTGCGAATTGCTGAGATTTATCCTGACTTAAGACAGGGAAATACTATACAAATCGCCACGCCTGAAGATATTCGGCGTTTATCTGAAGATCCTTACAGTCCGGAGCATATGAATAAGATTGTCGAGCAAGTGGAAAATCCACGCTACATTCGCGGATTGGGCGGAGTCGGAATTGAGGTGGCGCTAATAGGCAATGTAGGTTCAGATAAGCTGAAAGTTGGTGCGTATGGGTGGGGAGGCAATTTTCGTCATCCAAACGCGTTAAGAGAAGCTATTACTATGACGTATAATGACCCGAATGCGGCTTATATGGTTATGAACATGCCGGGCGTGGGTAATTCTGGAATGTTGCCTAAATCAGCTCGTAAAAAGATAAGAGAAACTGGTAGTTATGATAGTCTGGGTGAATATACTGGCCCAGTGCTTGATTATGTTAGTGAAGATTATGATTATATTGTGGTCGGCGGACATTCTTTGGGTGCGCGTGTGGCTACATCATCCGTTAGCCATATGGATTCTAAAGTTGACGAGTTACGTCTATTTGACCCAGTGGGGTCGCGCATGGGACTTGTTGCTTTGGTGGCAAATTTCATAGGAAAAGAAGGTTTGGAATTAATGCGCTATGATAAGGAATCGCTAGCTCCAAGCGCAAAAGAACTTGGCTTGCAATTTTTATCTAGGGAAGATCCTAAGTACGTTGAAGTAATCGAAGATTTTTCGGAAAGGTCGAATAGCAAGTTTGTCGTACCGAAGCAGGGGTGGCGCCAGCAATTCCTAACTGATACATTTGCATTAAGTAAAGATGGTTTTGCGGAAGATTTACTAAGAGCTGCACCAAATGTTCAGCGAGAGATTAACATTTTTACACCTGAAGGAAGTCACTTAACTAATATGCGTGATATTGCGCATATTGTTGGCATAGTCAACGGCGAGCCGAGGTCTACAGCTGCCGAGGCTAGACTATTTGGTATTTTGGATCGTCATACGCATAATGTCATGAATGTTCCAGCTGCTTTGGCGCTAATTTATAGTCTGAATACTTCTAAGCTTTAATGGGAGCGGTTATAAAATAACAATCTAGTTGGCAAATACTTTCTTATCTGTTATAATGTTTGCAGTATGGTACAAGTAACACGTAAAGATCAGAAGGAAGCGAACGAAAATATCATTCGTCGTTTCAACCGCAGGGTTTTGCAAAGCGGTGTTTTGGCTCGCGCTAAGAGCGTTATGCGTTTTGAAAAACCAATTTCAAAGACCGAGCGTCGTAAAAAAGCTATTATTCGCCGCGAGCGACGAGCTGAAAAAACGGCAAAAATGCGCCTAGGGGTGCGTTAATGTCTGCGCTAAAAGAGCGCATTACTAGTGAAATGAAAGCCGCTCTATTGAGCGGCGATCGTTTTCGTGGTGATGTTTTGCGTAATCTAAAGGCAGCAATCTTAAACGAAGAAGTTTCTTTGGGTAAGCGAGAAGACGGCTTGGATGATGCTGAAATTGAAAAAGTCGTTGCTCGAGAAGTGAAAAAGCGCGTCGAAAGTGCGGATTTATATCGAAAGAATGACCGTGCGGAATTGGCGGAACCTGAAGAAAAAGAAGCGGAAATTTTACGAGAATTTTTGCCAGAGCAACTTGGCGAGGCGGAAATCTCAAAGATTGTAGAAGAAGTTATTGCGGGTATGGACGATGTCTCAATTCAGAAAATGGGGCAAGTTATTGGCGCGGTAAAAAGTAAGGCTGGCAATGCCGCGGATGGCGCGTTGGTAGCGAAAATTGTTAAAGAAAAACTCATAAAATAGGAGGAAAAATGATTGTATTTTTTGGGCCGGCTGGTGCTGGTAAGAGTGTGCAGGGGCAAATTTTAGCGGCGCGTCATGGTTGGCGTTGGCTTAGTGCCGGACAGTTGTTGCGCGATACTCACGATGGCGAATTGATTCATCGTATGCAATCTGGCGAACTGGTGCCAGTAGAAACTATCAACGGTTTGATGGGCGAGGCTCTTAATAAAGCTAAGGATGTTAATGGCGTAATTCTGGATGGTTATCCAAGACAATTAGAACAGGCTAAATGGCTGATTGAGTCGCGTTCACATCATGGAAAAGACGTTAAGTTGGTGATCGTGTTGGAAGTTCCGCGTGACGAAATTCTGGAGCGTTTGAGGGTTCGCGGTCGAGTTGACGACACGCCTGAAGCAATTGACAAACGACTCAGTATTTATCGAGGTGAAATTTACCCGATGTTGAATTATTTGAATGACAATGGAGTTCCAATTGTACATATGAGTGGCGTCGGAACTGTTGGTCAAGTTCATGATGAAATCGAGAGAGAGCTGGTTAGTCGCGGCATCGTTGAGGGTGTAAAATGAGTCAATTGATCACCGGAGAAAAAACGCCGCAACAGATGAAAGATATGCGCGAGTGCGGTAAAATGCTTGCGACAATTTACGATGAATTGAAAAAATCTGTAACGGCTGGAATGAGTGAACTGGATGCTAATGATTTTGTAGCCAAGCGAATTAAAGATTTTGGCGCAGAGGCGACTTATCTTACGGACGAAGTGAAGTTCCCGGGAGTAATTTGTATATCGACGAACGATCAATTGGTGCATTCTTTCCCGACCGAATATGTTTTTGAAAAGGGCGACGTGGTCAGCTTTGATTTAGTGATTGGCTATCGTGGAATGAAAACGGATAGCGCTTTTACTATGGTTGTTGATGAAGAGCCTAAGGGTGCGAAGAAGCATTTATTGCACGCAACTGAACAGAGTTTATATGCGGGAATTGACGCGATAACTGGCGATGGAACGCGAGTTGGTGATATTTCAGCGGGAGTGGAAGTTGTGTTGAAGAAGGCTAAACTTGGCATAATCCGTGAACTAGTTGGTCATGGTGTGGGGCTGAGTATGCATATGGAACCAGAAATTCCGAATTACGGCAGGCGAGGAACTGGTCCGATGTTGCACGCTGGCGATACAATTGCAATTGAACCGATGGCAAGTTTGGGCGGTGAGAAAATTATCACCGACAGTGACGGCTGGACAATTAGTATGAAAGACGGCAGCCTGGGTGCGCATTTTGAGCATACGGTATTGATTACCGAAACTGGCGCTGAGATTCTTACGAAACTTTAATTTAATCTGAATCTAGCGATTCGTTATCGAAATCTATCTCGGCGACTATATATCGGGGTTGTACGGGAAGATCGCCGCCGCCCCATCCGCCAGCATAACGAGTTACTCCGTGCTCAGCTTGCCAATCTGAATCTGTTTTTTCACTGCATTTTAGATCGTCCATCTTTTTGCGCATCTGTTTTTGCTCGATTCCGTCATTATATACTTCAATGTAGAAAAATACTTTATTTTTGCCACATTCTCTGTACCCAATATTATTTTTTAGCGAAGTGTCCTTTGTTGGACCGTTTTTTAGGGTATTTAATAAGTTGTCTGGAAGGTAATTAGCCTGATGCATAGCGCGACCAATACCGCCGCCGTCAAACACTCTTACGCCTAAATCAGTATATCCTCCACCAGGACTATCATAGAATCCAAGCGGTTTATAATTTCTTAAAGGGACTTTATTTCCACCGGCTACGTATGATTTAAAAGCAGTTTCGACTTGATGTAATGTCTCTTTTGCAGCCGCGTCATACGCGTTCTCTCTGAACTTAGAATATGATATGGTGGCAATTCCCGTAAGAATACCGATAACGCAAATGCCTATAATAAGCTCGACAAGAGTAAAACCGTTTATGTTTTTCATTGTGAGGATATTGTAGCAGAAATATTTTTTGGCAGCAACAAGGTAATTCACTTGCCAAATTATAGACATAACCTGTATAATGGAGCTTATGCAGGAGCAATCTCGATATGTGGTAGGAATTGATATTGGCACGAAAAACGTGCGCTGTGTCGTTGGTTATATTGACGCAGAAAATGGTGCGCCAAAAATTGTTGGCGTCGGTGAAGCGCCGAATAGCGGAATGCGAAAGGGAACCGTAACGAATTTGAGTGGTCCAGCTGAGGCTATTGATAAGGCGCTGGAGCCAGCTGAGCGAATGAGCGGTCATCAGATTAACGCAGCTACGTTGAGTATTAACGGATCTCATTTATTAAGTACAAAAGCCGACGGAATGATTACCGTTGGAACTGTTAATAATGAAGTTACGCATGATGATATATTGAGGCTGGAGGAAGTTGCTACAACTGGAAAAGTGCCGCAGAATAGAGAGATTTTAGATATTATTGCGCACGCGTATAGGCTGGATGGTCAGGATAATATTAAAGATCCAATTGGTATGACTGGCGCGCGTCTGGAAATTAGGGCGAATGTCGTGTCTGGTTTGGTTCCACACATTACTAATTTACAGAAGTCGGCGGAAATGGCTAAGGTTGAGGCTGTGTCTGTTGTTCCGTCGGTTTTGGCGGCAGCTCAATCCGTTCTTACGGAAAGTCAGCGTGAAAATGGCGTTGCGGTGATTGATTTTGGCGCGGCAACTACGGGAATTGCCATTTACGAAGAGGGAGATTTGCAACATCTGGCAGTCATTCCAATGGGCGGTCAGAACGTAACGAACGATTTGGCTATTGGTCTTAGGATAGATCCGGAAATTGCGGAAGTTGTGAAATTGGCGCACGCGAGATTTGGCGGCGACGTTTTGGGCGAAGTTGAGACGAAGGTTGAAAAGCAGACATATAAGTTCAATCAAGAAGAAATTGACGAGATTGTTCAGGCGCGATACGAAGAGATCTTTGAAGCAATTGCTAAAGAACTGAAGCGAGCTGGACGATTAGGGAAGCTACCGAGCGGTGTTGTGCTGGTTGGTGGTGCGGCGAAAGTCAAGGGCATGGTGGAGTTCACGAAAGATCAATTGAGTGTGGCGGCACGCTTGGGCGTACCGGCTGGCTATAGCGGAGTTAGCGATGAAGTGAAAGGAGCGGAGTTTTCAGCTGCGGTTGGTCTGATGTTGATTGACTCTATGGGTATTTCGCAGCAAGTAAAACCGATAGTTGGCGCAAATGATGTCACTAAAAAAGCTGGCGGTTTACTTAAAAATATTTTCGCTAGATTTAAATAAATGATATACTTTATGTAAGGATTAAGAGAGGGAATATATGCCGCAAATACAACCAAGTGAAGTTCAAACATTTGCCAGCATAAAGGTCGTCGGTGTCGGCGGTGCTGGTGGTTCAGCTATAAATCGAATGAAAGACGCTGGTCTAACTGGCGTTCAATTTATCGCTATGAATACGGACGCCCAGGCGTTACACAATTCGAAGGCTGACATAAAAATTCACCTTGGTCGTGATGCAACTAATGGCTTAGGTGCCGGTGCCGACCCTACTGTCGGCGAGGCCGCAGCTAATGAATCTCGTGACGAGATCAGGGAAGCGCTAGAGGGTGCGGACATGGTATTCGTAACAATTGGTGCTGGTGGCGGAACTGGTTCTGGTGCTGGCTATGTTGTGGCAGAAGTGGCACGCGAGCTTGGTATTTTGGTGGTTGGCGTGGCAACTCGACCGTTTAGCTTTGAAGGTGAAAAGCGCCGAGTTAACGCGGATTGGGCGATTTCTCACTTGGGACGCGAAGTTGATACCTTGATTACTATTCCAAATGACAGATTATTGCAGACGATTGATCGCCGGACGCCGCTGCTGGAAACATTTAAGATTGCCGATGATGTTCTGAGGCAGGGCGTTCAAGGTATTTCTGAACTGATTACTGAGCATGGTTTGATTAACCTTGACTTTGCTGACGTTAAGGCGATTATGAGTAATGCCGGTTCAGCATTGATGGGAATCGGGCGAGCGAGCGGTGATGACCGAGCAGTTCAGGCGGCGCAACAAGCTATTGAAAGTCCGCTAATTGAGGTGTCGATTGATGGCGCTAAGGGCGTACTGTTCAACGTAACTGGTGGCTACGATATGAGTATGGCGGAAATCCAGGAAGCTGCAGAAATTATTACTAGCGCTGTTAGTCCGAATGCCAACATTATTTTTGGTGCGACTTTGAAGCCAGAGATGGAAGACGAGCTGGTTATTACGGTGATTGCGACAGGATTTGATAGCGATACATTCCGTCAGCAGGAAGTTAGCTTGACTGTAGGCGACGATACAAAACCCGCCGAAACAGAAGTTGATGACGAAATGGTTAAAAATATTGACCTAGAGTTGGATAAGGAAGAATCTGCCGAAAGTTTTGCGGTTGAGTCAGAGGCTAATATTTGGGAAAATCCAACCGTTGAAGCTGACGATGATGAGGATGATACACCGGCATTTCTGAGGCGACGAAAGAAGAACAAGGAGTAGATAAGATGGTGTTTAATATCGGCAATAGTCGCGTTATTGAATCGCGCGAAGTTTCTGAGGGTGCCGCAATTCGACGTCGCAGAGAAACTCCAGATGGCAAGCGATTTACTACGTATGAGCGAGTTGAAAAACCGAATCTAGCGGTGATAAAGAAAAATGGCGATCGCGAGCTGTTTGACCGAGTGAAATTGGCGAATTCTACACGCCGTTCGGTTGGAAAATTCTTTAAGTCTGACGAGGAAGTCGATAATATCATTACGGCGGTTGAAGACTCTTTATACGCGCTGGGCGAATCGGAAGTTACGTCAAAACAGATTGGCGATCAAGTTTTGGATGAGCTAGAAAAACGCAACGAAGTGGCGTATGTTCGTTTCGCCAGTGTTTTTTACGAGTTTAAGACGCTGGATGATTTTGTAGAGATTTTAGCAAAGCGGCGCAGTAAGGGCGAGCGGGAATTGTAATGCGAGTAGTTGTGATTTATCGTTCGGAAAGCGATTATGCGCGCCAAGTTTCAGACTTTCTGCGTGATTTTAGCCGACAAACTGGCCAGGTTTTAGAGGAGATGAGTCCTGATTCTGCAGAAGGTAATAATTTTTGCGAAGTGTATGACATTGTGGAGTATCCAACAATTATCGCACTGAGTGACAGCGGTCAATTGCAAAACCTCTGGCGTGGCTTGCCACTACCAACAATTAGCGAAGTGAGTTTTTATGTTTAGCAAAATCAAAAACTGGTTATTCCACGAAGATTTGAAAAAGCAAAATTTGGCGGCGCTTATAATGCTTATTGGTAGTGGGTTAGGGTTATTGGCGTCATTTGTGTTGTCTATTGAATCTCTAGAATTAGCAAAAAACTCTCATGCTGTATTAAGTTGCGATTTTAGCTCGGCTCTAAGCTGTTCGGCGGTGGCGAATCATTGGTCGGCGGCTATTTTAGGATTTCCAAATAGTTTTATCGGCGTGATGACTTTGCCTGTTATGGTAACAATTGCAGTGGCATTATTGGCGGGAGCGAAGTTTCCAAAGTGGTTTATGCAGGCGGCGCAGGCTGGTGCTGTCATCGGAATGATATTTGCTATTTGGATGTTTTATATGAGCTACGTCGAAATTGGCGTGCTTTGTCCGTGGTGTTTGACCTTAGATCTTGGAATGCTGATGATTATGTTCGGTTTGACGCGTTACAATGTTCTACAGAAAAATATCTCTTGTCGATATATGCAGAAGATTGTTGGTGGTGGATATGATGTGCTTGTCGTGGTGTCGCTGATCGTCGCGGTAATTGTCGCGATAATCGCCAAATTCGGCAGCCAATTGTTCTAGTTTTGCTTGCTTTGTGCAAAGTGCTTATGGTATATTTATGATGTATATTTATGCTCAATTCATGCCACCACTATGGAACATAATAGAACGTTATCAATAATAAAAGACCGTAAAGCCAAGAGATTTTTTATCCTTGGCGGTTTTATTGTCGTTAGCGCGGCCTTAGGGTTTATGTTTTTGGGTTCTCAGCAAAGTCGTGCGACTATTCCTAGTGGTGGCAAGCAGATTGAAGTGGGGCAAGTTTCTTATCGATTATACGAATCGTCCAATGGTATTAATCCAGGCAGTCCGCTTGCAAATACCAACACCACCGCCACATTACCAAAAGTAGGCGCTGATTTTCGGTTGAGGGTTGGTCTGCAAAATAAGAGTGCATATTTTAAAAAATTAGCTGAATATGGAAGCGGGTATGAGCATAACTGCGCCATTATGTCGGATGACAGTGCTTACTGTTGGGGCAATGGTCAGTATGGAGTTCTTGGCACTAATTCAACCACCTCATCAACGACTCCAGTCCCTGTATATACACAAGACGTTCTCAATGGGAAAACTATCAAGCAAGTCACCACCGGCTTTTATCATACTTGTGTAATTGCTTCTGATAATAAAGATTATTGCTGGGGCTATGGCTTAGCTGGAAGATTGGGAAATAATGGTATAGTTCAGCGGAATGCTCCGTATCCAGTTAGAGAATTCGCGACCACAGTCGTCTCTCAAATTGCTGCAGGTAATGAACATACTTGTTCGCTTAATTCAGAGGGGAAATTATACTGTTGGGGCAGAGGTATAAATGGAGAATTGGGTCGTGATGTTTTCTTAGGCTCAACCACGCCAACGGCGGTTAATATGAGTAACTTTGGAACAGAGTCGGTTAAGCAGGTTGTGACAGGAGATAAATTCACGTGCGCTTTGACGCTTGAAGGCAAAGCATTCTGCTGGGGGTCTAATGATAAGGGGAGGACTGGAGTAGGACTTGCTATCAGTAAAACTCAATATCCTACTGAAGTCAAAGGTTTTAATGGAAAAAAAGTTGAGTCAATATCTGCTGGTGATTCACATGCCTGTGCTGTTATTTCTGGCGGTCAAGAAGTGTATTGTTGGGGAAGAAATGACAAGGGGCAGTTGGGTGTTACGGCAATGGGCTATAGAAATACTGCTTCAAGAGTTCCTTTTGGTAGTAATGTCCTTTCTGGAGGAAAGACTATTAAAAATGTTTACGCTGGCGGTGAATTTACGTGTATAGTATTAAACACTGGCGAAATTTATTGTTGGGGTGATAATTCTAATGGTCAAATGGGTAGTGGGTTTACTACGGGATATTTGCCCGCTCCTACAAAAGTGAATGTCCCATTTGCGAGTTCCGGTGAAACTTCTATGTATGTAGGCAAAGACTTTTTATGCGCTTTACGTACAGGTGAGATGTATTGTTGGGGCAATAATAATAAGGGTCAGGTAGGAAATGGTCAGTCGAGCAGCAGTCCTGTTACACGCCCTACGTTAATCGCGCCCCCAGGGGGAACTATTGAATCTGCGTCAATGAAGCTGCGCGTCGAATATGCAAAAAAGGGCAGCGCGGCAACTTGTTCGGCGGTAAGTAGTTCAGATTGGCAAGTCGTGACCGGAGTGTCAAAACTTGCTTATTCTGCGAGCGGTCCCGCTGACGGCACTAATATCAATAGCAACTCGTCTGATCCAGAATTGCCGGCAGGAGCTACCGCTTCTCGACCTCAAAGTCTGGTGAGAAAAAGCGGAGTGGCTGGAACGTTCACGAATGCGCAAAAAATATCTGCTGGCGAAGTGGGTGTGTGGGATCTGGCACTTGTCGATAAAGGGCTCGACAGGAATGAAAGTTATTGCGTCCGCGTAGCAACCGACACGACTGTCGCTCCTGGATCTAGCATTGACAGCTACACAACGTATCCAGAATTTAAGACCGCCCCTGGGTCGTTAGATATTCGTTTTAGGGATAATGCTGGCGCCACAATTACAGATACTGGTACGAGGTTTGACAACTCAATTATGAGTAATAGCAGCGTAGCCACCAGCGCCCTCTTGTCCAACTCAAGCTCGAAGCAAATTGAAGTGACGAATACGCAGACCATCTCTGGGTGGAGCGTTGTGTTGTCGGCATCTGACGGTGCGACCGCCAAGTGGAAGCGAACTGCTGGTACAGAATCGTATATGTTCAACGGCACTAATGGTGATCAGGGATTTCTGTCTGTCAATTTTGGGACATCATCTGTCTCAGCTTCGGGTAGTTCATTGAGCGGGTCAACTTGCCAAACATCAGGAATATCAAAGGGTGTTGATTCTCAATTTAAGGTAGGGACTACTACGGCTAACGGCGTTACATTGATGAGCAGCAGCGGATCAGCTAGTCAATTGGGGTGCGCATTTTTGCTACAGAATGTTCGATTAAACCAGACTATTCCAGCATATCAAAAACCAGGAACTTATGAACTACCAATGACATTAACGGTAACGGCGCAATAAGGTTGGGTATGAAAAATAGAGTAAAAAAATTATTCATCGTCATAACACTACTTGCTACTTTGAGTAGTCCTTATTCGGCTTTTGCGGATTCGTCGGCTAATTCTAATTTGTCGCAAGTGATTACTGATTGCGCTCATGATTCCCTGGAAACTGGCAGTCAGATGAATGAGTCAATTTGTCCGATTTTTCCGCCAAAATTCTCTAAGTTTGATTTGGTAAATGGGAAAGATCTGCTGGTGTATGGCGTTTATGATGCGGTGCATACAGTGGCTAATCCAGCGACAGGTCAGCACGATTTGAAGGTTGAGTTTGGTGGTAGGACTTTTATTTTAGGGCGGGATAGCGAGCTTAAAGTTAACGGAAATATATGGGTGTTGGATTTTTCAAATTGGCAGAATAATCATCCAGGTGATAATTTTATGCCGCCAGCTCCAGAATATACCTATAACGGTCGCGTTACAACTAAACTGAAGGCTAATGCGACATCTCCGGAAGTGGTGCGGTTTGCTGATTTTTCATTTACGACTCCGAAAAAGACCATTGAAGATGTTATTGTTATTCCAAAGATTGTTAAAGAGATAAGTAGTGCTTTGGCTAATACGGGAATTAATTTATGGACGATTATGGCTGCTGGCATTGGTGTAATTGTTGCGGCGTTCATTATGTTATTTATTGTTAAAAAACAGAAAAAGAGGGATGAATGAAAAAATAACCACAGTAATTATTAGCACAATAAATTAAATCAATTAAGTAAGGAGAAAAAATGAAAAAATTAGCATTATTAATCATTGCGAGCGTAGGTGTGGTTGGTCTATTGGGATTGTATAATATGACTAATTCCTCTGTTGCTAATGCCGCAACTACCGCTAGCTCTAAGTTGTCCCAGACAATTAACCCTGGGGTCTTGAGTACTGACATTCGTAATTCAAGCAATGTCGTGGTTAATAATCCAACATTTTCTATGGCAGCTAAAACCGTATCGTTTTCGCAACAGACTTCAACTGGAACATTTGGAGATAATCAGAATCGTATTTATGTTGAAAATCCGGGTGCCGCAAATAATGGCTGGACTCTGACTCTAAATGCTCTTCAGCCAGGGTCTGGTGAATGGCGTTCTGCTGGATCTGACACTTATAAATATAATGCTAATGCTACTACCGGACAATTAACAGTCAATCCTTCGGCGGGAACAATCACTCCAGTAATTGGCTCAAGTACTGGTGTATTAAAAAACGCTGCGACTGCGTTTAGTGGAAATAGTCCAGTTAGATTAATGACAGCCTCAGCTAGTGCAGATAAAGTTTGGGCTGGCTATATTACGGGCATTGGATTGACTCAGGCTATTCCAGCTTCTCAGCCAGCTGGCACATATACTCTCCCAATGGTTCAGACTGTCACGGCTATTTAATAAAAAGGCTTAGATTATTGAGCGAGAATAGACATTCTGATGAGTGTCTATTCTTTTATGTGTGACATTGATATAATAAGCATAATAGGTTTTTAAGGAGGGATATGAAGAGTTTGTTGTGGAGTAAGGTTGTTGGGGCGGCGATGATTGTAGGGCTGATTTTGCCTGTGTCGGTGTCTGCTAATGGTATTGGTGGTCGACCAGCAAATCCTGATCCGAATAATCCCAGGACAAGCTCAATTTTCATCTATAATCTTTCTGGCGGCGCTTCGAAATCCGATCAATTGTATGTTCAAAACGGGTCTGATAAAGAAGAAACAATTGAAGTTTATTCGGTTGACGGTACGGTTACGACGACTGGTGATATGGCTTGCAAGGAGAAGTCAGAGGACAAAGTTGGTGCAGGCAAGTGGGTTTCTGTCTCTAAAAAAGAGGTGACTCTTGGCGCGAACGAGAACACGCTTGTTGATTTTACGGTAAATGTTCCAAGTAAAGCAGATGTTGGCGAGCATAATGCATGCATGGTTGTTCAGCGGAAGGTTAAGCAGGCGTCAAATAATGCTGGCGGCATTCAAGTCCAGACTCGTCAGGCTATCCGTATGGCGATAACCGTTCCTGGCGATATTCACCGCGACGTGACGATTGAGAAGTTTAATGTTAAGAATTCTAACAGTAGTCAATTGTATGAAATTGCCTTAAAAAATTCTGGCAATGTGTCGGCTGATGTTGACGTAAAGCTGGTCGTGAAAGATCCGATGGGAAATGTTGTCTATAAAAACGGTGGCGTGAACGCAATGATTGCGAATGAAACGCGGCAGTTTAATTTTGATAGCAATTTGGCGCCGTTTTGGGGCGGAAAATATAAGGTAGAGCTGTCGATTTCCTATAAAAAGAAGGCTGGCGAGTGGGGAATTAGCCAGGACAAAAATGAGTTAATCACAAAAACCGCCGAGCCAAAAGAATTGTTCTTCTGGCCATCAACTACAGCGTTAATGATGATTGGCGGCGGAATACTTTTGTTCATTATTTTGATAGTGATAATTATCATAAAATCAAAGCGGAACAAAAAAACTGTTCAATTTAAAAAGCGTTGAGTTTATAAAAAAAGTGATAGAATAGTTATATGAAGAAAAGTTCTCTGATTAGAGCGTTTTTGAGCATTGTAGTCGTGGCGCTCGGCGGGGTTTTACTATTGAAGAACCTCGATATTATCAACATTAGCTGGGATATTTTCTGGGGTACGGTTTGGGCTGCAGGATTTGTGTTGTCTGGGCTGGTGAATATATTCAATTATCGAAATAAAACGGCGTGGATTTGGGGATTATTGCTGGTCGCGATTGGCGTTCTGATTGGCTTAAATTCTTACGGAATAGTTGACGTTAGTATTTGGAAGGTAATTTGGCCTGTAGTTTTGATTGCTGCTGGTTTGGCAATGATGTTTAATACTAGCCCTAAGGGTGTTAAGCGTTCTAAAAAGCTGAATAAAGACAACGCAGGTAATGAGAAAATTGCTTGTTTTTGGGGCGAAGAAGATGCTGTAAAAGGTGATTATGCTGGCGGTTCGTTGGTTGCGATATTTGGTGGCGTGGATTTGGATTTGCGTCAAGCAAAGATTAAAGACGGTTCTGTAATTGAAATTTTTACATTTTGCGGTGGTGTTAACATTACTTTGCCAGACGATGTGATTATCGAGAATGAAGTGCGCGGATTTTTGGGCGGAACTGATGATAAAACTCTACCTAAAGATTCTGCCAAAAAGACTCTACATCTGAAGGGCGAGTGTATTTTAGGCGGTCTGGAAATTAAATAAAGTTCTTGGGATTTTGATGAAAACGCGCTACAATAACAGTAGGGCGTTTTCGCGTATGTTGAATTGGCGTGAAATGAACGGTTATCAGCCGTGAAGTCTGCGGGAAGAAATCGGCATAAAGTCGAGATTAGAACCTGCCGTGAGCTTGCGTAAATAGCAAATAAAGAGCTGAAAGAATCACTTCTTTTGGAATCGAGATGGTACCGTCCGCATAAAACACCTGAGCGGATTCTCGGAGTCAAAAGAGGTGATTTTTATATTAAAATTAAGAAAAGGCATAAATAATAGTGGCGAATAATAATCTCACATCAGCAAAGAAAGCTCGTAATGATGAGTTCTATACGCAGTACGAAGACATCCAAAAGGAAGTCCAGGCGTATATTGACTACAACCCAGACGTGTTCCGTGACAAGGTCGTATATCTTAATTGTGATGACCCGTACGAGAGTAACTTTTTCAAATTTTTCGCCAATAAATTCAACGCTTATGGCATCAAAAAGCTGATTGCTACCAGTTATTTCAACTCGCCGGTAGCAGGAACTGAGCTACAAAGTTCACTTTTGCTAGATATGCCAGATAAAGAGATTTCGCTAGTTAAGAAATCTGCATCGCAGACTAATACGACAACCGAAGATGGCGAGACAAAAGGTCGGGTGATTGAAATTACTGAAGTATCCGACGAAAATGGTGACGGAATATACGACCTAGAGGATATTAAAAAAATTATTCAGGCTAATGGTGGTGGTCGATCACTGAAAGGCGACGACGATTTTCCGCCAGGCGACTTTCGCTCAAAAGAATGCGTCGAGCTGCTGAAACAAGCTGACATTGTAGTGACTAATCCTCCATTTTCATTATTTCGTGAATATGTAGCACAGCTGTTTGAGTACGATAAGAAATTTTTGATTATTGGCAATATGAACGCCATTACTTACAAGGAAATTTTTCCAAAGATTATGATGAATAGGATGTGGCTTGGAAATGGATTTTCAGGAGGTAATGCTTATTTTAAGATAGCTAAGTCAGAAGAGAGAGAATTTGCTAGTGGTGTTTATGACAAAAAAACTGGACTAGTTAAGTTCCGTAATGTAGTCTGGTTTTCTAATCTTGACCATGGCAAACGTCATCAGAAGTTGCAGTTGATGACTATGGCGGAAAACAGGAAATTCAACAAGAAAGTGATTAACAGCGATGTGTGTTATAAAAAGTATGATAACTATGATGCGATTGAGGTTTCGTTTACAGATGCAATTCCAAGCGACTATGCTGGCGTGATGGGCGTGCCTATTTCATTTTTGGACAAGTATAGTCCAGACCAATTTGAGATAGTTGGTTGCACATATGATTATGGGAGACCAGATTTTTGGGATAAAAATACTAAAATGAACTCTTCTGTAGGCAACAAGGAAACTTACAAGAGAATTTTGATTAGACATAAGAAAGGACTAAAAGAATGAATTTTTCCGAGGTAACTTCTCCTGCTGTAATTAGTTCAGTTGTGGCGGTCGGTTCACTTATACTTTCGTTTTTCAAGCTATTCAAGGAAAACGACGCAAATGCTAAGAAAATAAAGAGGATTATGGATTTATCTGAAGTTTATGGAAGACTAGAGGATGGTTCAAGCGCAAAACATAATATCCAAGATATACTTGATATTGAAACGGGGAGGTTCAAAGATATACTTACTCGTAAACTTAACTATTCAAACGTAGCAGTGGTAATTGTAGTCGCAATAGTAGGGGGAGGTCTTTCTTATGCATCTCTACTTTTGGCTAACAATTCTTGTATTATACTTTCAGTTTTGGGCTGGATAGCATTTGCTATAGTAGCTTTCTTTACTTTGGGTGTTTCTATTACTGGTTTGGCGTCTATTTACAATAATGAAAATGATAAAAAGGAGAAGAAATGATTGCTAATCTAAAAAAATACACTATTGCCGAGGTCACTAAAGGCTTTACCTATAATGAGTTTGAAGGGAAGGGTCTGTTTGGTTTGAGCGGTAAGCTGACGATTCAACCAGAATATCAGCGTAATTACATTTATGCCGACGGTAAGAAGGACGTGGCGGTTATTGAATCAATATTAAAAGGTTACCCAATTGGTTTAATATATTTTAATAAATTAGAGGATGGTAATTTGGAGGTTTTGGACGGGCAGCAACGAATTACCTCGATTGGTCGGTTCATTGAAGGGCGCTTCTCAATTGTGCGCAATGGCAATCAGACGCATTTTGATTCTTTACCGCATGATTTGCGCCAGAAAATATTAGAAACAGAGCTTTTGGTGTATGAATGTGAAGGGACAGAGAGTGAAATCAAGGAGTGGTTTAAGACGATTAACATTGTTGGTGTACCGCTTAATGAGCAGGAATTGCTGAATGCTATTTATTCTGGACCTTTTGTGACATTAGGTAAGGAGACTTTCTCAAATTCCGGTAATGCGATGATCGCTATGTGGAGTGCATATATCAATGGTGACGCTAAGCGGCAAGACTTTTGGCATGTGGCACTGGAATGGATTGCGGATGCAAAGAAGATGACGGTCTCAGAATATATGTCGCAGCATAGATTTGATGACTCTATTGCAGAAGCGAAGACTTATTTTGATACGGTATTGAATTGGGTATCAAATACCTTTAATCAAGTCGAGAAAGAAATGCGTGGTCTGGAATGGGGAAGGTTATATGAAGAATATCACAAGTTTTCGTATAACTCTGACCAAATTTCCGCAAAAGTTAGTGAGTTATATGGTGACCCATTTGTAAAAAATCGTAAGGGGATCTTTGAGTATGTTTTGGGGCTGTATTCTGGACAAAGAGGTGATCTTGGTGATACGAAGTTGCTTGAGGTTAGAGTATTTGACGATGCAACTAAACAAACTGTCTATAAAAAGCAGACCGAAACTGCGGAAGAAAAAGGTGTATCAAACTGTTCTTATTGTGCAATAGGTCACGATGCTAACAAGGCGAAAATATGGAAGCTGAATGAAATGGACGCTGATCACGTTAGCGCTTGGAGCAAGGGTGGTGTAACCTCAATAGAGAATTGCGAAATGCTATGCAAATCACATAATAGAGCGAAAGGAAATAAGTAATGAAATTCAAACATGGAACACGTCGTCGAGCTGCAGAATATGAGAAAGATTGGGTGCAGCGATGGAAAGAGGATGACACATTTAACAAGTCGATCGCGCAGCGTCCTGCTGATAATTCTTGGGTTTTTTATGACGGTCCTCCATTTTTGACGGGAACGCCGCACCACGGACATTTATTGGTCAGTACGGTGAAGGATACGATGGGACGATTTCACACGATGAAAGGTCAGCGAGTTGAGCGCCGTTGGGGTTGGGATTGTCATGGGCTGCCAGCAGAGGTTTACGTCGAAAAAACGCTAGGCATTTCTAACAAAAAAGAGATTGGCACAAAGATTAGCGTTTCGGATTATGTCAAGGAATGTCGAGCGGCTATGGTGCGGACTGGCACCGAATGGGAAGACACGATTGAGCGAATTGGTCGTTGGGTCGAGTTTAAGGGCGCTTATAAAACCATGGATAATAATTACATGGAATCTGTTTGGTGGGCGTTCAAGAGACTTTACGAAGAAGGTAAAATCTATGAAGGCGAAAAGATTTTGGTCTATTGTACGAAGGACGCGACGCCAATTTCTAAGAGTGAAGTGGCTATGGAAAATAGTTATCAAATGGACACTGACCCGAGCTTATTTGTCTACTTTAAGCTGGAAGATGAAGATGAGTATTTGCTTGCGTGGACGACGACGCCGTGGACTTTGCCGGCAAATATGGTCTTGGCGGTAAATCAAGACGTTGATTATTCTTTGGTGGCGTACGGCGATAAAAAGTTTTACATTGCAAGTGATCGTGTTGAGAAAGTCATGACAGACGAAAAGCATCAGCCACTTGAATATTCGATAATTAAGACGATTAAGGGTTCTGAATTGGTAGGTAAAAGATTCGAGCCGCTATTCGAAAATCGCGGTCCGGCCGCGCATAAGATTCTTCACGCCGATTTTGTGACGACTGAGGATGGTACGGGAATTGTTCATATCGCGCCAGCTTACGGAGAGGACGATTATGAATTGTGCCGAAAAAATGACGTTCCGATGCTGTCGTTGGTTGATGGTGATGGAAATTACACAGAAGGCAGATGGCTGGGTCGCAACATCTGGGAAACGAATAAGGAAATAGCGAAGACTTTACTGGAAGAAGGTAGGGCGCTGAAAATTGAATATATTCGCCACGAATATCCGCATTGTCATCGATGTGGCACGAAATTGATGTACCGTGCTCACCCGAGTTGGTTTATGGATATTCAGAGCCAGAAAAAGGAAATGTTGGAGGCGAACGAGCAGACAAGCTGGACGCCAGACAATCTGAGAACTGGACGATTTCATAACATCATCGAGCAGGCGCCAGATTGGAATTTGAGCCGCGACCGTTATTGGGCAACGCCAATTCCAGTGTGGAAGGGCGTGAAAAATGATGGCACGGAAGTGGTAAAAGTGATTGGAAGCTTTGCGGAATTTGAAGAAGTTACGGGTCGCAAGCTGGACGATTATCATTTACCGCAAGTTATGGACGTTACGTTTGAGTGCGACGGCGCAGAAATGCATCACATTGGTAAGGTTTTGGACTGTTGGTTTGAATCTGGTTCGATGCCGTTTGCTCAATTCCATTATCCGTTTGAGAACAAGGAAAAATTTGAAGCAAGTTTTCCAGCTGACTTTATCATTGAAGCGATTGACCAGACGCGTGGTTGGTTCTATAGCTTAACAGCAGTGAATGTTGCTTTGTTCGGCAAATCTCCATGGAAGAATTTGATTTGTACTGGATTTATCAATGCCGCCGACGGTAAAAAAATGAGCAAGAAGCTGAAGAATTATACCGATCCGATGGAGTTGATGAATAAGACTTCGGCTGACAGCTTCCGATTCTTGATGCTTTCAAGTCCGCTAACGAACGGCGAAAATTTTGCCTTGGCGGATAAGGATGTGATGGATGTAGCGCGTAAGCTTGGTATGATCTGGAATATGTACGATTTCTTCACGATGTATGCTGAAGTTGACGGCTGGGAGTTTAACGGCGATTTGTCAGATCCGCTTCGCAATTTAACAAATCCGTTGGATATTTGGATTGTGTCGAGGTTGCATCAATTGATAACAGAGGTCGAGCGAGGTCTTAATAATTATAATCTGCAGGACGCAACCAAGTCGATCTTGCCGTTCTTAGACGACGCAAGTAACTGGTACGTCCGACGCAGCCGCCGCCGCTTCTGGAAATCTGAAGATGACGGTGATAAAAATGACGCTTACCGCACGCTCCATTACGTTTTGGTGCGACTCAGTTATATGCTAGCGCCGTTTACGCCATTCTTGGCGGAAGAATTGTACCATAATTTGACAGGCGATAACGAGTCAATTCATCTTAAAGATTGGTTGCCGGCTGGTAAAATAGACAATTCAATGCTACGCGACATGAATGCGCTGCGTACTGCGGTAAATGACGGCTTGTCGAAGCGTGCATCAGAGGGAATTAAAGTACGTCAGCCGTTGGCGTCTGCGAAACTTATCAACACTATTTCTCAGGATACGCCAGCGGAAGTTGCGCAATTCTTGATTGATATCGCTAAAGATGAATTGAACGTGAAATCGGTTGAAATTGTTACAGATTCAGAGTCTGAGTCGGTGCAACCGAGCGTTGTTTATGACTTAACAATCACTCCTGAACTAAAGCGCGAAGGCTTGATGCGTGAAATCGTTCGCCACGTCCAAAGCGCACGCAAGCAGGCTGGTCTGCAGATAGATGATCGAATTGTACTGAGTATTTCCAGTGACGATTCTGAAATATCTCAAGCTGTTGACGCTTTCGCCGATGTCATTAAATCTGAGACTCTTGCTGTGAAATTAAATTCTGCAGTCGATGAATCGGAAAAATATGACGCCAAAATCGAGGGTAAATTGGTAGAAATCTCCCTGAAAAAGGCGTAAAGGGCAGTAAGTGAAATGAGAATATCCTCCTCTTAGCGGGGAGGATATTCTATTGACTTTTAATCATACTTATGCTAATATATCACTGTTAATTGATAAAAATAAAAAAGTTATGCAAAATTTATTCAACAAATTATTCGGTAGTAAAGTAGGATTTTTGCCAATCGACCCGCTAGCAGACGGACTTGCTGAAGAAATTATTAAAGAGCAGCGGGAGTCGCAAGCAATTCGGCTAGATGTTGACGAAATAGAAGATATTCGCAAGTTTTGGTCTCGTGCGGATGGCAGCTTTGACGATTGATGATGTATAATTACTCTCACAAAGAGCTGAAAATGTAGGAGGTACTATGATTACTAAAGCTATTATTCCGGTCGCTGGCTGGGGCACGCGAATGTTGCCGATTACCAAATCTATCGAAAAGTGTATGTTGCCGGTTGGTACTCGTCCAGTGATTGATTATATTGTGCAAGACGTTGTGCGCGCTGGCGTGAAGGATATTTACTTTGTGGTTGGTGAACAAAGCACTCAAGTGCAGAGCTATTATCGTTCGAATATTCAATTGAACGATTATTTGCGTCGAGCGGGCAAGCAGGATAAGCTTCCTCTGGTGGCGCCACTTCGCGACGTCCGAATACATTTTTTAACCCAGCCGGGAACTGGTGGTTACGGCACAAGTATTCCAGTTGGTCTGGCGAGTGAATTCATCGAACAGGGCGAATCGGCCTTTGTGATTATGGGCGATCAATTCTTTTGGCGTGACGACGGCGGTTCTAACGCGGCAGATTTGGCGGAGCTGGTGGAATCACGCGGATTGTCGGCTGGGCTATTAGGAAATCCTGTCGAAGAGGAATTTATTCCGCAAACAGGGATTATTGAAACTGACAATCAGGGCAATTTTGTGCGAATAATTGAAAAGCCAAAATTGGAAGAAGCTCCAAGTAACCTCAGCAATTCAAGTTTTTACGTCCTGAACAAAGAGATTTTTGAGTTGGCGCGAACCTTGCCGGCGAACCCTAAGAGAGGCGAGTTTGAGCTAACGGACGCGATTAATGCGTACATCGATGGCGGCGGCGTGATTGTTGTAGGCGAAGCTAAGGGCGAATATATGGAATGTGGATCGCCGAGCGGTTGGCTGAAGGCGAATAACGCTATGGCGAAAAACGCTGCCAGCTAATTTGACCATATCGATTTTTTGTGCTATTGTATAGTCTATACATGGAAAAACATCCAAAACAAACAACTATGAATGGAGCCGAAATTAAGAACCCCGGCGAAGTGTTGTCTGCGGAGGGTCTTAAGAATCTTGTAGCTGAGGTTGGTATTGATGGCTCTACTCCAAAAGAGCGGGCGGATCAGTTTAAGAATGTTAGCCTTGAGGATTTTGCTGGACTTATTGATGAAATTAATAGGGGAGTTCAGGGGTCTGCTGATTCGTTGATTTTAGAAGATGGCGTTATGAAAATAGGCGACAAGGAAACTATACCTGTTGAGTATCGTTACGAGGTGATGAGCGAATTGATGAGATTGATAAAAGAATCTTCTGATGATGTTAATCCGGAGCGACTTGGCGATGTGGTCGCACTTGGTATCGTACTACTTCACCCGTTTCAGGATGGAAATGGTAGGACGGCTCGAATTGTAGGCTCCGTATTCCACAAGGAATACGATGATGGCTGGGAGAACAATTACGGTATCGTTTCTGAACCTCGAGATATCGCAAGGGAGCGTGGCGGCTTTATAATTAATGGCTATATTCCATATCTGCCCGAAGGTAAATCTCAGTCAAATCCAGAAGATGTCATTGCGTATTTAGGGAGTCTGCTGTCGTCTGAACATAAAGACGATAGGTTGTATACTGGACCTTTTGGGCAGGCGCCACTTTATAAGTAATTGCTACTGATGTGTACTTGATTTTATTACTAGTTTTTGATAGAATTATTAGAGTTAATTCATAATAATTAAGGAACGAAATGAAAGCAGTCGTAAAAATCTCTGGCAAACAATATCTTGTCAGCGAAAAAGAGTCCCTCTTGGTGGATCTCCTCCCTGAAGGCACAAAAGAACTCACTCTCGACGCACTTTTAGTGATTGATGGTGATAAAATCAAGGTTGGTACGCCAACCGTAAAAGGATCTAGCGTTAAAGCTAAGGTCGTAGAAGCGGAAGTTAAGGGCGATAAGCTTCGCGTTATCCGCTACAAGAGTAAGAAGCGTGTACACAAAGAAACTGGTCATCGCCAGAAGTACACGAAGATTGAAATTACGTCAATCAAATAGTCCAAGAGCCGCTTTCGCAAAGGAAGCGGTTTTTTGATGTCTGTTATTTATGTTCTGCTCATGCTATAATTAAGGCAGGTAAAAAGGGGAACGAATGACAAAAATCATTGCGGTGACAAATCAAAAAGGTGGCGTCGGCAAAACAACGACGTCAATTAACGTAGCGTATTTTTTGGCAAAAGCTGGCAAGAAGACATTGTTGGTGGATTTTGATCCGCAGGGCAATGCTACTAGTGGACTTGGAATAGATAAGCAGAATTTGGGCGCAACAATATCAGAGGTGATTATGCGACAAATTGACCTGGCTAATATCATATTGCCAACGGAATATAAAAACTTATCAATCGCTCCAGCTACACCTCATTTGGCGAATACGGAAGTGGAATTGGCGCAGGCGCAGGGAAGGTTTGTTCGCTTGCGAGAGGCTTTGCAAAAGGCGACGGATTACGACTATATTATTATTGATAGCCCGCCGAGCTTGAGTTTGTTGACAGTCAACGGTATGATTGCCGCTAATTATGTATTGCTCCCAGTTCAGGCGGAATTTTACGCATTGGAAGGATTGGGGCAGCTTTTGGAAAGTATGAAATTGATAAAGAAGGGGCTTAACCCGCCTCTGGAATTATTGGGCGTTTTATTGACGATGATAGACTCCAGGACTACATTATCTGGGCAGGTTCATGCTGAGGTTAAAAAGTATTTTCCGGATAAGATTTTTAAGAATAGCATTCCGAGAAATATTCGCCTGGCTGAAGCTCCTAGTCATGGTGCGCCAGTTGGTGTGTATGATCGTTTTTCAAAAGGTTCTCGGGCTTATAAGGCGCTAACGAAAGAAATTATAGAGAGGGTGGAACGATGAAAAAAGGTTTAGGTAGAGGTTTTGGGTCATTGATCCCGACTAACTTAATTGATGAAACGTTCGATCCGACAGCACAACAGGATGTGAAAGTTTCTCATTTGAGAGACATCGCTATTGATCAAGTTGTCCCAGATCCAGATCAGCCGCGTCGCTTTTTTGATGAGAATGCTTTGAATGAGTTGACGGAATCGGTGCGCGAGCATGGCGTGGTTCAGCCGATTGTTGTGACGCCAAAGGGTGATAAATATCTGATCGTGGCGGGCGAGCGACGTTGGCGTGCGGCGAATAGGGCTAATTTAACAGAGGTGCCGTGTATTGTCAGGAGTATGAGTGACCAGAATCGCTTGGAGATTTCTTTGATTGAAAACTTGCAACGACATGATTTGAATGCGCTTGAAACTGCGACTGCTTATCAGAAATTGCGCGACCAATTCAATATGACACTGGAGGAAATTGGTAAGCGTCTGGGTGGCAAATCTATAAGTGCGGTCAGTAATACGTTGAGGCTATTGAAATTGCCGAAGTCTGTGCAGCAGGCGTTGTTTGAGGGGCGATTAAATGAAGGGCAGGCAAGACCTCTAATCGGTTTGCCTGATGACGCCGCGGAAGACATTATGGAGCGAGCTATTCGCGAAGAGTGGTCAGCGCGACGGATTGAGCAAGTTGTTACTTTGTGGAAGCAGGCGAAGGCTAGTCCAATCGAGAACAAACGCCGCCCAGCAGATATGCCTCACGCAGATGCTATTGAAAGTCTTTCAAAGCGATTTGGAACAGGTGTGAAAATTCGTACAAACGGCCGTGGAGCTGGTCAGATTAGTATCAAGTTTAAGGATAATCTTGAATTTGAACGAATAAGAGAATTGCTCGAAAAATAATTTTTATTAGAACGAGCGAATTTTATTGAACGGGAATATTCGTAGACTGACTGGTCCGACGATGTCATAAAGGGGGATTGGTCCCATGCAGTTTCGAGAGTCGCAAGAATAGCTTCCTTGGCGGTGATCACCCATGACGAATATCGTACCTTCCGGTACGGTCGTATCGACATCGCCAGAAGTAGGCTGTCCTGGCTCATTTTTATTGACCGAGGTATCAGGGTTAAATCCGTCGGGGTTCTCTGTATTGTAAACAGTTACGGTGCCGTTTTTTACAGTAACTCGTTCACCGGCAAAGGCAATTACACGCTTAACAATATACTCATCTTTACCCGTCGAGGCGTTAAAATTCGGATTCTTAAACACAATTACTTGTCCGCGCTTTGGGATGTAATTTTTATTTTGCAATTTTGAACCAGTGACGGGCAATCGATTGACGATCAGGCGATCACCGGTGTACATTGTTGTTTCCATACTGGCGCCTTCAACATTGAAAGTTTGAAATACAAATGTGTTCAATAAAAGTGTACCGATCACCACGCCAACAACGAAAATGACCATTCCCAGGCCATCTTGTAATTTCGGATGACGATCCATAAAAGTAGCGTCCATTGTTTCAATTATAAGCGTTTTGTGTGTTATAATCAATAGATATGAAACCACGCAAACAGTCGATGGACGGATTTGTCGCCAAGCGACCACAGCGAACTTCGTTGGGGGAAATTACTAGCAAAAAAACGACTACGCTCGGGCATCCTCGTAGTAACGAAGATAGTCCGCAAGTGTCGAATAATGCGACAAGGAATATTCAGCAACCAACTTCTGCTAATAAATTAAAGCAGAATATTAGCGAATCGTTGGCGGCAATTGATGAAAACACCAAGCCTTCTCATCGGCAGGAGCGTAAACAAAAGCGTAAGAAAAAGTTAATTACCAGGATTATTCTTGCGATTATCGGAATTATTATTGCAATTGTGGCGGGCTGGCTGCTATTAAAATTATGGCAGACGATGAACTCGGTGTTCCATAACGGCGGAATCTTAGGACTATTTTCGCAGCAGAAGCTGAAAGAGGATGCTTATGGTCGAAGCAATGTGCTGATTTTAGGTACAACAGATGACGATCCGGACCATCCAGGTGCGACATTGACTGACTCGATGATGATTCTTAGCGTCAATCAGACAAAGAAAGACGCGTATATGTTTAGTATTCCGCGTGACTTGTACGTAAAATTTGGCATGGCATGTAATTCTGGCTACGCTGGTAAAATCAATGAATATTTTGGCTGCGTGAATAACGGCGATAGCACACAGGCGGAAGCCGAACGAATGGATAAAACGAAGAAATTCATCGGCGATATATTCGGTATGGATATTCAGTACGTGGCACATATTAATACTGCGGTGATTCGTGATGCTGTCAATGCGGTCGGCGGAGTTACCGTTGACGTACAGAGTCGTGATCCGCGGGGAATCCTTGATCCAAGTATGGACTGGATGTGTCGAGCGAAGGAGTTGAATTATCAGCAACGTCGCGAACGATGTCCAACGGGTCACTATATGCAATTGACTAACGGCAAGCACGAAATGGATGGCGAAAAAGCGATGTGGTTCTCTCGAGCGCGTGGTTTGGTGGCGCCAACTTATGGCCTGGAGCAATCCAACTTTGACCGAGAAAAAAACCAGCAATTGGTACTTATGGCACTGAAAAACAAAGCTACTTCCACGGGAACGCTGACTGATTTTGGTAAGGTGACGTCTCTGATGGATGCCATGGGCAAAAACTTGCGCACAAACATTGACACGAAAGAAATTCGCACAATTATGAACCTTGGCTCGGAGATAAAAGAATCTGATATTCACAGATTGAGTTTTGTGGAGGAGAACAACGTACTTATGACTACTGGCACGGCGGGTGGCGCAAGCATAGTTCAGCCAGCTGCGGGATTATATGATTATGATGACATCCGCGCTTATATAAAGTCTGAGATTTACGCAACGCCATTATCTAAGGAAAAAGCCACAGTTGCTGTCTTGAACGGCTCTGGTGTGGCTGGCGCAGCGCAGAAAGAAGCGGACAAATTGACAGAATTAGGAATGAAAGTTGTTCATGTCGGCAATGCTCCAGGTAATGAAAAAATAGGGAAGACTCAAGTTTATCAATTGCCAGCTGGTAAAGAAAAAACTGCCACAAAAGATAAATTTAAGGAGTTGTATGGCTCGGTTTCATCAGATTCCTCGAAGTATAATTTGAATGTTGACGCACAATTCATCGTTGTTGTGGGAACTGGCTCATAATTTGGTATAATAGAGTAAGTTATGGAGTTACTGAAAACTGTTAAACGAAGAACGTTTTGGAGCGAGTTAGTTTATTATGTCTTAAATATTGGCTTGGCGGCTGCATTGCTTGTTATTGCTCAAGCATTTCAGACCCCGTTTCCAGCATTAGCACTTGTTGTACTGAGTAAATGGCGCATAATTGCCGTTCGTCCGCGTTTTTGGTGGGCAAACATTCAGGCTAACTTGGTTGACTTAACGGTCGGAATTGGCGTTGTTGGTCTGATGTATCTACCTACGTCAGTGTTTTATTTCCGCGTAGCTTTGGCGATATTATATGCAATTTGGCTGGTTGTGATTAAGCCGATGTCTAAGCGTTGGCAGGTCGCCATGCAATCGTTGATCGCTATTTTCGTCGGCGTAACTGCGCTGATGGTGGTGTCGTACGAGTGGCCAGTTTCTGTGGTTGTTATTCTGATGTTTTTGATCGGTTATAGTTCTGCGCGTCATTTCCTACACAGCTATGACGAAGAACAAACGGTTTTACTTTCGGCAATCTGGGGACTCGTCTTTGCTGAACTGGGTTGGCTGTCGTATTATTGGACTTATAGCTACGGAAAGTCATTATTTGGCGGCGTTTCACAGGTTACAATAATCTTATTGCTATTCTCGCTTGTCGCCAGTAAAGCTTACCAATCTTACAACAAACACAAAGCTATTCGGTTTTCAGACATATCCGCTCCAGTGATTCTTACAATCGGAATTATCTTAGTGATGCTAGTGTTCTTAAATTCTGTAGTAATTTAATCTTGGATGCCAGTGAAACGCAGAACTAAGATGTAATTGAGAACTCTCTCTTTTACGAAACCATTTTTCATAGCTTCGTCAATTATTCTATTGTGCTGCTGAGGATCCGCCTCGATAAATAACAAACCTTCTGAAGTGAGGCATCGTGGTGCTTGTGAGATCAATTGCAATATTAATTTCAGCCCTTCGTCTTCGGCGAAAAGCGCAATATCTGGTTCGTATTGGAGTTCTGGCGACACGTCCCAGCTCTTATCGACGTAGGGCAAATTGGCAAATATGTAGTCGACTGGTTTGAGTTGACCATTAAGTAATGATTGCTGTTGAATATGGACGTCCGCATTTAAGGCGTTCGCATTTTTTTCTGCAACGTTTAAGGCTGGTTTGCTGATATCGGATAAAATTACCGACAAGTTGTTTCTCTCTAATTTGGCAGTAATTCCCAGACAGCCAGATCCTGTGCCAACGTCAATTAAAACTTTTTCGGCAATTTCGCTGGCGGTCAGTTCTAAGAACAATGAAATTAGATCTTCGGATTCAGGACGGGGAATTAAAACAGATGGAGATACGGTGAATTTACGCCCGTAAAATTCTTTATAGCCCAGAATGTAGGCGATTGGTACGCGGTCTAATCTTAGGTCTAGTCTGGCATTTGCGATATCAAATCTTCTGGGGTCAATTTCTTCATCCAGGTGAGCGTGTAGGTAAGTGCGGTTTTTTCGTAAAGTGTTGGCTAATATTAATTCGGCGTCTAATCTGGCGGACGGGATGTTTGCCGTTTTTAAGGATTTTGTGGCAATTTTTAGCCATTCAGAGATAATCATGTGGCTAATTATAACATATATCTATGGAATGTAAAAAGTAAAATGCTTGCAAAAACTGAGAAAAATGGTAAAAAGTATTGATAAATCAAGAGAGAGAGTATTATAGGCTGCATATCATTAGTGAAAGAGATAAATGTGCAATGGAGATGTCAGATAACGCTAACAGTGAAAACACAAATCAAATAGAGCCTGCAAAAGGATTTAATCCTGAGCTGACGACCGAAGAAAAGTTGCAGGCGGCAGCGGAATTTGATGATCTGGTTTGGTTGACATTACTTAGATTCGCGGGAGACGCGGAAACTTACGATCATACTGAATCGATGGATCGGGTAAAATCGCAAGTTTTATTAGAAATTCCTCAAAAAGACGGATCTTATATATTGGTCAGTGTGGAATCCGCTCTGCTTGATAATGGAGATAAAGAACGATCCATATCAATTATGGAGTGGAATGAGGGAATTAAAGAGACGCATGATTATTATATAGAAGATGATCAGGTTTTGAGGTACGATGACAATATTGCTGAGCGGTCGAGAGAGTTAAAGAGAGTACTGCGCCCCGAAGGTATCATCATAATACGTATGGTTGATAGGTGTAACGATGAAATAGAGAATGATAAATTAGAGCAACAAATGGGGCTGAATCGTCAACCTGTTGGCGTGGAAGAGGTGCATAAGTTGGCAAAACTATTGGAATCTGCTGAGCCGCGTAAACCGTACTAATTACCAGCATTCTGAGCTTTCAACTCGCGCTCATATCTCTGTAGATTTTCAATCAAATCATCGATATCCCCGTTCATTGCAGCGGGGATATTGCTGCGGCTGTAGTGAATGCGGTGGTCGGTGATTCGGTCTTGCGGGAAGTTATAGGTTCGAATCTTCTCTGAACGGTCCCCAGTTCCAACCAACGAGCGTCGCTCTGCACTTAATTTGGCGTTTTCCTCATCAATTTTCATCTGCAACAATCGCGAACGAAGCACGCTCATGGCTTTTTCGCGGTTTTTAATTTGCGACTTTTCATCCTGGTTTGTAACTATCATTCCAGTCGGCAAGTGGGTGATTCGCACCGCCGAGTCTGTGGTGTTCACGCTCTGTCCGCCGTGTCCGCTGGAACGGTAAATATCAACACGCAAATCGTTCGGATTTATCTCAATGTCAGCCTCTTCTGCTTCTGGTAAAACTGCTACAGTTACGGTTGAAGTGTGGACGCGACCTTGGCTTTCGGTTACTGGAACTCGTTGAACTCGGTGTACGCCACCTTCGAACTTCAATTTAGAGTATGGCGCGTCGCCCTTGATCATGAAAATAACTTCTTTATAGCCGCCAGAATCATTGGCTGATTCGCTAATTAGTTCTACTTTATAGCCGTTAGATTCGCACCAACGTAAATACATGCGGTATAGTTCCGCCGCAAACAACGACGCTTCATCGCCACCCGCACCAGCGCGGATTTCCATGATGATATTTTTCTCATCGTTGGGGTCTTTCGGGGTAAGTAGGATGAACAATTCCTCTTCTAATTCGGTCAATCGAGCTTCAGTTTCAGTGATCTCAAGTTTTGCCAGGGCAGCCAATTCGCCGCCTTCGTTGGCTAACTTTTTGGCTTCTACTAAGTTTTTTTCCAGGTTTTCTCGCTCTTCGCCTTTGGAGATAAGCGTTTCTAATTCTGAAAATCGTTTGTTTTTTACTGTAAAATCTGGTGAGCTGTAAGCGTCAGGTTGTGCTAAAAAATTGCTCAAATCAGCTCGTTCATTTTTCAGAGAATCCATATCTAAAGAAATCTTCGCCATATCTATAAAATTATATCATACATTGACAAATGTTTCTCAGTATTGTATTATATAGTGACAATGAGAGAATGCAAGGTTGATTCGTGTGATTTGGCTTACGAAAATGCTGATAAGTCGCCGCTTTGCGATGTCGGAAAGTCATCTGAGCTGGCGCAATGTATTAAAGACCTTCCAGAGGATATCCCAGCAAACGATCAGAGAGTTGATTTGATTGTGAAGAGTTTATTTAAGATTGACGCCAATCCAATAGCGAAGCCAGTTCCACTACGTGATTTGAATGAATCAATTAAAGGTAATATTGCCAGTGAAACAAAAATATCTATATATAAGGGTAAGTGGCCTGAAGTGAGCGCGATTCCGGGATCTGATATTCCGTTGCCAGTTGAATTATTTGTGGCAGCACCAATGATTAAAGATTGGCGAGAAGGGCGAGTGTCGGAATCGAAAGGTGGAAAAAGTAGCCGCGATGTTATTAGGCAATACGCAGGAATGAATCCGAAAGCTAGTCCTCCAATACGCAGTGTAGACGTTGTTGTGGATTCTGATGGCGGAGTATTTTTGGCTTTGCAAGGTGACGGCGCTCACCGTTTATGTGCCGCAAAGATGCGGGGAGACCGTGAAATATTATGTCGCGGGATAAGTATTGTCAGGTTGAACTAATGTAAAATAAAACCGCCCAGTGATTGAGCGGTTTTTGGATTGTTGGACTAATTTGTCAGATTATTTAGTCTTTTTGTCTGATTTTGGAGAATCAGTTTTAGTTGCTTTTTTAGCGTTGGCTTTCTTTGCTTTGTTTGCTAAAGCTGCTCGGCGAGCTTCAGCGGCTGCTTGACGAGCCTTAAAGCGATCAACACGACCTTCGGTGTCGATAATCTTTTCTTCACCAGTAAAGAATGGGTGTGAAGCTGATGAAATATGAACCTTAACCAATGGATATTCGTTGCCGTCTTCCCATTTAATAGTTTCGGTTGTTTGCGCTGTTGACTGAGTCAAGAACGCGAAGCCCGCTTGTTCGTCGCTAAATACGACAGGGCGATAGTTCTGTGGGTGAATACTGCTTTTCATAACTGTTCAATTGTACATAATTTATCGTAAAATGTCAAAAGTCCGCAATCTTAACTTTGCTATTTTGATAAAATTATTATATAAAATAAAAGTATGAGTGAGTTATCAGCTAGTCTTGATGTCTTGGACGTGTTAAATCCGGTGACACCGCCAGATTTAACACTGCAAGCTCGAGACACTAGTCGAAATAATCCCGTGACCTATGTAGCTGAGGATGGATATAGGGGCACAAGGACTAGTGCTCCTTGTTTCAGGAAAATGCGACGCGAAACAACTGAATATAAAGCTCTGAATGAATTTTTATATTTTATGAAAATGGTTGAGCCTTATGTACCCGATCACATAAAGGATGACGCTAGAGAATTAAGAAATGGATTGGTTTTTTTGGGCATGTCGGAATTGCATTTTGCGGTAACAGCGCTAGCAAAAAGACTTAGGCACCATTTAGAAGTTGATAATAAGCCAGTCTATGTTGACGTAGGAAATTTGCTAAGTCAGTGTCGTGTTAAAAACGAGATGAAAAGTAGTCAGTATATTTTAAGTCTGGTCTTATCTAAATTCCCAGACGATGAATTCGAAGAATATGAAGGCAGACTGAAAGTGTATGGCGGCAGGGGTGAGATTGACAAGAGCTCTAAGATTTTATTTCTTGATGATTGGATTGTTAGCGGTGATCAAATCAAGGAGCGAATTGCAGGATTTGAAGTAGATAATAACCCCGGGGCTCATAAGGTGAGTGTATTAGTTATGGCAGCTAGTAGTAAGTACATTGATAATGGTATAGGTGCGGACCCTCTATGGGGGAAGGCGACATATCCTGTAGAGGCTTACTACAGACTCAAAAATGACCATGATGATCGGGGCATGAGTAGAGTAACAGGTATACATTCTTCGACTGATAGAACATTTGGCTGTGAGGTTGATGATATAGCTTATCTTGCTATCGATGGGGGGATTCTCAAGGGGGAGAGAATTGATAGGTTAACTTTACCTGCGTTGGTAAATATAGTACGACCGTATCGAAATGGTGAAGATTTTGATGGTTTATCGCGATTTAGACAATTGTTAGGAAGAGAGTAATATTTGCAGATTTATTGATTATTTGGTATAATTGCCAAGTAACTAATTTTAATGACACAATCCGTTTCACACTCCAAATCGTGGGCGGATGAGGCAAAAGGAGAAGAGAATGTCTGTAAAGGTAGACATTAAGGCTTTGCTGGAGTCAGGTGTTCATTTTGGACACAAAACCAGCCGCTGGCACCCAAAGATGGCGCCATATATTCACAGTAAGCGTCAGGATAGTCACATTATTGACTTGACTAAGACTGTTGAAGCTTTGGACAAGGCTTTGCCAGAATTGACAAAAATCGCCGCATCAGGCCGTAAGGTTCTGTTTGTTGGTACTAAAAAACAAGCTAAAGACGTTGTTCGTGAAGCAGCTGAAAAGAGCAATCAGCCATACGTAGTTGAGCGCTGGATTGGTGGTATGTTGACTAACGGTTCAACTATTGCTCAGCAAATTAAGAAGTTGAAGAATCTTGAAAAGCGAATGGCTTCAGGCGACTTGGAAAAGCGTTATAACAAGCTTGAGGTACAGCGCTTCCAAGAGGAAATCGACAGCTTGAATATGAAATATGGCGGCATCAAGGATTTGATGGGCAAGCCAGGCGCTGTTGTTGTGGTCGACGCATTGACCGACGCAAATGCAGTTCGTGAGGCTCAAACTTTGGGCGTGCCGGTATTTGCAATTGTTGACACCAACGTTAACCCAACAGGAATTGATTACGTAATTCCAGGTAATGACGACGCTGTTAAGGGTATTCAATTGCTATTAGATTACTTTACCGCGGCTGTTACTGAAGGTGCAGGTAGCGTAAAGGCTGAAGAAAAACCAGCTAAAAAAGAGGAGAAATAGGATGGGCGTTTCTGTTGACGATATCAAAAAATTGCGCGAATTGACCGGCGTAGGCTTGACTGACGCTAAAAAAGCTTTGGTTGAAGCTGAGGGCGATTTCGATAAAGCTTTGGAAGCTATGCGCAAAAAAGGCTTGACGAAAGCTGAAAAGAAGGGCGATCGTGAAGCTCGTGAAGGTTTGATCGAAGGTTATGTTCACTCTGGTCGAATCGGCGTTATCGTTGAGGTAAACTGCGAAACCGACTTTGTGGCTCGACTTGACGATTTTAAGACGTTGGCGCACGAAGTTGCTATGCAAATTGCAGCGATGAGCCCAAAGTATGTTTCTGAAGCTGACATTCCAGCAGAGGAAATGGAGCGCGTTAAAGCTGAGCTTATGGCGAGCGAGTCTTTGGCAAGTAAGCCTGAAGAAATGCGCGAAAAGATCGTTGAAGGTCAATTGAAGAAGCACTTTGCTGAGCAGGTTCTTATGAGCCAGGCGTACATTTTGGACGACTCTAAGACTGTTGAACAACACGTCAAAGAGGCAATTGCGAAATTAGGTGAGAACATCGTTATTCGTCAATTCAAGCGAATTGAGCTGGGCGTAAGCGAATAGATTTTCACACAGAGAAGAAGTCGGCCGTAGCAATGCGGTCGATTTTTTATTGTGTGGAGATTATTGAGCAGCCGTCTTTTTGGTGGCGCGCATCTGTCGTGGTGACGATGAATTGATGATTTTGGATCGTTTCCTGAAGAAGTTTTTCGCGAGTGGCGTCTAGTTCCGAGAAAACGTCGTCCAGTAGAATTAGCGGTCGAGATTGGCTAACTTCTGTTTGAAGTTCTAGCTCTAATAATTTGAACGCCAGCATAATGGTTCGCATTTCACCGCGTGAAGCAACTTTAATGGCGGGCTGATTATGGAGAAAAATTGTGAAATCTTCACGGTGCGGACCGGCAGAAGTGAAGCCTGTAGCCATTTCATATTCGCGGGATTTTCCTAAGCGATTTAGTAGGGCTTGGTCGTAATTTTCCAGAGGTACAATAGCTCCATATTCGATGGATAATTGCGTGTCTTTTCCCGCCAAAGATTCGTATAAATTTTTTATGCGAGGCTCGTTTATCTGGAGAAATTTGGCTCGTTTTTGGGCAATGTTGGTTGCGTATTGGACAAATTTTATATCCCAAGCAAACAGGTTGTCGCGCCAAATTGATGAGTCTTCTTGGTGGGATTTTAAGAGTTCGTTGCGTTGTAAAAGAGTGCGATTGAAAGCTCTTAAATCCGTGTCGTATTTGGGGTCAAGTCGGGCAATTAAGCCATCCAGAAAGTCGCGTCGTCGGGACGGCGAAGAGGAAATTAATCTTAGTTCGCTTGGCTCAAACAAAACGACAGGCAAGCGGTTTTTTCTGGTTAAGACCTTTGATTTATTGTCATTGATGATGAATTCTTTGTTAATCTTTCCGGAAATTGAGTCTAGCTTAATACGTCGCTCGCCGAAATCACCTTCCAGATGAACAATTGTTTGCGGAGCGTTCAGCGTCATACAGTCGCTAAGGCTGCCCCGAAAACTACTGCCGCGCAGCGCTACATAAACCGCCTCGAGCAGATTCGTCTTGCCGGTGCCATTTGGTCCAACGATTACCGTTCCAGAATTGCTAAAAGTCGCTTCGTGCAGATGATAAGACCGAAAATTGTATAGCTTAATCTTAGAAATCACTCTGTTATTATAGCACGGGGCGTAAGGCAAAATTAGCAGACAAGACGCTTGAAGTTTGATATAATAACGGATAGATAAATTGGAGGAAATATGTTCGACACAAACCCTTATGAAGAAAAAATGAATGCAGCGTTTAGCTTTTTTCAAGATGAGTTGAAGAAGGTGCGAACGGGCAGGGCGCACGCTGGAATGCTCGACGGTGTTATGGTCGAGGCTTACGGCTCAAAAATGCCGCTTAATCAGGTTGCAAACGTAACCGCTCCAGAGGCGCAAATGTTGTTGGTTACGCCATTTGACCCGAGTAATATTACAGCAATTTCTTCTGCAATTCGCGATAACCAAAGCCTAGGTTTTAATCCATCTGATGATGGGCGAGTGGTTCGCGTTCCAGTTCCAGCTTTGACAGAAGAGCGCCGCCATCAACTGGTGAAACAGGTTAGCGAGAAGGTTGAGGAGGCTCGAATTGCGATGCGTAATATTCGCCAAGACGCATTAAAGGACGCTAAGCGAATGAAGGATAATAAAGAGCTGAGCGAAGACGATTTGAAGCGTGTAGAGAAAGAGATTGACGGCTTAATGAGCAAGATGCAGACGCAAATTGACGAGGCGTTTAAGGCGAAAGAAAAGGACGTCTTAACAGTTTAATGAGCGAAACTTTTGCCGACAAAGTGAAAGCGTTGGATTTGCCGTTGGATCAAATTATTGTTATTGGTAGCGGGATTTTGGATCAATTGGGGATTCGTCCAGCTAGTGATATTGATCTTGCGGCGAGTCCTGATTTGATGAAAAAGTTCTCTGAGGAGAGTGGCGATTGGATTAAAAAGTTTGATGACAATCAGCGTTTTTATTTTGTAAAAGATGACGATTCGGCTGAAGTTTGGGATGGCTGGGTTTTTGATGGTCAGGCTGTTAGCTATGATGATTTGCTTGATTACGCAGTGGAATATGATGGCGTGAGGTTCGTCAATTTAGAGTTTTTATCTCAATGGAAAAAATGGCGCAGTCGCGAAAAAGATGTTCAGGATGTGAAATTAATTGATGAATGGAGGGCGAATAATGAGTGAAGATGCTAATTTGCCGCGACATATCGGGTTTATTGTTGATGGAAATCGGCGGTGGGCAAAGCAGCATGGCTTGCCGACGTACGAAGGACATCTGGCGGGATATAACGCGCTAAAAGACGTGGCGTTGGAGGTTCTTCATCGGGGCGTGAAATATGCGAGCGCTTATGTTTTTAGTACGGAAAACTGGAAGCGATCAGAGGAAGAAGTCCGACATTTGATGAAATTGCTATTGAATATACTGAAGGCTGATCTTCCGATATTTATTGAAAACGAGGTTCGCTTGAGAGTTGTTGGGTCCAGGGAAGGATTGTCGGATCAATTGATCAAAGCGATTGACGAAGCTGAGGAGAAAACTGCCAATCTGAAAAACGGAGAATTGGTTTTGTGCTTAAATTATGGCGGACATTTGGAGATTGCTGATGCGGTTAAAAAAATTGTTCAATCTGGAGTTTCTGCTGAGGAAATTACGCCTGAGTTGATTGCTCAAAATATATACGCGCCAGAGGTGCCTCCGTGTGATTTGATTGTTAGAACTTCTAGCGAGCAACGGCTCAGCAACTTTATGTTGTGGCGCTCGGCGTACAGCGAATTGATGTTTATTGAGAAAAATTGGCCAGACATGACGGTGGACGACGTGTCGGCTATTTTAGAGGAATATGCTAATCGGAATAGGCGGTTTGGAAAATGATTATTTGGGGAGTACTTTTAGGGCTATTTGTTCTCATTTTATTGGTGGTTTTGCATGAATTAGGTCATGCTATTGTCGCCAAGAGAAACGGCGTTAAGGTTGAGGAGTTCGGAGTCGGATTTCCGCCTGCCGCAAAAAAATGGAAAGTAAAGCGAAGTTTCTTAGGTGAGGACGTAACGTTTAGCTTGAACTGGCTGCCGCTTGGTGGATTTGTCAGGCTGAAGGGTGAATATGATTCTGCAAAAGGCGAGGGTACCTATGGCGGTTCGACGTTTTGGGTGAAGACGAAAATCTTGCTGGCTGGCGTCGTGATGAACTGGATAACTGCGATTGTTTTGTTCACGATTCTTGCAGTAATTGGCATGCCGAAAATCCTGTCGAACCAAGTTCAATTGCCATTTGATACAGAGGTTAGACGTTCGCCAGTGGCGATCGCGAAAGTTACGCCAGGTTCGCCTGCTGATAAAGCTGGACTTAAGGTTAATGACGAACTGATTGAGATAAACGGTCAGTCGCTTACAGAGGCGGGAAAATTGCCAATTGTCACGAAGAAGAATGCTGGCAAAAAAATCAACGTCAAGTACAAGCGTGATGGCAAGGAATTGTCGCTTGATGTCCAGCTGAATGATGAAAAGTCCGTGAAGGGAAGCGGATATCTGGGCGTTATTCCAGGGCAGACGGAGAAAATGTATAGCACATGGTCGGCGCCTATTGTAGGTGTGGCGACTACTGGGCAATTGTCATACGAAACGATCAAAGGCGTTGGTGTGTTATTGGTGAAAACCGTACACGGATCAATCGGACAAATATTCGGTTCCGCAGAATCAAAAGAATCGGCACGAGCTGATTTGGCCTCTGTCAGCGGGAGCGTAGCAGGACCAATTGGCATACTGGGTGTATTATTCCCGTCAGTCGTTAATTCTGGAATTGAGCAAATCATTTTCGTAGCGGCGTTAATTTCACTGACGCTGGCTGTGATGAACATTTTACCAATCCCAGCGCTTGATGGCGGTCGCTGGTTCACGATGACAATTTTCCGCTTATTTAAGAAAGATCTGACGAAAGAGCGCGAGGAAAATATTCAGGCGACCGGTATGTTAATTCTATTAATCTTAACAATTTTGGTGACGATCAGTGATGTTGGAAAGCTCTTCTAAGAAATTAAAAAACCGCAAATGGTGGCTGATTTTGGTGCTCCCAGCTTGGGTTTATGGCGTATTTTTGGCGGTGGAAGTTATTGTTTCATTGGCGGTCGGTGCTTTGATAAAAATCGGAGTACCTCTCAATTCTGCGAATCCAGTTATTTTTAACACGGTGCTTTCGGTTGTTGTATATATTTTGTCACTAATTGTCGTGATTGGCGTGCCGTTTTTGGCTAAAAAACGCCGAACAACTTTGAGCAATTTGGGCGTGAATGACTGGCCGACGTTTTTGGAAATATTCATTTCTCCGTTTGCTTTTGTGGCGTATTTTTTACTAACGATGGTCACAATGAGCATCGCCAGAGTTGTTTTCTTAGTGGATATGCAACAAAAGCAAGCCATACCGTTCAGCCAGAGTATGTTGGCGACTCATTGGCAATTTATCATGGCGTTTGTTGTGTTGGTGGTGCTGGCGCCGATTGTTGAGGAGCTTTTGTATCGCGGATATCTTTATGGCAAGTTGCGCAATTCTTTCTCGATTTGGCTATCAATTATCGTAACGAGCATAGCGTTTGGCGCGGCACATCTTTGGGCTGGTCCGGATTCGCCATTGCAATGGGCGGTGGCAATTGATACATTTACTTTAAGCCTGGTGATGTGCGCAACCAGGGAATACACTGGCGCAATTTGGGTGCCGATTATGATGCATATGGCGAAAAACGGAATAGCTTTTTATTTCTTGTTTATCAATACAGGTGCAATTAATCAGACAGAATCGTTATTGCCATTTATATTTATGTAAAGGAGAAAAATATGCGAATGACACAACTTTTTACTAGAACTTTGAAGCAGGCGCCAGCTGGCGAGGTTGCACGAAACGCCCAGCTTTTGATTCGTGCTGGCTACGTGCATAAAACGATGGCGGGCGTGTATTCGTTTTTGCCGTTGGGTTTGAGAGTTCTTGAGAATATTAAGCAAATTGTTCGCGAGGAAATGGATAAAGTCGATAGCCAGGAATTGGTGATGAGTACTTTGCAGCGAAAGGAATTGTGGCAAGAAACTGGTCGCTGGAGTGATGAATTGGTCGACGTTTGGTTTAAGTCTAAGCTGCAAGACGGCACGGACATTGGTTTTGGTTGGACGCATGAGGAGCCGATTGTTGATCTTCTTCGTAATTACTTAAAGAGCTACAAAGATTTGCCAATTAGTGTTTATCAATTCCAGAATAAATTGCGAAACGAACTTCGTGCTAAAAGTGGAATTATGCGTGGTCGTGAATTTGTGATGAAGGATATGTATTCGATTCACGATAGTAAAGAGAGTTTGGATAATTATTACAATTCAGTCATCGAGGCGTATAAGCGTTGTTATGATCGATTTGGAATTGGCGATGAAACGTATGTGACGTTTGCTTCTGGCGGCGCTTTCACGAAGTTTAGTCATGAGTTTCAGACGATTTGCGACGCTGGCGAGGATTATATTTATCTTCATCGTGGTAAAAATATCGCTGTTAATGAGGAAGTTTTGGACGAGGCGATCAAGGAGCTTGGTGTTGATCGTAGTGAGTTAGAGAAAGTGAAAACTGCTGAAGTTGGCAATATCTTTAATTTCGGCACACAGAAATCCGAAGAAATGAAGTTGGTATTTACTGACGCCGAAGGTAAAGAGCGATACGCTTATATGGGAAGTTATGGTATTGGAATTACGCGAGTTATGGGCGTGATTGTTGAGAAGTTCGCTGACGATAAAGGTTTGGTTTGGCCGGAGAATATTGCGCCGTTTAAGGTTCATATTGTTGCAATTGGTGAAAAAGGGCAGGAGCTAGCAGGTAAGTTTTATGACGAGCTGGCTAACAGCGGCGTCGACGCGCTGCTTGATGATCGTGATGAGCGTCCAGGCGTGAAATTTGCTGACGCTGAGCTAATAGGATTGCCGTGGCGGATAACGATTGGCGATCGAGCGATTGACGGTGATGGCTTGTTCGAATTGACAGAACGGGCAACTGGCGAAACGCGAAAAATGGATTATCAGCAATTGATGAATTTTTGCTTGAGTCGGTAAGGCTGATTATATTGACATAATAAATAGCGATTGATATACTCAGATAGACTTAATCAAGACTAATTAAAAACACTATATTTAGTGTAGATCGTAAGACTAATACCACTACATACAGTAGAGGAGGAGATTTTTATGAAAAAAACTTATCAAATTACAGAAGCCGGAAAGGCTGATTTAGAAAAAGAACTGGCAGAGTTGAAGGGTCGACGCGGCGAGATTGCTGAAAAAATTGCGGCAGCGCGAGATTTTGGCGACTTGAGCGAAAACGCGGAATATGATGCTGCGCGCGAAGAGCAGGGCTTGGTAGAAACGCGAATTTTGGAAATTGAAGATATTATACAGAACGCCGAAATTATTAAATCCAACGGCAGTTCAAGTGTCGGTTTGGGTAGTACGGTTGAATTGCAATGTCCAGAAAGAACCGTATCTTACACAGTGGTTGGACCAGTTGAAGCCGATCCGTTGGCTGGACGAATCTCAGACCAGTCGCCAATTGGTAAAGAATTGATTGGTAAGAAAATTGGTGACGAAGTGACGATTAAAACGCCAAAAGCCGAAATTACTTACATTATTAAATCGATATCTTAAGTCCGACGGGATTTACCGCGTATAATGTGCTATAATTATCTCTGTTATGGCTACACTTCAAGATTATCGCAATGAACGACTACGAAAACTGGAAACATTACGTCAATTAGGCGTTGAACCATATCCAGCAAAATCAGAACGAACTCATACTTGTGCTGAGGTTTTGTCTAAGTATGATGAGCTAGCTGGTAAGGAAGTTGTTGTTGCGGGTCGTGTGGCGTCTATTCGCAGTTTTGGTAAATTAGCATTTATTAAATTACGCGATCAATCTGGCGATGTGCAGCTTTACTTGCAGCGTGATGACGTGGCGGAATTAGATGCTGCGCGCGGTGTGCTTGGAATGAAGCAGCTTAAATTGCTGGACACGGGCGATTTTATCGAGGCGAAGGGCGTAATGACCACGACACAAACGGGCGAAAAATCCGTTGGTGTACGCGAACTTAGATTGTTGACTAAATCGTTGAGGCCAATGCCGGAAAAATTAGAAAATAAGGAGGAGCGCTTGCGTCGACGTTATGTTGATATGAACGTCAATCCTGAAGTTCGCGAGCGATTCATTCGCCGAAGTAAGTTTTGGCAAGCAACGCGAGATTATTTGAATAATCATGGATTTATTGAGATTAATGTTCCTGTTTTGGAGCACACCACTGGCGGTGCGGACGCGAACCCATTTGTGACGCATATGGATGCGCTGGGCGATCAGCAGTTTTATTTGCGAATTAGTCATGAATTGCCATTGAAGCGATTGATTGGCGCTGGATTTGAGAAAGTTTATGACCTCGGTCCGCGTTTTCGCAATGAAAATTACTCGGACGAGCATTTGCCAGAGCATATTGCTATGGAGTGGTACGCGGCTTACTGGGACTGGAAACAGGGGATGCGTTTTATGGAGTCGATGTATAAAGATGTGCTTCAGAAGACTTTTGGTACTCTGCAATTCCAATTGGGCAAATTCAACGTCGATATGAGCGGCGAGTGGGAAGTTTGGGATTATGCTGAGGTTATTCGCAAACATTACGGAATCGATGTTTATAATACGACAATTGAAGAAGTTGCCGCTAAGCTGAAAGAATATAATCTGGAAGTCGAAAAAACTGATTCTATCCCACGCAGTATTGATAAATTATGGAAGAATATTCGTAAAGACGTTGCTGGTCCGGTTTGGTTGGTGAATACGCCGAAGTTTATTAGTCCGCTGTCAAAGACTAATCCGGAAAATCCAGAGACGGTGGAGCGTTTTCAGCCGGTGATCGCTGGTTCGGAATTGGGCAATGGATTTTCTGAATTGAACGATCCGATTGACCAGCTGAATCGTTTCCTTGAGCAGCAGCAAATGCGTGACGCTGGCGACGAAGAAGCGATGATGCTCGATATTGATTATGTTGAGATGTTGGAATATGGAATGCCGCCGGCTTGTGGTTGGGGCTATTCTGAAAGGGTATTCTGGATTTTCGAGGGCGTTACGGCGCGTGAAGGTGTGCCGTTCCCGCAGCTTAAGAGCGAAATTGACGAAACAACTCGGGCGATTTATCCGCAAGTCAACTTGTAATTTTGCTATAATTAAAGCATGAAACGTTTTCTTTTGGGACTACTAATTGTTGGGCTATTGTTGGCTGGGTCTGGCAAAATGGCGTTTGCGGCACGCTCGGCGGATAATTTTACTATCACAAAATTTAATGCGGAATATTCGTTGAGCCGCGACTCTGATAATCGATCAAAATTGGAAACCACTTGGCGAATTACGGCTAATTTTCCGCCGAACCAAAATCGGGGAATCGCGCCAGTTTTTGTTAAGAAGTACGATAATCACTCGACGAATTTTTCATTGCAATCTGTAACTGATGAAAACGGTACGCCGCTTGAATATTCCTGGAATGACGATGAGCTGAGGATTGGCAATAAAAATACCTACGTGAAGGGCGAGAAAACTTACATTATTAAGTTTACGCAGCGTGACGTAACTAAGAATTACGGCGATACAGGGCGTGATGAATTCTATTGGGATGTGATTGGCGATGAGTGGCGTGTTCCGATGGAAAATGTGCAAATTTCCGTGAAACTTGAGGAGTCTTTGGCTGCGGCAAGGCAAGGGAAAGCTTTTTGTTATGTTGGCAGTCGAGGTTCGACGACGCAATGCGATTTGAGTGAAATTGAGAACCAGATTAATGCGAAAATAGATAAGTTGGGTCGTCGACAAGGTGTAACCGTGGCGGTTGGATTTAAGAGCGGAACTTTTTCTGAATATCAAGAAACGCTAATGGAAAAGTTGATTGGAATTTGGCATTTGATGCAGATTTTAGCTTATACAATCGCGACACCTTTGGTGATTTTTCTAATAATTCGATATAGGCGGTTGGTTGGCAGAGATAAGGAATTAAAACCGATTCCACCGGAATACTTGCCACCAGAGGATATTAGCGTTTTGATGTCGACATATGTTTTGAAAAAATACGATCCATTCAAGGTTAAAGGTTTGCCAAAGGTTGCGCAATTATTGGATCTGGCGGTTCGGCATTATATTAAAATTTATGAAGTGAAAAAATCTTCGCTGTTCAGCGGTGCGCAATATGAGATTGAAATTATTAAAGATTTGCAAGAACTTAAAGCCGAGGAAATTGAAATTGTCCAAGATATGTTCGACAGTCCATCTATTCCAAAGCCAGGTCAACGCCTAAATCTGAAAAATCTTCAAAATAATATAAAATACATGACGCGAACGCGTGACGATGATAAAAATTTGGAGACGCTAGCCAGAGAGAAATATGGTTTATGCGAGCAAAATCCAGAGGTGCAACGAATAATGAGAGGGTGGTTTAAGCGAGTTCTTGTGTTGGCTATTTTGTTTTTGTCGCCGATGTTCCTTATTATGTCAATTATGCTCGTCTTAGCGTCCAGAGGTTGGTCATTGACAGATAAAGGTTTGAGCTTGAGGCGATATTTGAAGGGATTGAAAATGTATATCAGTGTGGCTGAGGCTGAGCGCTTGAATATTCTACAAAGTCCTGAGGGTGCGGAAAAAGTAGTTGTTGACGTGAACGATGGAAAACAACTTGTTAAATTATATGAAAGAGTTTTACCTTACGCTGTGTTGTTCGGGCAAGAGAAAAATTGGAGTAAGCAAATGGGCAAATATTACGAGCAAGTTGGCGAGGCACCAGATTGGTACGTTGGGCGAGGCGCGTTCAATGCTGTGGCGTTTTCGTCTGGACTGAGCGGATTGTCGACGGCGGCTGGTCATGCTAGTGATTATTCTTCAACTTCTGGCGGTTCGTCTGGTGGTGGATTCGCTGGCGGCGGCGGAGGCGGCGGCGGAGGCGGCGGCTGGTAGAATTTGATATAATATAAAGATATGGATTTTTTATTGGAGTTATTTTCTGGCAGGCTATTTTTAGCTGCGATTCAGAGTAGAGGTTGTGATTATGTCTGATATTTTATTATGGTTGGCGGCGGCTGTTTTATTGGCGCTTTCTGGGCTATTTTCCGGTCTGAATATTGGCTTAATGATGGCGCGGCCTGATGACTTGAAGCGAAAGGCCAGGCAGGGCGACAAAATTGCGGCGCGAGTGTATCGATACCGAAAGGACGGTTATTATTTGATTTTTTGTATTTTGCTTGGCAACGTCGGCGTGAATACCGCGATGTCGATTCTGCTTGGCAATATGACGAATGGCGTGGTTGGCGGTTTGATTGCGACGCTTCTCATTACGATGTTTGGCGAGATTTTGCCGCAGGCGATTTTCTCGCAGCGTGGATATCGATTTGTGCGATATTTTTTCTGGCTACTTGATATGATTTATGTGCTATTTTGGCCGCTTGCTCAACCGATGTCGAAATTGTTGAATCGCTGGCTGGGTAAGGAAACGCCGCAATTATATTCTCATCAGGAGCTGGAGGAGATTATTCACGAGCACGCCGTTAGGTCTGATAGTCCGGTTGATTATGACGAAAGCCGAATCGCGGCGGGAGCGCTGCAGTTTAGTAAAAAGACGGCTGGCGATTTGGTTACGCCGATGAGTGAGGTTTTTGTCGTGGATTTGGATGACGAGCTGGACGCGACTCTACTAGCTCAGATCAAGCACGCTGGGCATTCGCGAATTCCAGTTCAATCTGACGGGGAATTGGTCGGAGTTTTATACGTGAAGGATATCGTTGGACGAGATTTGCCGCTGCCAATTAGCCAATTGTACCGCGATAAAATTTACGATATTGACAAGAGGTCGCGTCTGGATACGGTCTTAAGTCGATTTATTCAAACGCGCAATCATTTGTTTGTGGTGATGGACGATGAGACGGAGCTGGGAATTATTACGCTAGAAGACGTGATTGAAGAGATCCTGGATCAAGAGATTGAAGATGAGTATGATGAGGAATAAGATTAAATTGAGGAGGTTATAAAATGTTTGAAGAATATAATAATGGAGTGCCTGATAGATTACGACAAGTTACAGCCGAGACAATGTCTCCCGAAGTGTTATATACACTAGATACTTATTCGGACGTATCGCCACAAGATGTGATGTATATTGATGAGTCTAGGGCAGAGGGAAGCGGTCGTCTAATTATCAGTAAAGGACAATATGTCAAGCTGCTTAAGGAGGCTGATCTGTCTACTTCTAATCTGGTGGTATTGATGAGCGTATGGCAGAAAAATGACCAAGGTGATTTGTGTCGTGGTATTATCGCCGATTGTCGATTTTATAGCGGACGCTTTGACGTTGAATATGGCGACGAAGAGATTGATGATTACGATGGAATTGATGATGAAATCTACAATAAAGACGATGAGCAGGTTATTTCCGCAGTAATTGATTACGGAGATGATAGAGAAGTCAAGATTTGGGGAGATCCGACGTTTTTTGATGCTGCTAGATATATGGCTGGCTTGGTAGATAATGAGTCGATAGAAAATAATGGAGTTTCCGCGGGTGGTTGCGAGATTCAGGATAGCGTGAGCGACGGCGGGTTGCAGGAGCGTGTGAACAATAATAGCGGCACTTCTTCTGATTCTTTTTATAAGCGCGCGCTTAATGGCTTGGCGAAGATAGTTAAAGCTAGGCGAAAATAGCGATCCCTAAGCTGATAGAATCTGCGATTTTTTGAATATTATTTTCAAAAATACCTTGACTATTTAAGGTACCTTGTATAACATAGTATTATGTATAGTAAATCAACAAGGAGCTTAATGTGAAAAGAATTGACATTATTAAACGCGCCGGTCGAAATTTGGGACAATCAAAAGGCCGCACGATTTTAACTGCGCTGGCAATTTCAGTTGGAGCGTTTACGATTGGTCTGGCGCTGATGGCTGGAGAAGGTGGCCGTCTGTATACAAACAGTCTGGTCGACGCGGCTGGTGATAAAAAATCCGTTTCGGTCTATAAAAAAGTGACCTCGTCAGGATCTGATAGTAATCTTCCGGAATATAGCGACTCGGAAGATACGGAAAATAGTCAATCTAAGGCGATAGAGAAATATTCGATGACTGATAACGACGTGAAAAAAATACAGAAAGTTCCGCACGTAGAAAAAGTGACGCCAGCTTATTCTATGTATGGAGTTTTATACGCCAAAAGTTCGGCAAGCGACAAAAAATTCGTGCCTAGCGTAACTGTGAAGTTTGATAAAACCCGAATGGAACTTGCGGCTGGTAGTTTGGATGATTTTATGCCGAAAAAGGGTGAAGTTGTTATTTCAGAATCTTACGTGAAAAAAATGGGATTCAGTGATGCAAAATCAGCAATTGGGCAAACGATTACACTAGGATTGCAAAAAGGAACTTCATCAAGCAAGGGTGCTGACAAGGAAATATCTCTGAAAGTCGCAGCAGTCGATAAACCTTCGGATACGATCCTGTTTTACCAGCCGACTGTGCGCGTTTCTGTGGACGACGCTAAGGATATTTACGACTTTAGTCACCCTAAAGATTTGCCTAATGAATATTCTTACGTAATTTCGTCAGTTGATGATGAGAAAAATGTTGAGGCAGTGAAGAATGAGCTTGGCAAGGATTATGAGTCGTATTCGATTCAGGACACGCAAAAAGTTATTTTAACTTTTGTGAATGTGGCTCAAATGGCGCTGATTGGGTTTGGCGGCTTGGCGCTTTTGGCGAGTGTTTTTGGGATTATTAACACAATGTACATTTCGGTTTTGGAGCGAACTAGTCAGATTGGGCTAATGAAAGCTTTGGGAATGCGAGGTCGCGATATTGGTAAAATGTTTAGATATGAAGCGGCGTGGGTTGGACTTCTTGGTGGCTTAATTGGTGTTGGATTAGCAAGTTTGATGTCACTACTTAATCCTATGATTGCTAGTTTACTGAAATTGGAGCAAGGTACGAATTTACTAGTTATTAATCCTTTGCAAATGGCACTGTTGATAATCGGACTAATGGTTATGGCGGTACTTTCTGGCTGGCTGCCGAGCCGCAAGGCAACAAAATTAGATCCAATTGAAGCGTTAAGGACGGAATAGGAGAATTGTTATGATTGAGCTTAAAAATGTGACAAAAATTTACGGCAAAAAGAAGAACCAATTTGTGGCGCTAAATGATGTGAGCCTGCAAATTCCAACGGGCGTGAGCGTGGCGATTTTGGGAAAATCTGGTTCGGGAAAATCGACGCTAATGCACGCAATTTCTGGCTTGGATCGACCACAGAAAGGTGAGGTGATTATTGACGGTCAGGATATTCTGAAATTGAAGCAAAAGCAAGTTGACGAGTTCCGCGCGAGAAAAATAGGTTTTATTTTTCAGAGTTTCTTTGTTCAGGGCAATGAAAGCGTGGCGGATAATGTGAGTTTGCCATTGGAAATTGTGAAAATGCCAAGAGGTTTGAGGGAAAGTAAGATCAATGAGGCGCTGAAGGCGGTGGACTTGTACGAGAAACGTAAGAATCGTGCGAAGGATTTGTCGGGTGGTCAGAAGCAGCGTTTGGCGATTGCGCGCGCAATTGTCGGTAGCCCTCAGATCATTTTTGCGGACGAACCTACGGGAAATTTGGATAGCGAAACTGGCGCGAAGGTGGAAGAATTGCTATTCAATTACAACAAGCAAGAAGGCGCGACGCTGATTATCGTGACGCACGACGTTGACTTGGCCAAAAAATGCGATTATCAAATTCTGATCAAAGACGGCAAAATTAAGGGCTCTAATATCCCGAAAGAAGGCAAAAGTGGACGTTGATAGCTATGCGGAAAGCTTGGTGGTCCAATTGCGAAAAGGATTTTTGGTTTACTGTGTTTTACTGGTTTGTTCTAATAAAGCGCAGTACGCCGGCGACATCGTTAAGCAATTGAACGATTCGGGCTTGACAGTGGTCGAAGGTACGATTTATCCGCTACTGAATAGGCTACAGAAGGACGGATATTTGCAACACGAATGGCAGGAAAGCGAGCAAGGTCCGCCGCGAAAATATTATTCATTGACAGATCACGGCGATCAATTGATTCATGAACTTAAAGATCGCATAAATATGTTAAATAATTCGCTTGATAACTTAGAGAAAGGAATAAAATAATGAAGGAAATAACCAGGATTCATCTGGCAAAAACGGCGTTTAGTGTGGAAATTGATGCTAAGAAATCGCTAGAAAAGTACCTTAATTCGATTCAGAAAAATATGCACGCCGACGCGGAAGCGATGAAGGAAATTGAGGCGCGAATGGTCGAGATTTTAGCCGAGCGTGGCGTGATGAAAGAGGGCGTTATTAGCGATGATGACGTTTTGGCGATTAAAAATCAAATGGGCGAACCGCGTGATTTTTCGGATGATAGTGAGGACTCAACGGATGAATTGACAGATGATAATGAGAAGCCAGAAAAGCAATTGATGCGCGACACGGACGGGGCTGTTATTGGCGGCGTGTGCGCGGGAATAGCGGCATACTTTAATATCAATCCGTTGTGGGTGCGACTGATTGCAATTGTCTCGCCGTTCGTAACATTCGGCACGATGGTGTTGGTTTACCTCGCGATGTGGGTGTCAATGCCGCCAGCAAAAACCGCGTCGGACAAATTACGAATGCGCGGGAAGCCAGTAACTTTGGCTGCGCTTAAGGAGGCTTCCGCTGATGGAAATTCAACTGTGTCTGCCGGAAAAACTCCAATTGTGAAATTTTTCCAATATTTTGTCGGTGTTATAGTGCTACTTACGACGCTAGCGGTGCTGTTTGGGCTGATTGTTGGCGGGGCGCTTGGTGTTTCCTTGGTTAATATGCTCGGCGGTTTAAGTATGCAAATGTGGGCGTGGGGAGTATGGATTTCCTTAGCAATTGGCGGAATCGCGACGGTAATATTTGGCGCAATTGTAACGCATAGCATATTCGCTTGGAAGGTTAATCGAATGTCTGTAATCACAATGATCGTGGCGGCGTCTGTTGTTTTCATGAGTTCGGCAAGCGCCGCAATATTTGGCGCGCACGCTGGCTTGGAGTATGCACGTGAATCACAGCAGCTCACGAAGAAAGTGAATATCGATATTCCAGATACGACAAACGCTAATTCAATTTTTATTGATATGCCAGTGGGGAATGTTTCGCGAATAAATTCTGACAAATTTAAGGTAGAAGCGGAGTTTGTGGATTTGCCAAAGGCGAATAAGCCAGAGATTAACGTGCGTCGTGATGGTGATAAGATTGTGCTGTCCGTTTCTGAGAAGTGTAACGCGATATTCTTTGACGGATGTTTGAAGTTCTATAAGCCGATAACTGGCTTGAAAATTTATGCTCCTGCGGGCGTGAATGTTAGCGGTTTGTTCTATCACAACTCGATTGAAGTGGAAAATCCTGAATCTTAGGCCCATGCATTTGAATGATTTTACTGCTAATGCTACACTTGAAGGATGAAAGGTAATTTTTAAGCGTGGCTTGGTGGCAAGCGATTATTCTCGGCGTAATTGAGGGGATTACGGAATTCTTACCGATTTCTTCGACTGGGCATTTGACGATTGCTGAGAAGTTGTTGGGAATGCGAATTGACGATCCGAGCGTCGTGGCTTTTACGGCGATAATTCAGATCGGAGCAATTTTGGCGGCAGTGATTTATTTCTGGAGCGACATTTGGCGAATCCTGCAGGCTTGGTGGCGTGGTTTATGGTGGAAACGAGCGCGTCGAAAGTTTGATTATAAATACGGCTGGGCAATTATTATCGGCTCAATTCCTATTGCGATTGTCGGATTGTTATTCAAGCATGAAGTTGAAACGGTTCTGCGTAGTTTGTGGTTTGTGGCGTTCGGGCTTATTGGTTGGAGCGTTGTTATGTGGCTGGCTGATAATCGCGCGGTAAATAACAAGCGTGGCGAAACTGAGACGAGCTGGAAAGACACTCTGGCGATTGGCGCGGGGCAATGCTTGTCGCTCATTCCTGGAGTTAGTCGCTCTGGCGCAACGATTTCAGTCGGTCTGTTTCGTGGATTTGACCGCGTGTCGGTTACGAAATTAAGTTTCTTCTTGGGTATTCCAGCACTAGTCGCAGCAGGACTATTGGAAGTCGCTACCAAATATAAACACATTTCTGGCGGCGTTGGCTGGACTCCAACTATAATCGCCACGGTAATTTCATTCGGTGTTGGCTATTTGGCCGTGTCGTGGTTATTGAAGTTTATTCAGAGTAATAATTTCCGACCGTTTATAATTTATCGATTTGTCTTGGGGCTGTTTTTGTTGGTCATGCTTAGTATGGGAATGATTTCTCACGTTTAATAAAAATTGTGGATAAAGAGTAAAAAATAGCTTGATTTTTAAATTAAATGCGTGTAGAATGATAAAGCATAAGTAGTTTAAAAACGATTTGGGGGTTGTTTTTGATGGAAGAAACAAACAATAGGAAGCCGGCATCAAAGGCATTTGTCTTGAGTCTGTTCACTATAACGATAATATTAATATTGCTACTATTTTTTATCTTTTGTAAGATGATGCCACGTGGCGGTTTTGACATAGATTCTATATCTGTTCGTCAGGACTCAGGCGAGATTCAGTATCAATATTCAGGCGGCGATTGGAAGAAAATCATATCTCTTGATGAGCTTCGCGGCAAAGACGGTCGTAGTATTGAAGTCCAAAAAGGCTCTTTGTATATTCAGTGGCGATACACTGGCGACTCAGAATGGAAGAATGTCATAGCATATTCTGACCTACTTAAGGGCCAGAATGGTCAAGACGGCAAGGATGGTAAGGATGGTAAGGACGGTAAGGACGGTCGAAACGGCATTAACGGCCAGAATGGCCAAAACGGCAAGGATGGTAAAGACGGCCGCAACGGAGCTAATGGTGCTACAGGAGCTAGAGGAGCCACGGGAGCTACGGGTGCGACTGGTGCTACAGGGCCAGCTGGCCAAAATGCTACAATTTCTGTAACTAATAGCACTCAGCCTTGCTCGACTGGATTGACTATTACCGGAAATGGTACAAGTAACCTAGGTTTACAATTTACAGGCAAGAATCTTCCTGCGGGTGGTAAAACAAATCAAGTGCTCGGTAAGAAAACTGATGACGACTGTGACGTAGAATGGAAAGATACGTACGAAATTCGCGGAACTGGTATGCCTGAGGGTAATGTTAAGGCCAGTGTTGGTACGTACTATACCGATACAGCTGCTACAAACGGTGCCATTCGCTGGATTAAAACCCGTGGTAGTGATAAAACGGGCTGGAGGGTTGTATACGGCGACACTGGCTGGAGAAGTGTTCCTCAGATTCTCTCACCATCCATTAAAGCCAGCGTAGTCAAGGTTCGACGAATTAACAATACTGTTTATCTGTATGCAGCTCTTACGGGCTGGGCGTATAACTGGAACGGTGGTGGGGCTGCGTTGCCATATGGACTGCGTCCTAGTGGCCCGATGCAAGGTCCTTCTGCTGGACGACGGGGTGATTCGTATTTGAGTTGGATGATTCAACCTACTGGACAGATTAACGCTGAAACACCTAGCGCTCAGAGTCCAACACCAACACTTCCTCCAATTGTTAGCGAATCTTATGTTCCAGACGAAAATGTTCCATGGCCAACAACGTTACCTGGCACAGCTATGTAAGTAAATTATTTACATTTATCTAAAAAGCCCCGTCTGTTAAATCCGGCGGGGTTTATTTATATATAGTCTATGTTGTTATATAATTGATACATGTTAGATATTAAGTTCATCCGAGAAAATGCCGATTTGGTGCAAAAGTCGGCAAACGATAAAGGCTATAAAGTTGATATTGCGGCGTTGTTGCAATTAGACGATGAGCGTCGCGATTTACAGAAGCAGATTGAAGCGCTACGCGAACAGCGTAATGTGATTTCAGCGAAGATGAAGGGCGGTCGACCAGATCAAGAGTTGATTGATCAGGGTAAGCAATTGAAAGTTGAACTGGCAGAACGTGAGAGCTATTTGAAGTCGACCGAGGAAAAAGTCGCGGCAATTCTTAAAAACGTCCCGAATATCACTTTTGACGACGTGCCTCTGGGTGGCGAAGAAGATTCTGTTGAGGTAAAAGTTTATGGCGATTGCAAAACTGGCGCAAAAGACCATCTGGATTACGCCGTAAGTCGCGGCTGGGTGGATTTTGAGCGTGGCGCTAAAGTGGCTGGTGCGAAGTTTTACTATTTGAAGGGCGATTTGGCTTTGCTGGAAAATGCCGTAACTCAATTTGCCTTGGATTACGTAACAAAGCAGGGCTTCACATTTATGACCGTGCCACACATGGTCAATTTGCGAACGGCTGAGGGTGCAGGTTTCACTCCGAAGGGTGAAGGCAGTAACGAATATGTAGTTGACGGCGAAGATCTAACATTGATTGGTACGGCCGAGATGTCACTGACAGGATATCACTCTGATGAGATTTTAGATGAGAGAGACTTGCCGTTGTTGTATGCTGGCTATAGTCCTTGTTATCGAAAAGAGGCGGGAACATACGGCAAGCACACGCGTGGTCTGTTCCGAGTTCACCAATTTAATAAGCTGGAAATGTACGCGTTTTGTCTGCCGGAGCAATCTAAAGAGATTCATGAGAAAATTCTTAGCGTTGAAGAAGCGCTTTGGCAGCAAATTGGGATTTCTTATCACGTGGTTAATATTGCGGCGGGCGATTTGGGTGCGCCGGCTGCGAAAAAGTACGACATTGAATATTGGTCGCCAGTTGACCAAACTTATCGTGAGCTGACGAGTTGCTCGAATTGTACTGATTATCAAGCTCGTGGTTTGAACATTCGAGTTCGCCGAGAAAATGGTGCAATTGAATCTGTTCATACGTTGAATGGAACTGCGGTATCGCTGGCTCGCTCACTGGTGGTGATTTTGGAGAATTTCCAGAATCCAGATGGAACTTTGACTGTCCCTGAAGTACTTCGTCCGTATATGAATGGTCGTGACGTGATATAATAGAGAGCATACTAGTTAGTAGGAGGAAAAATGATTAAGGATATTACAATTACTGGCGTTAAATATGAGCTGAACGCCACAACAAAAAAATACGTTGAAAGGAAAATTGGTTCTCTGGGAAAATACTTGCCACGCCACGCGCGAAAAAGTGCATCTGCAGACGTTAAGATTAAGCAGATTGACAATCCTGGCGGCAACAAGTACGAGGTTGAAGTTATCATCAATGTGCCAGATAAGAAAATTGTAGCTAAGGATTCAACCATGAACGTTTTGGCTGCGGTGGATATTGTTGAAGCGAGGTTGAATGGTCAAGTTCGTAAGTACAAAGACGATGTGCTGGCTCACGTTGGCGGAAGCCGCGGAGTTTTGGCGAAGCTAAAACAAACTTTCGGCCGAAAATAATTGATAGATGAAATTAGCAGGAAAGCGTTCAGATTCTGGGCGCTTTTTCTTTTCAAATTGCCCGAAAAAAGTTATAATAAAAGAAGTTTTTGAAAATGCCTGAAAGTGAGGGAGTTTTAAGGTTTATGGCAATTACACAACAAAAAGCGCTGAGTAAGATTTTTGGCGATCCACAGAAGAAGATTTTGAAACGATTGCGTAAGCAAGTTGACGTTATTAACGGTCTGAATGACAAATATGAAAAGATGTCCGACAAGGAGCTTCGGGCGCAAACTGATGAACTGAAAAAGCGTTTGTCGAAGAAAAATGTGACGCTCGATACGATTTTGCCAGATGCGTTTGCTGTAGCAAGGGAAGCCGCTAAGCGTGTGATTGGCGAGCGTCCGTATGATGTACAGTTGATTGGCGGTATGGTTCTTCATGAGGGCAACGTTGCCGAGATGAAAACTGGTGAAGGTAAGACTCTTGTAGCGACATTGCCGACTTACTTGAATGCTTTGGAGGGCAAGGGCGTTCACGTGGTGACGGTTAACGACTATTTGGCTCAGCGCGACGCTGGTTGGATGGGTCAAGTATATGATTTCCTAGGCTTGACCACTGGTGTGATTATTAACGAAGCGTCATTTGTTTATGATAAAGATTATGATAATGAGCATCACGACGATCCTCGAATGCGCAAGCTTCGCCCAGTTTCACGTAAAGAGGCTTACGCTGCGGATATTACGTACGGTACGAATAATGAGTTTGGCTTTGACTATTTGCGCGACAACATGGTTAACGACGTTGATTTACTCAGGCAGCGTGAATTGAACTTTGCGATCGTTGACGAGGTCGACTCAATTTTGATCGACGAAGCTCGTACGCCACTTATTATCTCTGCTCCAGCGGCTGAAAACCCTGACAATTATTACACATTTGCTAAAATAGCCGCGAAGTTGGTTCCAGAAGATTACGTTTTGGATGAGAAGCGCCGAAGTGTCGCTTTGACTGACGAAGGCGTTGAAAAAGTTCAGAAATTGTTGGGAATAAAAAATTTGTACACTCCAGATCACGTACGTAGCGTTTATCACATGGATCAGGCTTTGCGAGCGCAGACATTGTTCAAGCGCGACAAAGATTACGTCGTAACCAACGACGGCGAAGTGATTATTGTTGACGAGCACACTGGTCGTTTGATGCAGGGTCGTCGCTACAACGAAGGTTTGCATCAGGCAATCGAGGCGAAAGAGGGCGTTCCTGTACTGGAAGAGAGTATGACCTTGGCGACAATTTCCTTCCAGAATTACTTCCGTTTGTACAATAAACTTTCCGGTATGACAGGTACGGCATTTACCGAAGCTGAAGAGTTCCAACAAATTTATTCACTTGACGTTATCCAAATTCCACCGAACAAACCAGTTATTCGCGAGGATAAGGAAGACTTGATCTTTAAAACTGAAAAGGCCAAACTGAAAGCTGTCGCTGAGGCGATTAAGGATTACCACAAGCAAGGTCGTCCTGTTCTGGTTGGCTCTGGTTCTATTGAAAAGAACGAGCAAATTGCCAAATATTTGGAAAAAGAAGGTATTAAATTTGAGATTCTGAACGCCAAGAACAATGAGCGCGAGGCTGCGATTGTTGCGAAAGCCGGCGAAAAAGGCGCGATTACTTTGGCTACGAATATCGCTGGTCGTGGTACCGACATTAAGCTTGGCGAGGGCGTTAAGGAATTGGGCGGATTGGTTGTTATCGGCTCAGAGCGACATGAATCACGCCGAATTGACAATCAGTTGCGCGGTCGTGGCGGACGCCAGGGCGACCCAGGTGAGACTCAGTTTTACGTTTCGACCGAAGATGATTTGATGCGAATTTTCCAGGGTGAGCGAATTGCGTCGTTGATGGACAGATTGGGTGTTGATGATGATACGCCAATCAGAACTCGCGCCGTATCGAAAACATTGGAAGCAGCACAGAAGCGAGTTGAAGGCTATAACTTTGATACGCGCAAAAATGTTGTTCAATACGACAATGTGATTAACCGTCATCGCCGTGTCGTTTATGTTATGCGACGTAGGATTTTGGAAGGCGATAATATTAAGCCGGAAATTGAGCGATTATTGCGAGCTAAAGTTCATGAATTGACAACTCTTCCATCAAAGAATAATCCAAAGTTTGTCGAGGATTTCTCAGTTATTTTCCCAGTTGATAAGGAAAAAATTGAAAAGGTTGGCAAGGAAAAGAAAGATCGTTTGCGCTATGAGAAGGCGCTTGAGCTGGCTGAAGAGGCTTACGCAGAGAAAGAGCGTGAGATTGGTGCTGATGATCTGCGCGGAGTTGAGCGCGAAGTTTACATGGCGGTGTTGGACACATTGTGGATGCAACATTTGGAAAATATGCAACATTTGCGCGAGGGAATTCACTGGCGAAGTGTTGGACAGCGTGATCCTTTGGTGGAATATCGATCAGAATCCCAGAAGTTGTTTGAGGGTTTGCAGGCTAATCTCCGCGATGAAGTTTTGGCAACGATATTTAATATTCATAAAGCCGACGCTACAGTCCGTCAATCTCAAGACGATGAATACGACACCGAGCTAACTAGGTTGGCGGAAAATGCCGTTGAGCGTGGCGTAAATGAAATTGGCTCGGGCGAGGAGAATCGCGACGATGACTTCTCTGTGAAAAAGGGCAAGACCAGTGCAGAATCAAATCGTGCGAAGAATCAAGCTCGAAAGAAGAAAAAGGCTCAGCGACAGAACCGTAAGAAAAATCGTAAATAATCAGAGAATTAGGCAATGAAACATACAGTTGAGGAAATTAGACTGAAGAATGGTGCGCGCGGCTTGTTGATTGACGTTCCAGATGCTACGGTAATGAGTTTTCAGGTGCAGTTCAGGGCGGGAAATCGCTACGTTCTGAATAAAGACATTTACGAAACGGCTCACATTATGGAGCATATGGCGTTTGGCGCGAATGAAAAGTTTCGTTCGGAGCATAATTATGAACAGGAGTTTACCAAGAACGGCGCTTATCACAACGCTTACACTTCCGACTATTCAATGGTTTATGAGGCGATTTGTGCGGATTTTGAGTGGGACAGGATTTTGGAGCTTCAGAGGTTGGCTATTACAACGCCGCGATTCAACGCTGATGAGCTTGAGGCGGAAAAGGGTAATGTTCGCTCTGAATTGACTGGTTATCTCAACAATCACAACCGCGTGATGTGGCCGCGCATTCAGCAGGCGCTGGGTGAAGATATTTTGACGTATAATCAGCGCCTAAAAACAATTGCTAATATTGAATTGAAGGATATTAAAAATCATCACAAGCGAACGCATACTTTGAAGAATATGCGGTTTGTGGTGGCTGGAAAAATGGCTGGGCGAAAAGCGGCTATTAAAGAACATCTTGAGGGCTGGCAATTAGAGACGGGCGAGCGATTCGTTATTCCGCGCGATGAACCGCGTAGGGCTAACCCGGTTTTAGTCAGACGAAAAGAGGCGACGAATTTGACGTTTGGTTGGTCAATGATGATTCCACGCGAGTTAAGTGATGAAGAAGTCACGGCCATGAACGCATTGAACCATATTTTGACTGGAACGATGAGCTCGAGGATTTTTGGCGCGGCTCGTAAAAAAGGCTTGGCGTATGGTATTTTTAGTGATACGTCGATTGGTTTTTACGATTCGGCTTGGGATTTTGGCGGACAAGTAAATGTTGAAACTGCAGAAAAGCTCTTTGATATTATCGTGAGAGAATTGAAGAAAGTTTTGGCTGGATCTATTTCTGAAGAAGATTTGGAAAGCGTGAAGTCATATTCATTGGGCCGTTATCAAATGGGTGCTCAAACTGTTGGGCAAGTAAGCAATTTCTACGTAGGGCGATATTTTGCTGATGATTTTGTGAGAGATTACGCCGCCGTTCCAGATTCTATTTTAGCGGTAACTCCTGATCAGTTGATTGAAACGGCTCGCCAATTTTTTGCATCCAACACGTGGACGTTGGCGGCAGTTACTTCGGAAGAAAAAGAGCTATTAACAAAGCTATACGATAAGCTCGACAAGCTGTTTTAGGGTGTAATCGTAAATTGCCCGTGATATAATCAGGTTATGAAAATTGTCATTGCTGGTTTTGGTGTTGAAGGTCAATCTAATTTGCGGTATTTTCGAGAGAAGTTTCCGGAAGCTGATTTTTTGGTGGCGGACGAGCGTGAAAAAGTAGATAATTTGCCGGAAAATGTGGCTTATCAGACGGGATTTTCGGGGCTGGAGAACGCGGATTTAATCGTTAGGTCGCCAAGTATTCCGCCAAAAAAGATAAAGACTAACGGTCGAATTTGGTCATCGACAAATGAGTTTTTTGCCAATTGCCCAGCGACTATAATTGGCGTGACTGGCACAAAAGGCAAGGGAACGACGTGCAGTTTTATCTCGTCGATTTTGCGCACGGCAGGTAAAACCGTTCATTTGGTGGGGAATATTGGCGTGCCAGCTTTGGATATTTTGCCGAAAATTGAGAAAAATGACATTGTCGTTTACGAATTGTCCAGTTTTCAATTGTGGGATTTGCAGAAATCTCCGCATGTTGCTGTAGTGCTGATGATTGAACCTGACCACTTGAACGTCCACGCTGATTTTAATGACTATTTGGCAGCAAAAGCGAATATCGCCAAGTTCCAAACCGCGGACGATTATGTTGTCTATAATTCTCAAAATGAGTTTAGCTCGTCGATTGCAGGTGTGAGTTTGGCGCAGAAAAAGGAATATCCATTTGTTCTCTCGGATGATATAATTTCTGCGATTCGCTTGCCAGGGAAACATAATGTCGACAATGCTTGCGCGGCGATAGCGGCTGTGAAGTCGATTTTGCCGAACGTGTCGGATGATGAGATAAAGAAGGGACTTGGCGAGTTTACGGGGTTACTGCATCGATTGAAGTTTGTTGCTGAAAAATACGGCGTGAAATATTACGATGACAGCATTTCGACAACTCCGGGCAGTGCGATTGCGGCATTAAAAGCTTTTGTAGAACCGAAGATTTTAATTTTGGGCGGCTCGGATAAAGGCGCGGACTATTCTGAATTAGCGAAAGAAATTGCCCGACAAAACGTGCGATTGATAATTATCAATGGTGCTAACGTTGATGAAATTAGGGAAGTTTTAAGGGAAGAAAAGGTTGATTGCGAAATTGTCCAATTGAATATGGCAGGAATGAAAGAAGTTGCCAAATTAGCCAAAAATAAAGCGCAATCTGGCGACGTGGTGATCCTTAGCCCAGCGGCTGCCAGCTTTGATATGTTTAAGGGCTATTCTGATCGTGGCGAGCAATTTGTCGCCGCCGTAGAAGAGCTTTAATCTTGATAGACTTCTGGTTTTAAGATGCCGATGTATGGCAAGTTGCGATATTGCTGGCGAAAATCCAGACCGTAGCCAACGACAAATTCATTCGGCGTATCAATACCGACGTAATCGGCTTTTGTGTCAACTTCGCGCCGTGCTGGTTTGTCTAATAGCGAGCATATTTTTACCGACGCAGCATTTTTTGCGGCAAATAATTCTCTTAGCGCTTGGGCGGTTCGACCGCTATCAATTATGTCCTCAACTATCAACACGTGCCTATTTGTCACGTCGGTATCCAAATCTTTGATAATTTTTACAGATCCAGAAGATTTTGTGTCGTCGCCGTAACTGGAAACCGCCATGAAATCAATTTCCATATAGCAATCCATCGCCTGTATCAAGTCGATCATAAACGGCGCCGCGCCGCGTAAAATACCCACGACAACAGGATTTTTATCGTGATAATTCTCAGTCAATTTTTTCCCAAGTTTTTGAACTGCCGTTTTTATTTCTTCGTTCGTAAATAAAATTTTCTCAATATCTTTATCCATCTTTTTATTTTAACAGAGAATTGAGCGCTGAAAAATGGTACAATAAAATATATGCAACCGCTAAAAAAGAAAATTGGTGAATTAGAAAAAGAAATTGAACAGGCTAAAAGAGCGCTTAAGTTTTCTGATTTGGAGCAGAAATTGGCGGAACTGGACGATCAATTAAACCAGCCAGAAATTTGGAATAATCCTGATTATGCCCAGGAATTAACGAAACAGGCCGCCAGCCTTCGTCAGACAGTCGAGCCTTGGCAGACTTTGACAGTGCAGGTTGGTGATATGGTGGAGCTGATGGAGCTTGGCGATGACGATTTGTTGCCAGAATTCCAGGCGCAAGTTTCGGCGATTGAGAAGAGTTTTGATAGGCATAAAACCGATTTGTTATTCTCTGGCGAATATGACAACCGTTCGGCAATTATGCGCATTTCCGCTGGAGTTGGCGGACTGGACGCGCAGGATTTTGCGGCGATGTTGGAGCGAATGTATTTGCGCTGGGCGGAAAAGTCTGGAATGAAGGTTGATACGCTGGAACGCTCGACAAATGACGACGCTGGAATTAAAACGGTCGTTTTGGAGATTTCTGGATCTTTTGCTTATGGAAAATTGCGGTCGGAAAATGGCGTGCATCGTTTGGTGCGATTGAGTCCGTTTAATGCGGACAATTTGCGGCAGACTAGTTTTGCGCTTGTCGAGGTTTTGCCGAAAATTGACGCGCCCGATGAAATATCAATTGACCCGAATGACTTAAGAATTGATGTCTATCGTTCGGGCGGCAAGGGCGGTCAAGGTGTGAATACGACAGATTCGGCGGTTCGAGTGACGCATGAGCCGACAGGGATTACGGTGGCTATTCAGAACGAGCGCTCGCAGATTCAGAATAAAGAAACGGCGTTGAAGATTCTGCGGTCAAAATTGCTCGCGATGAAATTAGAGCAACACGCCGAAACTTTGTCGGATCTCAGGGCTGGCGAATCGGCAAACTGGGGCAGCCAAATTAGAAATTACGTTTTGCATCCGTATACTCTAGTTAAGGATACGCGCACAAAGCACGAAAATCGCAACGCTCAAGGTGTTTTGGACGGCGATATTGACGAATTCATTACGGCGTATTTAGAACAAAATGCTAATTCTAAAAATATTTAGCTTATGGTATAATACTATTAATGATTCTGTTAGATAGGGTAACGAAGAACTACGGAAAAAGTAACAAGCCGGCATTGAATCGAGCAAGCATTCATGTTGGCGCTGGTGAATTTGTGATTATTGTTGGTACGTCGGGTGCTGGCAAGTCGACGCTTTTGAAGCTTTTGACTCGCGAAGAAAAGCCGAGCTCTGGAAAAATTGTGGTTGGCGGAATTGATTATGACAATTTGAAGGACAAGCATATTCCGCTGTTGCGTCGGAAAATTGGCGTGGTTTTTCAAGATTTTAAGTTGCTTCCGAATCGAACGGTGTTTGAGAATGTGGCGTTTGCGTTGGAAATTGCTGGAATGACAAATCGGGAAATTAAGGCAACTGTACCGAAGGTGATCGAACTGGTTGGTCTTAAGGGGAAGGAAAAGCATTTTCCTCATCAGCTTTCTGGCGGCGAGCGTCAGCGTGTAGCAATTGCGCGGGCGGTGGTACGTCAGCCGAAGATTCTGATTGCAGATGAGCCGACTGGAAACTTGGACCCGAAGCACAGCTGGGATATTGTTCGATTGCTAGAAAAGATTAACAAGTATGGCACGACGGTTATTTTGACGACTCACAACGTGGAGATTGTTAACAAGTTGAAGCGGCGCGTTATTACAATTGATCATGGTAAAATCACCTCCGATCAGGCGAGAGGGAGTTATAAACAGTAATGAAATCAGCTAATAAATCCAACAAGAACAAAGAAACTATTCGTATACGTCAGCGCCGACGAGGTTGGTTGACGTTTGTCAGAATGTGCCGATATGGCATCAATAACTTTAGTCGTAATGCCTGGCTGACAATTGCTGCGACCGCGGTGATGAGCGTAACGTTGATTATCGTGTTTATAACATTATCAGCACGTCAGGTTTTGGTTGATACTGTTTCAAACGTTTCCAAACGTGCCGATATGTCAATTTACTTAAAGGGTGACACGCCAGAAAAAACGATTAAAACTATTAAATCTCGAATTGAAAAATTAGATAATGTCGATAGTGTTAAGTATATTTCCGCGGAAGAAGCGCGTGAAAAGCAAGCTGAGCAATATAAGGACAATCCAGATACGCTTGAGGCGATTCGTGAGTCTAGTAATGAGATGTCGGCGACACTTCGTGTTTCCGTGAAGGAACTGAATAACCAGCAGTCATTAAATAATTTTGTTAAAACTGATGATTTATATAAAAAATACAAAGATCCTAACAGGGAACCATCATTCTCAGGTGAGCGTCAGCAGGCCATTAAAACAGTTGGTAGTTGGGTGAGATTGGCGAGTATTGGCGGTTCAATCGCTACAGTTGTTTTCGTGGTGATTTCATCGCTTGTGGTTTTTAACACTATTCGTATGGCAATTTTCAACCGCAAGGACGAGATTGAGATGATGAAGTTGATTGGCGCAGAACGCAGTTTCATCAGAGGTCCGTTTATCGTTGAGGCTATAATGTACGGATTTATCGCGGCAATTATCGCAACAATAGTTGGGTATGGTTTGCTGATTCTTGCGCATGATCCGATGGTGAAGTACGGCATTCCTATTGATAATCTTTTGAATCATCTAAAAATGTACGGCGTGCTGGTTTTCTTTAGTATGATTCTAGTCGGCGCGGCAATTGGCGTAGCGTCATCCTGGGTGGCAACTCGCAAATATCTTAAGCTGTAAAAAGTCCTTGACATACTGATTACGCTTATGCTAACATGGACGTATGAAACTACGGTCCACCACACCAGTTTCGGCATCATTAGTCAGCAGAGCTTCTCTGGTGGCGATGTCTGCATTGCTCGCTGGATCGGGCATTTTTGGCTTGGCATCACACGTATTGGCTCGCGACTATAACGCCGAAATTCAGGCAAAACAACAAGAAGCAGACAATTATAATTCTGAGGCTTCGCGCTTGGGTGAGATGGCTGATAGTTTGCAGGCGGAACTTGATAAGATAAACGGACAAATATCAGCTATTCAGACACAGATTTCTGATAGCCAAAAGAAGATTAATAGTCTTAATGATCAGATAAAAAAGAACGAAGAGCTAATTAAGCACAATCGTAAAGCGATGGGGCGAATTTTGGCAGATTTGTATGTTGATGATCAGATTTCGCCGCTGGAGATGCTTGCTAGCTCAAAAAATATTAGCGATTATATTGACAAGCAAGAACAGCGTAATTCTTTGAAAACTTCATTGAATGACAAGATTAAAGAAATTAAGTCTTTGCAGAAAAAGCTGGAAGAGAATAAGAAATCTGTTGAGAATACGCTTCGCGACCAGGAATTGCAGCGTAATGCAATGGCGGCTAAGCAATCTGAGAAGGCAAAACTGATTACTGACACGAAGAATGATCAGAATAACTACGCGGCGCTGGCTCAGAAGCGCAATTCTGAGGTAGCGAAGTTGCGAGAAGAGCAGGCTGCAGCCAACCGACGAGCTCTTGGTGGCGGCAATGTCTCTATTCCAGGCGGCGTACCTGGCGGTGGCGGCTATCCTGGCGTTTGGGCAAGTGCTCCACTTGACGCTTATATCGATCCATGGGGACTATACACGCGTGAATGTGTGAGCTATGTGGCTTGGAAAATTCATAGCACTGGACGATATGTTCCGCATTTTGGTGGCGCAGGTAACGCGAATCAGTGGCCATCGACTGCAGCACGTCATGGTATTTCTAGCGGCTCAACGCCAAAAGCTGGTGCAGCAGCCGTTATGAATATTGGATATTACGGACACGTTATGTATGTTGAATCTGTCAATGGCGACGGAACTATTACTGTTAGCGATTACAACTTTGCCTGGGACGGTTTATATAGGCATTACACGCGTTCGGCTTCAGGATTGACATACGTTTACTTCTAGTCGGCATAGTGATACACAAAAAACGCTCGTGTTAAACGGGCGTTTTGTAGTATAATAAGCATATGGTTACGGGAGAAAAAAGACAGCAATTAAGTTGGTTTTTGACGCTTGTTATTGTGGCTATTGTTAGTTTTGTGGCGGGAGCTCGCTCTGATGCGCTGTTTGCTAACGTGGCGTCGGTATTTGGCGTTAGAACTTCAAATAAGACGATTGACTTATCTAGCGTTCAAAAAACATATCAAGAACTGGTTGCTAATTATGACGGAAAATTGGATACTCAAAAGTTAATTTATGGTGCCAATCGCGGGCTAGTTGAAGCGGCTGGCGATCCTCATACGGCGTATATGGATCCTGACGAGACTAAGGAGTTTGACAAATCGCTGAGTGGGCAAATTGGTGGTGGAATTGGTGCGGAGATTGGTCTTAGAAATAATAAGCCGACTATCATAAAACCTCTGGAAAACAGTCCAGCTCAGAAGGCGGGAATTAAGGCTGGCGAGGCGATTGTTAAGGTGAATGACGAGGCTTCTTCTGACTGGTCGGTGGAAAAAGTTGTGAGTAAAATTCGCGGAGAAGTTGGTACGTCTGTTAAATTGACGTTATTAAGCGATGGTAAAACGCGTGAAGTGTCGGTTGTGCGTCAGAATATAGTTTCTCCGGCAGTAGAGTCGGAAGTTGATGGAGAGATTGGTATTTTGAAAGTTAATCGATTTGGCGATGATACAGTAAGCTTGTCCAGAAAATACGCTTCGGAATTTGTTGAAAAAGGCGTTAAGAAGGTGATTTTGGATCTGCGAAACAACCCGGGCGGAACGGTTGGGGCTGCTCAAGGGCTATTGGGTATTTGGCTAGACAATCAAATAGCTATGACCGAGCGTAGAGGCTCTGAAATTGTTAAGACGCTGCGCACAACTGGAACGCCAATTCTGGGCAACATGAAGACGGTGGTGCTTATTAATGGCAATAGCGCTAGTGCTAGCGAAATTACGGCTGGGGCGCTTCGTGAATACGGAAAAGCCACGCTGGTTGGGCAGAAGAGTTACGGTAAGGGAAGCGTGCAGATTGTGCTTGGGCTGCCTGGCGGGTCGCAAATGAAGGTTACAGAAGCCAGATGGTATACGCCAAAGGGCAAAAATATAGATAAAACTGGTATAGAACCTGATGTAAAAGTTGATCTTTCGTCGGACGATGTCAATAATAACATAGATCCGCAGATGGATAAGGCGAAGTCGTTATAAAGCTTGTGTTTTTGGGCTGGACAACATAAAATGGAGATAGTATGAACGGACAAAAAAAGAAGATTTTACTAGTTGAGGATGACATGGCTCTGTCTGCGGTTTACAGGTCGCGACTAGAGATTGAAGGGTTTGATGTTAGAGAAGCCAATAACGGGGAAGACGCTCTGTCTGCCACTGTTGAATATCGTCCAGATTTGATTCTTTTGGATGTGATGATGCCAAAGATTAGTGGTTTTGATGTCCTGGATATTCTTCGCAATACGCCAGAAACTGCTAACGTGAGGATTATTATGCTAACGGCACTTAGTCAGCCGAAGGATAAGGAACGTGCTGAGAGTTTGGGTGTTGATGATTATTTAGTGAAATCTCAGGTTGTAATTGGCGACGTTGTGGCGCGTGTAAAACATCATTTGGGTATTCAGTAGAAAAGTAAATCGAGCGGAAGATCAGCTTCTTGGGGGTTGACTTTTTGTTTGTTTTTTGGTATAATAACTCAGCATATGGTAGAGCAAAAACCAACACAAAATCCAGAAAAAAAGGCAGAAGTATCGGAAAGTCGTATAGTTGAAGTTTATCCCATAGATAAAGACGCTACGCTACCGAGATTAAAGGTTATGCGTAGTCCTAGAGGAGAAAATAGTGCTAGGTGGCTGGATGACGGTTGGTTTCCTGGAAATATTTTGTATGTATGCGACGTCAATTCTGAAGAAGGTATTGGCGATAACGTTTTACTAGTGCAGACGCACAAACTTTTTAGAAAGACGAACGGAGAATATACTACTGCCACTAAGAACATACTCTTGAGTGAAATACAGAGATTAAATGATAACTTTAATGTTGAGCAACTGTATAGAAAAACCCCTGAGGAAATGGTTACTGAAGGAATTAAGTCAGTTGAATCAATTTTGAGTCAGAGAAAGTCTATTAGTGATTGGAATAGTCTGTCGACTGCGGAAACGGGGCTAGATGAAAGTGATAGCCCAGAGCTAAATCGTTTTGATGAGAGAGTGCTAAAACGGATTAAGCCTCTAGAGACTGATGTAGACGGTATGCTTTTTAAGGACGAACCTGTGCGAGAGAACTATTTTGATCATCTATACGATAAGAATTATGTGCCGTCAAATAATGTAGAGGACGCTGCCGTTAGAAACCCAAAAGGCGTTCCCGTATCTGAGAATAGCTTTAATGCTGCGAAAGAGGTTATTGGTAGTCTAGCTACGAATCCATTTTTAATGCAAATAATTAATCCCGAGGGAACGCTTGACCCTAGGGTAATTATGAATAACATTAGATCTAGTTACCTTACGCGTTGCCGCTTGTTTGAATATTTAACCTTTAGTCTTGATACGCTGGCGCGCGTTAATCCAGGTGCTTTGGCAGACAGAGTTCGTAGTAACTCAGAGGGTAATCTAAAAACTCCTAATTATCTCGGGGGTGATTATTATAAGGATAGAATGCGCAGTCGTGAATATGCTGTAGTGTTGGCAATTGCTATGATAGATGTATCATTTGATGTAGACAGACAAGACAAGATAATTACTCATTACCGGGATGGCAAAGGGAGATGCGGTATGCATAGGGATTCTGCAAGGGTGCTTCTCGAGTATGTAAGTAAGAGAGATAACTATTAATAATAAAATAACTCCGTATTGACCGGAGTTATTTTAATAAAAAGTTTTTACCAATTAAAGAACGACAACTTGCGTTCGGCGTTCTGATTTGCCAGTAAACTTGGTTTTCTTAACCGACTTAAAGCCAACCACGCCGTCTTTTGCAGCATGAATAGTAAAATTACGGCTAATGTATGTGCCGTCACCAGCGATCTTTGTAGCGCCAGTTTGGCGAACTAAAACTTCTCCAGCGGAAACTTTTTGGCCGCCAAATCGCTTAACGCCAAGACGTTGACCGGCATTGTTGTGGATATTCTTACTAGAACCACCAGCTTTAACCTTTGACATTCTTTACTCCTTATAGTTTCTATAAAACAATCTGTTCTAGTTTATCGAAAATAAAGCCAGTTGTCAAGCGGTTTTGGCTATATCTGCGAGTTTTAATACCAATATTTCTCTGGCGACAACTTGATCTTCACGGTAATATAAGAGGTTTTTATCGATAATTTGCTGATATCCAAGTTTTTTAAGATTTTTTATCAGAGGCAAATGAGTGAATTTACCTTCGCGATTTTGCCACGCTGGAACGGCTATGCAAAGCGTCGTGTCTGGGCGGATTTGCGAATGGATATTTTGTAGAAAATCGCTAATTATGTGATTACAATTTCCGACTACTTCGTGAAGTTTTTCTGGGCTAGGTGGTGCGGAAAACGGCTGACCTAAATATGTTTCGCAAACAATTCGAGAAATCCGTTTCTTCTGTTCATCTGTTAATTTTACAGAGGTGGCATCGGCCTGATGTGCTTGCCAGAAAGTGTTTGTCGAAAAAGTTTTTTCTACCCAGTTCATATTTTCGGTCGTGTAAGATATCATCTTATCACTCAAATCACTGCCGTAAGCATTCACGCCGATAAGCGCAGCTTCTTGTAATACCGTTCCTGTGCCACAAAACGGATCCCAGAGGTAATCGTTAGGTTTTGCGCCAGAAAGGTTAATCATAATTTGTGCAAGCTTGGGCGGAAGCATTCCCACGAAGGCGTCGCGCTTTGGTCGTCCGCGGTCGCGCTGAGTATACGAACTGTCTCTTATA
>CALDNO010000002.1 GCA_937915225.1 uncultured Candidatus Saccharibacteria bacterium
ATCGTCGGCAGCGTCAGATGTGTATAAGAGACAGGTATACGAATTGATATTTTGAGCGCCACGACTTTCAGCGATTATCAAATCTCCATACACGTTCTTAGCTATAATAATTTCAATTTTCGCCTCAGACCTGCCGAGTTTATTATTGTGAGAGGTCGCAGTGGACAGAGCGGCGGTTTTATTAGGAATTAGACGCAAACTGACGCCAGATTTTCTCAGGTTATTTTTCAGGATAATTCCTATTTTTTGAATGTTGCGCGGATCCATTTTATTGCCATAAAAACTTATTCCAAGCGTTATTTTTTTCTGGCTATGTGAAAGTTTTTTCGTGTATTTTTCAACAATAATTTTTGAGGCTTGGAGCAGGGTATTGCGGTCTGATTTTTGAGACTTTATCTTCGTGATGACTTGTCCGCATTTAATTGTCCCACCGAGATTGTCAATTGATAAATTGTCGCGATTAACCGTGGCGGCTTGGTTGGAGATCTTTTGGACATTTTTAGCACCGTAAACTGCCTCTAATTCAGCGATAGAGATTTCTGGTTGACGGCCAAGAATAGCTATAAACATGTCGTAATTATAACATTTATCGTGGTATAATGAAGGTTATGTTACCGAAGGTGTTGCAATTGTTAAAGTCGCCACGAGCTGTTATGAGCGTTTTGACGTTGGCGGTTTTGGCAATAATAATTTTTCTATCTCGGCATGAGCTCGTGAAGGCGTGGAATCTGTTTTTGCACGCGGATTTATGGCTATTATTCTTACTATTGCCGTTCCAGATTATCGTGTACTTCGCTGGCGGCGAGATGATTTTTTCGTATCTGAGAGAGAAGAATCTGATTCATCATATTTCCAGGCTGGAGCAGACGAGGATTGCACTGGAGCTTAATTTGGTCAATCACATTTTTCCGTCGGGCGGAGTTAGTGGTATTTCGTATACGACGTGGCGAATGCATAAGCTTGGTGTGAGCTCGGCACGTTCGACATTTGCGCAGGTGATTCGTTACGTTACGGGATTTTTGTCACTTTTGGTTTTGTTGGTGATTGCTGTGTTGGCGCTGGCTATTGACGGCAAGGTTAATCGATATATCGTTGCTGCTAGTTTCTTGTTGATTATCGTGGTTTTGGCGCTGACGTTTGGTCTGATTTTCGTGTTTTCGTCAAAGCGACGTATGCAGATGACTGCCGCTAAATTGTCTAAATTCATCAATACATTGGTAAAAATTGCCACCTTAGGTAAAAAACGTCGAGTAATGAAGTCGAAGAAAGTCGAAGAGTTTTTTGTTGATATGCAGGACGATTTTCAAGATTTGTCCAACCATCCGAAGCTTCTAATAAAACCGATGATTTGGGGAGCTGTTTATACTGTTTTTGATGTGGCAATGTTTGCTGTGGCGTTTCTGTCGTTGGGTGTTTTTGTTAATCCGGCGATTTTGATGGTTGGATACGGCGTGGCGGGATTGGCCGCGATTGTCGTATTTACTCCCGGAGGAACCGGCGTTTATGAAACTATTATGATTATTTTCTTAAGCATGGCAGGCACTCCGCCGGATTTGGCGATTGCTGGAATAATTTTGACGCGAGCAATTTTACTTACCGGCACGATTATTTTTGGCTATATTTTCTATCAACACGCACTGATTAAATACGGCAAGCCAGATGATTCCCAGATTTAGTGTTAGCAATTTCATAGCAGTTGTCAATCAAACTTTTGACGTGGCTTTTGCTGGGATGGTTGAAGTTGAGGGCGAGGTTTCTGGCCTCAAGTCTTATCCTCCGAAATACGCTTTTTTTGATCTGAAAGATGACGATGGACTGGTTCGGTGTTTCGTTGGTTTTAGCAATTTACGTACGCCAATTGAAGATGGAATGAAAGTTGTCGTTCGGGCAATGCCGGCGCTTAGGGATAATGGCGCCTTTAGTTTGAATGTTCAAGAGATTCGCCCATTAGGCAAGGGAAGTTTGAAGCGAAGTTTTGATCTTTTGAAACGAAAATTGACAGTTGAGGGTTTGTTTAATTCTGAAAGAAAGCGTCCATTGCCGCAATATCCTCAGAGGGTGGCTGTTATTTCCAGTACAAAAGCGGCGGGATATGCCGACTTTATGAAGATTTCCGGTGAGCGTTGGGGTGGTGTGAAATTCGTAGTCGCCAACGTTAATGTACAGGGCGCGAATGCTGCAGATCAAGCTGTTCGAGCAATATCATATTTTAATCAAATGTCAGAATCTCCAGATGTGATTGTTTTAATTCGTGGCGGTGGCAGTGCGGAAGATTTGGCGAGTTTTAACGATGAAAAACTAGTGCGGGCGGTGGCGAGTAGTCGCATTCCAACAATGACTGGAATTGGTCATGAAATTGATGAGAGTTTATGCGATTTGGCGGCGGACGTTCGCGCAGCCACGCCGAGTAACGCCGCGCAATTGCTGTTTCCTGATAAACGAGAAGTGATTCGGCATTTGCATTACAGGCTAATTGATGCGAAAGACTCAATTTGCAGAGCTATCGAAGAACAGTCACTTAATGCAATAATGTTGCAAAAAGAAGCGCTAAAACAGTGGTCAAGTCGTGTGGATGCGGCCGTAAATGCAACATTGTCGCAACAAAAAGTCATCGCTGAGTATGACCCAGAGATGGCGCTGCGTCGTGGCTATGCAATGATCAAGGGTGATTTACAGATCGGTAATATTGTAGAGATTACAACAAAAGATATAATTATGAAAGCGAGGATTGAGAATAGTGAACAACGATATGACAATTGAGCAAATGATGGCTGAACTGAACGAGCGAATCGCGTGGTTTCAAGGCGATGATTTTAATCTGGATGAGGCAAAACAGAGGTTTATTGAGGCGAGAGAATTGTCAAAAAAAATTACTGCTACGCTGGAAGATATGCGACATGATATCGAGGTTCTTAGTGAGGATTTCAACGCTGAGTAAGATCTTTACATCAATTAAAGCATAAGCTATACTTTACAATATGATGACGAGATATAAGAGTGAGCGTGGCTCAGTTAATGGCTGGATGGTCGGCACAATCGGCTGTCTGATATTGTTTTTGATTGCTGGATCTTTGGCAATTTGGGCGTACATGCAATATTCCCGAGAAAAAAGCAGTGTTGATAGTAAAGTTGCAATTGAAGTCGCTAAAGGGAAGAGCGAACAAGCCGAATCAGATCAAAAGAAATTTTCTGAAGAAGCAAAAAATCCGCGTATTGAATTCGTCGGTCCTACTGAATACGGTCGAGTATCGTTCATGTATCCAAAAACTTGGAGTGTGTATGTAGCGAATGACGGCAGCGATAGAGGTGACTACAAAGCTTATCTTCACCCTGTTTCAGTTCCTTCGACAACTAATAAAAATAGTCGGTTTGCATTAAGGCTGGAGATTATCAACAAGAATATGGATACGGTGCTGAATGATTATCAATCACGACTAAAGAAGGGTGAATTGACCTCAAGTAGTACCGAATTTAACGGAATTTCAGCGACTCGAATTGATGGTACGTTTGAGAAGGAATTACGTGGCTCTGTGGTTTTGATGAAAGTTCGCGATAAAACTATTCGTTTTTCAACCGACGCAGACACGTTTAAGCCAGATTTCCAGACTATATTGAGCACTGTAAAAATCTCTGAATAGAAAAACCCGAGATATATTTGCTATACTAGAATTGTATGGCAGGTAAAGAGTGGAGTGATGCTGATTTTGGGGGATTGCCGAGCGTTTTGGTGGCGGCACACGAGCTGAAGACGCCGCTGGCTTTAATTAGGCAATTGGCGCTACTGTTGGACGACGATTTAACCAGTTCTGCCGATAAAACTCAGATCCAGCAACGAATTATTCGGACTTCTGAGCAGGCGTTGCAGCTTACGATCGATTTGGCAAATTCAGCTAATTTAACGCCGTCGTTATTTCCGCTTGAACCGGTCAATCCGTTGGCTTTATGTCAGCAAGTAGCGATGGAAACAAAGTTCAACGCAATACTTTATGGGCGAAAAGTTAGCTGGCCTAAGAGCAGTCGAAATAGTCAATTGATATTGGCGAACCGAACACTTTTGGGGCGAATTTTAGCGAACTTTTTGAATAACGCGTTGGCGTATACTGAGGACGGATCGGAGATTAAGGTTTCGGTTAAGGCGACAAAAGATGCCGTGAGAATGAGCGTGCGGGATTTTGGGCCGATGATGAGTTTGAAGGAATATCGGCTTTTGCTTGATGAAATGGAAACACGAAAAACCGTGCGAACAAGGCCGGAAAGTAGCGGGCTGGGGATTTACGTGGCGAATCAATTTGCGCGGGCGATGAATGGGCGGATTGGTCTGATTCGTCACCGTGATGGACTGACTTTTTATGTAGAAATGCCAATTAGTCGGCAGTTGAGTTTGATATGAAAAAACTGTTAATCGTTGAGGACGATAAGAATTGGGCGGATATTCTGGGCAAGCTCGCTGCGGATGTTGGGGCGAAACATCGAGTGGTGGTTTCTGGTGGTCAAGCTATTGAAATTATTGACGATTGGCAACCTGATGCTTTAATTTTGGATATGCTGTTAGCTGGTGAAACGGCGATTGCGCTGCTTAACGAACTGCGATCGTATGCGGATTTGGCGAGTTTGTCGATTGTGGTTTGTACGAATATCGACGTTAAAATGGACGATTTGCGTCCGCTTGGCGTGAAGGCAGTTTTGAATAAAACATCGATGCGTCCGAATGAGGCGCGGGCGATTTTTCGCGAGGTTCTAAATGACGGGGCAGAGTGAACGAGTAAAAGCAATTGTTTTGAGGCGAACGAATTACGCCGAAGCTGACCGAGTTTTGCAATTATTAACGCCAAAAGGTCGACGTAGTGTGATTGTCAAAGGTGTGCGACGCGAGCGTAGTAAATTGGCGGGCGGAATCGAATTATTCGCGATTTGTGATGTGGTTATTCGCTCTGGTCGGGGCGATTTGGGACTGTTGACTTCCGCTCGATTGTCGGCTTTTTATCGGCATATTTTGGAAGATTACGATCGGATGCAATTTGCGTATTCGGTGATGAAACTGGTTTCTGCGGCGAGCGAAAATATTGACGAACCAGAATGGTATTATGTGTTGAGTCAAGTTTTGGAGCAATTGAATAATCCTGCAATAAACCAAAAATTGATTGAGACGTGGTTTTATTTGCAATACGCGAGTTTGCTGGGAGATGAGCTGAATCTTCGCACAGATGTGACGACAGCGGCGTTACTGCCAGATAAAAGATATATGTACGATAGCACAGAAAAAGGCTTGAGATTGGCGGAGCAGGGCGACTTGAGCGCGGACGCAATCAAATTGTTAAGGTTAATCCAGGCCAAGCCGCTCGCGAATGTGGCGCAAATTGGCGGAATAACTGAGGTTATAAACGATTGTTGGTTGACCGCCAGACAACACGCGGCAGTGTAAAATTGTCAGTAAAATGGTATAATTTGGGTAATAATGTGAATCGCCATGTTGCCAACATGGAGAAAGGTTTTTTCAATGAGTCAAGCAAAAATGGAAGATATTATTAGCCTGTGTAAGCGCCGCGGTTTTATTTATCAGGGTTCTGATGTTTACGGCGGTTTGTCTGGAACGTGGGATTATGGTCCGCTTGGCGTTCAGTTGAAGCGAAATATCATGAATTTGTGGTGGCGAATGTTTGTTGACGAGCGCGATGATATATATGGCGTCGATGCGGCAATTTTGATGAATCCGAAAGTCTGGAAGGCGAGTGGACATGTCGATACGTTTGTCGATCCATTGTGTGAAGATATGGTTAATCATCGGCGCTATCGCACTGATCATATACTTAAAGATAATGGGGTTGATGCGGATGGTTTGACGATGGAGCAAATGGATGAAGTGATTGCGGAACGGGGAATTAAAAGCCCAGACGGAAATCCACTGAGTAAATCTCGCACGTTCAATATGATGTTTAAGACGAGCGTCGGCGCCACTGAAAGTGAAGACAGCGTTGCGTATCTTCGTCCAGAAACCGCTCAGGGAATTTTTACCAATTTTAAGAACGTTGTCGATAGTTTTTATCCAGACTTGCCGTTTGGAATTGCTCAGCAGGGCAAGGCGTTTCGCAATGAAATTGCGCCGCGAGATTTTGTTTTCCGTAGCCGTGAGTTCGAGCAAATGGAGATTGAATATTTTGTCAATCCAGAGAATTGGCAGGAAGCGTTTGATGAGTTGCTGAAGTCGACACACGAGTTTTTGGAGGCGTTGGGATTAGACCCTGAGAATATTCACGAGCTGGACGTTCCGCCAGAGGACAGAGCGCACTACAGTAAGAAAACGATTGACATTGAATACGATTTTCCAATTGGCAAGGAAGAGTTGATGGGAATTGCGTATCGGACTGATTTTGACCTGATGAATATTCAGCGCGTCAGCGGAAAAAGTATGGAATATACGATTAAGGGGACGAATGAAAAGTTTGTGCCGCACGTGATTGAGCCGAGTTTTGGCGTCGAGCGGGCGCTGATGGCGGTCTTGTCGAGTGCGTATCGCGAGGACGAACAGAACGGCAGCAAGCGTGTTTATCTGGCACTTCCAGAACATTTGGCGCCGGTTAAATTTGCCGTTTCACCGCTACTTAAGAATAAGCCAGAATTGGTTGCGAAGGCGCGTGAAATTTACGCCAACCTATCTAAGAAAAATCCTGGACGTGTTATGTGGGACGACAATGGAAACATCGGTAAGCGCTATCGCCGCCAGGATGAAATTGGTACGCCGCACTGCGTGGTTATCGACTTCCAGACGCTGGAAGATGACACCGTTACCATTCGTGAGCGAGATACGACGGAGCAGAGGCGAGTTAATATAAAAGATCTCGTATAGGAAGGTGCAATGACGAAAATACTTGCAATTATTTCTACTCATGGCAATGAATTATTAGGTCCGAATGTACTTTCGTATATGTTAAATAAACGTTCGGAGCTATTGGAATACGTTGATTTTATGGTGGCTAATCCCAGAGCTTATTCGCAGAACGTTCGATATGTTGAGTCTGATTTGAATAGGAGTTATGGGTCTGATTTGGATACGTATGAAGCGCGACGATCGAAAGCTATAGAGGATCGAATTAAGTCGTTGCAGCCAGAATTGGTGCTAGATTTTCATACGACTACCGCTGAGCAGCCAGATTTGCTAATTACCGCGAACATAGAAGATAAAGTTTCTCGTGCTTTTATTAATGTGAGTGCGATTAAAGATGTGCTAGTTGTTGAACCGCTTAATGATATCACGACTGTAGCTCCGCATTTTGTGGCTTATGAGGTGCCAAATTCTCATTTGAATGCCGATTTATATGAACGGATCTGTACGGATATTCGGAAATATCTAGACGGAAAAGTGTCAGATCAAGATCATACTTTTTATAAGATGATAGGGAAAATTTTGCCCGAAGAAGTGCAGGCGGATTCTGGTCTTGAGAATTTTGTATATAGTGATGCACTTGGGGCAATTCCGTCGTTCCTCGGAGAGGAAGCATATCGACAGGACGGTACGTATGCCGGTTTTAAGCTAGAAAAGTTCATATAATAACATAAGATTGCTTACGTGGTAGTTGAGTAAATAGTTGTGATATAATTGCTATCATGTCAAACGCCATAAACGGACAGCTCATCACACACGATTCAGAAGGAGCTATCAAGCGCGATTACCTCTATCGCGTTTCCATAAAGGCTCTGATTTATAATGATGCTGGGCAGATTTTGGTTGTTAAAGAGGATGGGCGGCCGCTTTGGGATCTTCCTGGCGGCGGAATGGATTATGGTGAAACTTTTGAGTCGGCTTTGAAACGGGAATTATATGAGGAGGTTGGCTATAAGGGCAATCTTCGCTATCAGCTTTTTGATGCGTCGGACGAGATTTATATTGAGCGAATTGATGCTAACCAAATTTGTTTTTCTTGTCGTGTGTGGACGGAAAACTTTGATTTTTCAGCGGGCGTTGATGCGGACGAAGTGACGTTTATGGATCCTGAAGAGTTGCGACTCCAAGAGAGCGAGTCGGGCGCGCCGCTTCGATATAAAGTGCATTTGAAGTGGCAAAAATTGTGTGGCGCAAATAGTTTGCCGACAGAGTAGTATTGACTTTTTCCATAAAATAGTATAGAATATCAGGCATGGAAAAAAGTACAGGCGGCGTATCTCTTGATATTAGATTTATTGATTCTGGTAATAGCTCAGAGAATTATTCCTCTGCCGAAAGTCGACGCTTGATAGGGATTTATGATGGCGATTGGTCTTTGGAAGAAGATGGGACTGTGAACGCGTCCATGGTGTTTGCCAGAAGAGTGGGCGATATTCGTAGTCATGGGAATTTGATAGAAAAGGTTCGCGGAATTGGTGAGAGTATGGCGCGAGTGTCTATTTCAGAGTGCCTTGCTACCGAAGATGAAAAAGTGGAAGTAGACAGTAGATTGATAGCTGACCCCATGTTGGGCGGGGGATCTTTCTTGTATAGAGTAATGACAACCGAGATAATTGTCCCTGATTCTATCGAAAATAGATTTGATGACAATCGGAAGTTGGAAATTGTCAGAGTTGCTTTACGCGTTGGAGCTGTGGCTTTGCATTGTGTAGGATTGCCGCTAGCAGAGCTCAAGGAATCGTCTACTAAGAGTTTCTCCTCGGATAAGGTGAATGGGCTTGTTTCTCGTTTCTATAGCGATGTGGATTTTGGCAGCGAGTGGAGAGAATATAAGAAAATAGCCAAGGATTTAACGTATGAAGAAAACTGATAATTACGGCGCCATAGTTGAAATCGAGAATATCGTCGGGGGGGGCGACCTTAGTAAAGTCGATGAGAATTCGCTATTTACACTATTGACCAGATTAGCTATTGGAGAAGGTCGGATTTTTGACATGGGCATAATATTGGCTAGTCGTGATGATAAATATTCGGGACACGTTGAATTAGCGGAGAAGCGTCTCCCTAGTCAGTCCACATCCATACAATCGCCATCTCAGTTTCCGTATGATAGGATTGAGTTGCGAAGCTGGCGAGATAAGCTGGGTGTGCAGTCTTTCGGCAGAATGAAAGGGGATTTCGACAAGGATGCCTATTTTTCTTCAGATAATGCGAAATATCTCATGGGGCGAGTGGCTGCCGTGGCTGTTGGGATTTGTTTGGAAACGCCTTTACAAGAGCTGGGTTCTGTCAAGGAGTTTTCAGCTGAGGAACTGGCAGAAGCTTGGCCGAGGCTTAGATACGGAATTTACATTTAATATTGCCATTGCTATAATAACCATATGCATATTATTCTTGGTGGGACGAGTGGGCTTGGATTAGAAATGGCAAAGCAGCTGCGGGAACGCGGCGAGCGTGTGCTGGTTCTGGGCAAGACGCATAATTCACAGAAGCATGGTGAGGGTTTTCCTCTGGATGTGTATTATTCAGATCAAGTGGAGGCGGCGTCGGTGCGAATTGAGCAGATTTTAAACGGCGATGATATTGATCAATTTGTGTGGGCGGCTGGATATGGCTGGCGCGGTAATTTTGAAGATCAGCCGAGTGTTCGCAGTATGGCGGAAGTTAATTTTTCGGGCGCGTTGCCGCTGGTTCAGTGGGCTTGGCGTAAGATGTCAACGCAGAATCGCAAGTCTGTGCTGACGATTATCGGGTCAACAAGTAGCGTTAAAGCGCGCTCAGATGAAGCTGTGTATGTTGCGACGAAGCACGCTCAAGCGGGCTTGGCACGAAGTTTGGGGATGCAGGCGGATGAGCAAAAACTTCCAGTTAGGGTTGCGCTATTTTTGCCTGGTGCTATGAAAACTCCGTTTTGGAATGGGCGCGATCTTCCAGCTGACTATATGTTTTTCAACGATCCGGCAAAAATTGCCACGCACATTATCAACGCGATTGATTGTCAGCAGCAGCCGTTTTTGGAATGGGCGTTGCCAAAAGGCACGTTGGTTTAGATTCTCCAGAGTGCTATAATTCAAGCATGACAAATGGTTCGAATAATGATTATTTTGGGGTAAAAGTTGTAGTTATTGGCGGCGGAACGGGAAGTTTCACGCTGCTCTCTGGATTGAAAAAATATACACACAGCATCACGGCGTTGGTCAATATGGTCGACGATGGCGGCTCAACGGGCGTGTTGCGCGATGAATTGGGTGTGTTGCCGGCGGGCGACGTCAGGCAATGCTTGGTGGCGTTAAGTACTTCGCCGAAAGTTCGCGATTTGTTCAATTACAGGTTCGGCGAGGGCAGTATGAAAGGTCACGCGTTTGGCAATTTGTTTATGGCGGCGCTAGAAAAGATGACGGGAAGTTTTGCTGATGCGGTGGAATTGGCTAGCGAAGTTTTGGGCGTCAATGGTCGAGTTTATCCGATTACTCTGGACGATACAACGATGTCGATTAAGCTGAAAGACGGCACGGTTGTTGATGGTCAGCACGCGGCTGAGTCGCTAAAGATTCCGCGCGGCGAGCGTCCGTGGCTAGAGCTTAAACCGCCAGCTACGATTAACCCGCGAGCTCGTCAAGCGATTTTGGATGCCGATTTGGTGGTGATTGCGCCGGGGCTTTTATATGGCAGTTTGGCGCCAGCGTTGTTGGTTCGAGGCGTTACTCGGGCGCTTGCTGAAACGAAGGCGAAGAAAGTCTATGTTTGCAATTTGGTCACAAAACCAACGCAGACTGATGGATTTACCGTGGCGGATTTTGCGGATGAAATTGAGCGATTTTCAGGGGTGAATATGGATTATGTGCTTTACAATAACCATCGCCCGCCAGAGGAATTGATAAAGAAATATGCTCACGACGGCGAATATTTGGTCGAGTGGGATAAGGAATTGCTGAAGAAAAAGCATTATTATGCGTCGGGCAAGCGTTTGATTGCTGATGACGTGTGGGTCAACACGAACTCCAGCAGCGATCCGTTAGCAGCTCAGCGTAGCTTGATTCGTCACGATGCCGACAGGGTAGCACGCGAATTGATGCGGATTTATTTTGCGTAAGACGATTGAGCGTCTTAAAATATTGGCCAAGTATATACTACAAATTCCGGCCGTTATAGTATAATTGAGATAGTCTATCATGAAAGAGCCTCAGTTTTATTTTATTAACTATAAAAATTCAATCGCCGGAGTGGGGGGTGTTGGCACGGTAAGTAGAGACCTCATTGAGTATTATCCTGGTGTGAGATGTATATTTTGGGATGGCACAAAAGCAATAAGAGGTTCTGACGTTGGCATTAATTTAGGGAATGGTGTAAATCATGGCGAAGTCCATTTATTGTTTTTCAAGAAATATCTATGGTCATTACTGCACGGCATAGAGTGTAAAATTAGCGATAAACAACTTAATATAGCCAGGCGGGATTTACGCAAGCAGGTGGCGGTGCTTGTTAACAAGATAGTGCAAGAAATAGGAACGAAAAACAATAGTTTTAATGGTGATATATTTTGGATAAACGATTATACAGCACTGCCTTTGGTGCGAGAATTAAGAGATCATTATGAAAGAGCTACGATAGTATTTAGTTTTAGAACCCCTTTTGGTAGGGAAGGTTTTTACCCTAACATACAACAACCAGACGTTGGCATGTTTGTTGACTTGCTAAATTCTGATCTAATTACCTTTCATAGAAGGTGTGATATGTTAACATATATTAAATTTTTAGAAGAAAATGCGACTGGCGTTATTGATAAAACCAGGGCGGTCGATGATTTTAGTATTTTGATATTGACCAAGGATGGTCATACTGTAGAACTTCTTGTTGTGCCAATGGGTAATAATCTACAGTATCGTCAGAGCCTTGCATATACAAAAGAGGCTCGTGAGATTGTTAAGAAAATACGAAGTGACCATAAAGGCAAGAAGATAATTACTAGTATTAGTAGATTTGAACAAACAAAAGGGGTGGAGTACGAGATTGATTTAGTTAATACTCTAATAAAGAAACATCCTGAGTTGAAGGATAAATTTGTATTTATGCGATATACGTACAGATCTAAAAAGAAGATTGATGACTATGAATATAGTGCTTTGCATGACAGGGTATTAAAAGGAGTGGAAAATATAAATCGTAAATACGGAGGAAAATCGTGGACTCCTATCATATATAGCAATGAGCACAAGCTAACCGACCAGGAGGTTACTGCTGTATTGCAAGCTTCAGACATTGTAATTGTAGCTTCTGTTGCGGATGGATTTAATCATTTAGCGCTTGAGGCAATCCATAGTCAAACGCAGGAAATGCCAAAGGTTCAATTATTGCTTAGTAATATAGGTGCAACTGATTATATAAAAGGATATAACCGATTGAAGCTCAGTCTTGAGGATGATGTTGAAATTCTTTATAAGGCGCTTGTACGATCGGAGAAGGAAGTCAACGTCTCGTACAAGGAGCTTAGAAGCTCGGCTAGTAGGCTTTCCTCTAGGGGTTGGCTCGATACGATCATATCCAGAGCGCAAATAATATCAGAGTCTAAAGGAGGAAAAAGATGAAGTTAGCAATAATTACCCCAGTTAATAGGTATTTAGGTTTCTCTGCGCCGATATCGCCGGTTGAGCAGTTTAATAATGCCATCAAAAACTTTAACGATGTTGAGATGGTGTATGTTGACCCTCAACGAACCTTAGTTTATGGAGATTGTCATAGCAAACCAATCCTCTACGACGACTCCGGCGAAATGTTGGATGCTGACGTTTATTTTGCCTTTTCTCACAGTCCTTTAGATAGACAGATGACAAGATATATAATAAAATCCCTGGAACGTACTGGCGCAAAAGTCATTAATAACTATCGGGCATTGACGGTTGCTGATGATAAGGCTCTTATGGCAATAGAATTAGCGGGATCTGGCTTGCCTATCGCTCAGTCTTTTATCGCATCAGCCCGCTCAAATTCACAGAAGATTATTGACGCCTTGAGGTGTAAGGGTGATTTTATAATTTCAAAAACCAGTGGATTAACTGCAGGCGGTGTTGGCGTTAAGCCTGTGGTTAAAGAAATTAATCATTTAGCGCCAGAGCTATGGTCGTGCAGACTGAGCGAAAGACCAAAGGTCATACAGAATGACCTTGATGCTGGCAATAGTAAGAGAACGGTTGTTCGGACTTATGTTGTGGGGGGACGAGTAGTGGGCAGTTATACAACAACAGGGTATGGCGTAGTTAACTGTGCTGGATTAACAAGAGAATCAAAAGCCGTGCAATATAGTCTATCGGTTGACGAGGCAAATATTGTTCTAGCTGCTGCTGCGACTGTGTATTCAAGTGGCTTTTGCAGAGTTGATTGTGTGGGCGGCAAAAACTTTTCAATTCTTGAGGTTAATCCGGTAGCCAGGATTGATGCGTCGGATTATGGTATAGACGTGCCGTGTGCTATCATAAAATATGCGAAGGAATTATGCGTTGAATGAAAATTGACAATAGTTTTCCAACTGTTTTTTGGGGCAAAGACAAGTCGACGAAAGCTCAATTTTGTCCGTGCGAAGAGATTTTCGACTCCTCGCCTGTGACATCGTGTATGGTTTGTGTAGTTCATGAAAATAAAATACTTCTGGCCAAGCCACCGCGTGGCTGGGGTTTGCCAGGTGGCCGTATGGAATTAGGAGAAACACCAGAAGATTGTGCGCGGCGCGAGGTGTATGAGGAAACATCCGTTGAACTAAATTCTCTAAAATTGATTGGTGCTTGGCATATTGAAAAGCTATTTCATTCTGAATATAACGGTAGATACCCTGATAGGGCATATCAGCTGCTTTTTCTGGCTGATGTAAAACGAATAGATGATTTTGTAGCTTCGCACGAATCGTCAGCCAGGGAGTTTGTGGAATTTGATAAAGTACAAGACTATCACCATGATTTTGCTAATTTTGCTGAGATTATGAGATACATTAGGAAGTGTATAATATGAGTGAGCTAATTTTTATGAGACACGGTAATCATATACCTGACAGCGACGACAATGAACTATTTTCTGGTCTTACCAGCTCTGGGTGTGATGAGATGCGATTGATTGGCTCTAGGCTAGTGCAGCAGGAAATGAAAGCCTATACAGTCAATAATGACAGATCGCTCGGTTCGGTAGCTTTAGCGTTGGATCCTGAAATTACTAATGGTGCTCTTGCAGAAGAGGTTAGTTCTTTGGTGGGGTGTGGAAAAATAAAAGTCGATAACAGACTGCAATATCTGGAGCATGAGAACCCTGTGTTTCAAGAAGGTTTAGAGGAAGCCTTCTTTGCTGGCGAATGTCTAAAATTTTTTGTTAAGGAGTCAGATCGTTTCTTGGGAGTTAGCACCTATTCTTGTATGGCTTCAAATATAGCGGATATTATTACTGAATATACAGACTCTTTGTTGTGCGCTCGCGAATTCTTTTACCCTTCCTTTAGGGCAAAGATGACCCACCTTAAATTAGGTGAAAAATTATCTATGCATTATGTCGATTATTACTGTTCGGAGGTGGAATTGAATCCAGATGCGCGTATTCAGACGCAAACAGTAGAAATAAGAGGGTCAAATTATAGGCTTACCGATGAATATGGCCACCTAGATTTTAATGACAATGATATAATAGTAATCAAGGAGGGTTTATAGTAGATGGCTAAGTTAATAGATAAAATTAAATTTAACGAGATTGAATTCCTGATGTTCGTACTGGATGAACTTGCTGATGAATTAAGTAAAGATGGTAAGGATGTAATTAAGTTGACTCTTGGTAAGGCGCAGGAGCCTTTACATCCTAGAATTGTGTCAGCATGGGTGGATGCCGTCAAAGATGAGAATAAAAGAAATCTTGTGTATCCAGAAGGTTTGCCAGAGTTGCGCCAAAAGATTGCTGAATGGTATCAGAGTCTAGGGAATAATGTTAAGAAAGAAAATATCCTAATAAACACTGGCACTAGCCCATTCTTTAAGGATCTATTTAGGCTTTTAGTAGAAGAAAATGACGAAATACTATTGCCTGAACCATACTATTCGGTGTACTATGTTTGCGCTCTGTTAACAGGAGCAAAAGTAAAGTATTATCATGTCGATCCGGCAACTCTAAAGATTGATATGGATGATTTTCGTGCAAAATACAATCCTGAGAAAACACGATTTGTAATAATGTGCAGTCCGGGTAATCCCTACGGCAATATTCTAAGCGCGAAAGACTATCAAGAAATAATTAATATTACGTCTTCTAACACATATCTTTTGTCGGATGAGATATATCGAAACACTGGATTCAGGGCAGATGTAACTTCCATTTTAGATGTAGCTACTAAAAAAGATATAAATAGCCGCATTATTATAACTAATTCTTTCTCCAAAGGCTTCAGAATGTATACTGCTCGTGTAGGTTTTGCTATTCTGCCAGATAAACTATTGTTGCCTTATCGAGTAATGTTGCAGCACGCATTATTAGCTACAAACCCCACAGAGCAATTTGCTTGTATTGAGGCATTAAACCATCTTGATGAGGTAAAAAAATTAGCACAAATATACTCTGATCGTAACGATTATGTCGTAAAAAAGCTTGCTGGAATTGACGGCGTAAAAGTAATTCCGGCAGAGGGTGGCTTTTATCTCGTGGTAATGTGTGGTGATTTTATGGCACAGAATAATATATTTACAAGCTTTGATTTAGCAAAAGATATTCTTGAGAAAACAGGTGTTGCTGTTGTACCTGGATCGGATTTTGGTGTTCCTAAGGGCTTGCGTATATCCTTTACACACCTTAGATTTAATGAGGCTATTGATAGACTAAAGCAATATTTCAGTAGAACATAGGAAGATAACGTAGATTATACGATAAGAAAGGGTGAGTATGAAGATAGCCATTATTGGACAAGGTTATGTGGGCAAAGCAATTAAAGAACTGGTAGAAAACCATTATGAGATAGTAACTTATGATCCTAAATTAAACCTAGACTATCCAAAAGAAGATATAGATAAATGCGAGCTTGCTATTGTCTGTGTTCCTACTCCTATGAGTGAGGACGGCACGTGCAATACGTCTATAGTAGAGCACGCTATAAATAGGCTGAACAATCCTCATATACTAATAAAGTCAACTATATCGCCAGGAACAACGGATTACTTGCTAAATAAAACGGGTAAAAATATTTCATTCTCCCCGGAATATATTGGAGAAAGTACCTACCTTAACCCCATACATGAAAGTATAAAGGATACGAGATTTTTCATAGTTGGAGGCAACACTGGCGAAGCTGAATATTTATTTAATATATTTGAGCCCATACTGGGGCCGCATACTCAATATTTTCAGTGTACACCCACTGAAGCTGAGATTGTAAAGTACATGGTTAACTCTTTTCTTGCTACGAAGGTCACGTTTGTCAATGAATTCTACGAAATCTCGCAATTGTATGGTGTGGATTGGCATAAGGTGCGCGAGGGGTGGCTGCTTGATGAGAGAATAGGGCGATCATTCTCTAGTGTATTTGCAAACAGCAGAGGCTTCGGAGGCAAGTGCTTGCCTAAAGATGTCAATGCTATAGTTGCTGCAAGTGAGGCTAATGGCTATATTCCAAAATTGTTGAAGCAAATACTGGATAGTAATAGCTACTTTCAGAGCAAAAAATAACTTTTTAGCCTCACATATTCTATGATGGCGAATATTTGGTCGAGTGGGATAAGGAATTGCTGAAGAAAAAGCATTATTATGCGTCGGGTAAGCGTTTGATTGCTGATGATGTGTGGGTTAACACGAACTCCAACAGTGACTCATTGGCGGCTCAGCGTAGCCTAATTCGCCATGACGCCGACAGGGTGGCGCGCGAATTGATGCGGATTTATTTTGCATAGATTCCAGGGCTTGATAAGTTCCCATTACTATGATATAATGAAAGGGTTGTGTCAAGTGAAAATTGTATTTTGAACGAAAAAGAGATTATACCTGCAGAAGAGGTTTTTCATGAATCATGCCGTAAGGTTTTAGACGGCTATATTAGTTGCACTAAAGGTGAGCGCGAAGATTTTAAGGATCATGCCCACCGAGTGTATAAAATCGTAAAAGCATATACGAGTGACGATTTACCACCAGAGGCAGCTTCGCTGTCGTTGATTCACGACGTTGCTGATAGAATGTTTAATAAAAAGAGCACGAAATATAACGATACGTGGGCTAGGAACGCCGCAGATGCACTTTATGGGTTTATGGATGATGAGAATATTAGCCATGATCAGTTGAAATACTCCGCATGCTTACTGGCTGATATGGCTGAAATTGAGCAAAGCGCGGCGCATCATCGCAGGCTGATGGCTAAAATTGCCGAAGAAGAGTCTAATGAAGGTTATCGAGAAATATACTCCTTGGTTGCCGAGCGACATATGGACAAGGTTTCTCCTAAGCAGTGGGCGATTGCTCAGCCACTTCTAGACCTTGATTATATGAGATTAGAGATGGATAAGGTTAATATCGAGGCGTTTATAATAAAAGGCGCCGAGATAATGGATAATTTGCAGCATCCGTCGTCAAAGAGAGAATCTGCAGTTTTACAGGATGTGTTGGAAGCTGAGTCATTCTATGCTCCAATTCTTGAGGCGATGGGATATGAGGCTTTTGCTGCAGAACTACGTAGTGTGGCTAAAATAAGGCGACTAATTGGTCAAGGTAGGGAAGACCTTGTTGAAAGTGCTAAAGAGATACAAGACAGGGTTCTGCAGGTTGGTACGGAGGAAATTACAGGCAAGATATTTGGTGTGAATGACAGTGCTATCAATTATGCTATTCGTAAAGATGAGGATTCTGGCGAATATTCTACTCACATGGGGGAATTTGTGGCTAATACCAAATATGAAAATATGGATACCAAAAATGAAAATACGGTTGCTGGAAACTGGCGTATTAAAACTGTAGGATCGCTTGCGGATAAGCTTAAGGGCGGCGACGGAATTATGGATATCGTCGGTATGATGGTGATATCTAGAGGTCGTGAAAGGACAATTCGTGATTTTGCGCATTTTATTGCTGACAGGTTGAAGGAGTTTAGACCAGTATGTGCTCGGGGTAAAAACAGACCTGTATATATCCAGGGAACTGAAGAATATGTTAATGCCGTGGAGCAGAATCTTCGCGAGCTGGGTGTTGGTTCGGATGAGTATTTGGTAAAAATTGATACCGATGAAAAGTGTGAAAAACGAGGATATCCTATCTATGAAGTATCTAAAGTAACATTTGCTGTGGATATTGATGGTGTTGAGATTCCAGTTGAAATACAGTTTCTTACAAAAGACGAACGGCATCGTGCGCGTATAGAAGAAATATCTCATCTTATCTATAAATATCTACAGTCTCTGGGTTTTAGCGAAGACAACCTAGAGAAAGAGACGACTCGTCAACGTGTCGAGAGAATGAAAATAGTCAGTCTTGCGAAAGAGGTCTTAGGCGCGCTACACAAGCGACGTTATGACATGAAAGCTAGTAAAAACACTGGCGATCTTGGGCTTAATCCAAAATCTCTGTCTAATGAAGATAAGTTTATTGAGAGTCTTATTGAGCTTTGCCCTGATAAATTAACAACTTGCGCGTGATATAATCATACTAATGACAACTTACTATACTGACGGTTCTGCTTCGCCGAATCCTGGTCCAGGTGGGTTTGCGGTTATTCGTGATCTTCAGCCTTATATTTTGGGGTCGGAAGACGGTGATACCACTAATATTCGCATGGAGGGCAAGGCTTTAATTGCTGCATTGAAAGATGCCAATGGTGCGCCGTGCGTAATTTATTCTGATAGTGAATTTTGGATCAATGTGGTGACCAAGTGGGCGCCGGGTTGGAAAAAGCGCGGCTGGACGAAGAAGGGCGGCGATATTAAAAATCTGGATATTGTGCGTGAACTATACGAACTATATTCGAATTCTCAGGCGGATTTGCGTTGGGTGCGCGGTCATGAGGGCGACGAAGGAAACGAATTGGCTGATGAATGGGCTAATCGGGCGCGTGAAGGCGAGAGATTGACAAAATAACAGCTAGCGACATCTGATAAAAATTGCTATACTAGAAAAATGGAAGAAGTGAGGGAAACGACTGATATTTTTTTGTGGGCAAATCAAAACGATGCAAAGAAGAATGATTTACAGATAGAACTGTTCTTATTTAGTAAAAATTACACGCCATATTTTATGCCGATAAAAGGCGATGTTGAGCAACAACTCAGACCGCTGTTCTTGTTTGATTATATCAATCAGGTCAATTTGGGCGCGGGCACTGGACTGAGCGTCCGCGATTATGAATTGAGCGAATCGGAAGATAATGTTTTATTGAGAACTGACCTGGAAAAGGTTGGGCGAGCTGAAACGTTGATTCATTTGATTGAGCATGAACGTCACGACATTGTGGAGTTTTCGGAAACTGAGCACGAATTCAAGCGCATGAAGGGAATTGTGGCACGATTTACCGATCCAAATAACCCTGACGCGACATTCTATACAGTTAAGCTAATCCAGCAAGGTCAGACGCTGAAGAGCGCGTTGGCTTGGGAATTTTCTGATGGCAAATTTGGTTCATTTAATGCGGAAGTTGGTTTTAAGGTTCCGGATGATAATCAAGTTTTGATTGTCGGTAAAGATATTTTTGCGTTTAATCCTGGAAAATTTGAGCGAATGTTTGGCTATGAATATAAAAAGCAGGTGATTGCTGATAAAAAAGTAGCGGAAATTGAGAAGGAATATAAGCTAAGTTTTCCAGAGGGAATGGATCTTAATGCGTTGGTGAAGGAGCGCAAAAAGACGATTAATAAATTGCAGAAATTGGAAATCGGTGCGGTTAAACAGGAAGATGTTCTGGACTACGCCGATGAGATGCAGTTGGAATTGATGAGCGATGATAACGGCGCGATTATTATCATGGACGGCAATGATTTGGATATGTTCGTAAATCTCATCAATGAGGATTATATTGAGAGTAAAATCACGGGCAAGCGTTACGAAATTAAGTCGAAGAAGCTGCTTGGCGAGCCAGAAGGCGAACCGCCACGAGGCTAAAATGGATCAAGAATTAGCGCTGGCTATTTTACTGAGCGGTCGGTCGGCGTTGCTGACTGGTGCGGCTGGAACGGGTAAAACTTACCTGTTGAATAATTTTATTGCGCAGGCGCGAAAACGCGGTAAAAAGGTGTCGGTAACAGCGACAACTGGTCTGGCGGCGACGCATCTTGGTGGCAATACGATTCACAGCTGGAGTGGTATTGGCGTGAGTGATCATTTGCCGAACAATTTTTTTGAACGATTGTCAAAAACGCGGCGTGATGTGATTTCTAAAACTGACGTGCTGATCATTGACGAGATTTCAATGCTTCACGATTTTCGGCTGGATATGATTGATAAGGTTTTAAGAACCGTCAGGGAAAATGATCAGCCGTTTGGCGGTATTCAGTTGGTGATGAGCGGCGACTTTTTCCAATTGCCGCCAGTGAATCGTCCGAACGAGCAGGGCGGCGGTTTTGTGGTTTATTCTGATGCTTGGCAAGAACTTCAGCCGGCGGTTCTGTATTTGGAGCGGCAATATCGTCAGAATGATGAGCAGCTTTTGGAGATTCTGACCGCTCTAAGAACTGGCGATGTTAGGCGACGTCACGTCGAGGCGTTGCTGGCGCGCACTAAAATTGAGCCGCCAGATGGTGATATCACAGAACTGCACACTGTAAACGTTGATGTCGATGATATTAATATTCAAAAATTGGCGGAATTGCCAGGAGAAGAGCGTTCGTATCAGCAAACGACGACGGGCTCGAAAATTTATGTAGAGAATCTGCAAAGGTCGGTCCTGGCGCCAGAAAATCTGGTGATTAAGCTGGGCGCGTTGGTGATGGCGGTTAAAAATTCGCCGCAAAAGTTATATGCCAATGGAAGTATCGGCACGGTGGTTGATTTCGAGCCATTGACGGAATATCCAGTTGTTGAGTTCCGAGATGGTCGTCGGGTGACGATGGTACCGGATGTTTGGGAATTGCGAGACGGAGAGCGCAAACGAGCAAGTATTTCTCAGGTTCCACTGCGTTTGGCGTGGGCTATAACAGTTCATAAAAGCCAGGGAATGACGCTGGACGCAGCTAAGATTGACCTCAGAAAGGCGTTTGTTGAAGGTATGGGTTATGTGGCTTTGAGTCGCGTGCGAGATTTGGACAATTTGTATTTATATGGAATTAACCGTAGGGCGCTGGAAGTTTCTCCTGACGCGCTGGCAATCGATGAGGTTTTGAGGCGGGCGAGCAGGGAGTTTGCCGAGAGATGCTAATAGCGTAGACTTACATCAACTTAACGCTAGGCTTTTCCACAAAAATGTGGAAAAGTTTTTATTTGATGCAAAAATGGGTAAAAAGTCAAAAAAAGGGCTTGCAAGTGGGTAGGTGTGGGTAGTATAGTGGAGTCAGTGGAACGAAAGTTGATGGAAAATCACCAACAAAAACAAACATCCACTGTAAAAAACAACTAATCTACCACGAAGGAAGGACGACGTGCAGACAGATTACTTTGAGCGTAAGTTGGACGACAAGCGACGCTTGACAATTCCGGCTGAGCTCAGGGCAGAATTTGCATCAGGCGTCGTGCTAACTCGCGGGTTTGGCAAATATCTCCACTTGTATCCACAGCAAATCTGGGATCGGGAAGTGGAAAGCGCTCTAACGGGAAGCATTCTGGATGAGCGAGTTGCCGACCTGAATGTTAAATTCCGACGAGGTAAAACCGCATCGGCGCTCGACCAAAAACAAGGACGAGTGACGATTGAGCAGCATTTGCTCGACTACGCTGGAATTGATAGAGAAGTCGTTGCTGTGCGAGCGGGGGAATATTTTCGGCTAATAGCGGCCGAGAATGCGGAATAGTAGATTAGCTAAGCACTTTAACAATTAAAACCTCTCGAGATCAACTATCTGGGTATTTGAAAATGGCATGTGGCAATTTGCTCCACATTAAAAACGGCAACGCACCTTCCTCAAACACCTCCCAAAAAAACTCCACCTCACACATAAGTCTCTTTGGAAAACATGGTTGTTACTGACAATCAATAAATTTCCACTCTAAGACAACAAAAACAAACAAAACACAAATACAAAAAAAGCCAGAATTAAATATCCAGTTAGGTGATCTCGAGCATTATTTCTGTATAATGGAATAATGATGAGTATTAAAGAACATCCACCACAGTCGGAAGAACTCCAAGCGAGCGAACCGATCCATGTTCCCGTACTTTTGGAGATAACCCTTAGCAAGCTGCAGCCAGTCGAAGGCGAGTCGTATCTCGACTTGACGGCTGGCTATGGCGGCCATGCCAGGGCATTCTTAAATAGGACGGATAATTACTTGAACTCAGTGTTAGTAGATCGCGACGAAAACGCGATTAAAACATTGGGCGATTTGGCTGAAAAAGGCGTAACTTTAATTCACAAAGATTTTGTGAGCGCGGCGCAAGATTTAGTCAAGCAGGGACGTAAGTTTGACGTGATTTTGGCTGATTTGGGGGTGTCGTCACCGCAGCTTGACAGAGCAGAGAGAGGTTTTTCGTTCAGATTTGACGGTCCGCTAGATATGCGGATGGACAATCGGACGGAAATTACAGCGGCAGATATTGTCAATTCGTATTCGGTTGATGATTTGACGCAGCTGATCATTCGTTACGGCGAGGAAAATCCCGGGCGGGCCAGGCGGATTGCGCAGGCAATTGTAAAAGCTCGACCAATTCAGGGAACGACTGAGCTGGCTGATCTGATTAAGCAAACCGTTGGTCGCGGTAGTATGAAACATCATCCTGCGACTCGTACTTTTCAGGCACTACGCATTGAAGTCAATCATGAGCTTAAGCTAATTGAAGAACTATTGCCACTTTTGCCACGCTTACTTAATAAGGGCGGGCGAGTAGGAATAATTAGTTTTCATAGCTTGGAAGATAGATTGATCAAGCGTTATTTTTCGGAGCAAGCAACGGCTGGATATGAGGCCGAGCTAATTGTCCCAGAGAAAAAACCAGTGTCTGGAACTGAAGATGTTCACAATCCGCGTAGTCGAAGTGCAAAATTTCGATACGCCGTGAAAAAATAAAACAAAAAAGAAGGAGGCTATTATGCCAATCCACATCAAAGTAGAATTCCAGAATACAGACAAGGCAGAGACTGTTTCAGTACGCCGCGGCTAAACTGAGGCGTATTCCGGAATATACCTTATAAAAACCAGCCTGTCTTTAACGGGCGGGCTGGTTTGTTATGCTAAATACAAAAATATAAACATAAAAGATAGAGACAAATGACAAACACCACCACATTTACTTCACGACGTTCACACGGTCAATTGCGCCGAAATCAGAATTCTACACGTTTTCAGTCTCAGGTCAAACTTGGTCCTGTTGCTCATACAGTGCTAGTTGCATTGATGATTACAGTACTGGGCTTGATTTATCTTACTCAGGCAACCAGACTTACAGCTTACGGCTATGAAGCTCAGAGTCTGGATACAAAAATCACCGAACTAAGCGCAAAAAAGTCAGAATTGGAAGTGCAGAACGCGCGCTTGACGGCGTTAGAGAAGGTGAAGAATAGTAATGTCGCTTCAGCTATGACAACAACTGAAACGCATTACGCTCAATAGTGATATAATAGGATAAGCAATATGCAGCGGCTTATTCGTTCAAGAACTGGTTGGTTAGCCATCGCTTTACTAGTAGTGATGGCGGCTTTTGTGTTGCGATTGTTTCAATTGCAGATTTTGCAATATGGCAAATATACGGAGTTGGCGCGAGCGAGTCAGCAGCGCCAATTTATCATTCCTGCAGAGCGCGGGAAAATTTACATGATGGACGGAAAAACGCCAGTTCCTGTGGTGCTTAATCAGGCGGTCTATACGGTGATTGCGGACCCGCAGTCGATTGATGATAAAGAGCGGAATCAGCTTGTTGATAGTTTGAGGGAAATTGCTGGCGGCGAAATGACGGAAAATGTATCCGAGCGACTCAATAATAAAAAGTCGCGCTATGAAGTTTTGGCAAAGAATATTACGAGGACTCAGGCGGAAAAATTGAAAAAGAAAAACTTTGCAGGCGTGTTGTATCAGCAAAGTTCTATTCGAAATTATCCTGAGGGCGAACTGGGCGCGCACGTGCTTGGATTCGTGAATGCGGCTGGCGAAGGTCAATATGGCGTCGAAGGCTCTTTGAATAAGCAGCTTAAGGGTCGGGACGGGCTATTGCAATCTGTAACTGACGTGAGGAATATACCTTTGACGGTCGGAAAAAATAATATGCGAATCGAGGCGAAATCTGGCGACAATTTAGCGCTGACGGTGGATAGGAATATTCAAAGCCAGACTGAATTGGCACTGAAAAAGGGAATTGAAGCGGCTGGCGCTACTGAGGGAAGCGTGATTGTTATGAATCCGAAAAACGGCCAGGTTCTGGCAATGGCGAATTATCCGACTTATAATCCGGCGGATTTTGCCAAGCAGAAAAATGGGTCGGTGTTTGTGGATAGCGCGTCGATGGTGCCATTTGAGCCGGGATCGATTATTAAGTCCTTTAGTTTCGCTACGGCAATTGACAAGGGCGTTATTACGCCGTCTAGCACGTATAATAATACCGATTGTATTAAAGTCGCTGACCGCACGATGTGTAATGCCTTGAGAGGTTTGAGTGGCACGATGACGATTCAAGGCGCGTTTAACAATTCGCTCAACGTCGGCACGATTACCGCGATTCGAAAATTAGGAAATGGTTCGCAGATTAATTTGCCGGCTCGTCAGACTTTGTATGAATATTATCACGATAAATTTGGCTTTGGCGCTAAAACTGGAATTGAGCTGGGCGAGGCTTCGGGCTATATTTATCCGCCAGATAGCGCTGAAGGAAACGAGGTTCGTTATTCGGCTATGACTTACGGGCAAAGTATGAACTTGACTACGATTCAGGTCGCAGCTGGATTTTCATCGCTAGTTAACGGCGGTCAATATTACAAGCCAACTATTCTCGTTGGCACAATTGACGAATCTGGCAATCTGAAATCGTCGGAAAATAAAGTCATTCGCCAAACCGTAAGCGGCAGCACATCATCGCAGATGCGAACGATGCTAACGACGGCGCGCCGATCTTCATTCTTGTCAAAAAGCGACAAATCTGGCTATGAAATCGGTGGAAAAACTAGTACTTCTGAAACGGTGGTTAATGGCGCTTACACCCAGAAGGAAACGATTGCTGCATATATTGGTTATGGTGGTGGAAAAAATGGCGCCGAATATGTCATAATGGTACGTGTAGCGGCTCCGGGCAAGGGGATTAATTTGCAAGGAAATCTTCACGCTGGACCAGTTTTTACGGATATATCCAACTGGATGATTGATTATATGAAAATAGCACCAAAGGAATAAATATGGGAATAGCTCTGCAGACAGTAACTAATGAATTAACGCACGTGTTTTTACTCAGCGTCGGCGCGTTTTTACTAGCGATGTTTTTAACGCCAATTTATACGTTTTTCGCTTATCGATATCGCTTCTGGAAGCGCCAAAGGTCAGAAAGCACTGATGGGAAAAAGCTAAAGGTTTTTGCCAAATTCCAAGCGGCAAAATTGCGACGAAACATCCCGACGATGGCTGGCGTGATTGGCGTAATTTCAATCTTCGTGGTGACGATTTTCTTCAATCTAGACCGAGCTCAGACTTGGCTTCCTTTGGCGGCGTTGGTTGGTGGCGGAATTGTTGGGCTGATTGACGACATCATCAATCTGCGTGGTTTGGGTGGCGGTGCGGCTGGACTTCGTAGTCCAGTGAAGTTTGCGCTGATTACGTTGATTGGCGTGGCGCTTGGTTGGTTTTTCTTTGCCAAACTGGGCGTGGCGAGTTTTCATGTGCCGTTTGTGGGCGAGGTGAATATTGGTTGGTTGATAGTTCCGTTGTTTGCATTTGCAGTGGTGGCTACTGGTAACGCTGTTAATATTTCTGACGGAATGGATGGATTGGCAGGTGGGCTGCTTGGCATTAGCTTTGGGGCGTTTGGTGTGATTGCTTTATTGCAACAACATGTTATATTGGCGGGATTCTGCTTTACAGTTGTTGGTGTGCTTTTGAGCTATTTGTGGTTCAATATTTATCCAGCTCGATTCTTCATGGGCGATGTTGGAAGTTTTGCTTACGGCGCGTGTTTGGGTGTTGTGGCAATGCTGACCGACTCTTTGCTCCTACTTCCTGTGATTGGCTTGCTATTTGTAATTGAGGCGGGATCGAGCTTGACTCAAATCGTCAGTAAGAAGCTGTTTAAGAGAAAGATTTTCTTATCTGCGCCGATTCATCATCACTTGGAGGCGATTGGTTGGCCAGAAACTAAAGTGACGATGCGCTTCTGGGTCATTGGCTGCGTGATGGCGTTTATCGGCGTGATGCTGGCGCTCGCTGGAGGTCATATTGCGTAATTCGGTCGCCAAAAATCGTCAATCTATCGCTCAGCCGGTTCGAAGCCATCGACCGATGTATCAAATTGTGCTTTATATGGGACTTTTGTTGCTACTTGGGCTGATTGTTATGTATGCGCTGGGGCCGCAACGCGCTAACGTGATGAACTATGCTTATGGCACGAATTATAGCGATACGTATTTCTTTGGCAAGCAGCTGACGAGCGTATTTATTGCCATCGTAGCTTTTTCTGCGTTTTACTTTACGCCGTACAAATGGTTTATTGGCGAGAGATCAAAATACATTCTTTACGCTGGATTTGCGCTATGTATTTTACTATTTCTCTCGGGCGCGGTACTTCATTTGTCATTTGCGCAAGAAACTAACGGTGCGTATCGATGGTTTCAATTGGGCGTACTGGGAAGTTTCCAGCCGTCAGAATTGCTCAAATATGGTGTGCTATTGTTTTTGGCGGGATTTTTAGGGCGTCGGTCGCAACAGGGAAAATTGAACGACATCCAAGAAGCCATCATTCCGCTGGGCATTATTTCCGGATTGTCGCTGCTGATGATTGTATTTTTGCAAAAAGACTTGGGAACGGGAATTTCGTTGATAGCGATTATCTTATCAATGATTTTGGTGGCTGGAATTGATTGGAAGATTTTCAAGAAGATTCTGGCGATTGTTGCGCTTTGCGGTTTGGTGATGATTTTTACATCGCCACACCGAATTGAGCGCGTGATGACTTTCGTGCAAGGCGATAGCCATAAAGGGACGAGCAGTCAGGAGAATAAGAATTATCACATTCAGCAGGCCAGGATTGCGATTGGTTCTGGCGGACTTCTGGGGCTTGGAATTGGCAAAAGCGTTCAGGCGACAGGATATCTTCCAGAGGCGACTAACGACTCAATTTTTGCCGTCATGGGGGAAACGTTTGGTTTTGTCGGTTTAATGGCTATATTGGCGCTATTTACGGCATTATTATTGTCGATTTTGCACGTAGCCGCGAGGCTTTCGAACGTGACGTTACGGCTAATTGTGGCGGGAATTTTTGGCTGGATTGCTTCTCACGTGATACTGAATATCGCCGCAATGACAGGGTTGGCGCCGCTTACCGGAATTCCATTGCCATTATTAAGTTATGGCGGTACAAGTATGTTATTTATCGCGGCAGCACTAGGTCTAGTTTTTCAAATTTCCAAATATACGTCACATAAAGCATTAGAGGAGGGTGAAAGTGGCCAAGATCTTAGCGGTCGGCGGCGGCTCAGGCGGACACGTTACGCCAGTGGTAGCCGTATTTAGAGAATTACAGAAAACTGGTGATCACGAGCTTCGTTTTTGGTGCGATAAAAAATTTGGCGCCAGCGCGCGCGGTATTTTTGCTAAGTTCGATGAAAATATTCCGGTCGATTTGATTATTGCTGGAAAATTGCGTCGATATCACGGAAAAAGCATCTCATTTCATCTGCATCCGTCAATTCTATTTCCAAATTTGCGCGACGGTTTTAAGGTGATGGTTGGATTTTTCCAGAGTTTGTTCAAACTCATGAAGTGGCGTCCAGACGTTATTTTCATTAAGGGCGGATATGTTTGTTTGCCGGTTGGCTATGCGGCTCGGCTATTAAGAATTCCGTTGGTTTTGCATGATTCTGACGCGCATCCAGGTTTGACGAATCGCTTGCTGAGTCCCTTCGCGAAAGCTATCGGCACGGGTGCGCCGCTTGAATATTACAATTACCCACCAGAAAAAGCTTCATATGTTGGCATTCCAGTTGCGCCAGAATTCCATCCATATTCTGAGGCTGAGAGGAAAGAATTGAAGGAAAAATTAGGCTTTAATGTCAATAAGCCGCTTGTCGTTATCACTGGCGGTGGACTCGGAGCGGGCCGAATTAACTCCGCGATTGTAGCAATTAGGGAAAACCTGCTTTCTGAGGCTTCGGTATTTTTGATATCGGGAAATCAGCAATATGAAGAAATTCTCAAGCAAACCGACGAGAGGGAGGGCTGGCGATTGCAGGCGTTTGTTCACAACGGAATGGCGGAAGTTTTGGCGGCGGCGGATATAGTCGTGACCAGGGCAGGGGCGACTACTCTTCTGGAATTGGCGGCGCTACATAAACCGACAATCATCATTCCCAACGGCCATTTGACAGGAGGGCATCAATTGAAAAACGCTAAAGTTTACCAGGATGCATTGGCGGCGTTGATAGTTTCCGAAGATGAGTTGGATAAGGACAATCAAATCTTGGCACGAAAAATAATTGGCGTATTAAAATCTCAGAAAATTCTTAAAGGTCTGGGCGATAACTTTGGTAAATTTGCCAAGCCAAACGCGGCTAAAGATATGGCGAAGATTATTCTTACTACAGTGCGAAGGCAGGGTAGGCGAAAGTGAAATTCCCCTTCTCTAAGAAAAAATCGGACGAGAATCTAAGTCGTCGAGAAATCGCGGCGCGTCGTCGGACTGAGAATTATGAGGATTTGCCTGCCCAATCGTATCGTCGGAACAGGACGCTTAATAGTCGTCAAACGTCCTCTCCTTTGGAGACTTCCGAGAGACTCGAGACTCACGAATTGGTGAAAAAACGTCGCCGTGTAATGCGGAAAATGTTTGCGACTGCGGTAAGTCTGCTTGTTGTAATATTTCTTTTGTTCCAATTGACAATCAATATTTCAATCCAAACTCCCGACGCAAAAAGTTCCAGTAACGCTAATAAATACGTGAGCGTTCTTAATGAATATTATAGCGCTCATCCAGCGGAGAGATTCCGATTTTTCCTCAATAATAATGATCTAAAGCAGTTCTTTTTACAGAAAGCTCCTGAGGTAAAAAACATTCGCGTGGAGGGAGATTTTCTGGCGCGATCAGCTGCCAAGTTGACGTTTAGGCAGCCGGTGGCTCAATGGTCTTCTGGAGATAAGATTTATTTTGTTGATGATAGTGGCGTTACTTTTGAGCAGAACTATTTTGCCGCGCCTACGGTTGCTGTTCGTGATGAAAGTGGCCTGCCGACTAGAGGCGGTCAAGAAGTCATCAATCACCAATTCTTGAGCTTCCTTGGTCAAGCTGTGTCTGAATTTTCGCAACATAAAATAAATGTTTCAGAGGTTATTCTGCCGGCTAATACTGTACGCCAAGTCTGGTTTAAGGTCGAGGGCAGGGAGACTCAGATTCGTATGACGGTGGATAGGTCTGCTCAAGCTCAGGTTAAGCAGGCGATAGCTACTTTGAGTTATTTGGACAATAACGGCGCGAAGCCAGGGTATATAGACGTCAGGGTAGATCAGAGGTCGTTCTATAAGTAGGGCGGTCAACTTCTCTTCTGAATAGAGTAAGTTCTCTTTTTGTTCTATTTCTGTATGGCGTAGAAAATATATATAACAATATAAAAATATGCAAAAGTCAAATAATCGCAAAATGATAAGCTAGGGGAGTAGGGCAATAAAAATATAAAAATGTCAAATAATATAAAATACGTTGTGGAAAACTTAACAAGCTTACGGTGCGCATGCCCAGAGTTTATATTGATGTAAAAATATCAATGTAGCACTCCGGTATGTGTAGTGCTGGAATTAAAAATATTTTTTTTAAGTTCGTATTTTGTTGGTGTATATTTTTATAAAAGACAGTATGTTTTATGAGGTTGTGTATAATAGAGAATCCCCTAGCCGAATTACCGGAAAAAGTTCGTTTTATAAGGTGTTATCGGATATATAGAGACATATGTATATTCATCTTTGCATGGCATTTATTATTGCGTAAAAGGTACATTGTGCGACATTAAAACTATATCTAAAACACGACTATTCCATCGTCTTTCTTCGCGATAAATTTATCTCATTTTTACCAAATCAACCTACTTGTCGTTTATTGTTTTATAAACCGCCCTATTTTGCTGGCTTGGTGCGTTTTATGTTGTATATTAGTTTATCTGCATTGGCTCGGATTTATAATTTATGTTTGTATCACGCAAAATTTATCAATATAAATACTCAGCCGATTCGGCTTTATGTACGCTTAAAAATGACTAATAATTAGTTCGTATTTTGTTCTATTGTTTTTTAATTGCTAGTTTTGCGAAAGAGCTTGGGCGATTCTGTGCTTAATTATTTCACTGTTCCATTCGCCTGCCTTAAATCGCAGTAGGGGCATATTAGTATTGGCCATGATCGAATTGACGAAATCGTCGCGCGTTTTTCGATCGGGCTGATTGTGAGTACTGTCATCAAGCTCAATAGCTATGAGAGGTTTCATATCATTGGTACAAATTAGAAAATCTACAGATTTGCCATTTATTCTCGCGAAAGCTGCTTTCCAGCTTTGCCCTTTTATCTCGTGATCCAAAAACATGCTTAAATGAGCCTGAGGTATAATTACACATCCGTTTATTGCTTCATGCAGAGTTTTATAAAACGATAATTCACTTGGCGTCATTGCGCAAGATTTTTTGATATATACATACTCTTTCTTTATTGGGGCTTTAATCGGGCTTGTGTCGCCGTCAGTCCCCTGACTTACTTTGATTACCAGAAAAATAATTGCAGCTACTATAACTATAAATATAAGCGTTCCCATGAGATTAGTTTATCATATGTTGATAATAAATGCTTACGATTTTTAGGCTTTATTGTTGCGGTGATATAATAATAGTGATAATTTTATCGGAGATATTTATGGCTTTTTTAAATTATAATAAAGACGAAAAGTTGGAATTCAATTATAAGAGAGCGTGTGGGCTGTGGCTAATTGTAATAGCGGCGATTATTTCAATAGCTACTTTAACAGGAGGAAAGCAAATAATAAATATGCAAGTGTTTAGTATTGGATATGTTATTAGTTTTTTCTCAATTAACATGAATAAAAAGGTGTTGAATAGGCTGTCTGATGGTCCTTCGAGTGAATTTCAAAAGAAAGTATCTTTATATGCCGTTATTTTATTATTTATCTTAATGGCTTTGCTGGGTGGACCATTCTTTGCGACTGAAAATTGGAGATTGATTTGGCTGGGAGCGCTGATGGCAACCGCACTACATTTTTTCCCGTATTATTTTGTGCATGGAAAATCAATGATATATTTAGGTCTTATTTGTGCTATCAATATTTCTGTAGGATATTTTTTTACTGATATCCCATTAGAGGTGATAGCATATATAGACTCAGCGATTAAGCTTGTATTTGGAATGTATTTACTATTTTTTTCGAAGCCGTCAAAAAAGGCACCTCGAAAATGAGGTGCCTTCATGCAACCGTCTTCAAGAGGCGGAGTAGGTCAACATATTGTTATGATGTCAGCGGTTCTCTAATATTATACAGTTCTGGTGGTACTTAAGGGTAATACATCAGTCAAAATAAAATAAGACAGCCCGCGTTGCTCTAACATAAGAGGGGCGCTGCTGTCTTACACTGCCATATTACTACGACCATCATTGAAAAATCAATAATATCGCCTTTCGTTATAGTTCCCTAACAATTTAGATATTGATATTCCCTAAGAGCCGCGTTTCACCTTTACTCCTGACGCTCCAGAGGTGATATAATTACTATAATATGCATGCGTCCGCTATCCAATCTATAACCATAAAAGTGAGCGAAGTTGATTCTGCTTTGCTTAATGACGCGGATGAGCTGCAGAAAATGTTAAGAAATGTTACGGAATTGGCGGGCTTGCATTCTTTGGAATCGGTGATGCATCAATTTTCCCCGCAAGGAATCAGCGCCACCCTGCTTTTGTCGGAGTCGCACATCGCGATTCATACGTGGCCAGAAAGCGGCGTGGCGTATATAGCGATGACAACTTGTAAAATGCTGGATGATGATAAATTGCAACAAATAAAAGAGTTGGTTGCACGGTTGTTGGATGCAGAAAACATAATTATGAAAGAGATGACATTGTAATATGAAACGAACCAAGGCGCGACTTAAAATTAACCAGATTTTGACTGGAAAGAAAACTAATTTACGAGTTGTTGGCTGTTTACTTTTTCGCGAATGGGATAAGAAAGACAAGCGATTTTACTACTGGGAAGAATGGGAGATTACAGGGCTGGCTGATTATGATAGCTGGGTGGAATATGATCACAGCGATCAAACCGTTTCTTTGTACGAGCCGATTCGTTTCACTCAGGCAATTGATCCAACGCAATTGGAAAAAGGTCAATCATTCACCGTCTCCGAGCAGGATGGCAAGGACCATATTGTGGTGGTTGATGAGGTTGGCATTGGCGAAATTATGAATATCAAGGGTAAAAACACGTACCAAGTTTTCCCGAAAGAACTGATGGCGTACGCCACTTTGAAGGATACTAGCGCGCCAAAAAACCGTCAGTTGATCACGATTGAGAAGTATAATAACCGCGAATATGACGCTTATCGTAAGATTCAATTGAGTAACAAAGAGCAGAAGGAAATGTTCGGTAGGACCATTAAGCCGATTGACTGGACGACGATTATAGTTATTGTCATATTTATCGCTATTATTTTGTTTGCATTTATCTTTGACAACAATTCCGACAATAGTAATGGCGGAGGTCACGGCGGATCGCGCAGTGTTTACGGTGGCAGCAGCGGCGGGCTTGGTAAATAAAAGGAGTTATAATGTCACGATCAAGTACGAAAAAACGGGAGCAGGTTGCTTTATTTGCGGCGGCAATTTTAGTAGCAATTGGCGGAATTATTTACGAGCTGATTTTAGGTGCGGCTGCGTCGTATCTGGTGGGCGATTCGATTCTGAGCTTCAGCTTGGCAACTGGCGTGACGCTGTTCGGTATGGGAATTGGCTCATTGCTGGTCAATTACATAAAGATTCATCCAGCAACCAGCTTCGCAGCGAACGAAATTATTCTGGGGCTAATTGGTGGAAATTCGGTGATGCTGATGTATTTGGGATTCGTTTTTACGCGTTCGCATTGGCTAATTTTTGCCGTCATAAGTTTGGCAATTGGTATTTGTATCGGGCTGGAAATTCCGCTTTTAATGAAGATGTTTCAGGAGTTCGGGCGCAAGTCTTCGGTGAAATTATTTAGTAAGATTTTAGCACTCGATTATTTTGGGGCGTTAATTGCGTCGCTATTATTCCCGCTCGTTATGCTTCCGTATCTTGGTTTGATGCGCAGCGCGTATCTGGTGGCGGCGCTGAATATTGGCGTTGCGGTTCTGATTCTTAAGCAAATGAAAGCGTCGAAAATTGTAATGACAATTAGCGTTATTGCAACAATGTTGCTGGTGGGATTCTTCATTTTTGCGACGGAAATTGAGCACGGAATCGACAAGCGAACGTATAAAGATCCTGTGATGTGGCAGCAGCAGACGCCGTATCAGAAAATTGTCCTGACGAGATATAAAAATGACACCAGGTTGTTTTTGAATCGCAATCTGCAGTTTTCCAGCCTTGACGAAGCGCGTTATCACGAAACGCTGTCTGCTTCCGCTCTGTCTTCAGTCGCCAATCCGAAGCGTGTGTTGATTATGGGCGGCGGCGACGGCTTACTGGCTCGGGACGTTTTGAAATATCCCAGCGTTGAGCATATTACGTTGGTTGATATCGATGAGGTGATGACTAATCTGGCGAAAACTAATCATCTTCTCACCGATATAAATCAACGCTCTCTGCATGATTCGCGCGTTTCCATTGTCAATCAAGACGCTTTCCAATTCGCCTTTTCTACCAAGGATAAATATGATGTTGTGTTGATTGATCTGGTGGATCCGTCGAATGAAAAATTAGCCAAGTTGTATTCCGAGCAATTATATCGTCAAATCGGCAATATTTTAACGGAGCGTGGCGTTATGGTGACGCAGGCGACGTCATCTTTTTTCTCTCCGCACGCTTTTTATATGGTGGCAAATACCGTCAAATCGTCTCATCCAGAGCGATATGTGACGGCGTTTTCGGTTAATGTGCCATCATTTGGCGAGTGGGGTTTTGTGATGTCTACGCCGCAAGCTGAGGTCGTGGCTAGTCAGCCATTGCCGAAAAACCTACGATATCAAAACCAGAAATTGCTCACCTTTCTGACTAAACAAAACGCCATATCGGTGTCATCTGGACCGACTTCTACGTTGGTTTCTCCGCGAATCACCGACGTTTACAATTCTGATATGCGTCAGTGGCGATACGAATAGTTTTTAGGCGGCGGTAGTGCTCTTTTTTCGTCGGCGACGTCGACGCTTTGGCGTTGCTGAATCTAGCGGTGTAACTGTGCTAATTGCGGTTTCTGCGGGTGTGTTATCGTTGCCGCGAATTTGCAAAACAACTTCGCCGTCGTTTGCTGCGGGTTGCTGCTTTTCCGGTTGGCTATTGGCCGCTGGAGCGTTGTTTGCGGGCTGCGGTTGAGGTTTGGCTGGTTGCTTTTTTTGGTTGCGAACAGGTTTTATCGCGGCGTCAATTTCTTTCTCAACATCTTCCCTGTTTCGCGAATACATGCGACGCGAATGTTCAATAATGTGTGGCGTATTGTCGGCTTGGCTTGGCGGAAGTTCCAATGTGCGGGCAGAAAACGCCGGAGTTTTTTCACCACCAATAACCATATTGACAACGAAATTACGATTGTGCATCTGTAGAAGGTCGATTGCCTCGAAGTTCGGCTCGAATTGCTTGGCAAGAATCGGTGCGTCGTCAGCGGAAACTCGGAAAGAAATCATGGTGCCGACGTTGCCGAAAACCGCATCACGAACCGTGTCGCTCATCTGGGAAATGTACTGGTTGGCAACGGTTAAGTTAAGGCCATATTTTCGAGCCTCGGATAGAATAGTCGCAAACGAATCGGTGGCGAAGTTCTGGAACTCGTCGACGTAAAGATAGAATGGGCGGCGGTCACGGACGTCAGGAATATCGCTTCGAGACATGGCGGCAAGCTGAATTTTCGTGACCAAGAACGAACCGAGGATGGCGGCATTATCTTCACCGATAAGACCTTTGGACAGATTGACAATTAGAATCTTTCCTTCGTCCATAATCTGGCGAATATTGAACGTGGATTTCGGCTGCCCGATGATATTGCGGATGATTGGATTGGCAGTGAAAGCCCCGACTTTATTTAAGACTGGTGCAATTGCCTCGGCGACAAACTTGTCATTCCAGCTAGCAAATTCGACATTCCAGAATTGCAAAACCACGGTGTCTTGGCAATAAGTCAGCGTTTCTTTTCGGAATTCCTTATCTGTTAGCATACGAGTAATGTCAAGCATTGTCGCTTCTGGTCGGTCCAGCAAAGCTAAAATAGTGTATCGCAAAATATACTCAAGTCGCGGTCCCCACGAATCGCCGAAAATACGCTTCAAAACGCCGATGATCTCTGATGAGATGTTGGTTTTTTGGTTCGGGTTCGTGACTTCCAGTGGGTTGAATCCCAGAGGATACGCGGTGTCGGCTGGATTGAAATAGATCACGTCGTTCAATCGGCTGCCGGGGATAAATTTCATGTTGTTGATTGCGAAGTCGCCGTGCGGGTCGATGATGGCATATCCTTGATTATGGAAAATGTCGCTTAAGGCGAAGAGCTCTAATAGTCCACTTTTCCCGGCGCCCGTTTGCCCGATTATGTAAACGTGGCGTGAGCGGTCATAGCGCAACATGCCGAATTGGTGGCTAATGCCGCGGAAGTTGGTGACGCCAAAGGCGGAAATTTGGTCATCGTTGGCATCTTCGCCGGTTAATACTGGCAATTTGGATGGCGGTTCTGCGGTTTTGGAGCTTGCCCAAACTATATTTGGCGTTTCAACATTGGTGTGTGGCAAATGAAAAACTGACGCCAATTCTTCTATGTTTAAGATGAACCCGTCGCCGATGAACGAACGCTTGCGATATTTATCAATAAATTCTTTACCAAATGCACCCTTGACGGCGCGAAATCCATTGAGATTTGTCGAATTGAACTGCTTAAACGTACCGACGAGTGCCTGCATGCGAAGCTTAGCGTTTGTCTGACTTTCGCCCATATAAACCAAGCGAATTTTTACTTCATAGCCGAGCTTTGTGGCCTTTTTCTCTGCTTCAGAAATGCGAGTTTTATCGCGGTCCGACAGCTCAATTTTGGTTGATTGCCCGACCCCCTGCTCTGGTGGTTGCCATAACGCGCCAAGTACACCGATTAGCCACTGCATGCTGCCGCCGAATCCTGGCAAGGAGAACATTCGTCCGTTTTTTATGCTATTGATATATCGATCTGCGGCGTTTTGCCAGTCATCTGGGATTGGTCTGACTAGTACCTGAATCCACAATTCTTCACCGGTGGTTTCCAATTTTGCCAGCGTACCCGTAATGCCTGCCAGCGGGTCGACTTCGAAGTTTTGGAAGGTGCGAATCGGGAGAAATTCATCCGTGGTTAATGTCAATTCTGTCGAGTAAGCAACTTCGTGGTCGCGCTCATGCTCGGTATAATCTTCGTCGGCTTGGTGAATCTGAACGGTTGGGTATTGAGAATAAATCTGCCCCTCGACAAAACTTTGCAAGGTTTTTGGTACCCAAACGTAAAAGCGAATTTGCCCATTGACTGAGGCGATTTCAAAGCTGATGTGCTCTTGGTGTCCGCCAGATAATCGCAATTCTTTATTGTCGCGAAGAATTCCGTGTAGTGAAGCGAATAACTGCTCGGCGGCAAGCTCTTGCTTATCGTTGGTGCGTGGGATTTCCAGGACTAAAAGTACGCTCTCAACTGGGGTGAAATCTTCGATCTTCCGATAATTCCGCCACGTCAAAAACATCAGGACTGCCACAATTGGCATCCAAACATACCATTGTAATAACGTACCGATGATCCAAGAAATAATCTGCATTATGTGTAAATTATCTCACCTCTGAAAGAAGTTTGCAACTTAGCTTAAGCAGCTTCTTCAAAAACGTATGTGGCTTTAGCGACACGTTTGAATTGTGGCTTTGATTGAAGGTTTAATAGAATAGTAGTTTCCTTGACTTGTCGTTTGTCGAGGACTTGACGAACGATTTCATCGCGGTGGAGCGGAGTTTCGGAATTCTTCAAAATATCGGTAATGATATCTGCTACAGTTCCGCGGCTGTAGCCCCAGCTGGCGAGTGCGTAAATCCCGCGACCGATTAGAACAAAGCGCTTGTCTTTAATAAGTTCATTGTGAATTGCCTGCGTCGTGACGCTTCGGCGGTTAAATTCGCTGTCCCGAATTCCCTTGGCGATGTCGGAAAAATGCATCGGTGAGCCGTTGGTGTCTAGAACAACGTAGATTTTATCGCGGATGTTCTTTGGGTTAACGGCTGGCCATTTGGCTAGCCCCCACTGATCGTTTAAGCTGGCCAATTTCTTGCTAACAGTAGCCAAGGCTGCAATGTTTGAAGGATGTTCATAGTCCAATTTTTTGTGCAATTCTTCCGCAGTAACGGGTTCGCCGTGCTTTTTGATTGTCTTTACAACTTCTTCGACTCGTGCTCTAATTTGCTTTTCATTGCCGAGAGTGTCAATCGCTGCCGCTTGGTAATAATCGTCATTCTCTGTAACAATCGTGATGTTTTCTGCTAGTTCAGAAATGAACGCCACACGAGCGCGGTCAATTGCAGTAGCTTCTTTACCGAGGAAGTGCGACGCCAAATCCTGCATGCGCGCAACTCGTCCCATCTCAGACAAACTCGAAGTGATTTCTTTTTCCATAGCAATAACCGAAGGAAGTTCTCCCTCGGCGACAGCTGCACGTAGACGCGTTAAGATTGCTTTTTCTAGCTGACGAACGCGCTCGCGAGTAATGCCGAACATATCGCCAATTAACTCTAACGTTTCTTTTCGGTCGTACAAACCAAATCGTCGAGAAATAATCTCCTTCTCGCGCTCTTGCGGAATCTTAGAAATAATAGTATCGACGACAGAATTTAATTTGGCGCTTTGCTCGGTTTTTGCTGTCTCGCTCATGCTACTAGAAACATCCTCTCTGCCTCACCACAGGTTATATTGATTGAAAATATGTTTTTAATTATACAATTGCATTTGACAAAAGTCAATAGATAAATGCCATAATTGCTGATATAAATTATAGCATTTATTTTACGTTTTTTGCAATAGATTATATGAAGAGTTTTTATTATCCGGAATTATTGGATAGTATAAAAACGCTATTTCTTTTTAGCGGATGTTTTGGTGGCTTTTTTAACTACGCGTTTGCGAGTTGGCTTCGCTGTCGTGGCGTTTAATAGCTCCAGAGCTTTTTCGTGAGTAATAGTTTTCGGATCCGTATCTTTAGGGATTTTGACATTTTTAGTGCCGTTGGTAATGTATGGACCGAATCGACCATTGAGAACCTTAATTCCATCTGGAAATTCGGCGATATTCTTAGCGGCTTCGGCTTCTAATTTGGCGGCGTAAAGTTCACATGCCTTTTCTAAAGTAATGCCGTGAGGATCTTCTGGCTTAATGGAAACGAATAATTTACCAACTTGAATGTACGGACCGAATCGTCCAATATTCGCCTTAATATCTTGCCCGTCCTCTGTTTGTCCGACGATGCGTGGCAACTTGAACATCTCCAGTGCTTGCTCTAAGGTTACCGTTTCAATCTTCGCGCCCTTTGGTAGTGGCGCAAAGCGAGGCTTATCTTCGTCTTCAGTTGCGCCAAGCTGCAACATTGGACCGAAACGACCGAATCTTGCGATAATCGGTTTATTCGTCTTCGGGTCAATTCCCACTTCGCGATTAGCGCCGACTTTACTTCGGTCAATTCCGCCAGATTGCTCGATCAATTTATGGAAAGGCGTGTAAAATCCGTGTAACATTGTGCTTTTTTCCAGATTGGCGCCAGCGATTTTGTCAAATTCCGTCTCGACGTTAGCGGTAAAATCGTAATCAACAATTTGCGTAAAATGGTCCGTCAGAAAATCGGCAATCAGTTCGCCGCTTGGCGTTGGAATCAGCTTGCCGCGTGTCGAGCCAGTTTTTTCCTGGACAATACTTCGGCTAACTTCCTCGCCGTTATAGTTCAGGACAATTACATCACGTGGTTGACCTTCGCTGTCGCCTTTTTCAACATAGCCGCGAGTTTGAATAGTGTCAATAATCGTAGCGTAAGTTGACGGACGTCCGATTCCAAGCTCCTCCAGTTTCTTGACTAGCGAACCTTCGGTGTAGCGAGCTGGCGGTCGTGTAAATGTTTGATGAGCCGTAATGTCGTGAGAATTGACTTCATCGCCAGACTGTAACTTCGGTAGAAGCTCATCTTTATTGCCGCCGTAAACACGCAAAAATCCGTCAAACGTAATAACTTCGCCTTTCGCCTCAAACTGGGCGGGCTTTTTGCTCTTAGGTAAATTGTTGCCTTTGATATCAATTGTGATAGTCGTTTTTTCTAGTTTCGCTGGCGACATTTGCGACGCTAAAGTTCGGCGTCGAATTAGGTCATATAATTTCTGATCATAGTTATTATTAGACGCGGTTTCCAGAGTGATGTCCGTCGGGCGAATGGCTTCGTGAGCTTCTTGGGCGGATGCGGATTTGGTTTTAAACTTGCGAACCGTTGAGTAATCTGGACCGTAAAGACGCTTGATAAAATCGGTGGCCGCCGCGATGGCTTGACCGCTCAAATTCACCGAGTCGGTACGCATATAAGTGATTTTTCCATCTTGGTACAATTTTTGCGCCGAGGCCATAGTTGCTTTGGAGCTGAAACCAAGTTTAGAGTTAGCTTCCTGTTGCAAGGTTGACGTAGTAAAAGGCGCCGCTGGATTGCGCGTTCCTGGAGTTTTTGAGATATCGCTAACAATAAATTCGGCGGGTTTCAGACTATTTAAGAACTCGTTCGCCGCTTCTTCTGTGTCGAATTTTTGATTAAGCTCAGCCTTGAATTCTTGATTGTCGTGAATAAAAATGGCAGTAACTTTGAACTGAGAATTGCCTTCAAACTCCATAATTTCGCGTTCTCGCTCGACTAGTAATCGCACTGCTGGACTCTGAACGCGACCAGCCGATTTTCCGCCAGGAACTTTCTGCCAGACGACTGGGCTGAGTTCAAAGCCAACCAGTCGGTCAAGTATTTGCCTGGCTTGTTGCGCCTGAACTAAATTCATATCCACGGTTCGCGGATTCTTAATTGCATTGGTTATGGCATCTTTGGTGATCTCATGAAAAACAATTCGCTTGGTTGTTTCAATAGGAAGATCCAGTACCTTGCACAAATGCCAAGCAATAGCCTCTCCTTCGCGGTCTTCATCGGTTGCGAGCCAAACATTTTCCTTGCCGACTGCCTTGACATTTCTCTTTAGCTCGGTGATAACTTTCTTTTTTTCAGGATCAACTTCGTAAATTGCGAAAAAATCGTTAGCCACGTCAATCGGCGGCGTTCCATCCTTCGTCTTTTTAACAATCGAGCGAATATGCCCCACGCTGGACAGGACGTGAAAATCCTTGCCGAGATATTTCTCGATGGTTTTAGCTTTGGCCGGTGACTCGACGATAACGAGATTTTTCATAACTTTATATTATAACAAATCACTATGTAGCTACAATAACAATCTCTATTGACGGCTAGATTCTCCAATGTGACCAAGTAGTGCCGCTATTCCAAGACTGCGATCAACTGCCGTATTTTGGTGCTTTTCTGGGTTGTGGTTATTGCCGCTTGCTCGTCTGATATAGCTTGCTGTCGATAGTGTCGCAGGAATTATAGCAGTTGCCGCTGCCAGCCCACCTAGTACCCTGGCTGTGTTGCTAGTTTTTCTTAAGCCGTGCAGCTCAGCAAATTTACCGGCAGAATATAATATTAGAGATGTAACCTCCATGGCCATGGCTATCTTGCCACTTTTTTCAGGCGCCTGTGACATGTCGGGGTTGTCTATATGAGTTTTTATTGAACACGCTGCATTGATAGCGTTAGACGCGGCAAAGCCACCAAGTACCAATTTTGGAGCTGTGTCTGCTTCATACATCTTCCATATCGTATAGAATACTTTGATTTTATCTCCAGTATGGTCAACAATTTTGCCTAGTTTAGTTTCTCCTCCAGTTGCTCTGGCTAGTTTGCCGTCTAGCGCATCCATTACACTGCCAATAACGAAAGCGGCAAATCCTTTAAATGTAGTAGGGTCCTTTATCCCAATGCACGCAGCGGCAGTTCCGATGAGGCTAAGTAGCGTTGGGGGTATGCCTTCTATGCTAAAAAATGGCTCTTCTCTTTTTTTGTCTGTAATGTCATTTTCTGGATGTAAACTGTCGGGGCTTCTCATAAAGTAGCATTATATAATAAAACTATCGTAATGTCCAGTTATTCGCCCCGAGAGGTTTGATAACACCGTTGACTTCCAGCATGGTTAACGCCGTGGCGAAATCTGATGCGGATAATCCTGATTTTTGTTGAATTTCATCGCCGTCACGAAGTCCTTCTGAGATGAGTTTTATGATAATCGCTTCTTCAATTGTTGCGCTGGCTGCTAACTCTTGATCGTTGTTTTTTTGTAATTTTTCTGGCGCGATGATTGACAAAACATCGTCGGCGTCCGTCACCAAATACGCCCCTTGTTTTAATAAAGTATTACAACCCGCCGACAGTGGGCTGGTTATGTTTCCGGGAACTACAAACAAATCTCTTCCCTGGTTCAGTGCGTGAGAGGCGGTGTTTAGTGTGCCGCTTCGCTCGGCGGCTTCGGTGATAATAATTCCGTCAGCTAGCCCGCTAACCAGCCGATTGCGCTCCAAAAAACTCCAACGATTGACTATTTTATTATCGCCCTTCATCCATTCTGAAACGACCGCGCCGCCCCGCTCTATGATGCTCATGGCTAGTTGATAATTGGTCCGCGGTGAAATATCAGGAAGCTCGTTTGGGACGACCGCTACGACCGTTCCGCCAGCTTCAATCGCAGCTTTTTGAGCAATGCAATCCACACCTAGCGCCAGCCCACTCACGATTACACATCCGGCTTTTGCCAGATCTGTTGCTAATCGCTCGGTCACTTCTTTTCCGTAGGCAGACGGCTTACGGGACCCGACGATTGATACGACTGGCGCCTCTGTTTCCGGCAACTTTCCCATATAACATAAGCTTTTTGGTGGATTGGCAATATGTGCTAATCTCTGGGAGAAAATATGCTCATCTGGTGTAATTCTATTGATTTCCATAAAAAATGTGGTAAAAAGTATTGACACTTTGTCAAATGTTTGCTATAATCAAGGACGATTGGTTAAGTAATCATTAACCAAACGCACCTTATACCCCCTATTCTAACTATATGTTAGGTTGCGCGCAATGGCATTAAGTATTCTTACCCTCCACTTTTTGCGGTTCAACGTTACGCGCATACTAACCCCTTTAACTGCCCTTTTTCAAAGGCGACCTCTGTTAAGGCGAGCACTAATCGGTGTTGATAATAATCAGGCGCGGACTTTTGGAGTTTTAGTCGCGACGCTTCGCTGATACGGTAGCTCGGGTGGGTTGAAGGGTAAAAAAGCACCAGGTGATGCCCACCCTTACCTGGTGCTTTTTTGTTGGGAAAAATTATTTATTTTCTATAATATGTCGGCACTTTTCGCAAATACCTTCCAGCTCAAAGTGGTGTTTTGTGACTATGAAATTATGTTTTTTACCAATGAGATCTATGAGTTTTTCGAGTTCTTGCGATTGTATGGGTTCGGCATTTTGGCAATTGATGCAGTAGAGATGGTGATGATGTGGTATAAACGGTTCTGCTAACTCGTAATAATTCTTCCAGCCAATAGTTATGGTGTTTATAATGTTCAGATTATCGAACATCAGCAGTGTGCGGTAAATGCTGGCACGGTTAATGTTTTTGCAGTTTTTCGCAATATCGCCGACCGTAAGAGGCACATCTGAATTTCGCAGGATATCAAATACTTGCTGGCGTGGTTTTGTCAGGCGAAGATTGTGGTGTTCAAATATTTCATTTAGCATAGTGCTATCAATAGTTTATAACTTATTGCAACAAGTGTGCAATAGACTTACAGCCCGAGTAATTCATAAGGATATTTGGGTTGGCTGATTTTTGTGATGTGTGCGTCGGTTATGACGTATTCAGCTTGACTATTAACGATTTTTTGCGACAATTTACCCTTGACGATTAGCCATGTTCCATCTGGGTAGTCTGTTGAAAAGTTTTTCTCGACCAGGATTTTCATAGGTACACTATCAACAGTGCAGCAACTTATGACGTATCTGGCAATATTGAAGTAATTATAGCCGTAGTTTTTTAACAGATCATTTGAAACGAAGCCAGTAACGGTGATATCTTTGCCGTTAAAATAAGCGGCTTCTTTGCAGGAATTTATTGTGGTTTTCCAGCGATTTATTGAGATTGTAGAAGAGTTCTCTTTCGTCTGAGGTGTTTCGCAGCGACTTTCGGGCTCAATAATCGCAGGACTTTCTTTTTGCGCGAGGCTGCTTGGAGAGAGTGGCTTTGGTGGTAATATATATCCGACTGATAATATAATTATCGCAAAATAAGATATCGGGGCAATTTTTTTCAAGCCAATTCTAGATTTGTCTTTTGCGGGTTTATTTTTTAATTGCAACATTATATCAATAAGCAAAAGTATAACGCCGATTACGCTAATTACGACCGCGAATGTGTGATAGCGTGGATGAACGTAAAAGCCGAGTTGGTCGCGCCAAGCTAATAGTAAAATATATGCACAAATGATAATTCCGCCAATTGATTTGGTAAGATTAGTGTACATATAAGTTAACCCCCAGCCCGACAATTAGCGATAAGGCGAATACGGTTAAGGTAATTGTTGAAATAAATTTCCAGCGAAAAGTTGTTTTTAATAAAGTAATCATTTTAATGTCTATCATCGGTCCGAATAGCAAGAAAGATAAAATTGAGCCTGTCGTGAAATTTCGCACGTAAGCCAGTGCGAAGAATGCGTCGATACTGGAGCATATCGAGATGATGAAACTTAGCGTAATCATGGATATGACTGATAGGAAAATGTCGCCGCCGACGGCATTTATGATGAATCGCGGAACGAAGATTTGTGTGGCAGCTGCGATGCTAGCACCTAAGACCAACATAGTAAATAATTGCCAGAATTCATTACGTGATGAGCTGAATATGTTTGACAATTTTGAACCGTGATTATGAGGGTGGCAAAGTTTTTCAAACTCTGGATTAATGATAGAATCTTCCTTAAAAAAGCTGACGATAAAAGCGGTTATTTGTACGATAATTAGCGCAAAAATAATTCGCCACCAAACCATTCGGGCGTCAAAACTGAAGGCGGTCATGGTTGAGATTATGGTTATCGGATTTAAGATTGGCGCGGCGAAAAGAAAGCTAATAACGTCGGCAGGATTCAGCCCATTTGCTATCAAGCTGCGTGCAATTGGCACGTTACCACATTCGCATACAGGTAAAATTAGCCCGATCATAGAGAGAGCAATTCGTCGAAGGAAGGTGTTTTTTGGTAACATTTTGAAGACATCTTTTGATGATAAAAAGTATCTGATAAGCGCGGATATGATAATTCCTAAAATTAAGAATGGGACCGCCTCAACAATTACGCTTAGCGTCAGCGTGATGAAATCTTGTAATGACGGAAGTAATTTATTGCACCATTCTGCAAATTCTCCGTTTAATAACATGACGCCGAATCGTGAACTGAATTGATAAATAGAAATTATAAGGACGCCAAAAACCACCCAACCGATCAATTCGCTGTTGGCTGATAAAAACTTTTTTATGCGACCATCTGGCGATTTTTGTGCCATATATAAAATTATACTCCATGCTTATGCTATACTAAATCAATATGAAACATCTTTTACATTCACATCATCCGTTTCGGATTTTCTGGTTTTCAGTCCTATTAACCTTAGGTTTGGGCAGTTTGATTTCTAGTCATATGGGCGTTAGCGGTCTTTGGCTATTTACTATTTTGGTGGTTTTGGAAGTTACGTTTAGCTTCGATAACGCGGTGATAAATAGCAAGGTTTTGGCGGGAATGAGTCAAGTTTGGCAGAAAGTCTTCCTGACGGCTGGCATATTTGTGGCGGTGTTTGTCGTTCGATTTATATTGCCAATTGCTATTGTGATGATTGCGAGCGGTCATGGATTTATGGATGTTGTCAATCTGGCGCTACATAAACCTGTCGAGTACGGCAAGATCCTGCACGAGGCGTCGCCGATGATTGACGCGTTTGGTGGTGCGTTTTTGATTATGATTGGGCTTAGCTATTTTATCGATTACAACAAGCGCGTTCACTGGATGCGACATGTTGAGCCGATTTTGGCGAAGGCTGGGCGATTTGAGAATTTTAAGGTGTGCATAATGCTTAGCGTGGCGGCTGTTTTGTATTTTACGGTCGAGGCGCCGCATAAATCTTTGGTACTGATTTCGGCAGTTCTTGGAATTGTGTTGCACATCGGATTGGAACTATTTGGGTCATTTTTCCATGAAGATGATGCAAAATCCGTTAAGATTAAAACCGGCTGGGCGGCGTTCGCTAGCTTGTTATATTTGGAGATTCTGGACGCCAGCTTTAGCTTTGACGGTGTGATTGGTGCGTTCGCCATTACCAACAGCGTGCTGCTAATCGTGGCTGGACTGGGCGCTGGGGCAATTTGGGTTCGATCGCTAACCGTATATTTGTTGCGAACAGGTGCGCTTAGTAAATATAAATATTTGGAAAATGGCGCTCACTGGGCAATTATGGCGCTCGGCGTGATGATGATTGCCAAATTATTCCACTTGGAATTGCCGGAATGGGCGACGGGCGGCTTGGGTTTGTTGTTCGTGAGTTTAGCGGTCGGCAGCAGCATATTGGAAGCCCGATCTATCAATCTGCAAGAAGCTGCGGCTACAAAATTACATCAAGCCGAAGAGCAATTGAAGAACGGCGCGTCAAAAATTGTGCCGCGAAAACGACGCTAGAATCTGGTTAATATTTTATACTGAACGGCTCGATGGTTCCGTTGATGAACTTCTCGATCAAATTAACTGATTCGGGTAATATCCAGCTTTGGAGAATCTTTTGCTCGTCTGAGTTGAATTTACCCAGGACAAAATCTACGTCACCAACTTGACGTCTGAGTAAATTGTCTGTGCCAATACGAATATGCCAAAAATCTGATCCAACGTGGGCGTGAAGAGATTTCAATCCGTTACTGCCCGCGTCTCGTCCGCCTTTGCGGGTTCGAATTTTACCAAAATCCAGCGCTGTGTCGTCGTGAATAATTAGTAAATCGTCCAATGTCAATTTGTAAAAATCTAAGATTGCTCGAGCGGAAATTCCGACCTCATTGTAAAAAGTAGTTGGTTTAACTAGTAAAACTTTTTCTCCAGAAATATTTGTTTCGGCGATGTCTGCGGAAAATTTTGGCTTATTGCAAAAAACTGCATTATTCTCTGACGCAAATTTATCAATAGCCAAAAAACCAGCATTATGCCGCGTGTTTGTGTATTTTTCGCCTGGATTTCCCAACGCTAAGATGACTTTCATAGACTTAGTATATCACCTTGTGAAAATGACGTATAATAAGCATATGGCAAAACGCGACGATGATTTGGAATTTAGCATTAATGCGCCGTTTGATGATGGGCGAGCGGTTATCGATAAAGTTCCGCTGTATTTGGTGAACGGCTCGTTGGGCGCTGGGAAAACTAGTGTTCTTGAGTTCTTATTGCAACAAAGTGACTATAAGGGTTCTCGGGTGATTGAGAATGAATATGCTAATGAAAACGTTGACGGTTATCGATTAGAAAAGCTGGCGGATATTGTGACGACTTTGGCTGGCGATTGTGTTTGTTGCTCGTCGAAGCATGCATTGACGCGAATGCTACTCGACTTTTGCCGCAATTCCCCCGCCCCAGTGTTTATTGAGGCGACTGGCGTGGCGCGAACGATGAATTTGGTTGAAAAATTGATTAATGCACAAATATTCAATAAGTACGAGTTGGCGCAGAGTTTTTATGTTATTGATGCACATGAGATTTTACGTGGAATTGAGCCGGCGCATGAAATTGAGTTGCAAGCGGCGGATATGATTTTAGTAACCAAAGAAGATTTGCTAGGTGAAAATGAACGCGCCGAGTACGAGGAAAAATTGCGCACCCTACCCTACGCCAAGGTGCTCAGCGCACCACACGGTCGGTTTGACTTAAGTAAAATGACCACGCCGTCGGGACTACTAACGTTTTTTGATAAGTATGACGGCGAGTTGGTCGTGCCGGACAATCCGACGTATGCTGTGCTGGATGTTTCTGGTATGAAAATTGCTGCGGCGACTCTGGAAAAAATTTGGCCGGAACTTTTTGATGCTTATAAACTCAGGCGAATGAAGGGTTGTTTTATTGATGATAATGGCGCGCGACATCATTTGGAGGCAACGGAAAATCAGATTCAAATAGCTAATTCTGCGGCGGAAGAGCCAGCAAAAATTGTGCTAATTGGTGAACGAGCGGATGAAATTACGCGTGAAGTTTTGTCTGCACAATTGATGATGTTTGAATAAAAGTTCGCTTTCGTCGTTTTCGACTCATCAGCATAGATACACATCTATGGAGCGAACATGACAAGCAGAGACTTTGACAGAGGTTCGCAGGAGACTACAGCAGCTTGGCAATATCGATCGCCAATACAACAGCAATGAGACTGAGGGCTATGACATTATACAATGCATGCACAGTCGCAGCTGCCGCCGTAGCTATAATCTGGATACGGTATTTGCGGTAGTACCATAAGTATACTAGCAAAAAACCGAAGCCAGTCACAGACAGGGCGATCCCTGTTGCGAAGTTATACCAGATGTTCATGATGTGTAGAAGTCCAAAGCATACGCTAGCGCGCACTCGTTCGCGCCAGTTCCACCTCTCGCTTCCGGAGCGAAAAGCTTGCTCTTCCAGTAGTGCGAGGAACAATATGATATTGTACACTTCGTATCTGGTAGCTTTGATTTTGTGAAGGATCGTCTGTGATGGTGTGTAGTTCGTGAGGTCTCCCATGAGGAAAACTCCTGCCATACCAACAGTCCAGGCAGTTGCCGTTGCCCATCTCGTGGGAAGGAAGGTTTCAAGCCCGCGAGTTAGAAGACTAACTGCGGACTGATTCAGTCCAGGGACGAATAGGAGCATCTTTATCGTGGCGATTGTCATGATAATTAGCCCTACTGCAAGAATACTGAACTTCCATCTGCTGAAGTATCCGGCATTCTCAATCTCAGTGACGAGTCTAGACCAGACAAAGGTTGGCCTAGTGTCCTGAGGCATGGCTCTCCTGAAGAGCCAAGCCATAACCCCTTTTTTGGGGCGATACACTACCGTAATGTCTGTGTGCATGCTATACACCTCTTTCAAAGGTCGGTCGGCTTGTCAAAGTACGCTTTCGGATAAGGATTTACTCGACTTATCCGAAAGCTGATAGTATTTATAATACATATGTGTAAAAAAGTCAATAGAAATTGCTGTAAGAATAGGATTAAGCAAGTTTTTCAGCGTTTTTGGCCTGCTTGTAGGCTTTGGTGACGGGCGCCAGACCGCGCGCAACGCGTTCACGATTGGCCTTTAATTGCCTTTCGTCGCGGAAAGACATTTTAATTGGCGTTCCCGCAAAATTGAAAGCCTCGCGTAAAGTTCGCTCCAAATAGCGTTTATAGCTCCAGTGGACGAATTTCAGATTACTGCCGTAGATAACAAACCATGGCGGAGCAATGTCAGTCTGGACAATGTAGCGCAGTTTCGGGTGTGAATTTTTCAGACCAGCTGGCGGATGTGCGGCGATGGCTTTCTGTAAAATGTCGTTTAAGGCACGAGTTTTACATTCTTGGCGACGACGTTTATAAATATCAAGCGCTAGGTCGAATAACTTAGCGACATTCTGCCCAGTGACGGAAGAGGTGAATATTAACGGTGCGTACGGCGTGAACTTGAAATTATAGCTGATTTGTGGTGCGATTTCATCGTGCGTGTAGGCGTCCTTACCTTCGACAGAGTCCCATTTGCTGACGACCAGAACAAGCCCCTTGCCCGCCTCGTCAATAATTCCAGCTAGGCGCTGATCCAATTGAACGTTAAGCTCATTAACGTCCATAAGAAGCAGACAAACGTCGGCTTCATTTATGGCTTGCATAGTGCGAAGAACTGAGAACTTTTCAATTCCCGTTTCCTGCTTTCCTTGGCGGCGAATTCCAGCGGTGTCGAGCAACTCAATCGTCTGACCGTGATAACGAACTTGAACGCGGTTTACGTCGCGAGTTGTACCGGCGACGTTGGCGACGATGGCTTGCTGTTTGCCCGCTAAGGTATTGAATAGATTACTCTTTCCGACATTCGGGCGGCCGATTAGCGCAACGCGAATAACGTCATCAGGTGCGGTTTCGGTGGCTGGCGGAATAAGTTCGGCAATGCTGTCAAGAAGCTCCGAAATGCCAATGCTGTGCTCGGCGGAAGTTTTTATGATGTTTTTAATGCCGAGTCGCTTGAATTCGTCAACGTGAAGAGAGCCTTTCAAGTCTGCTTTATTGGCGATTAGGATGACTGGCTTGCCACTTTTTAGGGCTTTTTTGGCTAATTGGCGATCGGCGTCGGAAGGATATGCAGTGGAGTCGACGGTTACGAGGATTACGTCAGCGGCGGCAGACGCGTCAGCGATTTGGTCCTGAATGGTCGCCTCAAATTCGTCCTCGGCAGTTTTCAGTCCAGCTGTGTCGATGAGCCAGAATTGCGAATAGTCATCTGACGGCGCAGAATCTGCGTTGCGTCGTTTGTACGAAACTTTACCAACGACGTTATCGCGTGTCGTGCCGGCTTCTCTGGCGACTATGGCTGTGCGAGAGCGCGTCAAGCGATTGAATAATGAGCTTTTGCCGACGTTGGCTTGCCCGATGATAGCGATTGTTGGTAATTTAGACATGATTATATATTATAGCATTTTTTAGCTATTTCGACTATATCGGAGGTCTCTTCTATTTTTATTAAATGCAACAGCTCTAACTCCTTTGGGGTTATCGAGATGATAATTGATACGTTTATTACATAAGCGTGCTATCTTTGTATAATCTAATGGAGCAATCTGACCGTCTTTATTAAACGGTCGAAGCTGAAGGTATTCTGTATTAACAGTTCCGTCTGTTTTAAATACTAGTTTGTCTGCGATATATACACGAGAACCTTCTGTCTGTTTTTTGGATATGATTACGCCACCACCTTTTTCTAGGTCAAGCAGATAGTAATTACTGCCGTCTATTGTGGGTAAAGTTTTCAGATCTAGAGATTCTGCTATTTCTTCTAGCTTAACAACTAATTTTGCATAATCTTATATTTGCTTCTCGGCGGTGTCTATGGGAATTTTTTGCTCTTTTCCTGAATACACTTCGATTATCTCGTCATGTCCATCGTCAATACGAGCTTCAAGATCTGCGCATATTCCGTTTAGGGATATTCTGGCTAATTTCTTTGACGATTCTAATTTATCACGTGTGTTTAGTGTTTCCATTTTACAATTACACTTTCTGTCAAATTTAGCATAAAAGCTATATTACAATATTTATCGTAAAATGTAAAGAGCCGCGGAGTAGATTATGAACTCGTGAATTTTTCTTCTCGCCATTCGCCTCTCTTGAGGTCACCGAGCGAATAATTGCCGAAGTTTGTTCTGTGGAGTTTTTTAACAGTGTAGCCTAACGCATCGAAAGTTCGCCGAATTTGACGATTCCTTCCCTCGCTCATCTCCACTATCCAGCGATAATCATCACCTTCGTGTTGTCTTTCTAGCGTCAATTGACTGCGTCCGTCAGGAAGCTGCACGCCAAAATCATTGATCATTTGGCGATGTAGAGGTTGCAGTGGCTGGTCGATTGTAACGAGATATCGCTTAATCTTATAAAACGACGGATGCGTCATGCTGTGAGCAAAATCGCCGTCGTTCGTCATGAGAATTAGCCCGGAGCTGTCTTTATCCAGGCGACCAACGGGTTTTAAGTGGTGAAGATTTTTTGGTAGCAATTTGTAGATTGTCGGAACGCCACCCTGAGAGGCGCGCGAACAAAGATATCCAGTTGGCTTATGCAGGATAATGAGTTGTTTGGATTGCAATTCTAGCAATTTGCCGCTATAGAAAATTTTATTTGCGTCAGAAATTTGTTGACCCAATCTGGCGGGCTGACCGTCAATAGTAATCTTCCCTTTTTCTATCAATTCGTCAGCCTTCCGCCTGGAAACGCCCAGGCAAAGCGCCACGAATTTGTTGAGGCGCCAAGATTCTTGCTTTGTGTCTGGGTTTATCATTGTTGTGGATTTATCGGTGGAAATTGTGTCGGCTGAGGAGTTTCTGATGGTTGATGTGGGATGCTTTGCTCTTGAGGCTGTGCTTGGACTGGAGGTATTAAATTAGCTTGCTCAATAGGATTTGGTGTTGGCTGTGGCGTCGGAATTGATTGTGGCGCTGGAGTCTGCGCTGGTTGAGGCTCTGGAGTTGGTTGAGGAATGGCCTGTGTATTGTCCAATTCTTGTGCCATAAGCTTGGAAATATCTACAGAATTCTGAGAGTCGTCAGCTGGCAAAGGCTGAATCACGCGGTCACCAAGCCCCGATGGTCGTGGTGCGGGCGATGAAAATGGCGCCATGGGCTGTGGCAGAGCTGTTGTTTGAGGCTGAGGTGTTGGAATTGATTGCGGCGCTGTAGCTTGCGCTGGTTGAGGTAGCGGTTGCGGCGCTGGAGCGAATGCTTGTTGTGGATGTTGTTGTATAAGCGGATTTACTACAGAGGCTGTTGGCGTTGTAGCGGGGGCAGCTGGTTGCGGTGACAATGAAGAAATATCAGGTCTAGTAACTGGCTGCGGCGCTGCTGGAGTTGGCTGAGGTGTTGGAGTGGCTGGCTCATATGCATGAGCTGGTTGTGAAACTGGCACTGGATTTGTGCCGACTCCCGGAAGATCTCCCAAGGTTTCGTGAACTGCCCTCACGACGTCCTCTATTCCTACCTGAGACTTCACCAAGTATTTATCAGCGCCAAGTTGCTCGCCGCGTTTTCGCTGATCTTCTGAGGACAGTGCAGTCATAATAATAACTTTAACGTCTTTTGTTTCTGTCGTCGAGCGTAAAATGTCCAACATATCAAATCCGGAAATCTTCGGCATCATCACGTCGCTTAAAATTAATCGCGGACGTTCTTTAATTGCCATGGCTAGAGCTTCTTCTCCGTCGCCCGCCGAAACGATATCGTAGCCCTCCGCCAAAAGTCGTACGCCGTAAATTTCGCGTAAACTTTTGTCGTCCTCAACCAATAAAATTTTTGTCATATATTTATACTATACTGAAGTTTTGACAAAAAATCCATAGCCCTTATGGTTATTATTCGCGGCCAGGTATGGACAATTGCTGGCGTTTTCTTCGCAATTCTTCCTCAATTTCAGTCAGCGTTGGCTCGGAAGAATTTCTGGCTGGTTGTGGAATTTCTGGCTGGACTACTGGAGTGGTTGGTGTGGCTGGATCTGGATTCTCTGGAGCTGCGATTGCTACTGGATCTGAATCGACAATCTCGCTATTATTTTCAGTTGCAACATCTTCCGTCTTCTCTTCCGTGGCAATTTCAACTTTTCCTGAAGTCAGAGAATCTGGCGTTTTATCTTCGGGCTTTTTAACTTCCGCAGATTCTAGTCGCTGCTTGGCTTCCGAACTATTCATGCGAGGAATTTCCAAATAGAAAGTACTCCCCTCTTTATATTTGCTTTCAACTCGCAAATTTCCAGACATCGCCTCAGCTAAGCGACGGCTCAAATATAACCCCAAGCCAGTTCCGCCAATTTCTCGCGTGTCAGAATTGTCCACTCGATAAAATTTCTGGAATAAATGCGGAATATCCTCGGCGGGAATACCAATACCGCTATCTTTTACGCTTACGGAAATCTGTTTATCGTCGCCGGTAACATTGACGACAACTTCGCCCGACGGCGTGTATTTAATGGCATTTTCAATCAGATTGCTAACAACTTCCCTAAAATGGTCAGGATCAATATTGGCATAAAAAATCGGCTGCAATGACTTCTCTTTACTCTCGCCAACGATGTCTGGCATAAAGATGTAATTGAGCTGCTTTTCGCTAGCTTTTGTCGCCAAACCATCAAAAATATCCTTCAAAAATTCGTTTACGTTGATGATCTTCGGGTTATTTTTCATTCGCCCATCTTCAACTTTGCTAATGTCGAGGAGATCTTGGAATAACCGTCCCAGATGTTGCGCCGATTCGTGAGCCTTGGTGATGAAATCGCGGGCTTTCTCGTCGATGTGAGCGGTGGCTGGATTTAACGCCAGACCCAAATAGCCCTCAATTGACGCAACTGGCGTGCGCATCTCGTGACTGGCGGTGGAAATAAACTCGGCTTGCTCACGCTCCTCGGCTTTTTCTTTGGTGATGTCGCGGAAAACTACGATAACTCCTTCACCCTCAGTGCCGACTGGAGAGCTGACAATTGAAACTAAAATTCGCTTTTCAGAGCTAGTTAATAGGAATAATTTATCGTTGTGTGTTGGCTGGTTTTTTGATAAGGACTGGGCTATTGGATTTTCGAGGTCCTCTACGTCTTTTCCGTCTGAAGTAACGAGTTTTAAGACGCTTTTCCAGTTAAGTCCGAGCGCGTCGCCTTGGTCCCAGCCGATAATCTGTTGGGCGGATGGATTTATCAGTTCGATGTTGCCGTCTTTGGAGATCGCCAGAACACCGTCGTCGATGGCATTAATCACCACATCAGACTTACTTTCAACGGCGGAAAGTTTATTCTCCAGGCTGGATGTGTTGTCGTCGGTTTTTTGGCGGCGAATCCATAAAACAAGGCTGAAAATCAAAGGCAAAAATCCGAAGAAGAGGTAGCCGATGATGAATTGTATGTTTATTCCTTGTTGAACACTGGTAGCTATAATTTGCAGAATAACCAAAAGCCCCATTATTCCTGAGATTATTGCGCCGAAAAATCCTGCGAATATTGCTACGATAATCCACATAACCAGGAATGGTGAAACGACTCCGCCGCTGGTAATTATGGTGGTTGTGGCGACAGTGACGGTTAATAGATATACGAAAATTCCGATTTCAGTTTCGTGTTTTCTGGGAAGCCAAAAGCATAAGATTAGCACAATTAAGCTGCCAATTCCTGCTACGCCAGCCGCCAAGTCTGAGACAGATAATCCGATTGGTAGTTGATAACCGGTCGGTATAAATCGTGCCCATGCGTATAAAAGAATAATTGTGAAGCAACTCAGTAATGCCACTTCACACAATCTCCTCAGCCAAAATCTGGAAATTGCGTGAGGCTTAAAGTAAATCCCGCCCTTTTTCATAGTTTTATTATGGCGAATTTTCAGAAAAATCTCAAGTGATAAACGTGGTATACTAATTCTATGAATAATGATCAGCATAATGACCAAAGTAACCCAGCTTTTAAACGAACTGTAGTTTTTGTGATAATTTGTCTCATCTCGGCGAACCTCATTAGTGCCACGTCTGATATATTTAAGTCGTTCATTGGTCCTCTGGGTCACATCTTAGGGGCGTATGCTATCATACTCGCTTGCATTTCAATCTATTGGTATAAAATTGGACGATATTGGATTACTGATAAAGTTTCAAAAGTCTTGACTGCCATTGGATGTGCGACGGTCGTATTTTATGTATTAGTCATCTTTTTACGATTCGGGCTATTTTTCCTCATTGCCAATAAAGACGCGCTTATCGTAAAAGTCTTGTCGACTATTGGTATGATCAATTTATATTTCTCTCCTATTGTTATTTCTCTGGTCGTTTTAATATATAGCTCTTGGGCTATGCTGTCTTATCATAAAAAGTCGACGTCTAACATAGAGAAAAAGTAGACAAGCCCTCCCTTTCCATGGTATAATCCATGGAGTTATGGCCCTATCGTCTAGCGGTTAGGACACCAGGTTCTCATCCTGGCAACCCGGGTTCGATTCCCGGTGGGGTCACCAGATTATTTCGAGAATATAGACCCTTTGGGTCTTTTTATATGGCAAATTATGTAATTGAACTTATGATGATTTGATTGTATAATATATCCTGTCCTACTATATTGCTACTATAAAATGTAGCTATTACAGGAAGGTGTACCTTATGAAGAAGGTTAGCATTCGTGAAGCTGGAGCGGACGACTTTGAGTTCGTTTCTGGACTCATGTCTAAGACTCTGAGTGCGTTTTACAATGACGATCCCGCAGATAACGCTCAACGCTTTTTCGTCCGTTCGGCTGATCAATATTTGTTCATTGCTGAATGTGGTCGGCCTACTGGATTTGTCCGAGTAAAATTCAACAAGCAAGAACAGACGGCAAAAATTAATCCACTTATTGTTAGCGAGGAATATCGTGGCAATAATGGTATTGGAAGCGAGTTGCTGAAACACGCCGAAGATCTGGCTCGTAGTTTGGGGGCTCGACAGATTTATTGCACTGTTGCTTCTACAAACGATGATACGCTAAAGTTTTTCCTGAAGAAAGACTTTGTTGTTGCCGTCATAGCACTCGACCATTGTAAGACGGGCGTTGACGAATATTCGCTATACAAATATTTGTTCAATGAGCCTAATCGTGACTTATCTTGTGTCTCTGTGGCTTTTTCGCGCGGAAGTATACATCACAATACTATGCAACTGCTGTTCAAGGCTGAATGTCATGAACAGGTTGTTGGCTGTATGCATGTTGTAGCAAAGAAGGATCAGCCTATAAAGTTGAATCTTCTTTCTGCGGAGTCGGATGCAGTTTTCGAGGCGCTTGTATCGTCTGTGTCAAACTTGCTAATAGGAAATTTTGGACGTAAATTGTATATCCAAATTTTTCCTAACCTACAGCAGATTGTCATCCTCCAGCGGTACGGCTGGAGGATCGAGGGCGTCTTGCCCGAAGCTAATAGCCCGAATAGCTATACACTACAATGGGGATTGTCTGTGTGTAATACGGATAGTCCTTAGGTTTTGCGTTTCCCTGTGATAAACTCAGTTTATCTAAAATACGCGAGCGACTTGGGCTAGTGTCGCTGATATCTGAATTAAGATGTCGAACAACTAGCCTTTTAAACTTGCAGAACATTAATCCAGAGCTCGCGAGAGGGCTCTTTTTATTATCTTGAATCATTTACAGTTTAGATATTCTATGTGAATATCCTCAGCTTCATTTTTTATTGCGTCAAAATATTTTTAGTCATCGCTGCTCATCTGCTTAACGACATCTATCAAATTTCGCGGCGTAATGTCGGCTTTAATTAGATATCCGTCAACACGACTCATGACGGATTTTCGTGAAGCCTCATCCTGCTCAAAATTGGTCATAATCAGAATCTTACTATTCGGAACCAAATCGACATTGTTGTTTCTCAGCGCGTCTAAAATCTGGTCGCCGCGTTGCTCTGGTAGCATCAAATCTAAGATTATCAAGTCAAAGTTCTGGTTGCGCGCCGCCACTAGCCCGTCATTCCCGTCGACCACCCACGTCACGTCATACCCCGCTTTTTGCAAACTTCTGACGTACATTTCGCCAATAAATCGGTCATCTTCTACGCATAAAATTGTCTTTATCATAATTCCTCCTAGCCCTTATACATGGCGTGATTTTTTATCCAGCCGCCGCCCTTTCGTATCAATTGATTATTCAGCTGTCCGTCTTCTAACAATTTGTCTTTAACTGTAGCATAAATTGGCAAAGTGAACGAGAAGACCGAGCCCTCGTTTTCGCGGGATCGAGCGATTATCGAGCCGCCGTGAGATTCGACAAAGGCTTTGCAAATATAAAGCCCAATTCCCGTCCCAGCCACAGCCTCTCGTGATCTGTGTGATCGATAGAATTTATGGAACAAATTGTCCACGACATTCGCCGGCATACCAATTCCATTATCAGCGACAGACACTTCCACGAAGTCGCCTTTTTTCTCCGCGGAAACGGTTACGGACCCGCCCTCAAAACTGTATTTAATGGCATTGTCAATTAGATTACCAATCACTTCCCCGATACTTCCGTGATCAGCGGCTACTGTCGGCAGATCATCTGGAATATTGACACTGAGCATTCTGTGTTGAGTCGAGGCGCGAAGTTGCATATCATCAGCAATCGAGGCGTAAATATTAGCGACAGTGTCTTCCAATAAATAAACCTTCAAGTGGTGTCTATCATATCTGGCAACGTTAAGAATGTTGTCAATGTAGCTAGACAAGCGATTGGACGAAACGACCAACCTATCAAGAAGCTGTCTTTCGTCGCCCTGCAAGCGTCCAGCAAACTCTTCGTTGATAATATCCAGATAGCCACGAATAACTGTAATCGGTCCGCGGAGTTCGTGGGCGGCAAATGAGATGAAATTGAGGTCCTCTTCTTCTGGCAAATATCCTTTAGACTTGTCGATGAGAAAAATGACAGTTTCGGCGGCGGCACCTTTCTCGAATGAAGCCACGATATCAAAAATCCGCGTTTTTTGGATGATGTCGGGGTTGGTGCTAATGCGTTGCCAGCGATGTTCGGCTTTAATTTTCTCATTGGCGATTTCGTGAAGCCAATCGGAAATGCTCGGTTCGTTTAGAAAATCAAGCGCCAGAAAATCCTCGCCTTTTGCGTTCCTGGAAATCGGGGCGGCGGAATTGGCGAAGATAATCTTCTGATTGGAATTAAGAATCACGACGCCAGTACTGGCTTGATTCAGGGCTTGAGTGAGCGGGATTTTTGGCTTGTCGTTGTCGCTAGCTGGTTTTTGCTCTGGCTGATAATCGCCATAAATTGCCTGAAGCGCCGTCTTAAATCCAGTTTTTTCGTAGCGTTTATCGTTGGGATTTGGCGGAGTGTCGGTTGTTGGCTCGCCAATTTTATGAGAAAGCGCCGCCAGAATTTTATTAAGCGGCGCAGCGATGATTTTAACGATAGAAATTGAAAATAGGATTTGCAAGATAGCAGTAATTAAAATAATAATCCAGAAATTTAGCTGGAATATGGAAATTGCCGTGAAGTGGAGTGCAATTCCCAGCCCTAATATGATGCAGGCGCTCGCTGATAATAGGACTAATATGACTTTTTGGCAATAATATTGTTTGTACTCGCGCAGGGTTTTAGATGCCGGATCTATTGCCATGAAACACTTCCCCTTCCTGGTGTGAAGGCTGCAATCCATGTTTGTCCGCGATTTAAGGCGATGTCTTTTCCGGATTCGTCTGTCAATTTAAGCGGCGAATTTATGTCCGCTTTTGACCAAGTGGCAGTGGCGACTGTGCCATTTTGGAAAATGTAAGCCTTGCCGGATCCTGTCGTTTTGACATCTTCGTAGCCATCGTAATTTTGAGCCCGAGCTTCAACGCCAACTTCCATAGCCACAACGGTGTTTGGAGCGATTTGCCCATCTTCCCTGTCAGCGTGCGGCGCGCCAGCCATGCTCCTGAGGTAAGAATTCGACGCCTTGTCGTAAGCGTATGAGGTGTTGTAGAGTGAGCTGCTGAGGTTTATGTTTACAGATGTGGCGTTTGGCGATTCGACGGGCTTGCCGTCTGTTCGCGCGAAGCTGGTGAATTCGGAATAGTTATAGCCTTTTGCGTTGTTCAATTGGTCAAGCTTCTCTCCTGAGGTGTAGACGTTGTGTGGCGCGTAGCGGTCGCGAGATCGCCAATATGATCCGTCGTTAAAGAACTGGTCGATGTCGCGATAATTGCCGTTTCTGACTTGAGATAAAGCGTTAGGGCTTCCGCCAACGTGTGCGATTGACGCCTGATATGGCGTCGCCCAGCTCAAATAGTACAATCTTAAGCTTCGCACTGGACCGATTAGCGCCGGCTTTTCTCCCTGGTACAAAGCCAAAAACCTAGTGATTCCGCCTTCCGCTACAGCTTCATAAACTACGCCGGCTTTTTTCAGTCCTGACTGCGGTCTGGCGGCTGGACTATTCTCAATCATCACGCCAGTTACAGGTAACTTCGCGGCGGCTTCGTTCGCGATTTCCACGCCAGTCAATGGCGAATAAAACTTCTTCGGCGCGGGTTTTTTGGCTGGCAATTTCAGATCCACGCTAGCAGTCTGCTCGTATTTTATGGAGTGAATTGCAATTATGAAAACTCCAGCAATAACCATCGCGCTCACTACGAGTACGATTGCCAGAATATGCTTTTTTACCCATTCTTTGAACGACTCCCAGCGGGCGTTCTTTTTTTGTCCTGATTTATCTATTTTTTCAACATTCATGCTTATGCTTAGTATAGCATTTTCGGCGCACGAATAAACTATTTTTGTAGATAATTATCGATTCTTTGCAGAGTTTTTTCCTTGCCAATTAGCGCCAGCGTGTCGTTAAGTTGCGGACTAAACGGCGCCCACGTTGTCACAATTCTCACCAGACTAAACAAAATCCCCGGCTTCTGCCCCGTCGTTTCCAGTAATTCATTAAGGCAATTCTGAATTGTTTCTGGCGTCCAATCTGTAATTTTCTCGAATTCTTGGCAAACAATTGTCAGTAAATCTCGTCGCTCGTCGTCGGTCAATTTGCGAAGTTGTTTGTTTCCGTCAATCAATTCCGTATCAATTTCAGGCTCGACAAAGAAATAACTTGTTAATTTTGGCAAATCTTGCAATGTTTTCAAGCGATCTTGCGCCAATTCTAGAACGTGTTTTTTATACGATTCATCGGCGTTTTTGGCTTCTTCGCCCCAGAATGATTGGCAGCGAGAATAAAGATCGTCCAAACTAAGCGAGCGAATCCATTGGCCGTTCAGCCAAATGAGTCGTTGTTCGTCAAATCGCGCGCCAGATTTTTGAACGCGATCAAGTGAGAACTTTTCAATCAGTTCGGCTTTGCTGAAAATTTCCTGTTCCGTGCCGTCATTCCAACCAAGTTGCGCCAAGAAATTAAGCATCGCTTCTGGCAAAATTCCCTCTGATCGATACTCAGTTACGCTTTTAGCGCCGTCACGCTTGCCAAGTTTTTTATTTCCCGATGGCGCCATAATGTGTGGCACGTGTGCCAGAATTGGTGGTGTAATTTTAAGAGCTTCGTAAAGCGACAGATATTTAGGCGTGCTGGCAATATATTCTGAGCCGCGAATGACGTGCGTGACTTGCATTTCGAAATCGTCAATGATGTGCGCAAAATTGTAGGTTGGCAGACCGTCCGCTTTGATCAGGATGAAATCGTCCAAAGCTTCTGGGCCGGCCGACAACTCGCCCATAACGGCGTCCGTCCAAGAATATCGCTTAATTTCCGGAACTTTGAAGCGCAGCGGCATTCCAAGTTGCCACTCTGGCGGATTTTCTGGACGATGGTCGCGATATAAAAATGCGCGCTTTTCAGCCTTGGCTTTGTCGCGGAAAACTTGCACTTCTTCAGGCGTGTACGGATCGGCGTAAGCTAGCCCTTCGCTAATCATTTTCTTTGCCCACTTTATGTAAATATCACGGCGATCTGTCTGGTGATATGGGCCAAAATTGCCAGACTCTTCTTTTGGATTGTTAAGAATTGGTCCCTCATCCCAATTTAGTCCTAGCCAATTTAAGGTCTCTAGAATCATTTCTTCTGCGCCTTCGACGAACCGAGCTTGGTCCGTGTCTTCAATGCGTAAGATAAAATCTCCCTGATGCGCTCTGGCGACAAGGTATGTGTATAGCGCGGTGCGAACGTTGCCTAAGTGAATATAGCCAGTCGGACTTGGCGCAAAACGAGTTCTAATAGTCATGAGTAAATTATAGCACGTTATCTGATGAGTTACAGACTAGTGGCAATTTTTTCAATTTGGCTGCTTGAGAGGTTCGCGTCGCCGCTGATTTGATATAAGATTCCGCCGTTCACCCAAGCCGCTTCTTTCCCGCCGCTGTAAATTGTCAATCCGTCGATCATTGTGGTGTTTGGATTCTTGTGTTTTTCAGAGAAAAATTCTTTCACTGCTGACGAATTCCAACCGCTTTTTTGCTGGGTTATGGTGTATCCTGAACTTCCGTCGGCGTAGGCGTATTTCATAGAGACCTCGCCCGATTTGAATTTGATAGGTCCGTTCAGCGCGTAGCCGTCTGGCTTGTAGCCTGGATATTTGGCATCAATTCCTGATTGAACGGCTGCCATTTTTATAGAGATATTTGGCATACTCAAGTATGTTAAATAGCCACCGAGTAGCATCACTGCAAAACCAACAGAAAACGTATTCAACCAACGTAAGGCACCGCCTTTTTTCTGGCGTCGACGTGCTTTTTTATTGCTGATAATCTCATTCGACAAAGCTTTTTCAATCGCTTCGTTTTTCAATTGATGAGCGGTTTTTGCGACTGGCTTTTCTATTTTTTGCGGAGCGACGGCGACAAGTGGATTGCTATTCATAGCCAGAGGCTGGCGTTCTTTTCGCAATTTAGTGTTAACGCTAAGAGGTCTTTGTTGGGCGCGACGAGTAACGGGGTGAGCTTCGGCTGGGCGGTTAATAGCAATTTTCTGAGGAGCTGGCTTGCTGACAATTGGCGTAGAAAACTTCTTCACGGCGACATGTTGCTTCACGTCGACGCGAGCTTTCTGGGGTTTGGCAGCCAATGGCGTACGCTGCGGCATTTTAACGTGCCGACGATTCAATGTGCTGGATTTCTGAACGTGTGCGGCGTGAATATTTGATACAGATGTACCACGCTTACTGATTGATTGTTCTTTTTCTATTTCAGATTTTTCAATCTTAATATCATCCATTACCATTCCGGTAATAGTGTTGTAAGCTCGTCCATTGATAACCACGTAGTTTTTACTTGCCATTAATCCCCCTAATGTTTATTCCTGTATATTATAGTACAAATCGCCTAAGGTTTTTTCAAGTGTAAAAATATGTTATAATTTCCGTAATTATGTACCAGAAAAAGAATCGCACTAAAGAGCTCGCGCGGCGGACCTTTGTGTACACGCTGATGACATTATCACTTATAATTCTTCTTACGTTTTTGACGTTTAGAATGCTCGGCTATACGTTTGATCCAAATACGAAAGAATTGCAACAAACTGGACTTGTCCAATATGAATCACATCCTGGCGGGGCGCTGGTTTATGTTGACGATATGGAGCTGCGTCGCACTCCAACGAAAAGCACCGTTCTTCCTGGTAAACATACTTTTTCGATGAAATTGGATAAATACGAACCGTGGCAAAAAACGCTAAATATCAAATCTGATACCGTTACGAATTTGAATTACGCCAGATTGATTCCGACGAAACGCGAAACTACCGAGGTGAAAACGTTCGACTCATTACAATCCGTTTCTCTGTCGCCAGCTGGTAATTTCTTGATGGGATTTGGTGTTAAGGATAAAACTCCGATTTTGACAATTGGCGACATTCGCGACACGAACAAAGATAAGGAAAAGTTCACGGAGCATGCATTAAGCACGAGCGTTTTGGCTGGCTATTCCCTGTCTTCCGACAATCATACGTTTACCGTGTCGGAATGGGACCGCGATTCTCGTTACGCGCTAGTGAAACATTCGTATCCAACGGAAAATAATGCTACGGGCGTGCAGTGGTTGGTTTTTGATAGAGAAAATCCAGAGAAAATTATTGACGTAACAGCGATGACTGGTTTTGGAATTAAGCAAATCGGCTTTGCAGGAACTGGCGCGCACACGGCTTACGCCTTGCAGGAAACTGGCGAATTGAGACGAGTTGATCTTGATAGCTCGACAATTTCTAGCCCAATCTTGACTGGCGTCGAATCTTTCAAGCTTTACGGCGATGATCGTTTGTCCTATCTGGCTGTTATTGACGGTAAAAAAGTGGCAGGAATTTGGAAACGAGATTGGAAAGAGCCGTTTGTGATTGGCACTTTTGCTACTGATTCTACCCCGGTAATTCGAATCTCTCGTTATTTCAATAAAGACACCGTGGTCTTGACTGATGGTAAAAATATGACAATTTATAGAGGCGACATTTCGGATTCTAAGGATCGCCAAAAAGAGTTCTTAAAAACGGCAAAGACCATTAAAACTGACAATGCGACTGCGAACGTGATGATGGACAATGCTGGGCGATTTATCGTGGCGCAAAACGGCGCAGTACTGCAGACTTACGATTTGGAGCGTAAAGAATTGTCGAGCGCGTTTAATATCGGTGTAGCGCAGGAAGTGAAGTGGCTTGACAATTTCTATATTCGTAGCGTTTCTGCGTCGGGAAAAATGGAGATTCGCGAGTTTGACGGCACGAACGCTCATACGTTGATAGACATTAAGCCTGGTTTGGACTCTGTTTTGTCCTCGAACCAGCGATACGTTTACGGATTGACGACCAACGCTTCTGGAAAAATTGTCCTGAGTAAAATGAATATGGACAATGGATCTGTTGGGCTATTTAATTAAATAGCTAATTTATCGACCGCCGAATAATTTCTCAAGCAAAGTCGGCTCGGGTTTTCCTGGGATATTTGAGTTGTTGCTTTGCTGCTGATTTGAGCTGGATTCTGACGTCGCGGTGGCTTTGCTTGGGTCTGGACTGATCTGTTCTGCGAAGATAAGAAGTCGCTTTTCTGCGGTTCCTAAAGGCACGCAACTTACAAGTGTAAGCATTGGTTTATCTGTGTTAATCTGAACTTTTGAAACTTCGGTTGGCATAACAACTTCTGTTGATGTTACCTTGTAAGTGTAACGTTTCCCATTGTAATTCATGTAAATAATGTCTCCCTTGACCAACTTTTCATTCTGAGCAAAGACGAATTTATAATCGCCACCAGCAAAAGCGTCGTTACTGGAGTGTGCGGCAAATACGGCATTTCCGATTTCGCCTGGCACGGCGCTGGCGCCAGGAATTGAAAAGTGAGCCACTCCCTTCTCCATGGCTTTTGATTGCGATTTCGTGTCACTAGCGGCGCCGTAAATAACTGGCGCGTCAACGTTAATCTTTGGAATGATAATCCTAGGCTCAGGTCCGACAGTTACGTCAGTGGAGGCGTCAACGATGATGTTTTGCGGGTTAATTGCGCCAGGTGTTGTGTAGGCTGCGACTGCGCCGAAAATAATGCGGTTATATTGCAAAAACATGAAGACTAATAGCACCGATAATCCAGCAATCGCCGGAACAAAATGTCGGGATTTTTTCACCTTATTTGCGGAGTCACGAACCTTTTGCTGAATTTGACTGCGGAGTTCTTTTATGGCTGCTTTTTGTGGGTCCAGAGGCTCATCTGCGCTGACTACTGGCGTGATATTCTGATTTTCCTTCGTCAATCGAGAAATCTCACGGTTTTTTGCCGCGATGTCGCCCGCGTAGTAACGCTCGTAATACATCTGGTAATATTTCTGCCAAGCGCTGTGGTATTGCTTCCATTGGTCGGCTGAAACTTGAGTGTGAATGGCTGAATTTTGAGTTTGAGCGGCTTGGCTTGCGGGAGCGGAATTGCTAATTTGTGGCTTTGGCTGAATCTGGGTTTGGGCAATTGGCGCCGTCCGCATAGCGTGATTGACAGAGTCTTTTTTCAGCTCTGGCTGTGGCGCTGTTGAAGCTTGCTGAGGCTTGGCTATTTGCACCTTAGGCTGTTCTGATCGGACTTCGGGTTTTGATTGCAATTGAGCGGAAAATGGTTGCGTCTGAGGCTTTTCTGGTGCGGAATTCTGTTCTTCTGATCTGGAATAAATAGCGTCAAGCTGCCCGCGAATAACATCAGCAGCGGCATTTCGTGAGGCTGCTGAGTCGCGAGTTGGCGGCGTGAGAGATCGGCGCTGATCTGATACCGGCATGCCCACTCGACCGTTTGATTGATCATCCGTCGGATACATAACTTCTTTTATTATACGTCAAATTGATATCAAATAAAAGTCGTGCTTGTGAGAAATCGCTGGTTGTGTTACAATCATACGGTAGCTTGAAGCGTTCTCTTGTGCCGCGGTGGCGGAATTGGTAGACGCGCTAGACTCAAAATCTGGTGAGCAATAGCTCGTGCCGGTTCAAGTCCGGCCCGCGGTACCAGAGGCAGCTTCAGGTGATAATCGTCCATTTTGGGCGATTTTTTTATGCAAAGAAAACAGCCCGCAGAGGCACTACGCCGAGGCTTTATAGCCTTCCAGGCGAGCTGTTTTCTGCGGGTTTGGAGTCCGCTTAGTCTTCCCACTCAAGAATCCACATAATAATTAATATGAAGATGACTGAGGTAATGATTGTGCTCATAGAATCACTCCCTGAGGGATATTTCACTCACGACCAAGGGCTACTTTCGCCCTTTGACAAGTCGCGAAAGCTCAGTATCATAATACAACTAATTGTACGTAATGTCAAGCGGATATTTATAAGAAGCTACATTTTGCAGATAGCGGTACTGATTGCTGCTAGTGGCGCTTTCGGCGACCAAATCAAGTAGCTTGCGGCGCGGGCGCCGACGGTTCCTCGCCAAATTGCCATTGGTGTGTCCCATTTTTGGGTGACGACTTCTCCGCTGTGGGCGATTATTAAATTGTCGGCATGAAAAACGCAAATTGTTACGGGATACGTGATGGTGAATTTGTGAAGCGCTTCGACGAGTTGCGATAATTGAATGCTGAACGTAATCATTTTTGGATAAAAAATTGCGCGGAATATTTTCTGAACTTGCGTCAGACTTGCTATGAAAACCACGTGCGGATTGTCCAAAATTTCCTGAAAACTATTTTGCACAAGGTCAATCGCATCTCGCGTCAGCACGACGGGAATTTCTGACTTTTTGATCAATTCTTCATAGACAATTGCCGTCTGACTATTCCGCCCAGCGTCGCCGCATAATAGCAATACGTCTGCCCATCTTTCCAGCGCCAAAGTTTCAGTGAGCGCTTCGTTTGCTAAACTTCCCGACTGGTTTGTCGGCGCGAATAAAACGTCGGTCATATTCGCGGGAACATTTTTTTTCAAGGCGTCAGGCAGTAAAACGCGAGCCTCGCCCACGCCAGTTTTAAGGGATTCTTGGTAACTTTCTGCCACCGCCAAAAAACCTAATTTATTGCCGCCGATAATTCCTAATTTTCCCGCTTGGTCGCGCCGTTCTGGCTTGTTCCATTCGACATCTGGAAAAAGTGGCTTCCCTGGTTCTTGTTTTTGCCAAAATTTCATATCCATTACAAATTTACCTCAATGCTCACCGGGCAATGGTCGCTGCCCATTTGTTCTGGATGAATTTGCGGATTAGTAACGCGATTTGCGATTTCACGCGACGCCAGCCAATAGTCAATCCGCCAACCAACATTTCGCGCTCTGGCATTCGCCCAATGCGTCCACCAACTGTAAGCGCCAGTTTTTTCAGGGAAAGCCGCCCGAAAAGTGTCTGTAAATCCAGCGTCCAAATAATTCTGAAAACCTTCCCTTTCTTCATCAGTAAAGCCGTGTTTGCCGACGTTGGGCTTTGGGTTTGCCAAATCAATTTCCTGATATGCCACATTCATATCGCCACAATAAAGGACTGGCTTTGACAATTCCAGCTCTTCCAGATAAGCCAACACCGCCTTGTCCCATTTTTTATATCGCAAATCCAATCGGCTCAAATCCCCTTTTGAATTCGGAGTGTAGCAATTGACAATCCAGAAATCGTCAAATTCAGCGGTAATAATTCGCCCTTCGTCGGCTGGATTGCCGTATTCGTCGCCCGTTAAATCAAACCTTTCAATGATGTTCGGCGGAAAACCGTCACGCCAGCTTAAGGGCGGAATTTTTGAGAAAATCGCCGTACCAGAATAGCCTTTTTTGGCGGCGGAATAGAAATGCTCGTGATAATTTGGCAGGTCAATTTCAACCTGATCCCGTGTAGCCTTAGTTTCCTGCAGGCACAAAATATCTGGATCGTACGTGTCGATAAACTTCGCAAGTTCGCCCTTATTTATAACTGCACGAATGCCGTTTACGTTCCAAGAGAAAAGCTTCATAATTTTATTATACCGTGATGATATAATTTAATGAATATGCTACCAATGTACGATAAGTTTTTGGGCGAAATATCAAGCGGATTTATGGACGTCGGAGGCGTGAAAACTGCTTGCTATTTTTATCAAGGCGGCTCAAATAAAACTATTTTGCTAATTCACGGCATTGGTGGCGATTTTCACGGAATGATTCCGTTAGCTTATTACCTGAAAAATAACGCGAATTTGGTGTTTGTTGACTTGCCTTCTCACGGCAGAAGTCAATTGATAAAAAATATGAAAATGAGCGACGTTGAGAATTGGGCGATGAATTTGATGTCGGCTTTTGACGGTAAAGGCGTGTCAATTGACGAGGTTGTTGCTCATTCGCTTGGATGTTTGGCGGCAAATAAAATGCAATGCCAGAAAATTTGGTACATCAGCCCTCCGATTAAAACTTCGGTTATATCGAGAATCTCCTCGTCGTTCTTTTACCGCACTCGTCGGATGAGCCAATATGTCTATTTGAACTATTATTTTTCGGTGTTCCGTGGGCTGTGTTTGGTGAATAATAGACGGAAAAACACTGTGGATTTGATACGGTGGCTGACGAAAAATACGCGAGTAACGCGGCGGCAATATTTGGAGCAATCGAAAATTGCGCGGGATATTTCTCGGGGTGGAAAAATTATTATTTCTGAGCGTGAATTTACAGGATTGATAGTTGGGCGACGGGACAAGATTTCGCTTCCTGTGAACGCCGCCGATGGCGTAAAAATTGATAAATTTGTGGAGCTTGATACGGGACATTTATCGGTGTTGGATAGTCCAGAGCTGGTTGCCGAATTGATATTGGCGGAATAATTATTTGCTATACTGTAGGTATGAGTAAGAAAGACGATAAAAAACTAATTGTTAATATGATTTCTGAAAGCGAGTTTACCGTTCAAGGTCATGGCGTACATACGGCCTATAAAGAGATTACGGACGCGCTTCGTAAAAGAAAAGATATTGATATTGAAGTGAATTCTGATCGTCCTGCTGACATTATTCACATTCAGACTATGGGTTTGTATTCGTTTCGGCATTTGATGAAAAAAGGTGGCAAAAAAGTTGTTTCTGCTCACATTGTGCCGGATAGTTTTATCGGTTCAATTAAAGGTGCGAAATATTGGAAGCCTTTGGGTCGAGCGTGGCTAAAATTCTTTTACAAAAAGGCTGATTTGGTTTTAGCTTGCTCTGGTATGGTTGCTGATGAATTGATAAATGATATGCACGTGCCAAAGACCAAAGTTCTCTACAATACGATAAATATGTCGAGATATAAGCATTCTGCTGCGGAGAAAAAGTCGGCTCGGAAGAAGCTTGGTTTGAAGGATGATGATTTTGTGGTTATGGGAAATGGTCAAGTCCAGCCGCGAAAACGTTTGGATATTTTAATAAAAGCTGCCAAAGAAATGCCAGATGTAAAGTTTTTCTGGGTGGGAGGAATTCCGTTTAAGAATTTGGGCGCGGATTATAACGCCATGCAAAATATGATAAAAAATGCGCCGAATAATCTCACTGTAACTGGTGTGATACCTCTGGAAAATGTTCGTGACTATTATGTCGCTGCCGACGTTTTTGTTTTGCCAGCTATGCAGGAAAATCATCCTATGTGCGTCTTGGAGGCGGCTGGCGCTGGCTTGCCGATCATTCTACGCGACATTCCGCAATATAACGACACATTTAAGGGCGATGCTGTTATGGCGAAAACGGACGATGAGTTCTTGGAGTTGATCAGTAAATTGCGCAAAGATAAGAAAGCTTATAAGAAAGCGCAACTTGGTGCTGAGAAAATTGCCGAGCGTTTTGATAGCAGTGCTGGCGCCGAGCGATTGGTCGAATTTTATCGATCGCTTATATAAATGGTATAATGGGGACATTATGAGGATAGGACTTTTTACGGACAGTTACAGGCCGTCCATTAACGGTATCGTTTACGTTGTTGAATCATTAAAGCGCGAGTTGGAAGCTTTGGGGCATGAAGTTTATGTTTTTTGTCCAGCAAAGTCTATTAGTCCGTCCAAGCAAGCCGAACTTCTCCACGAAGATGAGAATAGTCGAATAATTCGTTTCCGCTCAATTACGGGCGCATTCTTTGACGATTACGACACGTCGGTGTTCTTCCCTCCTGTGGTGCAGCGTCAAATTGCCAATATGAATTTGGATGTGGTACATATTTTTACACCATCGCAAATTGGGCTATTGGGAGTGAAGGCGGCGAAGAAAAATAATATTCCTTTGATTATCCAGCATTGTACGGATCTATATGAGTTCGTCGATCATTATCCTGCAGTTTTGCCGGGAGTTTTGGCGTTGGCGGGAGTAGTTTTTCCATTGTCGGTGAAATTGAACGGACAAGATTTGCTGGAAGTTGCTAAGCTTTATCGTCCGCGTAGTGGCGTAACGAAATGGAATAAAGATATTATTGAGCGTGTTATTACTATTTTATACAGCAAGGCGGATGCGGTGATTGCTCTGTCGCGTAAAAGCCGCGATCAATTGGAATCTTGGCAGACTGAAGATTATGCGTACGATGTTACTTTAATGCCAAACGGCGTGAATGCTCTTCCGCGGGCGAGCGCAAAACGAGTCGCAGAATTTCGCGAGCAATGGGGTCTTGACGAAAAAGATGAAGTGTTTGGCTTTGTGGGGCGTTTGGGTGAGGAAAAGAATTTGCCAATTTTGATTCAGGCGTTTAGCGAGTTTATTGCTGAAGCTCGTCCGAAATCAAAGCTATTGTTTGTCGGTGATTTTGAATATCGAAAGACTTTGGAAAAAATGGCAGCTGAGACGGATTTTGCGGATAGGATTATATTTACTGGCGCTATGCCGCGAGAAGATTTGGGCGTGGCGTATAAAGTGATGAATGTATTTACTTTTCCTTCGCTTAAAGATACGCAGGGCTGGGTTCTTCACGAAGCTGCTCACGCCGGAAAGCCAATTGTTATTATTGACAAGGAAGTTTCAGAGGTTGTGAAAGACGGAGTTAATGGTTATTTTGCAGAAAATAATCCAGAAAGTGTCGCGGAAAAAGTAATTGCGATTCTAAAAAGTCCGAAAAAACAAGCAGAATTTAGTGCTGAAAGTAAAAAGCTGGCTAATAAATTCACGGAGCGCAGTCAAGTGAAGAAGCTTGAAAAGCTTTATGAAAATCTGATTAAGGCACGCGAAAATCAATAAATTCTGAGCCTGGTTCGTAGTCAATGCGATTATCTATTAGAGATAAGTCGCCTAGTTTCTCTGTCTTGGTCGCGGCGTTTGATGGTTTGGCGCTTGTCGTAATTTTTCTTACCTTTTCCGAGTGCAATTACAACTTTAATGAATTTTCCGTTGGTCAACAATTTAGTCGGGACAATTGTCATTCCCTGTTTTTTGGCTTCTGTAAAATTGGACAATTGTTTTTTACTTACCAATAATTTCCGCGCAGAAGTATCGACTGAGCGGCTATTTGCTTCTCCGCGAACGTTTAATCGCAGTGAAAAGCTGGCGTTATTTAGCCACAATTCGCCGTTTCTCAAGCTAACAAATGAGCCTTTAAGTTGGACGTGTCCTTCTCTGGCGGCTCGTACTTCCATTCCAGTTAAAACCAAGCCAGCTACAATTTCTTCGCCAAGTTCATAATCAAACCGTGCGCGACGATTGATGATATTTTGCGTAGTTGGTTTTTTGGCTTTTAGCTTTGACATGAATTATATTATAGCAAAACTTAACGCGACAGTATATTTAGACTAGTTTGGTGCGGCTGAAATATGACTTATGTTACAATATCTCAAGCATGATAGCCGACATTCACATTACTGAAAAAAGTTTTGGCGATAAGACGTTAATGAAAGACGTCAAGTTCAGTGTGGACGACGGCGAGAAAGTTGGTGTGGTTGGTCGTAACGGTGTTGGCAAGTCGACGCTGTTTGGAATATTGAGCGGAAAAGACACTGATTATACTGGCGAGGTTATTTTTCGGCGCGGCATTACGGTTGCGACTACCGCTCAAGAGCATCACGGTTTGGGTGAGCAAACGGTTATGTCGTATATTCTTGGTGGACTTCCAGAATATTCCAAGCTGAAGAAAATCATCGATGAATATCCGCTGACTATGGGCGACAATATGCGAAAGATTGAAGAATATACGCAAGCTTTGGAACGATTTGACCAAAAAGGATTTTATCAAGTTGAAGAAAAAATTGAGCGAGAGCTGAGCAATTTTCAATTAGACGGTTATGGCAATCGGCGGATTTCTTCCCTGTCTGGCGGTCAAAAAAGATTAGTGGAAATTGTTAAAATTATGCACTCGGAGGCGCATTTGGCGCTGATTGACGAGCCGACCAACCACATGGATTATGTGGCGAAACAACAGTTTATTGACTGGATGAATTCCCAGCCACATCAAGCGATGTTGATAATTACGCATGATCGCGATGTTCTTGGGCAAGTTGATCGAATAGTTGAGATTAAGGACGGTCAAGCGGTTAGTTACCGCGGAAATTATGATGCGTATTTGAAGCAGAACGCGCAAGCGACGACGGCTGGAATGAACAATTTTGAGCAGATTGAGAAGCGAATCGTTAACCTGAAACAAAAAGTTTTGGATTATCAAAGGCTTAAGGAAAAGTCGCGAAATCCTGGCACGATTCAGAAATTTAAGCGCTTGGAAAATGAGGCACGGGCGGAGCTGGCGGAATTGTCAGAAATGGAAAAGCCAACGTTTTGGATTGACAAAGAATCTGCTAGTCAATTGGATTATAAATCGGCGGAGCGTTACGGAAAATTCAAGTCGCGTAATATTCGCCTGAGCATGAAGGATGCGTCCAGTCGCAGTCAGCACGTGTTGGTTCGCGCGGAAAATGTGGCGGTTGGGATTGGTGAGCGGATATTGTTTGAGGACGTGAATATTGATTTGCGCGAAGGTGAAGCGATTGAAATTAGAGGTCGCAATGGCGCTGGTAAGACTACGTTGATTCGGATGATTTTGGCGTCGGACAAGAGCTTTGACGGCGGTCCTGTTCTTTATTCTGGCAATATTTTTCTTGATCCGCAGGTTCGGATTGGTGTATATGAGCAAGAAATTGACGAAAAGTATCTGGCCGATCCGCTTGAAAAAGCGATTGAAAAATTGTATATGAGTCGCGATTTGTCGATTTCTGATACGAGAATTCGGCAACTTTTGGCTGACTATTTGTTCACAGACGCTGATCGGATGACGCCGCTGGCTCGCTTGTCTGGCGGTCAAAAGGCGCGTTTTCAGATTATTGCTATGCTGGCGAACGACCCGCAACTGCTAGTTCTGGACGAGCCGACGAACCACTTGGATTTGCCGAGTATTGAAGAGTTGGAAACAGCGTTGGCCAAATATTCCGGCGCGATTCTTTACGTCAGCCACGATAATTATTTCCGCGAAAAACTTGGTGGAAAAGTTGTGCAAATTGGCGCAGAATAAAAATTTTCCGCCAGAATTTGACGGAAAATCTTGAATCGTTTTAAGAAAATTAGTCGGACAATAAGCCGTTTTTTCGTAGCAAATCTTGTAGTTTCGGTCGATCAAAACCAAGCACTAATTCCCCGTTAATATCCGTTACTGGCACGCCTTGGAAATTGCCACCATTTTTATTTAGCAATTCCTCTTTTGCGCCAGGATCAGCCTCGATATCTTTGGAAACAAAATCAATTCCCAGCTTCTTCAGCCATTCCATTTCCGTGTGGCAAAACGCACACCAGCTAGTGTTGTACACGACAACTTTTGTGTCTTGATGGTTGTTCGTTGTATCTTCGCTCATATATTCCCCTATTTAATAACACTTCCAATTATAACATAACGGTTACGTCTATTTAGAATTCTTCGACGTCAAATGCCAATTTTTACACCATTCGCAGTGGTATATATCAATCGACAAATTCGGGTTTGCTAATTCTTGGATTTCTGCTGCTTGGCGGGCTTTTATCTCTGTTGAGAAGCGACGTTTTTTCTGGCAATTAGCCAACCCTGAAATTGACATCAATGATGTTTTTTGGGTTTTTTGACTATTTTTTGAATAATTTCGTCGTGGCATCTTGCAAAATAGTATAACAGATTGATATAGTGGAAAGTAATGGTAAAAGAAACTGACATTTCGGCTAATGATACAGGCGATTCTGGTGCGATGATGATTTTGGCAAGGACGATGATTGATACAATGTGGCGAATATTTTTACCGACAATCGGTTTGACTTTGTTGGGGTTATGGCTGGATAATGTCAGCGGAATGAAGATGAGATGGTTGCTTGCTGGGATTATTTCTGGCGCGATTATCTCAGTGATTCTCGTAGCTTTGCAAATTGCTAAAATTAAACAGCAGGAGTTGAAGAAATGATCGATTATATGGCAAACGCTGGTCCGCATATTTCAGTAAAGGTTGACGAAGTTTTCAATGTCGCTGGCGTATCTATTACGAATTCGCACTTGATGGGATTCTTGGGATTGATCGTGCTGGTGTGGGCAATGTTCCGTACTCGTGCGGCAGTTTTAGGTAAAAAGAAACATAATTTTACCACAAGGCTAATTCAGTGGACGTTCGACGGACTTTATAATACGGTTTGCCAAGTCATTCCAGATCAAAAATGGGCGCGTAAAGTTGCTCCGCTTTGTATTACGCTGTTTTTCTTTATCGTTGCGCAGTATTGGCTGGGACTTTTGCCGATCGTTGGTCCAATTACTATCGGTGAACATCACACTCCTCTATTCCGCGGTGGCGTGGCGGATCTTAATATGACTTTCGGCTTGGCGATTGTTACGATTGTTGCGGCGCAGATTTACGCGTTTAAGTATTTGGGCTTTAAGGGTAATTTGGGGCGATATTTCATTAACCCGCTGCGTGATCCAATTATGTCATTTGTCGGAATTTTGGAATTGGTGGCTGAGTTTTCGCGAATGCTGGGACTTAGTTTCCGTCTATTTGGTAATGTTTTGGCTGGCGAAATTCTCTTGGCGATTATCGCTTACATGACGAAGTTTTTGTCACCTGTGGCTCTACAGCCGTTCTATTTCTTTGAGTTGTTTATCGGCGGTATTCAGGCGTATATTTTCTTTATGTTATCAACTGTGTTTATTTCCCTGGGGCTGGCTCACCACGATTCACACGAGCCAATTGATGAAGTTCACTCCTCTGTTGAAACTAATAAATTAGCGACATCAGAGAGTGATTAAATTAGGTAATAATTAATTAAAAGGAGAATATTAACCATGGAAGCATTAGCATTCACACTTACCTACGCAATCCCAGCAGCATTTGCAGCAATCGGTGCCGCAATTGTTGGTGCAGCAGCTATGAACGCCGCTGGTCGTAACCCAGAAAAAATCAACGACCTACGCACAATGATGATCTTGGGTATTTCATTCATCGACGCTATTGCTATTATCGGTTTCGTCGCAGCAATCGTCGGCAAAGTTATGTAGTTTTCGGGAGTAAATTGTGGAGAAAATATTAACACAATTTGCCAATTCTGGCGCATCGGAAAAAGCTGGTTTGTTTGATTCGCTAGGTATTGATTGGGCGCTGTTGGCGTTTCAGACGGTAGCATTTTTAATCTTGCTATTTGTTCTTCGCAAGTTTGTCTATCCGCCAATGATGGAAATGCTCGTCAAGCGAGAAAAAGACTTGAAAGCGGCTGACGCGGCGGCAAAATCTGCCAAGGAAAATGCCGACCGAGCTGAAGAAATGACCGCCGAAATGATGCGAAAAGCACGAGCGCAAGCTAGCGACATCGTGGCGTCTGCTCGAGAAGAAGCGACCGAAGTCGTTGAAGAAGCGGCTAAAAAAGCGACCGCCAAATCTGAAGCTTTGATTAAAGAAGCGCATAATACGATTGCTCAAGAAATTGAAAACGCTAAGAAAGACTTACACAATTCGACATTAGAGTTGGTGGCTGAAGCGACTGGCAAGGTTTTGGGCGAGAAAATTGACGCGAAGAAAGATACAAAGCTGATTTCGGAAGCGCTTGAGGAGGCTGAATAGATGAGATTAGTGTCCAGGAGAAAGTTGGCAAAGTACGCAGCTGAACAAATTTTAGCTGGCAATGACGCGGTGTTGGAAGAAATTGCTGGTCTTTTGATTTACGAAAAGCACGAACGTGAAGTTGATTTGTTGGTGCGAGATATTGAGGCTGAATTGGCTGAGCGTGGTGAAATTGTAGCGTCGGTCGAGAGCGCGAGAGCGCTTGATGACAATACAAGGCGTAAAATAGAGCAATTTCTGGCGTCTGCGGCGAGCGGTAAAAATAGCAAGCCAAAAGTGTCGCTAAGAGAATCAATTGACCCGACGTTGATTGGTGGATTTAAGCTACAAACGCCGACCGCAACACTGGACGCAACGGTTTCGAAGAAGTTAAACGACTTGCGGGCGAAGAAAATCTAGGAGGAAAAATGAGCAAGATTGATGTGACAGAATTAGCCAAAAGCCTGCGGGAAAAAATCGCGCAGCTGGAGGCGACAGAAGGTTTGGAAGATGCTGGCGTGGTTATTCGCGTCGGTGACGGCGTGGCTTGGGTGCATGGCTTAAGTAGCGCTGGTTATAGCGAAGTGCTGGAAATTGAAACTGACGGCGGCACGGTTGAAGCATTTGCTTTGAACTTGATGGAAGATGAAATTGGTGCGGTGATTCTTGGCGGTGAAGATAAGGTCAAGGCCGGCGCCAGCGTTCGCCGTAAGGGTTCGGTACTAGACGTTCCTGTCGGCGAAGAGCTGTTGGGGCGAGTGGTTGACCCGCTAGGTCGGCCTCTTGACGACGGTCCAGCGATTAAGACGAAGAAACGTGGTTTGATTGAGCGTCCTGCCATTGGTGTGATGGGTCGTAAATCAGTTCACGAACCTCTGATGACTGGCATTATGTCGATTGACGCGATGTTCCCGATCGGTCGTGGTCAGCGTGAGCTTATCATTGGCGACCGTCAAACTGGTAAGACAGCAATTGCTATCGATACGATGATTAACCAGGCTCGTCAAAAAACTGGCGTGGTAAACGTTTATGTGGCGATTGGTCAGAAATTATCGAAGATCGCTCGATTGGTAGACCGATTGAAAGAAGAAGGCGTGATGGATCAGACGATTATCGTCGCAACCAGCCCGTCCGACGCGGCCTCCCTGCTTTACTTGGCGCCTTACGCTGGTACGGCTATGGGTGAATATTTCCGCGATAACGGCGGTCACGCATTGATGATTTATGACGATTTGACCAAGCACGCGGTGGCTTATCGACAGATGTCGCTATTGTTGCGTCGTCCACCAGGACGCGAAGCCTACCCAGGCGACGTCTTCTATTTGCACTCACGATTATTGGAGCGCTCGGCTAAATTGTCAGATGAACTTGGCGCGGGAAGCTTGACGGCTCTACCAATCATCGAAACGCAGGCTGGCGACATTTCTGCTTACATTCCGACCAACGTGATTTCTATTACCGACGGTCAGATTTTCCTGGAAACCGACTTGTTCTATCAAGGCATTCGCCCAGCCATCTCAGCCGGTCTATCGGTTTCTCGCGTTGGTGGCGCAGCTCAGACGAAAGCCGTTAAATCTGTTGGCGGAAACTTGAAGCTTGGTCTTTCTCAGTTCCGCGAATTGGCATCATTTGCTCAATTCGGCTCAGATCTTGACGACGCGACAAAAGCTCAAATTGACCGCGGTCAGCGACTCACTGAACTTCTGAAGCAGCCACAATATCAACCAATGAGCGTTTGGGAGCAATTTGTCAGCATTCACGCGGTAACTGGCGGTATGTTTGACGATGTTCCAGTTTCTAAGATTAAAGACGCGCAGTCTGCCCTATTGACTTATCTATGGAAAAATTCTAAAGATGCTATGCGTGAGCTAAACAAGGGCGACAAACCTTCGGATGAGCAATTGAAATTGATTGACGAAGCTACGAAAGAAATAGCGAAAGGATTTGAGGAGTAATTCATGCCGAGCACTCGCGCGCTGAAAAATCGCATTCGTTCGGTGGACTCGACTAAGCAGATCACCAAGGCTATGCAATTGGTGGCGGCTAGTAAAATGCGTCGCGCTCAAGAGGCGGACAAAGCTTCTGCGCCGTACACTATGGCGGCGGAAGAATTGCTGTCTTATTTGGCGAGCCAAGGCGCAACCGACAATCACCCGCTGTTCGTTAGGCGAAAGATAAATAAGCGATTGATTATCGTGGTGGCCAGCGACAAGGGTTTGGCTGGCGCATATAACACCAACGTTTTGAAGAAGTATTTGGAGCTATTAAAGCGTGATGACGAGCGCGGAATTGAGAACTTGACCTTAACTATTGGTCGTCGAGCTTCGCAATTCGCAACGCGTCTTAAAGATACGAAAATCATCGGTACGTATGAAGATTTGCCAGATCAGCCGTCTGGATTGACGTTTCACACGATTTTGAACACGGCGATAAATATGTTTGAGAACGGCGAAGTTGATGCAGTTACGCTTGTTTATACGCGTTTCGTCAATAGCATGATTCAGACTGCAGAATTGGACAGATTATTGCCGGCAGGAACGAAAATCTTGGTTGATCCGAGTGAAGTTTCTAACACGATTTCTGACGCCAAATATGAGCCGAGCATTCCAGAGGTTTTGGATGCGGTGGCGTATCGCTTGGTTGGTGCGCGACTGTTGCAGGCGCTGCTTGATGCTCGCGCCAGTGAGCATTCTATGCGCATGATGGCGATGAAGAATGCTACAGATAATGCCAGCGATTTGGTTGACGATTTGACGCTAGCTATGAACAAGGCTCGTCAAGGAGCTATTACTCAGGAGCTTGCTGAAATTTCTGGTGGCGTGGAGGCGATGGAACAATGATAAAGGAGAAAAAGATGGCAAAAGATTTAGGTAAAATTATTCAGATTGTTGGCGTGGTCGTTGACGTGGAATTTCCGCGAGAAGTTGAACTTCCAGCGATTTACGACGCGTTGCACGTTAAAAACGGCAATGAGAATTTGGTGCTGGAGGTTGCTCAGCACTTGGACGAGCATACTGTTCGAGCAATTGCCCTGTCTTCGACGGATGGATTGAGTCGCGGTGCGGAAGTTGTTGCGACTGGCGCACCAATTTCTGTACCCGTGGGCGCGGAAACTCAAGGACGAATGTTTAATGTTGTTGGTGAAGCAATTGACGAAAAACCTCAACCAAAGGGAAAAACTGCACCAATTCACCGCCCTGCTCCAGCGCTTTCTGAGCAGTCAAATAAGACTGAAATCTTGGAAACTGGTATTAAGGTTGTTGACTTGATTGCCCCGCTTGCTAAGGGTGGAAAAGCTGGCTTGTTTGCTGGTGCTGGTGTTGGTAAAACAGTTCTTATCACCGAGTTGATTAACAATATTGCTAAGTTCCACTCTGGAAACTCTGTTTTCGCCGGTGTTGGTGAGCGAACTCGTGAAGGTAACGACCTTTACTATGAAATGGAAGAAGCTGGCGTTTTGGACAAGACTTCGCTAGTCTTCGGGCAGATGAACGAGCCACCTGGAGCACGTTTGCGCGTGGCGTTGTCGGGTCTGGCGATGGCTGAAGCTTTCCGTGACGAAGGTAAAGACGTCTTGCTATTTATCGACAATATTTATCGTTATACTCAGGCTGGTGCCGAGGTGTCGGCTTTGCTTGGTCGTTTGCCGAGTGCGGTTGGTTATCAGCCAAACCTCCAGCAGGAAATGGGCGCCTTACAAGAGCGAATTACCTCAACAAAGAAGGGTTCGATTACCTCTGTTCAGGCTGTCTATGTGCCAGCTGACGACTTGACTGACCCAGCTCCTGCGACGACCTTTGCTCACCTGGATGCTACAATTGTGATGAACCGTGCTTTGACGGAAATTGGTATTTATCCAGCGGTTGACGTTTTGGACTCGAGCTCAAACTCGCTTGATCCAGAAATTGTCGGCGAAGAGCATTACCGCGTAGCGCGTGAGGTTCAGCGAATTTTGCAGCAATATAAAGAGCTTCAGGACATCATCGCTATTTTGGGTATGGAAGAATTGTCGGACGATCAGAAGCAGATTGTTGCTCGCGCTCGTCGTATTCAGAGGTTCTTGGCACAGCCGTTCCACGTGGCTGAGAAGTTTACTGGAAATCCAGGTGTTTACGTTAAATTGGAAGACACCATTCGCGACGCTTCCGACATTTTGGCTGGTAAATACGATGATAAGCCTGAAAACTGGTTCTACATGGTTCAGGGTACGCTGGCTGACCAAGTCGCTCGCGACGCTGAAGCTGAAGCTGCCGAGGCTAAAAAACATTCTGAGAAGAAAGCTAAATAGTCATGAAATTGTCATTAGTCACACTTGTCGGTACGAAGGTTGACGAAGAAGTTTATTCGGTGTCAATTCCGACTACTGACGGCGAAATTTCCGTTTTCCCAAGCCATGAGCCGCTAGTGACGATTGCGCGGGACGGCGTAATTACCGTGCGTCGACATAAAGAAGATTCTGATAATCAGTTGGAATATTTCGCAATCTCTGGTGGCGTGGTAAAAATTGACTATTCGTCGGTGCAGATTCTGGTTGATGAAGCTGATCACGGCGATGACATCATCGAGGCGGAAACTCAGAAGGCTCTGGAGCGTGCTATCAAGGCGCGTGATGAGGCTGGCGATCAAGTTGAGCGCGAGAAAGCCAAGCAGCTTATCGACCGTCATATGGTGCGATTGAAGGTGGCTGATCTTCATAGACGTAAGCGACGACGCTAGGGCCTATCGGGGCGTAATAAGTGTGACATCTAGCATGTCGCGTAGGGCGTGAACTGCCATCTTCACTTCTAGGCGTTTACTAGCTGAGAAGATGTCGGGTATGTTCTTCTCGTATGTTTTTAAGAAGTACTCGTCAAATTGCTGAGGGCTTACGTGAGAAAACCTAGTACCAAACCCAGAGAGCGATTCTATATATAACGCAATGTCCTCGAATGTGTCGTCTGGGCTATTAAATCTTCGCATTTCCGTTAGATCAACAATGCGAACTCTATTATTGATATCTCTCGCGGTGTTTTTTACTTGAAAGTCTCCATGCGCTAAGCCCAAGTCGTTTAAGGTTGCTAAAGTCAAGGCTGCTGTGGTCAGAGCTTCTGATATTTCTGACTCAGTAGGTTTGTGCGCCTCATTTAAGATAGTATTATCGTAAGTAACAACTCCTGATTCAAATTCGGTAATAACACTATAATTACCCCCCCCATCTAGTAAATCCTAGAACCCGAAACGTTAATGGTCTTCCTTCTTCTCTGCTATTAAGATACTTTATTGTATTATATTCGCGAATAGCGCGACTTAATGAGTCGGCTGCCTTTATTGCTACTGGTTGAATTATTTTTGGAGAACTATCTGTTTGCCCCGATATTGTCATGTCTCCGAACTGGACTTGATAAACACTATCTTCCCTGCCTTCTGCATATTTTGGTACCTTATCCACTCGGACATCGAGGGGAGTTTGATCTGGTTTTGAAACATCCGATAAGAGTATTATACCTTCCGGACTATTTTTCAGGTTAGATGTTGTAACATTTGAAGGGTGAATATAAGATAGTTTACTTTCTAGATATTCAGACATACCTATATTATATCATAATAACTATACTTTTTCAATCAATTTGCGTATAGTACTAAGACTCTAATTAATACTAATCTAAATAGCGACGTCTTCCGTCGTCTATTCTCTGTCTTCAGCGATACCAAAAGTAACAGCCACGAATAGAGACAGAACCACTACAAACCCTGAGATAATGGCGATAGTTTTTGATGTTTCAAATGAAATAGCGTTATTTGTATACACGGATAATGTTGAAAAGGTCTCCATGTCGCTAAAATCAGGCATTGCAAGGCCGCAGATAAATAATGAGATTGACATGACGATAAAGGAAACACGTACTATTGTGGTGAGATGGTCTTTTGATGCATGGCGTTTTTTCATTTGTCGGGAGATGATTGCAAGACAGATACAGCTAACGATAAGCGCCCACGGGCCAAGTAGTGCTAGTACCCAACCGCCGATGCCAGTAATGAATCCGCGTGCGAGCGAGAACCAGATAGCACTTACCCATAATGCTATGACGATCCATGTGTCTATGGCCTGTTGTTTTTGTAGTTTTTGTTTTTTTGTTGTCATGTCAATAAGTATAATGTGGATGATCGTTGCGTGCAAGTATTGATCGCACCTCGTCGGTCGTCGTGGTGTGCATCAACTTCTCCCGAAGTTCCTTTGCGCCGTCAAAATCGCGAATATAAATCTTGAAAAAACGTTTTAGAGTTTCAAAAGGTCGCCCTAAAATCGACTGGTAAGAATCAAATAAATCCAAGTGATAATTAAGAAGCGCCAACAATTCTTCCTTATGATTATCTGCGTCAGTTTTCGATTTACGGAAGCAAAACGGATCGCTGAAAACGCCTCGCCCAATCATAATGCCATTCACGCCAGGATGTTTTCTGGCAATTTCCAGCCCATGCTCTCGGTCGCGAATGTCGCCGTTGATAGTCAGGAGCGTTTGCGGGGCAATTTCATCGCGCAGCTTAATAATATCATCAATCAATTCATAATGCGCCGCAACTTTGCTCATCTCTTTTTTGGTGCGCAGATGAATTGTCAAGTTCACGATGTCTTGTCTAAGAATTGTCGTCAGCCACTCTCGCCACTCATCGACATAAGTATATCCCAGCCGAGTTTTTACGCTAACAGGCAATCCAGATTTTTTGGCGGCGTCAATTGCAGCTATCGCTATGTCAGGTCGGCGAATCAGAGCCGCACCACCGCTTTTAATGGCAGATTTGGCGGGACAGCCCATATTGATATCAATTCCGTTAAAACCAAGTTCCGTGCAGTGCTTCGCGAAAGCTTCCATGTCCCCTGGCTCGCCACCCCAGATTTGCGCAATGAGCGGCTGCTCATCGTCGGTTTTAATTAGTCGCCCAGCTATAGCTTTGTCGCCAGCATGCACCCAGCCGGTAGCATTTGCGAACTCGGTGAAAAATATATCTGGCGCGCCAGCCTGTTTCACGACATGACGAAACACGACGTCAGTGACGGCTTCCATTGGCGCCAATATGAAAAATGGCTGTGGTAAATCATTCCAAAACGATGTCATCTCTGTTATTTTATCACAAAAAGGAGAAAACCCTATCTCGTCATCGAGATAGGGTGTGGGCGGGCTCAAGCGGTTCTGTTTGGAATTGTCCTCTGTGTTGAGAGGAAAACTCTACAAATGAATCTCGCGAGCCCAAAATTGGGAGGGAAGCAAAACGCCTTTGTTTTACTTCCCAGCGGACACAGCGGGACTCGAACCCGCAACCTCCCACTACGCCGACATCGTTGTCAACGCGGCGGGTGCTCTACTATTTAAGAGCTATGCGTCCTGTGATTCTTTTCTGGCTGGGGAATCTGACCCAGGGACGGACGGACGTCCTTTACTGACCGCGGAGATCAGTGGTTTCGGGGTCGCGCAAACCTCTACCGCCATGCCACGGAAAAATAGTCAGGCGTTCTTACCTCCACACTGGAGGCACACCTGACCGCTACCACCGCAGTTGTCGCAGCGGTAGCCGAGTGACTTCTTGCCAGTTCCCCGGCAAGATGGACACGTTTTCGTACCTGAGTAGCCCATGTTGCTACACGGTCTACATGACATGAGATTTTCAACTCTTTTCTAAAAGAAAAGAGTTGACCTCCTAATTATGCTCCTAGAGAGCATAACTCGAAAAGTCAGCTCTACCAATAAAGCGTTTATTATAATAACACTAATTATAAAAAAACGCAACAATATACCAGAATATTTTTATATTTCGCCCGCCAGCAGGTCTTTTTCGAATTGCAACATTCCCTTATAATCCGCCGAATAGTCAGAAATATCCGGCAGATCTAACGTGGTGATTTTCTGCCAAATAATCTCAATCAGTTGCGTAAATTCAGCCAGCTCTTCTCTGGAGAATGTGTCTTCCAAACTAAGAATATCGCCGGTCTTCATGTCTGGTTCGACAAATTGTAGTCGCCCGCCGGTGAAAGTGAAATTGCTATAATCGCGCGAATGCTCGACCAGCAGCTGATAGAACATTAATTGCTGACGATATTTATGAAGTTTGATTTTTTCGTAATCGGTCGAACCTTTCCAAGAATGCGCCGGCTTGCCAGTTTTATAATCCGTTACGAAGATGGTTTTATTTTGCTTGTCGATGTCGACGACGTCAAGTTTACCCGTTAATCTGGCGTTATCTATAATTACGCCTTGGTTTGAAAAGTCCAGTTCCGCCAAGTCCGTGTCGTGAAAATCTGAAGATTTGGCATTTAAGAACGCAGTCAAAGCCGACTTCCCTTTGTCTAAATACAATTGAAAATCGTCCGCTGGCAAATGTTGGCTCTCGAGGGATTTTTGGAAAAATTGGAGGATTTGTTCGGTGCTTGGCAATTGATGATCGGCGCTGAATGAGCAATGTGCTTGCTGAAGGCTGCTGTGAATCGCGGTTCCGTAAGCTGCGGCGGAATTTTTGGCGGATGGAAAATGTAGCAAATTGTTCAATAAGAAATTCTGTGGCCCGCCGCGTGAAACGTCGAGGAAATTATTCAAATGCGTCGCAGAAAGCTTGTACGTTTCGAATGCTGGCGCCAATAAGTCCTTTAATTCTGGAACGATTGGTGAAGTTAGTCGCGTCGTCCAATCGGTTTCAGCGAGTTCAATTTGTTCAACTGGATCGTCGCTGGTTGGAATGATGGTTGGCGCGCAATTTGTTAAGAAACTGGCGATTATCGTGTCGCTGCCAGAATCGTTGGTTTGGGAATAAGTCATGGTCAATGTGGTTTTGGCGCGAGTCATCGCCACAAAGAATAATCGAAGTCGTTCGTCGTAAGTGGCGCCCGCTGGCTGAAGTTGGAGGTTTGCGGGATATCGGATAGCTCGGCTGCGTGTGCGGACTTTTTCACCCCAAGCGCTGTCAATTGCTCCAATCACGAAAACGTGCGGAAATTCCAGGCCTTTGGATTTATGGGCGGTCATCAAATTTATGGCGCCGCTGAGTGAACTTGCGTGCGTGCGAATTTGTGTTAAGCGAGTTTTTGTTGAAATATGCAGATCAATAAACTCCAAAAAATCTTCCAGAGTTGGGTTTTTATCGGTGATTCGATCGCGAAGTTTTTGGCGCAAAGTGCGCAAACTTTCCAAAATTGTCAGATATGCTTCTGGGTTTTTATCTAGCTTTTCCGGCGAGAAATAGAAATTGGCGAGAGAATTGACTTGAAGATCGCCGCTTTCATCGTTAGTTAAGCCTAATAAATTGTCCAATTGCTCTTCCAGTGGCAAATTCGGCACGTCCTTAGCGCGCTCCAAAAGCCACTCCGCAAATTCCTTAAATACGCTATTCGCCAGCATACTTTCCAGCCACAATTGCCGATTTTTATAAGCTTGAAGACTCAACTTCCAGATGTCCAGCGCAGAAAATCCAAACGCTGGATGAGCCGTAATTTCCGGTAGTAGACTATTGGCAACGTCCAAATTATTCTGGCTAATCGCCACGACAGTTCGCGCCAATTTGTCCAGAATCTGAATTATATCTTGCTCCAAAATGTCGTCGTGACGTTCGTAATTGACAAAAAGATTTTCCTTATAAAGATGCGGAAGAATTTCAATGAGTTCCTTATGGTGGCGCGCAATAATCGTAATGTTTTCTGGCTTTTCGCCGTTTTTTATTAGCTCGGCAATTTGTTTGGCAATTCCCGCTCGCTCTTCGCTAACAGATGAGAATTCTTGGATTTCGACTTTTGAACCTTCGCTATTTGCGTGTGCGGTCAATTGTTTTGATAGCCCGTCAATTGTGTTTTCCAATCGATCCGCGCCTTGAATGATGACGTCCCGCGCTGACGATAAAATGTTCTCGGCGGAACGATAATTGTCGGTCAAAACGATGATTTTTGGGTCGTGATAATGTTGGCGGAAGCGCTGGATGTTGCCCACGTCTGCGCCTTGGAAGCTGAAGATTGCTTGGTCGTCATCTCCAACTGCCATGATGTTTGGATTGTCGTCGTTCTCGCTGGTCAAATTGAACAATAATCGTAATTGCGCCAAGTTTGTGTCCTGGAACTCGTCGACCATGATGAATTGGAATTGCTCTTGGAGGTTTGCGCGCAGTTCTGGGTGAGATTCGCAGGCTTGAATAACGGATAAAATCATGTCGTCGTAATCAAATAACGAGCGCTCGGACAGAATATTTACGTACTTTTCGTAAATGTCGATTGCGGCGGATAATTTTTCTGCGGCGGTAAAATCTTTCAGGACAAATTTGCCCTTGGCATTTTTTTCGCACCATTTATTTTTCCAAGCAGTCAGTGGCTTGGTTGAGTTTTCGTCAATTGCTTCCTGGGCGGCGTGCGCAATACTTAACACTAAAACGTTGGCGTATGGTGTGATTGAGGCTGGCAATTTTGAGTTTTTCTCGTCAGGATTTTTGGCGGCTAAATTGGCAATTTTCTCAGCTATCGGCGCAAACATTTCAATTGTCTTTTTCGATATTTTGGCGGAAAATACTTGCTGAATGTCTGGCGCAATTTCGGCGATTGTGCTTTGATTGTCATCAATAATTGCCCGTAATTCCGACGGCGTTAAACCACTTTGCTTGAACTCGGAAATAATGCGAATGAGGTCTTTAATATAAACAAATTCCCCGTTGTTTTTCGCGCTTAATGGATTTCGCCAATCAAGTTCTTCGAGTATTCCAGAGATAATTTGATATTGCGTCAATTCGTCAACTGGCTGAGCGTCGGCGCCACGGAAAAAATACTCGCGATGTTGATTGATGATTTCTGTGCCGAAGCTGTGAAATGTGTGAATCGCAATTTTATACGCGTCCTCACCGATAATCTGGCGAAGTCGTTGGCGCATATTTGTGGCGCCGCTTTCGGTAAACGTTAGACATAAAATACTGTTCGGCAAAGTGTCGGTCTGTTTCAGGATTTGGGCAGTGCGCATACTCAGAAGCTCGGTTTTCCCTGTTCCTGGCCCAGCAATTACCAAAAGCGATCCGTGAATGTAGTCGACCGCTTGTCGTTGATTATCGTTTAATTTAGCGTAACGAGTATTGAAATCCATAGTTTTATTCTACCATGTTGGCAGCCTTCAGAACGCGATATCAAAATTGCTATTTACAGAATTAGTCTAAGGTTATAGATTCAGTATTAAGAGGGTGAATGAAAAACATCCAGAAGACGCGTTTAAGGGTAAAAGCCACTTGGATATTTCCCGTCAATCAGTCGAATCGGTCAGACAGTTTGGCTATTAGATTTCACATCTTTGCCATCTCGCGCACTTCATAAAAGAATGGTAAAATATTATCTATGAATAAGGCGACGTACGACGAGCTGGCGCTGGAGCGAATTGCTAAGGAAAAATTTGGTTTTCCAATTGATGTTCAATCAATAATTTTGTGGCACGCTGACGTTAGTCGCACGGCTAAAGCGTCGGTGTTTTTGACGAATAAAAAGCAGCTAATGCTATATTTGGAGGCGACTTCGCCGTTGATCTTATCTGATGTTAAAAAGATAATTTCGCGAATGGGTATGCGTGCGGAATTATTTCTTCCGCCAAAAGGTCAGCCGCGATATTTTGAAGATATCGGCAAGCGCAAATTCCGCGAAGTTTTTCCCGGAAGAAAGCACGTTACGGATGAAGATTTGCATTTTTATAAAACTTTGGCGCCGTATAATCCTGCCTTGGTTTTGATTTCTGAAGTGAAGAATGGCGAGATATATCAATTCGATTCTGACGCGTACGGAAATTGGCGAGTTGGTGCAAGGTTTAGCTATAGAAGGATTCGGACAAGCTAATGCGCGACTATTTGGACATTATCAAGCGGAATCTGCTCTCACCTATTGTCGTGGTGATTTTTCTGTTGGCTGGCGCGCTGGTTTATGTTCGCGAATATCGTGACGCGTGGTTTATCTCAGTGGTGATTGTCGTGAATTCGACGATTGGCATTATTCAGGAGTTAAGGGCTAAGCGAGTTTTACGTCAATTGGAGCTAATGAGCGCGCCGAAAGCTCGATTGTTAAGGAATGGAAATGTTGTCGAGGTTGGTTATGATGAGCTTAAGATTGGCGATGAGATTCTTATTCAGGCTGGCGATGAACTACCTGCGGACGCGAAAGTTATCGAGTCAAAAGGCTTGGAGCTGAATGAAAGTATGCTGACTGGTGAGTCTGCGTCGATTGAGAAAAAGGACGGCGATGTCGTGTTGGCGGCGACGACGGTTTTGGCTGGCGAGGGCACGGCGCGAGTAATTGCGATTGGCGACGACACGAAAGCTGGCGCGATTAGCCAAGTCCTGAAGCGTTACAAACCAGAACTCACGCCCTTGCAATTAGCGATTTGGCGCGCAATTTATTTCTTGACTTACGGCGCAATTGTCCTGTCGCTACTTATTGCTATCGTCTATTATTTCTCTGGCGATAACGTCGTCGTCATCTTAAAAACCATCACTTCGGCAGCGGTTACAGTCGTGCCAGAGGGTCTGTTGTTGGCGAGTTCGCTGCTTTTGGCGTTCGGCTCACTGCGATTAGCTCAGGCGAAAGTCTTGCCACAAAAATTGTCAGCAATTGAAGCCATGGCTCTTCTGAATTTGCTGGCTGTAGATAAAACAGGCACCTTGACCAGCGATGAAGTTACGTTGGAGCAGGTCGCGGCTTTCGGTGATGAAAATGACTATTCAGACTCTGACGTCGCCAGCTTTGCGGCGTTAATTGCTCATGAAACCAGCGGCGGAAATATCACTGGTCGTGCAATCTTGTCGGAAGCTACATCGCCAAAAAATACGAAAGTTCTGGAAGTGATGGCGTTTTCGTCGGCGCGTAAAATGGCTGGCGTGAGGGCGAATATTGACGGTGAAATTCGGACGTTGATGATGGGCGCGCCAGAGTTTGTGTCGAAGTTGGCGCCAGTAGATAAGGAAACTCAGAAGAAGTTGAATGATTGGGCTGACAATGGTTTGCGCGTGTTGATGTTGGCTGAATTTTCGGACGATAAAACCAAATTGAAAGACTTGAAAAATGGTTCTGGAACGGCAATTGGTGCGGTTGTTCTGCGCAATTCCCTGCGTCATGGCGTTGTTGAAACGGTGGATTTTTTGCAGCGCCAAGGCGTAACTATTCGCGTAATCTCTGGTGATAATCCGCGCACAGTTCAATACATCGCCAAAGAAGCTGGAATTAAACATCCAGAAAAGGCGATTTTAGGTGAAGATTTGGCGGTGCTTAGCGAAGATGAATTTAATAAAGCGGCCGACACTTACACGATTTTTGCCAGAGTTTTGCCAGACCAAAAAGAGCGCTTGATCAATCGATTTCAGCAATCTGGCAAGTTTACTGGCATGGTCGGCGACGGCGTGAACGACGCTCTGGCTCTGAAAAAGGCTGACCTCGGTGTGGCGATGTACGCTGGCGCTCCGGCATCTCGTCGAGTTTCCGACATTATATTGCTCAACAATTCGTTCACTTCCCTTCCGATGGGGATGAAATTGGGCAATCAAATAATGCAAGCAATCGAAGTCATCGCTGTCCTGTTTTTCCATAAAATTATTTACGGCGTGACGCTTCTTCTTGCGACGATTCTCATCAATATGAATTATCCGTATTCGCCGCGCCATATTACGTTTATGAATATTTTTCTGGTGACGATGCCGACTCTTATGTGGACGCTATTTCCGCCCGTTCCGAAGCATCGAATAAATCCGAAGAGATTTTGGCATGATACTTTGCTGGCTGTTACGCCGATTGCTTTAATTACTGGCTTGACTGTCGCGTTCACCTATTGGATTACCTCTGTTATGTTCCCTGGTCACGCCGCGGAAGTCGCAACGATGACCGTACTTACCGCGACTTTGTTTGGCGTATATTTGGTGTTCTTGGTGGGAATTATGCTGGACGTAGCTATCGATAAATCCGCCAAACGTGCCCGGCTATTATACTTGTTGTCAGTGGTTGTTGTGGCGGCTGGAAGCTTTGGTTTTGGGTTCCTGCGCGACTTTTTCGATTTCACCGTGCTAAATTTGTTCATAATGTGGCCAGCAGTTGTTGTAATTGCCATAGCGATGATAGCCCAGTGGTGGCTAGCCCGCCGTGCTGGTAAAAAAATAACTACTAATGAACGCCAGAAAAAAGTATAACCGCCATAAAAAACACCGGCAGGCAAATATCGTATGCCTGCCGGATCATTCTTGGTAGTCTTGGTTTATCTAGCTTCTTTTGAAAGCGGCTCTATATTCGACAGCTCGCGAATTCTTTTATTATACCAATCATTCAGCTCGGCGCAATGCTCCCAATTGTATCGACCTAGCCTATTACAGATATTTTTAACAAATTCTTCATCTTCATAAAGAGTGACATCCATCTGGTTAAGAGATTCCTCTGCGACGTCGGCTATGGCTACATTCTTGTTTTCATTAAGGCGTGCTTGCATAAGTTTTGCCCACAGTACGGCATAACAGGTCTGCATTAAAAACTTAGCTTCGCTTGCCGAGTCAAACGGATCCTCCTCTGGTTGATTTTGTTTGTCGCCGTAGACGTTATCTGTATATGTTTTGTTTCCTTTAAAAGTAAGTTCTACATCCCATACTTCATCTTTCAGTCTTCGGTAGGTTTTTTCCGTGTTAATGATAGCGTCTGCTTGCTGAATTTCTTCATTTCCGGCGAGGCGCTTTGCCTTGTCTTCCGCCGCTTCAGCTTCAAGGATTTCTTTTGGTATGTTGTCTAGGGTGTCTGTTACTAGCGGATAACTTCCAATAACCCCACCAATAATGTTGTCAGTGACAGTTATCTCTTGATTGTAGTGTCCGCGCATAGCTCGCGCCCAAGCTGCCTCTAGTTTCTTTGGGTCAGAATCTTTATACACGAGCACATAGACACCACCAAAATCTAATAATGCCTGATTTTCCTCTGGAGTTTCTGGGCTGGTTGGAATGGCGTTTTGTGTCAGCACTATTGCATCGCGGAAGAATACTCTATTTCCAAGGAGATCGTTTCCGTCAACTGCTGGAACTTTTTCAAGTGGGCTGTGATGAGTGAAATCATCATAGTTTTCTAAGCTTTCCCAGCCAGTTACTTTTTGTTCGTCTGGCACTCCTTGTTCTAGTGACTTGTCCATTTCTGTCATGATATATAAAACTCCTCTTTTATGATGGTATTGGCATTATATCAGCAGCACGATTCAGTGTCAAGCTTACTGATGTTCCGTATTAAGCGTTAATGTGGCCAGCAGTTGGTGTAATTGCCATAGTGATGTTAGCCCAGCTACTCATTGTTCGCTGGGCTGGTCGGCGAATTGTTCGGTAGGAATTTGTCTATCTATTCAGTAATTTGCCAAAAACGAAATATCCTATAGTCCAGAAAATGCAACCGCATAGTAAAAATATTCCGAATACTTTCAAATAGTCTGCGAACGAGCTTAACTCGTACCAGCCGCTTATTAATAAACAAGGGAAAATTGTTAATATCATGACGATAAAATGTATGGCAGATTGTTTAAGTAGTGACCATTTTTCGATGTCGTATATTACAGATGCGGCTGCGACTATGGATATTATGACGCCAGTTAAGAATGTTCCTTTGATTTGTGACTGGTCAATTTTTTGATATTCCATCATAAGAGCTAATGCCGACATTATGACAAAAGGAATAATTCCTCTAAACGTAGCTTGCTTTAATATTCTAGTCTTCATGGCCATAGATTACGCTTTCTTATCCAAAACCACAAGGTGCTCAATGTGCGGCGTCCTCGGGAAGAAGTTGTAGCCTTGATGATGCACGATTTCGTATTTTTCCTGAAGCAGGCTGACGTCTCGCGCTTGCGTGACAGGATTACAACTCAGATAAATAATCCTAGGCGGCTCAGTTTCCAGCAGTCGATTAGTAACATCCGCGTGAAGCCCAGCGCGCGGCGGATCGACGATGACAATTTGCTCGCCCGTTATATATTCCAGAGATTTTTCGCTTGGCGCCAAAATCGCCTTGGCGTTCGGTCGATTCAATTTGGTGATATTCCTCTGCATTTCCGCGACGGCATGTTCGTTAATTTCCACCAGCGTCACGTCATCGCCCCCAATTGTCAAGCCGATTGTCCCAACGCCAGAGTAAAGGTCGAGCGTCGGCATTTTTTCATTGCAATTAATCCACGCTTTCATATCGCTTAAGGCTTTTTCGTAAACGGGAATGTTGACTTGGAAAAATCCTTCGCAAGCGTAGTTGAAGGCGACGCCTAAAATCGTGTCGCTCAGTGTCGTGTCGCCGAATTTGTTCAAGCGTTCGGTGATTCTGCTGGCTGGGCTTTTGGGGTCGGAATAAATTATTTCGCCGCCCGCGGCTGATAGCAATTTGGCTTCATCGTCGGAAATCAGGTTTTCTATCTTATCTTTTACGTACAATTGCCAGACGGCGTTTCCCTGTTGATCTGAGCGAATCAAGAGCGTTTTTAATTGGCGCGCGACAATCGGTTTTTCTCGTAAAAGGTCGCGGATTTCAATTGCCAATTTATTTATGCTCGGGTGTGCCAAGCTGGTTCCGTCAACGATGACTTTTCCTTTGCCGCCACGCTTGAAAAACGCCAAGTCCAGAGTTTCTTTTGTGCTATTTTCTGTTGTGTCGCCAAACCAACTGAACTCAACTTTGTTGCGATAATTAAATTCTACGCCGTCAGAAAATATCTCGATTTTTTCAGGCAATGTGATGTTGTGAAGTAAAAAAGCTTCTTCGATTAGCGATGCTTTGTGTGACTGCTCGCTGGACATCGGCATTATTTGCCAAGGACTGGTGCTTAAATAGCTATTTTCGTCCCGCGGCGTAATTCGTTCTGGACTTTTCTCGATAATTTCTGTCACTACCCCTTCGACGAAGTGTGATTTTTTCTTTGTCACGCGAATCGTTACAAGTTCTTTCGGTAGCCCTCCCCAGACGAACGCTTTGCGACCGTCGTCAAGTGTTCCGATAGCTTGCCCGCCGCCAACGATTTTTTTAAATCTTAAAGTTTCAAAAATTTGTTTTCTCATTAGGTTATATTATATCAGGATGTGTGGATTTTTTCTGGCTGGCGTGCTATAATCGTCATTGTCCTGGCAATAGTGGGACGTCGCCAAGTGGTAAGGCACTGGGTTTTGGTCCCAGCATTCGCAGGTTCGAATCCTGCCGTCCCAGCCATAAGAGCCTTTTGACAAGTTTACGAGCTTATCAAAGGGCTTTTTTAGGTTGAAATCAGCTTTTTTGCTGTCTAATTAGAGGTTGAACTAACAAGGCAATAAGAGTCGTCTAACTGCCTAGTTTAATTATTTTCCCTGATGTTGGACATTTGCTAGTTCTTCGTCATAACATTAGTCATTTTTCGTTATATTCCGGCGGAGTAATTATCCTATAATTTTTATTACTTACTCGCTGGCGGAAAAAGTGATGCGCAATTATTTACTGATTATCTTTAAGATGGCTTCAAGATTATCATCACCGCCAGCACCCTCTTTTCGGGTAATAAATCCGCTTTCTGGTTCTGAAAATGCAATAGTTGCTCCGACTGTGATAATTTTATCTTTTTCTTCTTGATTATCTATTGTCTTATAAACGGCATGTAAAGCTTTTAGAACATTTCGACGATGAATCGATGATTGCTCTAGATGTTTTTCTGCGAAGTAGTTTTTTCTGATAAATAGTGGAATTTGAATATAAGCCATAATGATAGAGCCTTTTATGACAAGTGCTAAAGTATTCAACATACCTATATTTTTTATGTCGTCGGCTAACCAATCTTTAATGATAGGAAAATTAGAGACTTGAACAAACAGAAGCAGTGCAACAATCACAATCAGCCCTACAACAGATACAATCAAATATTTAAGCCAGTTTGCTGAATTTTCTTGATGCTTCATTGCTTGCTTATCAAAATCTTTAGCATAAGCTTCTAGTATTTCAGCACCAGATAGAATACTTGCAATCTTGTTAATACTGGCTATTCTTTCTTCGCTTTCTTTAAGCTTGTCTTCAAACTCTCTAACTTTTTGCGAAAATATACTAATATTTCGTTTTCTATCTGCTCTATATGCTATATAGCCGGCGTTGACTAAATTCAATGCGTCGTTATAGGGCCGTGTACTAGGTATATAGTCTGCTAGTCTATTATATTCGTAGCCTCTTAAGTTACTTTGTAAATTATCAAGTCTATTTAAGGCTTCTGTGTTTGATAAAGTTTGAATAAATTCTTCATCACCTAGAGCGTCTGCGATATCGTTATAATACTGCTTCATCAAATCGGTAGGTTGGTCTTTTGCGTATTTTCTGATTTTATATACTAGCTCACTAAACATACTGAAATTATATCAAAAATCCTATTATTATGAAATTATAGTTACCATAAATCAAATTATTTATATTGGTATTTTGTTGGGCAAAGTTAGCAATTTGATAGTGATTTTTTGTGTCAACGAAAATTCAGCTAACTTGTGCGTTTACACCCCCTATAGTAATACTTGCTATTGCAGTATAATGAAACCATGAGCAAACTCCACCTCCACATCGCTAATGCCAACCAAACTTTCACCGATGCCGAAATTGCCATGTTTAAAAACGCAGTGCAACAAGCCGAAGCTTTTGTTTCGAGTGAGTTCGCGCAATTTGATTACGAAGTTGATGTAATTATCACCACACCATCGCCTATGCTGCCAACCATCGCCGAGGATGGCATTGCTGGCAAGACACTTCATTCGCGCTTGATTATGATTTCTGCTGATAAAAACCAGCACAAAATCAATGAGGGTTTTATTTTCGAAACGATTTGCCACGAAATGTCGCATTCGCTGCGTTGGGAAAAGTTGCCTGAATATGCCGAAACTATGTTTGACAGTATGATTCTGGAGGGCTTGGCGGTTGTGCTAGAAGAAGAAGCGATGGCTGACTCTGGACGACGAGACCAACAATTTTTCTTGAGAGAAGTGCAGAAAACTTCTCAAGCTGAAATTGATAAGATGATTGCTACACTGAAAGACAGCCTTGAAAACAAAGTTTATGACTATAACAAAATATTTTTCACCGGCGACGATGTTTTGCCACGCTGGGCGGGGTATAAGCTTGGGTATTACTTTGTGAAACAACACCTACATCAAACTAGTCAGACTATTGCGCAGGCGACTCTGGCAAGTTACAAGGATTTTATCCTATAAATTGGAGAGTCCCCGTCGCGATATGCGTAACAACGGGGACGAGACGTAGTTTTAAACTATGTTTTTTGTGATTGCACTATCCGATGGTATTTTCTCCGAGTTTTCTCTGGTATTTTTACCTTACCTGCCGTTAATCCTTTATGGCGTGATCCTAATTTTCTCAACGTTTCGTCGATTGATAAATTATAGAAAAGCATATGCTTATTTTATGAAAAAAAAGTCCCCACTCGTTAGTGAGGACTAAACTGTCGTGGTGGACAATTGAGGTTAACTAATGTTGACGACTTGTAGCTGCTTGGTCGCCAAGCCATTTTTCCAGGAAACAGTTTCGGATTTCTTGTGGTTCAGTAGACTTTTTCCTAGCGGACTATCCACGGAAATTCGCCCGTCCAGAGGGTTTGCTTCCAGGCTATGAACCAGCGTATAGCGGAAAATTTTTCCCTGTTGATCCACTAAATCCACGACTGAGCCGATAGCAATTTTCAATCGATCACGTTTCCTTGGCAGCGGTTTGGCGTGGCGCAAAATATCCTTCTTCATAAAGATTTTTGATTGGATATTTTCCAGTTGCGTAATTACATCGTTGCGGTGTAATTTGTCATCACGCGATTTGGCGCGTCCAATTTCTTTCAATTCCAACGTGAGCGCTTTCTCTGAAATCTCTAGTCCAGAAATTTCCTTCTGTAGTTCCTTAAATCCTTTTTTACTTAAAAATGTTGTACTCATACTTCCCCCTTCGGATCGGCAATTTTGCCAATCAACAATCCTATTACAACATCTAATTCTGAAAAATAGCTGAAAATTTACAGAATCGGCAAGGAAATTGTGAAAATGGTTGAGTTTTTCGAGGTGTTAACAGAGATTTGTCCGCCGAGCGCTTTTGTCAATTGTTCCGCTAACGGCAATCCTAATCCGTAGCCTTTCGTCTGTTGGTTGCCGCGGAAAAATCGCTCAAAGACGTGTGGCAGAGTTTGTTGCGAAATTGTGCCGTCGTTGATGAAGTTGACTGTGATGTTTTGTTTCGATGGGATAATGCGAATTTTTACCACAGAATTTTTCGGGCTATGTTTCAATGAATTGTCGAGTAAAATCGCGCATAATTCTCGCGTCGCAGTGTGATGAAGCGGAATATTTATGTGTTCTGGGCAATTCATTTTAACTCGCGCTTCGGCTTTTCGTTCGCGGATGAGTTCGGATATCAATTCCGTCAAATTAAAGCTTTTATCTTCCAGTGCCAACTTATTTTCTGTCCGTGATAATTCCAGAAGCATCGCTGTAAGCTCAGTCAACTTATTTATTTCCTCCAAATTGCTTTCCAGAGTTTCTGTAAGTTCTGCCTTATTCGCCTTCTGATTTTTTAGCGCAAATTCAGTCTCTGCTTTCATAATTGCCAAAGGTGTTCGGAGCTGATGACTGGCATTGGCAACAAATCGCGATTGGGCTTTGTGAGCGGTTTCTATCGGTCGCAAAGTAATTTTCGCCAATAAATATGAACACCAACCGCCAGCGAGCAGAACGATAAGATTTATATAGCCCAAACTAATCAAAAGATTTCGAGTTGAATTATCTATTCTTTCCGACAAATTGATTGCAGGAAAATCGCCCTTCCTTTGAACGATAATTTTATGAATTTGCGCATCAACTTCCGAGCGCGCCACCTGAAAAATAATGCTACTAAACAGCAAACTGACGATCATCAAAATCATCAAATACCAGCCCGCCAACTTAATTGTTGCTGAAGTAAAAATTTTCATGATTCAATCCTATAGCCGAAGCCGCGCACGGTTTTTATCAATTGTTTTTTGAACGGTTTGTCGATTTTTTGGCGTAGATTTTTTATGTACACCTCGACATTATTCGGCAAAATATCAGCGTCAAAATCCCAAACGTGATCAATCAGCGTTTCCTTACTGAGAATCTGATTCGGATGTTGCATCAAATATTCCAGCAGCGCATATTCTTTGTTTGTGAGGTCAATATTCTTTCCGGCTCGCGTCACGGTTTGCTGCTGCTTGTCAATTTTCAAATCGTCAATTTGCAGAACGTCTGGCTGACTAATCGGTGGACGACGAAGTAAAGCTCGCACTCGCGCCAACAATTCGTCAATTGCAAAAGGCTTAGTCAAATAATCATCGGCTCCCACGTCCAGCCCGAGCGTTTTATCTTCGGTCGTGCTCAGCGCTGTCAGAAATAGAATTGGCATATTTTTCCCGTTCTCGCGCAATTTTTTAACAATCTCCGTGCCCTCTAATCCCGGCAACATTCGATCAACAATCAACAAATCATACGGCTGACTGTCCGCCAAATTAAAGCCTTCTTCCCCGTCATACGCCGCATCGACCGCGTATTTTTCGCGTTTCAAAGATTCGGTTATGACCCTTGCAATTTTTCGTTCGTCCTCAATAACTAGCAGTCGCATGTCTATATTATATCTTTTTTCCTGCGCTAAGTGCTATAATTTTATTTGAAGAAAAGGAGGCGTATGCCAGATAATAAAAAAATGGTTGAGATTCGTCATTTTAAGATGAGTTTCGGTGATAAAACTGTTATTAAAGATCTGAGTTTCGATGTTTTTCGCGGCGAAGTTTTTGGTTTTTTGGGAAGTAATGGCTCGGGAAAAACTACGACGTTGCGCGCACTGCTTGGGCTATATCAGCCGACCGCGGGTGATTTATTGATAAACGGCAAGCCGTATTCAGTGGAGAGTCAGATTCGCCTCGGATATCTTCCTGAGGAACGCGGTTTGTATAAAAAAGAAAAAGTTTTAGACGTGATGCTCTACTTTGGTCAACTAAAAGGTTTGAGCCGCAAAGAAGCTAAGGATTTTTCTATGAAGTTTTTGGAGCGAGTCAATTTGGCGGATAAGGCTAACATGCAACTTGATAAATTATCTGGCGGACAGCAGCAGAAGATTCAGCTTGGCGTAACGATTATGGGTGATCCCGAACTGCTGATTATGGACGAGCCGGCCAAAGGCTTTGATCCGGTAAATCGCCGTTTGTTGATGAATATAATTGAGGAGCAGCGAAAAGCTGGCGCGACAATTATTTATGTTACGCACCAGATGGAAGAAGTTGAAAGATTGTGCGATCGCTTGATTTTATTGAAGGACGGTCAAGCTGCGGCATACGGCACATTGGAAGAAGTAAAAAGTCAATTTGGCGGCGCTTCAATGGACGACATTTTTGTCCAAGTTTACGGCGGCGAAGCGAAGGAGTTGAGTGATGAGTAAAATGCATAATTTAGGGACAGTTTTCAAATTCGAGACGCTTAGAACACTGAAGAAGCCGACGTTTTGGTTGACGGCTTTAGGGTTTCCTTTGTTGATTGGCGTGCTGTATGGCATTATGTTTTGGTCGCAAAGCACGACTATTGAAGCGTCAAAAAATCTGGAAAAGCAAGAATTTTCGCTGGAAGTCACGGACGATTCGAAGTTGGTGAAGCCAGAATTACTGGCGGCAATTAAAGCCAAAACTGCCAAATCGAAAGAATCTGGAATTGACGACGTAAAAAATAATAAGGTTGACGCGTATGTTTATTTTCCAAAGGATTTGAGTAAGCAAAAGGTCGAAGTTTACGGTAAAGATGTTGGGTTATTCCAAAACGGAAAATACGGCGCGGTGGCACAGAGCTTATTGAGTCAATCAGTAGCAAGCGATGTTAATCCAGCACAAGTTGCAATTTTACGTGACAAAGTCCAATTGTCATCAACCACATATCTGGACGGAAAAGAGCACGGCGGCATCAATGAGATGATCGTGCCTGGAATGTTTTTGGCTATTTTGTTCATTCTCATCAGTATTTTTGGCAATCAAATGCTCATTAGCACTACCGAGGAAAAAGAAAATCGCACAGTGGAAATGCTGCTTACGACCGTTAAAACTGACACTTTAATTACGGGTAAAATTCTGTCTTTGATGGTGTTGGCCTTGATTCAGATTTTGGTGATTGTTTTGCCAGTTTTGGCGGGCTATTTGGCGTTTGGGTCGAAGCTGCAATTGCCTAATCTGGACTTGAGCACGCTCGTGTTTGATCCTGTGAGAATTGGTCTGGCAATCATAATTTTCTCCGCCAGCTTCACTTTATTTACGGGAATGTTGGTGACTTTGGGTGCGATGATGCCGACTGCCAAAGAGGCCAGCCAGTGGTTCGGAATTGTGATTATGCTATTCATTGGTCCATTTTACGGAATCACGGCGTTCGTTTCCTTCCCTGATTATTTCTTCGTTAAGTTCTTGTCGCTATTTCCATTCACCGCGCCGATTCCATTGTTGTTACGAAACGCAATAGGCAATTTGCCGATTTGGGAAGCTTTGCTCGGCACGGCAATTTTGGTCGCTACAGCGGTGTTTGTTATGTGGCTATCGGTGCGCGTTTTCCGCTACGGCGCAATGTCTTATGATAGTAAATTATCTCTGTCGGCGTTGCGAACACGCCGAAAAGCTGGTAAAGTTTAATTATGAAAGTACGTATAGAGATAGACACGAAAACATTTGTGCGATTTTGGCTGGTCGTGATGGGCTTTGGTCTGGCTGGTTTGGCAATTTATTCCGCAAAGGACGCGCTGGTTTTACTGGGAATTTCCCTGTTCTTGGCGTTGGCGTTGAATCGTCCGGTTGCGGCAATTGCTAAAAAACTTCCTGGGAAAAGTCGATTGGGCGGCACGGCGCTAGCATACACAACGCTGGTTTTGCTTTTGGGCTGTGTGATTTGGTTTGTGATTCCGCCAATTGTCCAACAATCCGCCAAATTCGTCGAAAGCATTCCGAGCATAATTGATCAAGCCAGCTCACAGTGGCGTGGCGTCAATGATTTTATTGATAAGAATAATTTGCGCCCGCAGGTCGATTCGATGATGGAAAACATCAAGCAACAGTCTTCGTCTTGGGCAACGAGCGTCGGTACAAATCTATTGTCCAGCGTTGGCTCTTTGGCGTCGTTCTTAGGCTCGCTATTCTTGGTGCTGGTGCTGTCATTCCTGATGCTCCTCGAGGGCCCAACTTGGGTGAAGCGTTTGTGGGGATTATACAACGACGAAGAAAAAATGGAGCGCCATAAGAAGCTGGTTGGCCGAATGTACAACGTGGTCACAGGTTATGTTTCTGGGCAATTGACTGTTTCTGGAATCGATGCGATATTGTCAGGTTTCGTGGTGTTTGTGCTGAGTTTGACATTCCCTGTCATAAATTCCAATTTGGCAATGCTCACCGTTATGGCGACGTTTGTGTTGACGCTAATTCCGATGTTTGGCGCAACGATTGCTGGCGCATTGATATCACTGCTGCTATTCTTCAATAATATGACAGCGGGCGTTATTTATGCGATTTATTTCGTGATTTACCAACAGATTGAGAATAACTTTGTCTCTCCTTCTATCCAATCAAAGAAGGTTGAGCTGTCGGCTCTGACTGTCTTGGTTGCGGTGACAATTGGTTTATATGTCGGCGGTCTATTGGGCGGTTTGGTTGCTATTCCAGCCGCTGGCGTCGTAAAAGTTTTGCTGGATAATTACTTGGAGCAGGCCAAGTCTGAGCGCGTTGAAAGCGAAAAGCCTCTTAATAAATTAGTTAAGAAATTGAAAAACGAGGATTAATTAGCACGAAATAAAAATATAGCCCGTTGAATCTCTAGCGGGCTATTTCCATGTCCAGATGCTGCCACTTGGAGTGTCGCGAACGGCAACGCCAGCCTGAAGAAGTTCATCGCGGATTCTGTCGGATTCTTCCCAATTTTTCTCTGCGCGTGCTTGACGTCGCTGGATAATCAACCTCTTCAAATCGTCAGTAATATCGGGCGTAGACTCAGTCAAATCCAGTCCCAAAATCTCGTCAATCTCATCAATAAACTGCACTAAACTCTGTCGATGAATTTTATCAAGCGACGTATGATCCAACTTTGAAAATACTTCATCAATCAACGCCAGTGCGCCTGGAGTATCCAAATCGTCATTCAATTTCTCGACCAACGCCTGACGTCCCGCTAGCAACGAAACTGAATCGTCCTGCTCGTCCTTATCATCGTCATCTTCCAGCGTGTCATGAGTTTGATGTCTCAGAACCGCGTAATCCCGCCAATGATTCAATCGCGCCTGCGCTGCTTCCAGAATTTCCCAGGTAAAATTGCCTTCCGTCTGATAATGCTTACTGAGAATCGCCAGCTTAAACGCCATCGGACTAAACCCTCGCGAAATAATATCTTCCAGCGTAATAATATTCCCTAGAGATTTACTCATTTTTCGGCCGTCAACTTTTATGTGATTATTATGTAGCCAAATCTGAGAAAATTGTTTTCCGGTCAGACTCTCGCTCTGGGCAATTTCATTCGTGTGATGAACTGGAATATGATCAATCCCGCCAGCGTGAATATCAATAGAATCCCCAAGTGTTTCACGGGCAATTGTCGAGCATTCCAGATGCCAGCCAGGAAAACCGACTCCCCACGGACTGTTCCACTCCATATCGCGCTTGGCGTCTTTTGGCGAAAACTTCCATACGGCGAAGTCAGTAATATTGCGCTTTCCTTCAACGCTCACTCTGGCGCCAGCTTCCAGGCCCGCCACGTCCAGCCGCGCTAATTTACCGTAATCCTTCAAAAGCGACGTGTCAAAATACATGCCGTCGCCGTCGATTTTATATAAAAATCCCTTTTCGTCCAGTCCTTTTGCGAAGTCAATCTGCTGCTGAATATAATCCGTCGCCCGTACCAAGTAATCTGGTTTTATCAATTTCAGTACGTCGTAGGCCTCGTGATTGGCTATGGAAATATATCTTTCCGCCACGTCCCAAGCAGTCTTCCCCTCACGGCGCGCACCTTTTTCCATTTTGTCCTCGCCGTTATCGTCATCACTTGTCAAATGTCCAACATCAGTGATGTTTTGCGTTCGAATAACGGGAATATCTTGCCAGCGTAGTAGTCGCACCAACACGTCCCAGTAAATATAGCCGACCCAGTTGCCAATGTGCGGTTGCGAATAAACTGTTAGACCACAGGTGTAAAATTTGACCGTTTCTCCATCAAGCGGCTTCAGTTCATCTTTTCGTCTAGTGAGCGTATTGTAGAGTTTTATCATTAATTCTATTGTACGGCACTCTGGTTGGTTTTTCAAAATTGACATAAAAAACAGCCCCAGTTGGGACTTAATAATTTCCAAGAAATAGCGCAAGCAGCCTTTATAAAAAAGAACAACTTGTCGCTATTGTGCGTGCTAGTAGATAGCCCTCAGTTGGCGTTTTTTGCCATCCTTAGGAGGTTGTCTGTGAGTAGCATCTCATGGTTGATGCTATCAAGCGCATAGCACGATATAGGATTAGTGTACACAACGAGACGAAGAGGGACTATGCTAAAGCGGCGTGCCTCTTCCGCTAGCTTAATCTCAGCGTTGGCAATGAGCGGAGGAAGGTCCACATTGAGGGCTTCACCTAACCTATCTGCTGCTGCAAACAAGCTACTCGGGGAAGCCCACTTCTGTAACTCTGGACAGTGCCGATAGGCTGCAATAGTGAACACGCATATCTCGATGCGGTTCAATATTTCTAGCAGGCCATCTAATCCGGCCTGCCCGTAGGCGTCCCTAAAATCTTCGACTAACTTCTCCCGGTCACGACAAATGGCCTCAAATAGCTTCCAATCGAGTTTACTCACTTGGACCGTAACAGGCCTAAGGACCGGATCCTCGAGTGGGCTGTCGAAAATCAGGATCTCTCCACTGCACTTACACGTTTGAGAATCGATGAGTTTCATCGTTCTCCCTTTCTTCTCATCCCCACGTGAATGTGGTTAAGCGTTGTTCTTTTCAACACAGGATGAGATTCCATTCCTCTTTATATTTTCTCCTCAAAAAAGGAATAAAACCTCATCCCGTGCTAGGCTGCTTGTCAAGGTGCGCTTTTGGACAAGGATTTACTCGTCAACAAAAGCTGTATTCATTTATATCACACTTGCGTAAAAAAGTCAATAGAATAAAAAACAGCCCCAGTTGGGACTTGATAATTTCCAATGAATAGTGACAAGCAGATGCGCGCTAAGACGCATCAGAAAATTGTATCTTAGACTCATCACTATTCAGCAGTTGCTCCTGATAACTTACTGCTATAAAGCAGAAAGAAATCAGGAGGTCAGAGTTACCTCAGGACTAAAGCAAGAGGCAATGCTTCCCAGGTACTACTTCGGGTAGCAATAGGCTGTTGCTGCTACCCTTTACCGATACGAGTCCTGCGTACTCGTCGCCAACGAACTTCTGCATTCGAATTTCCCCACGGTGAGGATAAGATTCTACTTTGCGGAAGTAGACGTCTTCCTTTCCAGGGATGTGAAAGTTGAATTCGCGGAGGTAAAGTGCGTTACCTACGGTCAGGCTAGCGCCTTTTCGGAATACGTAGAAGTTGCCTACGTCACCGTCCACCATGAGGAAAAAACATGATTCGTCAGTCGTGGCGATAATGGTGCCGTTTACAGTGTGAGTGACGGTAAAGAAATCGCCGTACTTTAGTTGTACGTGACCTAGGGAACCGTAGCGGAAACGGTATCCGCAAATGTTCCCATTGCCGTCGAACATTGGCAGTAGTCCAGGATCGCCCTGCTTGTTACCGAAAATGAAATCTACGGTGACACCGTAGTCGTCGGACAACTCGTAGCCGTAGAAGTGCTTCCGTTGTGGCTGGTACTCCCTGTTGCTCGGGAACATGACGTTAACGCTCTTGTCTTCGCCGGAGTAGAAGGAAAATCCACCCATGTGGAAGGCGACCTTTCGCTGTGATGGTACGGTGTACAAGACAACAGGACGCTTGGCGTTGTTTGCGATAGAGGCCATTTCTGGCTCTCCTTTCTCTTTCTCGCGGCGAACGGTTCGCCATCTTTGCTTTTTGGCAAATAATCATGCGTGCATATGATCAAGCATGAAACGAGATTTCAATTGTCAATTATATATTCTATCAACAACTAAAACCCCGCTTCATGCTTAAGTTTCGTCTTAATCTTCTTACATCTGCTTGTCAAGGTGCGCTTTCGGATAAGGAGTAAATCTCAACTCATCAACAAAAGCTAATGTTATTTATATCACACTTATATTAAAAAGTCAATGGATTTTGTCAAAAATGTGGTATAATATTTTTCTCAACTCTGTTACAGACGTAAAGACTGATATATACCAACAATGTTACAATAACTTTTAACCCTGCCCTACTTCTTGCAAAGCTTGATCTGTTGCTGTAACTAATTCTCTTACTATTTCGTCGTAATTGTCATACACGCGGAATCCTGCCGCGTACGGATGGCCGCCGCCGCCAAAATATCCAGCTACGGTATCGGCAATTGGTAAATTACCTCGTAGGCGCGCAGTCAATTTGCCGTCAGGGTAAGTTTTAATAACACAACTAAGCGCCACGCCTTCAACCAGTCTCAGCTCGTCGCCAATTAACGCGCCGGGATTATAAGCGTCGCTGTAGGTTTGGATTTCCTCAAATGGCACATGCACTAGCGCCAATTGTCCGTCTAATAAATATTCGATTCGCTCGATCAATTTTCCCTTGTACGTCAAAATTTCTGGCGATTTTTTCATAAATTCGCGTCGTCGTTCTTCAATTTCTGCGTTGGAAGCGCCCAGTTCTGTAAGTTCTCCCGCCGTATGGAAAGTCTGAGCCGTGGTGTTTTGCGTAGTAAGCCCCAGGCTATCGCTCATAATAGCTATCAATAAATCTTCGGCCGCCTGAGGATTTATCTTCCAGTCGGAATACTTGAACAGTTTATATAGCAATTCTCCGGTCGCCACGACGGTTTCTGATAGCATAATATGGTCAAAGCTAAGTGTCGATTCGGCTGTGTGATGATCGATAACCAGAGTTGGGTGCGTTTCTAAGAAATGTCGCGCTCCAGGAGTTTCCAATACCTTACTGAGAAGCACGTCCGCGCTTGTATCGACAATTATCGCGGCGTCAGCTTGAAACGGAAAGTCGTTCTGCACTCGATCCCAACCGCGAATGTAATGAAGATATTTCGGTATATCTACTGGACAATATAAAGTAACAGTCTTCCCTAAGTCGCTTAAGACTTCTTCTAGCGCCAAGCTTGAACCCAGGCTGTCGCCGTCGGGATTTTCGGCTTGAATAATAACTATATTGTTTGCGGATTGAATAAATTGTTTAGCTGTATCTAGCATATTATTTATTATAACAAATGATTTTTACTCTAATATAATATATATTGTTTTTAATTACATAAGTGGTATAATATGTGATGGACTATTAAAAATACTGCGCAATCGAAAAAACATAAACATTTTTATAAATTATTATTGACAAAATATAAAGATTGTGCTAGTATGAGGACATAAAGCCTGAAGATAGGGCTGGAAAGAGGAGTTTTTATGAACAAATTTAAGAAAATCGGCATCGCTATCTCTCTGGGATTCGCTATGCTCGGTGGAATCTGGTTGGCATCACCTTCACAGGCTGCCGGCTGTAACAAATTTAACGTTGTATACTGTGGTACACATTCTATGTCAGAATTACAAACAGCATACAGCCGTACAGAAATTAAAGAACTATATAAAGAATGGTACATTACCAGCACTATGATCCAAGGTGGATCAAACATGCGTGAGGGTGTAGTTGACGCAAACGGTAACATTACTGTTGACGGTCGTGTCGTGGCTACAAACTCTATAACTGTACAGTCTAAGGCTGGTACTCGTCAGCCTCAGCCACAACGTAGCTACAAGACTTCAAACGGATATACTTACTACCAATATCCAACTGGTCAAAGCTTCGTTGACGGCCCTAAGAGCTACAGTATGTATGCATGGTTTGACAACGACGGTAAATTCATCACTGGTGTGATTAAAGACTGTGGTAACCCAGTTTGGGGTACTCCAACAACACCTCCTGCAAAACCTGCATTAACATGTGACGCATTGCAAGTTCTAAAAATTGAAGACAACACCTACAAGTTTGTTGTAAACGCAACCGCTAAGAACGGTGCAAGCATCACCAGCTACACATACAACTTTGGTGACGGTACAACTAAGACTATTAACTCATCTACAATTGAGCACACTTACACAAAGTACGGCAGCTTCAAGGTTACTGTAATCGTAAATGGTAAAGAAAATGGCGAAGTCAAGAAACAAAGTCCAAACTGTGAAAAGACTATCGTAATTGAACCTGAAACAAAACTTCAAGTTTGTGACCTTAAGACTAAGAAATATGTAGAGATTAAGAAGTCAGAATTTGATAAAAGTAAGTACTCAACAAATCCAAATGACTGTAAAGAAGCACCTGCTAAGATCACAATCTGTGTAATCGATAAAAAAGAGCTTCGTGAAATCAAGAAGGAAGAATACAACGAGTCAAAGCACACAACTGACTTGAGTAAGTGTAAGGAAGTTCCTACTACACCTACTACCCCTACACCAAACACTCCTTCAACACCAACACCTAGCCCAGAATTGCCAAAGACTGGTGCAAGTGACGCGATTATGTCAGCACTAGGCCTAGGTGGACTAACTACAGCTACTATCGCTTACATCGCTAGCCGCCGCCAAATGTAATAGGTCAAGCTAGCAACGAAATACCCGCCGAGATGGCGGGTATTTTTTATTGTCGATGAAGCTGTTGAATCTATAACTGTTTTCGACCTTCTAGTGCGTGAGTCAGTGTAATTTGGTCTGCGTACTCGAGGTCAACGCCGACTGGAATACCTCTAGCTAAGCGTGTGATAGTCGTATTCAATCCAGCTTCCTGGATGTAGCGCTGTAAGAATAGCGCGGTCGACTCGCCCTCAACTGAAGCGTTCGTAGCGATGATAATCTCCTGAACGTCGTCGGTTTTTATGCGCTCAATTAGTTCTGGGATATGCAATTGCTCTGGTCCAATATTATCAATTGGTGAGATAACGCCACCCAGCACGTGATATGTTCCTGTAAATTGCCCTGTTCTTTCTATAGCGACAATGTCCAGCGGTTCCTCGACTACACAGACGAGCTTTTTATTTCTATTTGCGTCCGCATATAAAGGCGATACATCGTCATCTGAGTCGATGAGCGCAAACGTCTTCGGACAAGTCTTTACATGGTCATGTAGGCGATCTAACGAATGCGCCAACTGTTTGGCGGATTTGGGGTTGCGGCGTAAAACCGCGTAGGCATATCTTTCAGCCGTACGCGGTCCAACTCCGGGTAAATTACCAAAATCATCAATTAAGGCCGTCAACGCCTTTGGTAAAATATCGATAGACATAATCTTAGAATGGTAAATTGCCCAAGCCGCCCATCAATGGCTTCATAGTTTCAGCAGCGACTTCCTGAGCCTTTGTCATGCCGTCGCGAACTGCGATTTCGATCCAGTGCTCCAACTCTTCGATATTCTCCAAGTCGACCATTTCTGGGTCAATCTTTACAGACTTAATTTTTAATTCACCAGTAATTTGTACAATTACCGCGCCATCGCCAGCTTCAACTTCGATGATTTCTTTGCCTAATTGTTTCTGTGCTTTGCGTAATTGTTGCAGCATTTTTACCTGATCAAACGCCATATTCCTCCTTATTTAACACTTACAATTATACCTTATTTCCTGTCGGATGTGTAGATATAGAATCGGTCGCCGTCTTTATGATCGTTCACCAAAATGGACGATACGTGGCCTTGATAGCTCTTAGGAACTTGTGATTTTGCGGAGTGGCTAACATATAGTGTCTGTCCTATGTTTGCTGGCGCTGTTGTAATAATCGATATTCGGGGGTAATTATGCTTTTTAAGAGCTTCGTAAATTGGTAACTCTTCCTTGCTGACTAATAACGAGAATGAATCCGTCGGAGCGGTATTTTTGCGAAGTAAAGACAAGTCCTTATTAAAGCGAGAAGCTGCCTCTGGGAAATAACGGTAGCTGTCAATATAGCGGAAGCTGCCGCCCACCACCATAACGATAATTAGCATTGATATAAGAACCAGTCCTGTGCCGCGAGCGTATGGATTGCGCGGGAAAAGTCCGTACCACATATTCATCAGGGACTCCAATCCGACCGCCAAGAGAATGAATAGCGGGATGATGATTATTGGGGTGAGGCTTGGCTGAAAGATGAGTAGTGCCAATGCTAAGATTAGCCACGACCAAATCATAAACGAGCGGGCGCTGGAGATTTTTTGGAAGCTGCGGAATAGTCCTAGCCCTATTAACACCATTGCGTTGATGTCCATAATTGGTGTGATTTGGTTCCCTACGACTGATGGGAAAATGCGGATGTATGTGTAATATAAAGTCCTGAGGTTTGCAACGATGTCAAAACTTAGGCTGTTGATGCCGATGAGGTTGTAAAATAGCGCGTGGGATTTATAGCAAAGAAAACCAATCGCACAGCCAATCGTGAATAAAATAGCGGACGGCACAATCCAAGATTTACGATGTTTTCGGGAGATGAGGAAATAGCGTGGGTGTGGATGCAGGAGGGCTATGATCAGAAGTCCCAGATTGATATACCAAAAATACGGAGTGAAGAGGCTGAGCGCCGTGGTGATGGCTAAGCTGATTCGCCAAATGGAAGCGTTCTGGGCTTTCTGGAGAATTAATGTAGAAAAAAGTAAAGTTAGCGCGGTGTAAAAGATGTATAAAATGCCAACAGTTGCGCTTTGTCCGATGAATAAGAATTGTCCAGTTGTTGCCATGATTAATAGCGACAGAATTGTCGTGGACGGCTTAAACCAGCGTTTTAAGAGGAAGAAAATAGCGACGGAGCTGGCGATTGAAAGGATTACGGCGGGCGCTTTAATTGTTAATAAACTGACGCCAAATAGCTTGAAGAATAGCAATTGAAGAAGGTGAAATGGCAAATTTGTGACGGCGATTCCTTCGACGCTAAAATTCAAGTGATTTGTCGTATTGACCATGTCGATTTCTGCTTGCGACAAACCCCCTGGCACGTGTAACGCAGAAATTATAATAGCCCCTACATACAACAGCGCCAGCAACGTATAGCCGAAAACGTAGCGCCATCGGTAAAGGAATATATCGGTAACTTTTTGCTTTTTCATTGGTATGATTATAACACAATTCTATTCATGCTTGCGATCCAGACTCATAAAGCGTAGGCGCTCTGGGTGGAAGTATAATTGAACTTTACCGACTGGACCGTTACGGTGCTTAGCGATGATGAGGTCTGTAATATTCTGAACTTCTGGGTTATCAGGCTCGTAATATCCGGGGCGATAAATAAAACTCACGATGTCGGCATCCTGCTCAATGGAACCAGATTCACGCAGGTCGGCTAGTTGCGGAATTGGCGGCGTACGAGATTCGACAGAACGGCTCAACTGGCTCAGGGCAATTAGTGGCACATTCAATTCGCGAGCAATAAGCTTCAGCCCGCGTGAAATTTCCGAAACTTCCTGAACGCGGTTCCCGTTGTGGTTTCCGTTGGCCTGCATAAGCTGCAAATAGTCGACGATGATTAATCCTAATGGATTCTCATGAGCAATTCGACGCGCTTTAGTCCGCATTTCCAAAACCGACAGTCCTGGTGTGTCATCAATGTAAATTGGCGCCTCAGCCATTTCTCCCATAGCCTCAGACAGCTTTGCAAAATCTTCATCGCTCAGATTTCCGGTGCGAATATTCCAGCTATCAACTCCCGACGCATCCGCCAGCATACGGTCGACCAGCTGCTCCTTGCTCATCTCTAGGCTGAAGAATAGGACGGGATTTTTCTCAATCGTCGCCACGTTATAAGCCAGATTCGTCACTAGTGTCGTTTTACCCATAGCTGGGCGCGCCGCCAGAATGATCAAATCTGATTTTTGCAAGCCAGCGGTCATATTGTCTAGATCGCGATAGCCAGTACGAACTCCCCTGAGAGAACCTTTATTCTTACTGAGTTCTTCAATTCGGTCAAAGCTATCCGTCAGAATACTTTCCAGACTGACCAAATCTTGCTTGGTTGATTGGTCTGATACGCTGAAAAGTTCAGCTTCGGCCTTCTCTAATAATTCCTGCGTGGTCGTCGATTCGTCATAGCCAAGCTCGGAAATATCACCACTCGCTTTTATCAGACGCCTGCGAACCGCTGCTTGCGCAATCATTTCCGCGTAAGCCGATGCGTGCGCTGCCGTTGGGACGTAGTTCGTTAGCTCTGTCAGATATGCCGATCCGCCAACCAATTCTAGCTCGTCCTTTCGCTTCAACTCGTCGGTTAAGGTCAGAAGGTCGACAGGCTTGTGTTTTTCAAATAGCCGCATCATTCCAGCAAAAATCAATCCGTGATTCTTGTCGTAAAAATCGCTAGGGTGAGTAATTTCTGCGGCGTCCGCCAAAACTTCCTCGTCAATTAAAACCGCCCCAAGCAAACTCTTTTCCGCGTCCAAATTTTGTGGCGGTATCTTCCCTTTTACTTCTTCACTTTTATCTGCCATTAAATATCCTCCAGCTTAACTTCTTCGCCGCCACCCATTAATTCTGCAATTTCCGCCAATTTTTCGTTCTCTGGCGGTTTCTTCTCTCCAATTATATCAATTTCCAAATCCATCGCGGTTTCTTCTGAGATAATTTCTGAGATCAATGGTTTGTTTTTTGCGTCGTCCAGCTTTTTCTTATAAAACGCGGAACCTGCGTAAATTGTCAATTTTTCACCGTCAAACGACCACTGGCTTTTCTGCAATAATGACGCCAGTCCGAGGGATTTTTCCTTCGCTCTTTCAATGACTTTTTCCCAATTTAGCTCTAGTGGCGCGTCAGTTTTCTTTGGTTTTGCGGTGGTTTTTTTTGCTGGCTCGGCTGGCTTTTCTTCTTTTTTAATCGGCTTTTCGGTCGGTTTTGCTGGCTCTGCGGGCTTAATTGGTGTTGGTTTTTCGGCGGGTTTTTGGGGTGCAGTTTGAGTTGTATTTTTCTTTGGCGCAACTGACTTTTCTGCCGGCTGAGAATTGCCATTCATGAATATCGTCAATAATTTCAAGTCTGGGTGCGGGTGTCGATCAACCTCGATCAGTTGCTGAACCAACCCAATAAGATTCGGATTTTTTCGTAACCTATTGCGAGCAATCGACAATAATTGATGTGACACGATAATTGAATTCGCGCCACTATTTTCTAATTCCTGAAAGATGTTTAAGACTTTCTCGTTGTCGTCGGATGGATATGAATCCAACAAATTGCCGAGCATCGTCGCGTCGCTAAGCCCCAAATATTCGGTAACCATATTCGCCGTCAGTGGCTGGTCTGATGTTGCTAAAATCGACAATTGGTCAAGCGCACTAATGCCGTCACGGAATCCGCCACGGGAACGTTCAGCGATTAACCTGGCAGCATCCTCTTCAATTGCAAATCCTTCTTTTTTCGCTATATTCATTAACTGGCGCGTCATAATTTCCGTCGGAATTGGGCGGAAGAAAAATTGCTGGACACGGCTAAGAATGGTGGCTGGAAGTTTGTCGGCGTCGGTTGTAGCTAAGATAAACACCACGTGCTCTGGCGGTTCTTCCAGGGTTTTTAATAGCGCGTTAAATGCTGATTTTGACAGCATGTGGACTTCGTCGATGATATAGACTTTTTTTGGCGCAGAAACAGGCGCGACTTGAGCTTTTTCCCTTAAAGCGCGAATGTCGTCGACGCCGTTATTGCTGGCTGCGTCAATTTCAATAATATCCAAGTTTGAAGAATCGTCATCATATGGCAAGTGGTTAATCTCGTGCGCCAGAATTCGCGCTACGCTGGTTTTTCCCACGCCACGCGGTCCAGTCAACAAGTACGCATGAGCAATTTTTCCCTGCTCTAACGCTCGACGTAAAATACTAGTCACGTGATCTTGACCTAAAACTTCATCCAAACTGCGACTGCGATATTTACGATATAGCGCCTGACTCATTACTTATGTATTATAGCGCAAAGTGCGGGATTAGTAAGCCTCTTAGTAGTCAGGAATGGGAACTTCTTCGCCGCTTTCTAAAATCATGGTCTTTCTCGGCCACAGTTCTATCGGCTCATCAATGTACGGCAAGTCGGTCGCTTTTGCGATAGCTAGCATAACCATGTCTATCGGTGCATGTAAAGCTCGGCGGCGAGACTTATGATCTGTCAGCGGTATAATCCCTATACGCTGCTGTATAGTCAATGGGGCCACACAGGGTAACATGGATCTGTTCGTTTTGAGGTGCATATGCGTCTAGATCGGTAGGCCATGGTTCGTAATGAATTCCTACTGGTAATAAGTTGGGTTTCACCCCCCTATGCTTGCTCCAAATAAAATCCGCGATGCGCCCGTTCGGCCTTTGGTAACTTGAGCACTGCCTGTGTATGCGCCTTCTGGAAAGATGAGTAGTGAGCGTCCGTCAAGCAATACTTGTTTGGCCATTTTGAGTCCGACTTCTAAATATTCTTTGCCACCGTGCACCTCGAGCGGTATAGTGTGTAGTGCATTTTCTATCACTAGTCGCCGCACTGCCGTGTACACAGAACTATTTTTATGCGCCAATCGCGAGCTGATAACAACATCGCAGTCTTCAGGCAGGCTTGCTGGTATAGCAAAGATGTCACGCATGCAGGCACGATTTGCTACGAATACATTTGGTCCTTCTGGTATGTCGTCAAAGCCGTGAGTGGTAATGGTCATTTCCCGGCCCATGGTCTGTAAGAGCGGTTTCTTTCCCCTGTTCATGCCTGCCTCGCTTTCAAGGTATTTTTAACAATGCGTGCCACTAAGCGGTGACCTTTTGTTGAAAAATGAATACCATCAGATAGCGGTATGAACGGTAGCTCAATGTACTCACCAAGCGCCTCCTTACTTTGTAAGATACCTTGTCGTATAGCTTCTGATTGTTCCGTGAACTCTGGACCAGAATCTTCGCCAGTTGAAAATACTGGTGGCAAGAGGTATATGACGTCGGCGCTGTCAACTAGCTTTTGATAATTCGTCAAATCTTGGATGATAGCTCGCGCCGTCCTACCGTATTGCTGCTGTAAATCATTGGTGCCAAGGGCGATGATGATAGTATCTACATTGCCAGCTTGCTGGAGGGCTTTCGTAAAAGCTTGCTTGCCATTCTTGTGCGGCTTTGCCTTACAGAAATCTCCTGCCACGCGGCCCGATACGCCGTCGGCGATGATATGCGCTTTGCCTCGCAGTTCCTGCTTCAGGCGGTTGACCCACCGGTCGCTGTATCGTACTCGTGATCCAACGAGATTGTCTCCCCAGACATTAGAATCGCCGTAAATAAAAATTCGCTTAATGCTGCTAGTTGTTTGATTTTGTTTCCTGATCATACTAAACTCCGTGTTTCTGCAAATAGTGTAATACAATATGCCGGGTTGGTCAAAACAACGCCAGCTGCGTGCTGGGTATTTCTATGTCAATGATGCCGTCAACTTTTTGCGCCCGATAGCCAATAAGCTTTTTGATGTTGTAAGCCAGCAGCTGACCATCGTAATCAGTGATGACAATTGAGCCGATGACGCTGCGTACATGTCCAGCCAATTGACTGTAATCCTTCATTAAAACGACATGCGACAGATCAACACCAGCGGTTTGAAAATAATCTTCGCAAGGAATTAGCTCGGATTTCGGAAACGACACGCCAATTTTCTGCTCAATTTCAAGTAATTTTTGTCGCAATTCCCTTTCGCCGGCTGCACGGTCAAAAGGTAGTTTTATCAATTCCATCTTTTTGTGAACTGGTAGAGTTTCAGCTATTCTGTCCAACTTGGAAATTTTCGCCTCGTACTGCCTGGCGATCAATGCCGAAGAAAACGTTTCTAATTTTATGGCTAATCGCGCCCCCTGTTCCAATAATCTCCGAATTCCGCGCTCTTCTTGCGAGATTCCAACTTTTATGACGTTTGGTGCGAAGTACGCCAAGTAAACAAAGTGCGGATTTTGATTGATTTTTTCCTGCTGAGCGGAAACCGAATTGGCGTTGTAAAATGCTGGATTGAAGCCGGTTTTATCGCGGCATTTTAAGCAATTTTCATACTTTTCATCAACTGTAGCATGGTCTGGGCAGATTTGACTACAGTGATTTTCAAAGTCCACCCAACCTGTGCAGTATTTGACAGAAAAATCAAACTCAAAAGACAAATCTTGTTCGAACAATTCATGGCGCTCAATTTTATCGCCAACTTGACATTCGACGAATGGCTTATTGTCAGCGTTAAAACTGGCGTAACTGAGCAAAAATTCGCTCGGTAGCATAATATTTACAATGCAGCTTCAACTGCAGCCCAAGTTGCGTCAGGATTGTCTTCAGGGATGATGATTGTAACTTGGTCGCCGACGTTAATTCGGAAGTAAGTTACACTAGCAAGCAAAATACGATATTCGCGACCAGAAGCCTCGACGTAGTAAATTCCGTCGTGCTGAACAAGCGTTCCGATGACTTGCTTTCGCGGTACAGGGCCAATTTGCTTATAAATAAAGCTGCCGTCTTCAGCGATTGTCAATTTCATCAAGTCGCCTTCAACCAGCTTCGACTTTGAAGCGTAGTTGGCTGGGATTGGGTAATTTTTGCCGTCAGGACTGAGCATCATTTGCCCATCAAATACACCCTCGATAATCTTTCCCGCTACATTATCTGACGAAGTTTTTGGTGTAACAACTTGACCGTCGTCGCCAATAATACTAATCAATAATTCTTTTGCGGCAGCTAAATTAGTCTCCGCCTCTTGAATAAGTGTCCTCAGACGCTTAATTTGCTTTTCTGGTAATTCAGACATGGTTCTCGCAATTCCTTTGTCTATTTTTTATAATACTTAACTAATATATAGCATATCCTTACATTTATATCAAGTCGTGTCATCTAATTTTCTCTGATTTTCCACAGCGCTATAAGATATGAATAAAAAAGTGTTGCAAATTTTACTCTTGAAAATGATGTGTGGTTCGTGATATTAAGATTGGCTACATAAAAATCACCGCCCAGAGCGGACGGTGATTAAACGAAACAAATTGGCGTTATATAACAAATTATGAAAGTTCGACAGTAGCGCCAGCGTCTTCCAAAGTTTTCTTTGCAGCTTCAGCTTCGTCTTTAGAAACTTTTTCCTTGACTGGTGCTGGAGCGCCGTCAACGATAGCTTTTGCTTCACCTAGACCTAGGCCAGTGATTTCCTTAACAGCCTTGATGACTGCAACCTTCTGAGAACCAGCGTCTTTCAAAGTAACTGTGAACTCAGTTTTTTCGTCAGCAGCAGCGGCGTCACCACCAGCAGCTGGACCAGCAACAGCGACAGCTGCAGCAGCTGGCTCGATGCCGTATTCTTCTTTAAGATGATTTTTCAATTCGTTAACTTCTAGAACTGTCAATTTTACAAGTTCTTCAGCCAATTTCTTAATATCAGCCATTGATATTCTCCTTTATTATTATATTGTTGCGATGATTGCAACGTTACTAGTGTTGATTGCTAAACTTAAGCAGCAGCTTTGGCTTCGATGCCGTCCAAAAGTCCGTGCAAATTGCCGCCAAGCGCGTTGACCGTGTCGTGTACTGGTGATAGCAATTGTGATACCACTTGAGCAACGAGCTGGTCTTTGCTTGGTAGACCTGCCAATGCTTTAACGTCAGCTTCGCTAATTGCCAAGCCTTCACCTGAGAAGCCACCTGCAAGTTGTAATGCTGGATGTGTTTTTGCAAACGTGTCCAATACCTTTGCTGGCATAACTTCATCTTCGCTACTTACGGCGTAAACCAATTGACCAACCAATAAGCTGGTGTCGGTTTCTTTGTAAGTATCGATTTCCTGAAGAGCTACGCGTACCAATCGGTTTTTAACAACCTTGATGGTAACGCCCGCTTCGCGAGCTGCCTTGCGTAGTTCTTGTAGGTCGGCAACGGTAAGGGTTTGATATCGAGCAAAAGCCGTACCCTTAGCGTCTTTTAATAGCTCTGTCAGTTCAGCAACCAAAGTTTGTTTTTTATCGCGTGAAATTGCCATAAAAATCCTTTCTTTGATTGAGTTAATTTGTTATGTGCCAATTTGTTAACGTGCGGTAATGGAGAATCAAAAAACGTCTTTGATTCTCGCACTACCAAAGACGTCAAATAAAACTGTTAGTTTCATCCCTCGGTGGCATTTTTACACTTGTTTTACGTCAAGTCGCCACTGTCTTTGGTAATGTTCCAGACTATTGTAGCAGAAATGACAACGAAAAACAAGAGTTATGGCGATTATTTTCCAGCCGATTCAATCGCTTTATTTATCGCATTTTTGCCTAGCAAAAATCCCGCCAAAATCGACGGGATTTAATTGCCTGAAATATAAAGATTACAGAGAGTTCTCTACTTTAATGCCAGGGCCCATAGTTGTGGCAATTGCAACGCTCTTAACGTAAACACCCTTTAAGCTGGATGGCTTTTGGGAGTTCAAACTGGTCAAGAATGCGCGTGCGTTTTCTGACAATTTTTCAGCGCCGAATGATACCTTACCGATTGACAAGTGAACGATGGCTTGCTTATCAACGCGGTATTCAACTTTTCCGGCTTTTGCTTCAGAAACGGCTTTAGCGACGTCAGTAGCGACAGTGCCAGACTTTGGATTTGGCATCAAACCGCGTGGACCAAGCAAACGTGCGTATTTACCAAGCTTTGGCATGTACTGTGGAGTTGCGACCAAAATGTCGAAGTTCAATTCTTCCTTATCCAATTGGCTTAGGAATTCTTCGTCACCGATGATGTCGGCGCCAGCTTTTTTAGCGGCAGCGTGCTCTGATTCTGGTGCGAAAACAGCAACTCGAACGTCCTTACCTGTACCGTGTGGCAATGCTACGGTTGAGCGAATGTTTTGGTCGGCTTGGCGTGGGTCAACGCCTAGGCGGATGTGGATTTCAACGCTAGCATCGAACTTGACTGGGCTGGTTTCAGTAGCCAATTTCAAAGCTTCGTCTAAGCTGTACAATTTGTTCTTTTCAACGTTTTTTGCAGCGTCTTGATATTTTTTACCGCGGCGCTCCAAGCGTGGGCGAGTAACTGGCTTTGGACCCTTCTTTACGTGAGCTTCAGCGTCGTCTGATTGTGGAGTAGTGTCGCCAGCTTCCTTGCGAGCTTCCTTCTCTGCTTTTTCAGCGGCTTCGTCAAGAGCTTTTTGGCTGCGTTTACCAGACTTAGCGACAACAGCTTCGCGCTCAGCAACAACGTCTTTGTCTTTGTTGTCGTGAGATTTGTTTGCGTCTGTAGCTTCTGTAATTGCTGCTTCAATTTCAGCGATTGTGTTTTTTTCGCTGACTTCTAATTTTAATTCTGCTGCTTTTTCTAGCAACTCGGCTTTCTTTGCCATAAAAAATCCTTTCTGTGGTACGAACGGCAATTTGTCATTTCAACAAATCAGCCTCCCAACATTGATTGATAATGTTGAAATTATACCATATTTTCAGATATTGAGGCAAATGTTTGATAAAATAGTAATTATGGATATAACAATTACAAACATACAAGCAAGGCAAATTTTAGATTCGCGTGGAAATCCGACGGTTGAGGCGGACGTGACTTTGAGTGACGGTTCGTTTGGGCGTGCGGCTGTTCCGTCTGGCGCAAGCACTGGCTCTTTCGAGGCTGTTGAGCTTCGGGACGGCGAGCTGGCGTTTGGCGGTAAAGGCGTGCTTCGTGCGGTCGAAAATGTCAATGGTGAAATTGCGCAGGATTTGAAGGGTTCTAATCCGTTTGACCAGGCTGCAATTGATGAAAAAATGAAGAGTCTGGACGGTACGCCGAATAAGGCGCGTTTGGGTGCGAATGCTATTTTGGCGGTGTCGCTGGCTGTGGCGAAAGCTGCTGCTAAGTCGCGTGGCGTGGAGTTGTATCAATACGTCAATAGCTTGGCTGGAAATCCTGCAATGTGCCTGCCGATGCCGATGATCAACGTGATGAACGGCGGTCAGCATGCGTTGGGTGCGACTGATTTTCAGGAATATATGATTATTCCAACTAGCGCGGCAACTTTTGCAGACGCAGTTCGAATGAGCGCGGAAGTTTTTCACGCGTTGGCAAAAATCCTGAAAGACGAAGGCTATCCTACGACGGTTGGCGATGAGGGCGGCTATGCGCCTCATGTCAGGAATGGCAATATGGAGCCTATTTTGTTGCTATCTCGCGCCATCGAGCAGGCTGGCTATAAATTAGGCGTGGACTTTGGTTTTGCGCTGGATGTTGCGGCGAGCGAGCTTTATAAGGACGGCAAATATAACTTGGCGACTGAACACCGAATTCTGTCGGCTGATGAAATGATTCGCACGTATAAAGCTCTGTTGGAGCGCGTCCCTGTTCTCTCGATTGAGGATGGATTGAACGAAGAAGCTTGGGAAGATTGGGAGAAAATGACGGCTGATTTGGGCAATTTTGCGCAATTGGTTGGCGACGATCTTTTGGTGACGAATGTCGAGCGATTGAAGCGCGGAATTGAAGAAAAGGCTGGCAATGCGATCTTAATCAAGCCGAACCAAATTGGCACATTGACTGAGACGATTCAAGCTGTTTTGATGGCGAAGAATGCTGGCTGGAATACAGTGATGAGTCACAGATCTGGCGAGACGGAGGACGTAACGATTTCTCACTTGGCGGTCGGTTTGGGCACGGGTCAAATTAAGACTGGCTCAATGTCGCGGTCAGAGCGAATTGCTAAGTATAACGAGCTGCTGAGAATTGCGGAAAAGCGCCCAGATTTGGAGATTGCACATCCGTTTGTGAAGTAACTCTCACAAAAAGACTTCCCCGTAATTCAGAGGAAGTCTTTTTTATTTGGCGATTTTTTTGGCGATTATTCGAGGATTATCTTCTTAAAAACTCAATTTCCCCGCCCTCGTTGATTCGGACAATTTGCGACGGTTGAGCGTCGGCGACTTCTCCAGAATCGACATAAATCGGCACTAATTCGTGGAAGTATTTTATCGCTTCGGTGATGTTTTTTGCCGGTTCTTCCCCCGATGGATTTGCACTGGGCGCGACCAAAAGACCGACGGTTCGAATTAACTCTGCCAACGGAGATTCTGGCACGACTCTGAATGCCAATGTTCCGCCATTTCTCGGAAGGTGTGGCAGAAAATTAGGACTCACTTTGGTGACAATTGTTGTTGGTCTATTTTTGGAGATTTCTTGATATTTGCGTTTGATCGACGGCGTGAGATCAGGAATGTCATCAATATCCGCAACCAAAATAATAACGGGTTCATCCAAGGGGCGCCGCTTAACTTTATATAATCTCTCGACGGCTTTTTCTGAATTGGCAGCGGCTAATATTCCGTAAATCGTATCAGTTTTAGCAACTATCAATTGCCCATTTTTAAGCACGGAGATTACACTATCATCTAAAATATTCTTCACAATCATTTATTTTACCATAAAATAACCCCGAGAAGTCCGGGGCTATTTGTTAAAAGTTCTGTAGATTAGTCGACGACTTCAACGCCCATTGAGCGTGCTGATCCGGCGATAACTTTCATTGCGCCTTCGATGTCGATTGCGTTCAATTGGTCTTTTTTCGCCTCAGCGATTTCTTGCAATTGTGCGCGAGTAATCTTACCGACCTTGTCTGAGTGTGGCTTACCGCTGCCCTTTTGGATGCCAGCTTTTTCACGAATCATATCGTCAACTGGCTGACCAAGTGAGTTCCAAGTAAATGTTCGGTCTTCGTAAACTTGAATGTGAACAATTACGTCCTTACCCATCATGTCTTTTGTAGCGTCATTGAATGGATTAATAAAGTCCATCATGTTTAGTCCCCACTGACCAAGCGTTGATCCCACTGGAGGACCTGCTGTTGCTCGACCGGCTGGAATGCGTAATTTCAAATTACCAATAATTTTCTTTGCCATAGTTCTTCCTTATAGTTTGTAGTGCGTAACTCGAATATTATATCGAAAAATGCTTAAAATTGCAAGCTAAACTTTTTTAACCTGCAGGGCGTCCAACTCGACTGGAGTGTCGCGACCAAACATACTGACCATAACCTTCAAAGTTCCCTTAGATGCGTCAATTTCGCTCACGGCGCCATCAAAGCCCTTGAACGGACCATCGATAATTGAAACAACTTCGCCCTCTGAGAAATCAATCTGATGCTTTGGCTCTTCAACGCCCATTCGCTTCTTAATTTTCGCAATTTCTTTTTCAGAAACTGGAGTTGGCGTAGTATCGGCGCCCACAAATCCTGTAACGCCTGGTGTGTTGCGGATGATGTACCAAGTTTCGTCGGTCAATTTCATCTCAACCAAGACATAGCCCTGGAAGATCTTAGCTTCAACAATTTTACGCTTACCGTTGCGAATTTGAATTTGCTTCTCCTTTGGCACGATAACGTCAAAAATCTTATCGGCCATATCGACGCCGTTGATTCGCTGGCGGATTGATTCGGCAACTTTTTCTTCGTAGCCAGAATAGGTATGAATTGCATACCATTGCTTACTGTCATCGTATCGTTTTGAACTCATAATCTCTCCTTTACTTCAAAATTTGGTTAAAGCCCCAGTTAAATGCGGCGTCAAGTAGTAAAATTAGAACGACAAACACAAAGGTAAAGATGAGAACTGCTGCTGTCATTGCCCAAGTTGCTGAGCGGGTTGGCCAGCGAACTAGCTTCAGCTCTTCCCAAGCGCCCTTAAAATATCCAATCAATCCACCTTTTTCGTCAGACTTTTTAGACGCTTTTGTGGTGATTTTTGTTGGTTTATTGATTTTTTTCGCTACAGCTTTTTCTTTTTTTGGCGCGTCGTCGGTAGCTTTAATGCGACGAACCGTAGTTTTGCTGCTTGCCTTGCCCTTCTGTGTCATATTTTCTCCCAATTTAAAAAGTCTGTTTTTCACAGACTGTCAATAGTCATTGTAATTCATCCGAGTCAAAAAAACAAGTTGACCGAATATTATTTGTCATTATTTTTGAACTCTTTCAGTTTGAATCCGAACGTCGATCCGTGGTTTAATCGGCTTTCTACCTCAATTTTACAGCCCAATTTCTTCGCCAACTTAGCGGAAACGTATAGACCTAATCCCGTGCCTTTCGTCTCGCGGGTTCTATAATCTTCTGCGCGGTAAAACTTATCGAAAATTTTCGCTATGTCGGCTTTGCTAATGCCAATTCCCGTATCAATAACCTTGAAGGTGATTTCGCCAGATTTATTTTTCTTGATAGATAAAGTTATGGAGCCTTTTTGTGTATATCGAATAGCGTTGGTAATGAAGTTTTGGATAATTTCCTCCAGATATAGACGAGAAACTTTAACTACACCAAGCCGCCCGCCGATATCCAAATTGAAAGCTAAACCCTTCTCGCTCGCCTGAGGTGAATATTCGGAATTTATCTGAGCAGCCAACTCTGTTACGTCAATTATTTCCGTTTCATCGGCTACTCCTCGCTCGGCGCGCGACAGTGTGCTGAGGTCGTTGATCATTCGCGCTAAGAATAAAATTTGCTTATGAGATTCGTCAATGGCTTCGGGAATTTTGCTAGTCATTTTACGCTCGATCAGTAATTTGGCGTTACTCAGCGAACCTTCAGCAATAGCAATTGGCGTGCGTAATTCGTGACTAACTACGCTAATAAACTCATCACGCTCCTCTTCGAGGCTCTTCGTCTTCGTGATATCGCGCAAGATAAGTACATATCCGTCCGGCGTCATCTTGTCGCCGCCTTGAACTGGCGCAAGCGTAACTTCCAGACGAATATAATCGCCATCTTCGATTTTCATCAGAACATCGTCGCGCTGGCGAATTGCGGAAGATTTGGTGAGTTCCTTAAAAATGTCAATCGGCTTTTTATCTGTCGTTTCAAGGTTCAGCACCTGACTGATATGTTCGCCGTTAATTCCACTGTTCGTGTCAATCAAATTAAGCGCCGCAGAATTGTACGTATTGATAATTCCGTGTTCGTCCGTACTGAGAATCGCGTCGGTAATATTATTGATAAGCGTGATCATTCTTTGATGTTCACTGAAGCTTTTTTTATGGTTTTTCTTACAATCAGATTTATCGCTAATTTCCGATAATATTTTATGTAAAACAATAGCTATAACACCTAAAACAACACTCAGAGTGATCAATAAAAAAATTAGCGCCCACATAGCTAAAGTATAACATAAGCATATGCGTTTCTATATGTATGGCGAATATTTTTTCAATTCATTTCGGTGGATTTTATAATGCGGGTCAAATTTGGCAACTTCGTCCCAGAATTTCGTCGAGTGATTCATATGCCTGGTGTGACATAATTCGTGGATAATTACGTAATCAATCAGCTCAAATGGCAAGTTCATCATTCCGATATTCAAGCTAATCGTTCCAGATGAAGAGCAGCTTCCCCAGCGACTTGATGAGTGTGTGATTTTACTCCGAGCAAAAGAAAAGCCGTGTTCTTTCGCTAAAAACGACAATCGCCTTGGTAAATATGACTTGGCTTCTTTTCTGAGAGCTGCCAGAATTTTACTGCGGATAAGTTGTTGGTTTGCGGCCGATTCGACGGATTCCGCCTCGTTGATTTCTGCCAATATCTGCGTTCCGACGATTTTCACGCTTGAAGGTTTCGTAGTCGTTTGTATCAATAAATGATGACTTTTGCCAATTTGCTGATTTTCCGTGTAAGAAAGTTTTTCTCGGTATTGAGAAACTAATTCGCGGATTTGCTTTCGGGAAGTTTTAATCAATGCCTTTGCGGCTAGCAGCGGCGCATATGGCGGCATTGTAATTTGTATTCGTCCGTCTGGCGCAATTTTCAAACTAACAGTCTTCGCTAAGCTACGTTTTTTAACGACAATTTCTCCGAATTCTTCGTCGGTAATAATTGTCATAACTAACCTATGTTAATGCGATTTCCGGCAATTGGGCGGCGTGGAGCTTCTGGGCGACTGGCGCCGATTTGCTTAAGAACAGTGCGAGCCTGACTACTTAAGGTGTGACGGCCGCTGATCACGATGTAAGACTCACTGCTGTGTGGCGCTGAGAATTGCTTCAATCGTCGCTCGAAAGATTCGTCATTTCCGCCGTAAGCCTTTATCCAGCGATGCTTGGCTGTGGCTGGATCGGTTTGCACCCAAACAAATAGGACTTTATATCCATATTCCCTGGCAAGGCGATTGATACGCATACGATTCGTGCGCTGATCGGTCGATCCGTCCAAAATAACAGTTTGCTTAGTCTTCAAAAATTCTTCCAAAAGCGACAATGTTGCGTCAGAAATGATTTTTGTATTGTCCGTAAAAACTTCAAATTGTCGAGAACTTACCACTGGAGAATTGAAAATCTTCGCAAATTCTACAGCGAATTGTGTCTTCCCTGAACCTGGCGCACCAACCATGGCGATAATATGCGGAAGTGAAGGTGATAAAGGTTTCATATTGAGAAATTATAGCAGATTTTTGACTAATAAAAAAGATTCTCTTTCAGGCGAGAATCTTGGCAGGAGTGGAGGGACTCGAACCCCCGACACCTGGTTTTGGAGACCAGTGCTCTAGCCACCTGAGCTACACTCCTATAGCAACCATTTTATCACGAATTAGCTTTGTCGCAAATGTTAAAATTGTGAAAAATAAAAACTCGTGAAAAAGATCCCAAAATCTCTTGAAAAAACATAAGCGTAGTTCTACAATTAACTCAGAGATGAAAATTTTAATGCTTGGGTGGGAACTTCCTCCGCACAATAGTGGCGGACTTGGTGTTGCTTGCTATCAGATGTCGAAGGCGCTTGCTTCGGAGGGCGTTGATATTGACTTTATTATCCCCTACACCGCCGAGCATCCTGGAATTGACTATATGAATATCTATTCAGCTACTCCTTTGCCGCCGAATTATCACGATTTGGGTGCGTATAATAACGGTTCAGAGGAAGACCGTGAAAATGCTGAGGATGAGTGTGGTCTTTCGCCGATGCGCGCTGTACAGAGGCGTTACGGTAAATACGTTCGAAAGTTTGTGAAAAATCATCAACCTGACGCGATTCACGCGCATGATTGGTTGACGATGGAAGCTGGAATAATTGCCAAAGAAATGACTGGCGCGCCGCTAATTGTGCATGTTCATGCGACGGAATTTGACCGTTCTGGCGAGCAGTCAGGAAATCCTCTGGTTCACGAAATTGAGCAACAAGGCTTGTTGATGGCTGATCGGATAATCGCCGTTAGTGAAATCACGAAGGAAATAATTGTTAAGAATTATCACATTCCGCCAGAGAAAATTGAGGTGGTTTATAATGCGATTGATTTGGCTGATTTGCCGCCACACGAGTACGACGCCAGCACTTACAGATATTTGGAGGAGCTGAAAAAGGACGGCTATACGGTTGTTGGCGCGTTGACGCGATTCACGGTTCAGAAAGGTTTGACGTATTTTGTGCGAGCTGCAGCGAAGGCGCTTGAAAAATATGAGAAGATTGTTTTTGTTTTATCTGGAAATGGCGAGCAAAGAGATGAACTTATTGAGCTGGCGGCAGATTTAGGGATTAGCGATAAGATGATTTTTACGGGATTTGTGCGCGGAAAACAGTGGCGAGATATTTACTGTTTGATTGATGTTTTTGTGATGAGTTCGGTTTCTGAGCCATTTGGTTTGACTGCCTTGGAAGCGGCGCATCATGATACGGCGTTACTTATTAGTCATCAATCTGGCGTTGGCGAGGTTCTGAATAATATTATGCGGTTTGACTATTGGGATGTGAATAAATTGGCGGATGAAATCGTTAATATCGCTGAATCGCCCGCCTTACAGAAATCTCTGAAGAAAAACGTTAAGAATGAATACGCGAGAATTTCTTGGCAGGACGCCGCTAGAAAATGTCTGAAACTATACAAAGGAGCGCTGGCATGAATAAAAATAAAGGAATAGTTTTATATCTACACGTACATCAACCGTGGCGAATACGCGAGTATAGTATATTTGACGTGGCTTGGAAGCATAATTATTTCTCTGGCGGTCAAAATCCAGATCAGGACAATCAAAAAATATTCCAAAAAGTTGCAGAAAAGTCGTATTTGCCGATGAATGCTTTGCTTGAAAAATTATTGAAAAAATATCCTGATTTTAAGACCTCACTGAGTTTTAGCGGAACGTTTTTAGAGCAAGCCGAAAGGTTTAATCCTGAAGTTTTGGAGAGTTTCAAGCGCCTAGTGAAAACTGGTCAAGTGGAAATATTATCAAGTCCGTATCATCACAGTCTGGCGTTTTTTTATTCACGCAAGGAATTCGAGCGTCAAGTTGAGCTTCATCGCTGGAAGATTCGCGAGATTTTTGGTGCGGAAACGCGAGTTTTGGCCAATACGGAGTTGGCGTATAGTGACGATTTGGCAAAATGGGCTGAGCAGGATGGCTTTAAGGGTGTGTTGGCTGAAGGCTGGGATCCAATTCTGAATTGGCGCAGTCCGAATTATGTATATCGCCCGAGAGGCACGAAGAAAATTGGATTACTACTTAAGAATTATCGATTGAGCGATGATTTGGCGTTTAGGTTTAGCGATCGAAAATGGAATGAATGGCCGTTGACTGCGGACAAGTTTAATACGTGGGTGGAAGATTCTGTCCGTTACGCGCCACTGCTTAACTTATTTATGGATTATGAAACTTTCGGCGAACATCAATGGGCGGAATCTGGGATTTTTGGCTTCTTTGAGAAGTTTGTTGATAAATGGCTGAGTGCTGATGGCAATACTTTCTATACCGTTAGCGAAGCGCTAGACGTGAATACGCCTGCTGGTGAAATAAGTATGCCGTCACCTGTAACGTGGGCGGACGCCGAGCGAGATCTGACGGCTTGGAACGGAAACAGCTTGCAGAAAGAAGCTTTGCGATATGTCTATGAGCTTGAGGATGAGGTCTTGAATAGCAAAGACGAAGGTTTAATTAGCGATTGGCGGAAATTGCAAACTTCAGACCATTTCTATTACATGGGAACGAAGAATTTTACTGACGGCGATGTCCACGCTTATTTTAGTCCGTACAATTCGCCATACGACGCTTTTCTTTACTATATGAATACCATTCGTGATATGAAATCTCGATTGAGGAAATAGTCAGACATTCTTGCCAAATAAAAACTCCCTCTGAATGCGAGGGAGTTTCTATATAATCCTGTTAAATTAGCTTTTACGAGCCTTAACTTCGTTACGACCAAGGTTCTTCTTAGTCTCGGTGTAAGTAGCGTGTTGCTTTGCAATTGGGTCGTACTTACGTAGTGTCAATTTACCCTGACCTTTTGTGGTGCGGTTCTGGGTGTTAACAGTAGTATAGTAAGTTCGGTGGTTGCTCAAGTTACTCACCAAACCAATCAGCTTTCGTTTCGTATTCTTCTTTGCCATCTCTTTACTCGTTAGATTTTATAAAACGTCTTGACTAATTATAGCATGGGTGAAGTGAAAATGCTAGTACCATATCAGATTTTACTAATTTTTATGCTTACTTCGCCAATTCAATCGCCGCTTTCTTACTTATTCCATCAGGCAGACCAATAGCTGCTTTACTCTGAAATTGAGCAGTCTCTATGCAGAACGACTGATCCGGACGCAAACCAATCATTTTGAGAACGAAACCGAGTTTATCGCTTACCAAGAAATAGGAATAGATAAGTGTTACCCTCCACTTCACTCGTCCTGTCACCCAACCGTGCGTGGGCCAAATATGAATTACAACTAGTAAATCAAAGGCGTGCGATTCAACCCTAATATCCATCCAGCCGGTGTCTCGATAATAATGCCTTGGTCTATATCATGAGATGCATAAAAATGATAAAATATATACATGAGAAACGATGAAATACTCATTAATCAACTCTTTGCTGGATCTTATCTAAATGAAGGCGCAAATATCGGTCACGAAGTAATTAATTTATTTAAAGACGATAATGGGCAAAACTATCTATATATTACACCAGGTGGAAAGGTTGATAGTAGTCATTCCGTTAAAAGCGTAATTTTTGTGCGTAATATTGAGGGAAAAACTACTGTAGAAGTCATTGCTAAAGCGGAAAAATTATGCCCCATTGATGTTGCGCCGAATGATGTAAAATATGCTGATACGCCAATTAGCAATGTCTTTAGTGATAACATATACCATGGCAAGTCTGATTCTAGCATATTTTTTACATACAGAACTGATAAGATTAGGCTACCTAGAAAAAATACTAGAATACTATTAACTATCAACGATGAGTTTAAACCGAACGATGATACTATACACTTAATTAGACTTCACTCAAATAGTAAAGCCATAAGCAATCAATCTGGTAGAAAATACTATTCCGCACAAGACGACTATAACGCATATGTCGAATTGCAAAACTTACTTAATAATGACGATTATTGGGAAGAAGACGATACTACAGAGAAATTGATTACTGATGAATCAATGCGCGGAGCTGGTCTGACATTCCTAGAGATAATACGAAAAGAAAATGATGAATTAACATTTTCGAACTTATTGGCATATTATTTTCAATATAATAAGGCTATATTTAGGAAATTCGTTCGCGAGATACTTGGCGTAGACGACCTTCGTCCGAGATTCGATATTATACGAGAAAGCAACAATAATATTGACCTATGGATAGAAGATGACAACAATGTTTTTGTAATAGAAAACAAAATTAAATCTGGGATAAATGGTATAAAAGATGATGGATATTCCCAGTTAAATAAGTATCAGGAATATACAGAAAAGCGAATTTCTAATCCTGACGACGACGCATACGGGAAAATTAGCCATTATTATATTTTTACGCCAAACTACAATCATATTGATACATCAAAATACAACTTAGCAAAACCATACACAATAATCACATATAAAGATATCTATGATTTTTTCAGAAAAAATGCGGCAAATTTTCTTGAAGATAAATATTTCTCTGACTTTTTGAAAGGACTAAAAAACCATACCGTGTCAATATCTGAACTTAATTTTAGCATCATGAGAGCTAGATTCTTGGAAAAGATTAACCGGACGTAGTACAAAGCCAAAGGATGTAATATGCTGAAAGTATAAAGTCGGCCCTCCGCATAGTTCTGCTACGTGCAGTAATCGGGCTGATTTTTATATCAAAATGGTATAATCATAAGTGTAATTATGCGCAGTATAACAAAAACTGATTTGCGGTTTTTCCTAGACTCGCCTCGACGCCTTTGGGCGATGGTCAGAATCTGGCAAGAGTTAAGAAAGGAGTGCTTAATATGAATCTAGACAAAGAAAAGCTTACGAAGAAGATAGTGGATACCATAAAACCAGATGAAATAATTTATGCCGAATACTCTAGTGGCGGTGCGATGGGAAATTGTGGGTCAAGCAGAATTTATGCTCTCAAAGATGATAGCTTGCATTATTACTACGCGAGTGTCTCCTCAAAAGAAAAAAGCCAAGAAGAAGCATATAGTATGGCTAGGGATTTACTGTTTGGGCTTGCTGATAAAAATATCTTAGATAAAACATATGGCGGATTTGGGAACATAGCTTTTAAAAAGAAAGATATAACTTTTGATCGTAACGATGATAAGTGCTCATTTGTTTATGATAAGTATCTAATAGAGGCGTCGGTTCCTGGTGTATACAATAACGTTGCAAGAGCTTTTGCAAAAAAGAAGATAACCGAAGAAGTAATGGATTCGTGGAATAATCCCGATAATTACTCTGCACTGTTAGTAGATGAAAGAATGCTCCTAAATAACTACGCTGAATATTATGAAAAAGACCGGCTCGAAATAACGCTATCTAATTACATTGACGCAATTGATGAAATTCGACACCTCAATCATTTAGACACAAACTTTGCAACATTCGAGCAAATATCAAGCGGGAGAGATGCGATTGCAAAGTATCGACTACGCTATCTATTGGAAAAACTAGGTAAGAACAATACTGAGGGTATTTTCTATAATTTTGACATCAAAAAAGCAAAATCAGGCGATTTATTCGCCAGCATAAGCAAAAAGTTAGGTGAAGATATTTCTGAAAAATTTACAAAGTACGAAGTTATCAAAACCAATAACTCGAATACGGACGAACTTAGCGGCAATATAGAACAATTATTTAGGTATCCAGTAGTCGTAGATTTTTCGGATGAGGCTCATAAAACGATAAGTGAAGATATTGCAAAGATAAATTCTTCTGACTTGAGAGCGAGAGGATCCATAGGTTATTATCTGGCGAGTTGTCATTATACACTAGGCAAGCTTCCTCTGCAAAAAGTCTTACCAACAGCATTACAAGTACTGAGAAAAATGCCAAAAGACGACTTCAATTACACAAACACAGACCAGACGTACTACGCGGCCTCTTGGCTTGTAGACAGAGCATGGAGTGCTATTACGGAGGGAGAAGATGATTATAGTATTCGTTTCGGAAATATAATCTACAATAATATTTGGCCACAGATAGATGGAGTGTGGCCAATAAAGCATTATGGCGAGTATAAATTAACAGGGACATTGAGTGAGGGAGAAAATGATGCCGGTACTTATATCTTCGAGCGGGCACTCAGCTTTATTTTAGCTCTAGATAATCTAGACGAACTGAATCCAGAACTATATAATTTCTTAAAGAAAGATGGTTGGTCACCAAGCATTGATATACGTAGAAAAAAATTCCTCTTAAATGTAGCTAATCTTGAAGATAAGAACATTTTCAAACAGCTTCGGGAATACATGAAAAAGGCACATCCAATGGACATAGAGGATAATCTTAATGATCTTGGATTATATTTTCCCACCACGATAAGACGTGCTGATTTTCTTATAGATGCGCTCCTGGATGAGCAGGATGAGTTATTCTCCTACACAAGAGATACTATGTGGATCAAGTTGCTTTCAACGGTCCATTATAAAGGCATTGGGAAACATATACTGCAAAGGACGGTTGATAATTTCGAGAAAATAGTAGAGCTTCTCGGAGAGAGGCGAATCGTAGATGCGTATTTTGCCGCATGCACTGGTGCAGATGAAGAAGATGAGGTCGTTTTACTCAAAGAATTCAAAGAAAAGTTGCAAAGTATTGAGACTAAAAAAGATGAAAATTCAGAACTTATTGAGAGAAATATAAAGGTGCTGGAATCTACATTTACAGCCGCCAAAAAACATATAGAAGAAACTGCGTTCCAAAGAAAAGAGTTGAGAACCTGGCTAGACAAGGAATATCCAAATTTGATAAAGATAGAATCTTCCGAAAACGATTCTGATTTATACATAACAAGGACAACAACGTAATTATATTAAATATTTACTGCGATGTTGATAGCGTAATTAAAAAGTATACGTCCCAAGAAAGACATGTGAACTGGAGAAATTGGTTTAGCTCCTAATAAAAAACACCCGCTTCAAACAGTCGCAATTGACTAGTAAAACAGATGTTTCGAAATGCTATTATGGAGCCACGATCGGGGCTTGAACCCGAGACCTCATCCTTACCATGGATGCGCTCTACCAACTGAGCTATCGCGGCGTAACAGGCTTAATTTTAGCATATTAAGCCATGTTTAATCAACCGGCTATGTTTTTACGAGTGGATTTCTTGGCTGGCGCGCCGGCTTCTTTTGGTAGCTTTGGCGTGACAAATGCCTCTATTACTCCCCACGCTACGCTATTGACTAAGAACGTAACGAACAATATTCCTGAAGCTGATGCCGCCAAGTGTGCTGATGAAGCGTTAAATAATGTCAATAATCCCGCTACAGCCAGCCCAATTATGGCTAACATAATATAAGCGTATTGTAATTTCAATCGTTGGTTTTTTTCGCTATTCCATAATGCCAGAATAGATTTTGTAAATTCAAACATACCTATATAATAGCACATATGCTTATAAAAGTCAATATTGCTACTTTACGCTATCAAAAAGTCGCCCCAAAAGGCGACGATGATTCAAACTTGGTGCTGGAAGTAGGACTCGAACCTACGAAGCCTTACGGCGGGAGATTTACAGTCTCCTGTGATTGCCACTACACGATTCCAGCGTGATGTGGAGCCGCTTCTCGGGCTCGAACCGAGGACCTACGGTTTACAAAACCGTTGCTCTAGCCAACTGAGCTAAAGCGGCAACTGAATTTATTTTATCAATTTTTTTTCTCTGTGACAAGAGTTTACATAACTATTTTTCGCGGTTGATGTATTTTGCGCTGCTGGCGTGGGCGCGGTACGTCGGCTTTTTTTGACGATGCCGTCGGAGTCAGCATTTTTGTAGCTTTCTTACGTAATTCTTCAGCCAGCTCAGTCTGTCCGGCGTTGTCATATGCTTCCGCTAAAATCTTCAACGTCTGAGGAATCGGCTCTAGCTCGACAGCTTTTTCCAACGCATTGATAACTTTCTTCGTATTTCCTATCTTTTCCTGAACCTTAGCGTAGGCGATGTAGCGTGCTGCTAAATCATTTTCCATTTCTAGCGCTTGCTCGAATGCTAGCGACGCCTTTTCATAATTCTCTGTTTCATAGTAAATTAAGCCGACGTTATGAAGACTTGAAGCGCTCGGCTCCAGACTCTGGGCAATCTCAAAACACTCGATGGCGTCTTTGTATGCGCGCTGCTTGGCGTATAAAATCCCCAAACGGTTGTACGCCGTGGCGTTTTTCTCGTCGACTCGCAAAATTGTCAATAAAGCCTTTTCCGCTCGCAAATATTTATTCTCACGAATTGATTCCTGGGCAATTTCCCATAACTGATCAAGTTTATTAGTAATCTTAGTTGGCAGATCGCCAGTTTCTTTGATTGACGGATGATAAAAAATCGCCCAAATCATTAAAATCAGAATGAGGAGTAATCCAAACATATCTATACTATTATATCACAAGTTGCGTCAGCGCCAGCCTGACGTTAGAGTTGGATTTTAACGCGCCCGCAACAGAGGTGGTTTTTTCAAGTTGCTCTTCAAGCGACGGATTCATTCCGTGAGATAAAGATTGAAAACGAATCATATTCACTATAATATCCGTTAGTAATATCGCTTTTTGGCGGTCAGAAAAGTATTTGGTGAGATTCTTAAACGCGTCGTATTCCTGATTCGTGGCTAAAATTTGCTTTGCGTTGGTGGCTAATTGTCGATATTCGGCGAACTTCTCTGGATTTTCCGCTAATTCTTTAATTAGCAATGGTCGCCCAGCCGCCAAAAAAAGGATTTGCTGGCTGGAAGCTGGGTCTAAATTGTACTTTTCAAGCAGTTTTTTATCTTGGGCGGATGTCGTTTTATGAAGCATCAACGTCTGACAACGAGATTTAACAGTGTCGAGCATCAACTTCGGGTTTTTCGCGACAAGGATAAAATTGGTGTTTTTATTCGGTTCTTCCAGTGCTTTCAGGAGTGCATTTTGCGACGGCTCGGTCATTAAATCGGCTTCGTCAATGATAATAACTCGACGATTTATGGCGTAAGTTCGGAGCATAGAGATGAGCTCGCGGATTTGATCAACGGATATGGTTTGCTTTTCTGGAAGCGGTTTCAAGTGAAAAGTATCGTTATTCTTTGCTAATATTTGAGCCACGCCTAGTCCATCAAGCCCGTAATCCGCAATTACCAAAAGTGCGTGAGGCAATTGCGATGAAATCTGGCTGATTTTTTGAGAGTCTCGAGCGGATATAATCACTTCAGGCATCTATAAATCCTCTGGGAAGAATTTCTTGAATTCGTCAGGAATTGCGGCTTCAAAAACTTTTCTCTCACCAGACGGCAAAATTATCTCTATTTTTTGAGCATGCAACATCATACGACAATCTGAAGACTTTCCGTAAACTCGATCGCCAAGAATCGGTGCATTCAGATGCGCCAAATGGACGCGTAATTGATGAGTTCGACCAGTGGTCGGCTTCAATTCCACAAGTGACTGAGTATCATTTTCCGCCAAAACATGGTAAGTCGTCTGAGCTGGTTTCCCGTTCGGATCTATGCGGAACGTGCTCGGCGCCGAAGGATTGCGACCAATTGGCAGATCAATTTTTGCGGCATTCAACTTTGGCTTACCATCGGTTATCGCTACGTAAGTTTTCTTGGCGGTTCGTTCGGCAAATTGCCTCTGTAGATGCGCGGCAGATTCTGAGTTTTTGGCTATAATTAACAGCCCCGAAGTATCGCGGTCAAGCCTATGGACAATTCCCGGACGATCGGTGTCCGTCGCAAACGAAGTCTTCGGGCGAATTATTTCCGCAACCGTCGGCTCATCAGAAAGTCCACCCTTCGCGTGCGTCAATAGCCCGCTTGGCTTATTGACGACAATCACATCATCGTCCTCATATAAAATCGGCAAATCTACATCCGGCTGCTCTTTTTCTGGCAAATTAAGCGCAATCTCATCAGTTTCATCAACTTCAAATTTTGGCGTCGTCACGACTTTATTATTGACCGAAACGTATCCAGCTTTTATGTATTTTTGCCAAAGGCTTCGAGAAATTGTCGTGTCGAATTTGGTCGATAAATAAATATCCAAGCGCACTTTGGTTGGCGAAATTCGGAACATTATGACATATTTTCCCTGGAACGGCGTTTCGATAAATTCCGGGTCTAGCGGATTCGGCAAAATCTCGGCATTATCTGGTCTTTCTGTCCACAATTCGTCAATAGATTCTTCGTCGACAATCGAACCGTAAAGCAGCGCAAAATGCTGCTTATTCAAAATAAATTCCGCAAAAACGTGCGACTCGTCCGTTTGAATTTCCAGCCGACGCAGCGCTTTAACGGGCGTATTATCGTCCGCCAGTTTGTACAATCTAGCTATTTTCAGCACTGTCCGAGGTAATATTTTCACGCGATTTGCTCCCTATTTTCGAAGCCCTACAGCTTTTTGAACGCGATACAAAGTTTCATTAGCGACGACATTCATGTCTTTTTCACTGGAAGCCAGCTTTTTTTCAATTGCTCGCTCATCAACCGCCGCAAGCCGATTCTGGAAATTCTCCAAAAATTCCGCAACTTCGTCAGCTACAATTCGCTTGAAATCGCCATAACGATCCATACCGAAGTACTCGTTGGTGGTTTGCTCCAGAGTAACTTCCCTGCCAGCGTCTTGCCGAACCAGAGTCAAAATCTCCAGCAAATTAGAAATTCCCGGCTGGTTTTCCTTGTCGTATTGAACTTTGCCAATTGAATCTGTTGTTGCACTCATTATTTTCTTATGTGCCGATTTTGGATCGTCAGAAAGGAAGATAATTCCCTTGCCGCTCTCGTCAGATTTGCTCATTTTCTTCGCTGGATTCACGAGATCTTTAATCCTCAATCCTTGGTCTTTTCCGAAGAATTGATGTTGCTGAATTACGGGTTTTGGCACGATAAATAGATCGCCGAACTTACGATTCATTCGCTCGGCAATATCACGAGTGAACTCCAAATGTTGGGTCTGGTCGTCGCCGACTGGCACGTAAGTCGCGCCGTAAAGTAGAATGTCGGCAGCCATCAGGACGGGATAGTTAAATAGTCCAACGGAGGCATCGCCTTTACTTCCCTTGTCCTTAAACTGTGTCATTCGACTCATCTCGCCAAATCCAGTGAAGCAATCCAGAATCCACGCCAGTTCACTGTGCGCCGAAATACGACTTTGGCGGTAAAGATGAATGGAAGAATTGTCCAGTGGCAATCCGGCGGCGGTATAAACTCGCGCGTTGTTCAGAATGCTGTCGTATAACTTACTGTGGTCGATTGGCGTCGTAAAACTGTGAAGGTCTGGGATGAATAGATTGATATCGTATTCGTCCGAGCGGCGTTTCGCCATGTTGATAATTGGCAAAATAGCTCCAAAGTAATTACCTATGTGGATGTTATTGTTGGCGCGCACGCCAGTGAGAATGACGGGTTTTGATGGTTTCATTGTATTCATTATAACATTCCTTTGGTTGTTAAGTAACGTAACAAAATGTTTATTGGGTCAATGGTGTTTGGTTTTTCGGCGAAGGCGCAGGATAATTCGGTGCAGCCTAATAATATTGGCGGACTGCTGGGGCAATTATTGATATAGTTTACTGCGTTTGCCTGTTCGGATTGGGCTGTTATTGGTATTTTATCCAGCGCTGCCTGAGATATTGTTTGCCCAGAAATTACTGCGCGAATTATCACTTCCAGCGCTTGTTCTTCGTCCTTATCTGGCGTTAATACGGTTACTCCGGCGGCTTTCAATGGCTTGTCATATAGTCCAGTGCGGATGGTCGTCGGCGACGCTAGCAGCCTAATTGTTTTATAATGGCGGCTAACATAATCAATTGCGGCATCTACCATGGAAGTTATGCGAATATTCAGCCGCTGTTCAATATCGGGCTGCAACAAATGCGCAGTATTGCAGGCAATTATGATAGCGTCGTCCATCGACGCGTCAATATTTTTCAGCTCGTTTATGATAATTTCCAAGGCTTCGCTGCGTCGCGATTCGTTGGCGATAAAATCAGGAACGGGCAGCGACAAATGAACTATATGTGGAAAATCCGTGCCATCCTTTGCGCCGTCTGTCAGCGCCTGCTGAATCATCCGCCGGTGTAGTTCCAAGCTTGCCTGCGGCCCCATGCCGCCGATGATAATTATTCTTTGCTTCATAATTCCTCCTTTGGGTTATATAAAAAAGACCGCGCGCGGCCTCTAGTCATGGTTGGCATTTTCAGAAGAAATTTACGAACAATTCAACAAGCCGCGGCGAAAACGCGTGCTTTGCCAGGCGGTGCTGATGAATTGCCGTTTTATAGTCATGGGGTGATTATAACGCTAATTGCTAAAATTCGCAAACGTTCTATAAAACAGCTCGCTTGGATATGCGCCAAACCCATAAAATGATGTAAATAGATAAACCGATTGAGAATAAGAGAGACAGGACGGCCATCGGATTTGCTTTCCATAATATTGTCCATGTTGGCAGCGAAATGATAAATTCTACCATCGCCAAGAACCCGATTTTAGTATAAATATGCAGCGATTCAGCCAGACAAACAGCGAAACCGATTACCATACCGAACACAGAGGCTACGATTAGTAAAATGACATTAAGGAGCGGCGGTCTTTCTTCCTAGCTCAGCTTAGTTGTTGCTTTATAATCCTTAAAGATTTTTTATATGTAGACGCTATATCATTTTCTATCTTTCGTATAGCTGATACATCACTTTGGGATGTTGCTATGTCGTCAAAGCTGCTTGCTAAATCATCCCAGTCAATTGTTGGATAGTCAACTTTATCACAGTCAGTCAATCTCGCCATTGCAAAGCACAATACATCAAGCGACTCGGCCGTCCCGATTTTGTCTTGTGAATCTCGGTAGAGATCAATGATTTCGCGAGCAATGATAGCCTGTTGTATACGGTTATTATCAGCTTTCAGCATCTATTAAATAATCCCTCAGCATCGCGAGCCCGTCAACTTTCTCAATTATCGTCAGATATTCCTGCCATTCTTCGTCGTTCAATTCTGCCAAACTGCGACCAGGAAAGCTCGGATGTCCATAAATATATAACAATTCCGTCCAGCCATGGAGATTATCACCGCGTGGCTCGTCAACGATAAATCCCTCTTCGTTGGCTACGAAAATGTGGTCTTTTTCGCCGTCAAAATAGCCAACCGCAAAAGAAAAAATAGCTCGACGATCAGCCTCGCCTTTCATCAACTTGATAATGCCGGGATAGCTAAAGCTATTCAGTAGCAATTTAACAAACGGCCCCGGAAAACCTTTCAGCGCCGGGATGAAAAAACCGCGGTCATCAACGACTAGGCGCTTGTCTGGGAAGGCTTTCTTGGCTTGAGATAATTTACTTTTTGCAATCGTCTGAATGTCAAGCCCTCGTCCTTCGTCAAAATCATAATCAAGCTGCCTTAAATCAACACCAATCGGCTGAAGGAGCTCTTGAAGACTGGTGAATTTGCTGTGATTGGAAGTGATAAAATAAATTGGACTATTCTCTTGTTTCATATTGATAAGTATACGCTAACTAACGTTATTTTGCAGATTTCTAATGCTCGTGTCGTGCGGAATATGAATGAGGAGATTAGCCGCCATTTTTCCACTGCCTGGCACGTTGCAATAACTTATCAACATAAGCTGCTTTAAGTTTTTTATACGCTGACCTGTCGTAATTTGCTTGCTTGGCATATTGATATTTTATCTTTGAATATTGATCAGCTTCGTCATTGTGAGACCTTAGATAATCTCTAATAATTAAGAAGTTGTCGTGCGTTTCAGTATTCGCGACCGCGAGGTGAATATGAATATCGCCCTCGCCAGTCTCTTCTTGTCGGGACGCTAGGAAGATATACCCTTGACGGGAACTTGGATTTAATGAAGGAAAATATCCAATTGCTACCAATTTGTTCCGCAGCTCGTTCATATGTTCGCTATCTTTAGCAGAAATAAGGATATCTAGGATATTTTTACCATCCAAACCAAGTACCGCGGTACTGCCGACATGATGAATTTGCGAACTATCCGCAAGCACTAGCGCTAATTTATTTTTCACGCGCGTAAAGACAGCCGATATATCTTTTTTGGATCTTTTAATTTCAACCGACATAAGGCCTCCTAAATTTAATCAAGTATACACTAACTAGCGTTATTTTGCAGATTTCTAATGTTCGTGTCATACGGAATTTTCCATAATTCGCCGTCGATATTCAGGTTTTTCAGAAAATTGTACATTTGTTGTTGAATGTTTTTTACGTCGACACTGTCTTCAGTCAAAACTTCCAGCTCAATAAATAGCCCTAGCCCAACAACTTCATCGATGCAGACCGTATAGTCCTCAGTTTTCGATTCAAGGCGGACTTTATCAACCGTGACAACTTCTTGCCAGTCCAGCGCTGCGAGCATTTGGCGCGCCACATTTCCGTCATCAACTGCAAATTCATATTCATCAGACGCTAGCTTTGTCTGTCCCTCGACCTTCAGCGTCATCAAGCTCTGCTGCAACTCGCCAGTTTCCGGATTAAGAACATCGCGCACTCGCATAATTTTTGAGCCAGGAACAATTGGCGCGTCAACTTGCTCGGGCAATAAAAATACTGTATCAATTTGGCGTTTGCTTGAGATGGGTGCGATGAATTGGCTTTTTAGTGTGGCGATGAGATTATCACGAGTAACATCAGACGCTAATTTGAATTTGGATTCGATTTCAATCATAAGCTTCCTCGTTTGGACTTCGCTATAAGATGACTCGTTTTTGGTGAATATTTTCCCGCCAAATACTCTTTTATAATTTCCGACAGCTTCTTCGCATATTTATCGGTTATTTCGTGCCGCTGAGTTGCCATTGACGTATGAGTGATATTGTTATGATCTTTTGCTAATTTCTTCAGATTTCTCTCGACAATCAGCGGGTCAAGTTTACCCGACAAAATAGCAATCGGAAGAGTGAGCTTAGTAATGTCATTCATTGTCGTCTGATTGATAATCGCGGTGTTCAGGGCGATTAAAAACGACTCGGAGGTAACCTCATCGGCCTTAAATCCAGCGTCAGGCCAAATATTGTGCCGATCAGCGAATTGCAAAAAGCGTTTCGAACTGCGCGGATGACTATTGAAAAACTCATAAAGCGCACGCAAAATTTTCTCTGGATGATGATTTTTTTCGTCAACCCTCGGATAATATATAGGTGGACTGCACAAAATCAGTGACTTGCTTAACTTTGGATATTGCTTGGCGAGCTCTACTGCGGCCAGCGAGCCCATAGAATGACCGATGACAATATCGACGTGATTTATGAATTCCCTACGCAAAGTGGCGACAATACTTGCGGCTTGGTCGTGGGCGTTGTAGGACTTCCAATCAGGCTTGGGCGAATTGCCAAATCCCAGCATGTCAATTGCTATAACTCGCGTATCCTTCGGTAAATACGGCTCCAGCGGCGTCCATGTTTGCCACGAAGCTCCCAGACCGTGGATGAGTAAGATTGTCGCTTTCGGTTTTTCTGGACGAGAAAAATAATGCACGTTCAATGCATACGGAATCCGCAACCAGCGATGGATAATCTTGTCCAACATATTTTTAGTATACTATGAAAATACTCCGCCTGCATGTGAAACGGAGTATTTTGTGATAGCTTTTCTGTACTAACGCTTAGAGAATTGTTCGCGCTTACGAGCAGAACGAAGACCGTATTTCTTGCGCTCTTTCTCGCGTGGGTCGCGCTTCAATAGCTCAGCCTTCTTCAGAACTGGACGCAGGTCAGCGTGAGCAGCTGTCAAAGCTTTTGCGATGCCAAGCTTGATAGCGTCAACTTGACCAGCTAAGCCGCCACCCTTAACTAGGATAGTAACGTCGAATTCTTTTTGCTTGCTGACAATTGCAAGTGGATCGGTTACTTCTGCTAGAAGAGTTTTGTTGCCATCCAGGTACTCAGCAGCAGGCTTGCCATTGATTGTAATGGTGCCTTTGCCAGGAAGTAGGCGAACGCTTGCTGAAGCGCTTTTGCGTCGACCTAAGCCGTAGAAATAAGTATCAGCCATATTACTTCACCTCAACTTTCTCTGGTGTTTGTGCTGTGTGAGCGTGGTCGCTGCCAGCAAAAATGCGTAGACGCTTTAGGCGCTCTGCTTGCAATTTGTTCTTTGGCAACATACCTTTAACAGCTTCTTCAATAATTCGCTCTGGGTGGCGTTCGCGCATTTCTTTGAATTGCGTTTCCTTAATTCCACCTGGGAAACCACTGTGGCGATAGTAATACTTATCAGTTTCCTTGTATCCAGTAACGACTGTTTGCGCAGCATTGATAACAACTACGTAGTCGCCACCGTCAATATGAGGAGTGTAAGTTGGCTTGTATTTACCAGTCAAATGCTTGGCAATTTCTGTAGCCAAACGTCCAAGTGGTAATTCGCTAGCGTCAAACAATACCCAACGGCGAGAAACTTCAGATGGTTTTTGTGAATAAGTCTTCATCTTATTTTCCTTCCTTTGGCATTGGTTTAATATCGTCAACAAACTCGATGATCGCCATTTGAGCGCCGTCGCCAACTCGCAAACGTGTTCGTTCAACGCGAACGTGTCCGCTGGTTCGACCACTTAGCTGTGGCGCGATTTCATCAACTAGTTTGTAAGCAGCGGCGCGTGTGCTTAATGCTGCAATCACCTGACGTCGGCTAGCTAGGTCACCCTTTTTAGCCTTGGTGATGATTTTTTCAATGTGACGCTTTAGTTCCTTAGCCTTTGGCAAGGTGGTCTCGATTTTTCCGTACTCAACCAAGCTGGTAGCCAGACCTTTGAGTAGGGCTCGTCGCTGATCACGCTCGCGGCCGAACTTGCGCCCTTGATATCCGTGTCTATGCATAGTTAAAACTCCAACTCCGCCATCTTGTCACGTACTTCGTCTAGTGCCTTTGAACCGAAACCTTTCAATTCTCGCAAATCTTGCTCAGTCAAAGTTACCAAATCGCGAATAGTGCGGATTTCATTGTTAATTAGCGCGTTCGTCGTGCGGGCGCTTAAGTTTAATTCTTCAATTGGCATTGCTAGCTCTGACTCTTCGTCTTCCTTAGCTGTGCCAAGTGCTGGCGCGCCAGTTACCATCGTGTTGCCAGCCAAAGCTGTGTATTGGTTAACAAGGATCGCTGCTGCTTCTTCGAACGCCTCACGAGGTGTGATTGTGCCGTTAGTTTCAACAGTGATTGCCAATTTGTCCAAGTTTGTCTCCTGGCCAACACGAGTTGAGTCGACTTTGTAGCGAACGCGTAGAACTGGTGAGTACATTGCATCAATAGCAATCATGTCACTGTGCAAACGCTTTTCGCTTGATTCTTCAATTGTCTGGTAACCGCAACCTGCCTCAACTACCAAATCCATAACCAAATGCTTGTTTGGGTCGTCGATTGTAGCAATTACTTGCTCTGGGTTGACAACTTCAACATCAGCATTAGTTTTAATGTCGGCAGCAGTTACTTCGCCAGCGCCAGATTTCTCAATACGTAGTTCAACTGGATCGTCAGTAAATACGCGTAGGTGAACGTTTTTCAAGTTCAACATAATGTCGACAACATCTTCTTTGATGCCTTCAACAGTAGTAAACTCGTGAGTTGCGCCTTCAATCCTGAAAGCTACAACCGCGCCACCGCGAACGCTTGACAATAGAACGCGTCGCAATGAGTTACCAAGAGTATTACCGTAGCCTGGGTGAAGTGGCTCGATTAGAAAAGTAGCACTGGTTTCTGAAATATCATCAACGCTCGCGAGTGCTGGATTGTAAATTGCTTTTGCCATAATTCTTCCCTAACCCTTCTTTTATCGTGAGTAATACTCAACAATTAATTGCTCGTTGATGTCAGCTTCTGCTTCCTCGCGCTTTGGCAAACCAGTTACTTCAATCTTCAGCTTCTTGCTATCAGCTTTTAGCCAGCTTAGTGGGCCTTGGACTGAATTGTTGATTACATCGTCAATTCGTGTAAAGTACTCTGACTTGGTACTCTTTGGACGAACCGTGATGACATCGCCAGCTTTAACACGAATCGATGGAATATCGACACGTCGGCCGTTCAATTCAAAGTGTCCGTGGCTAACTAGTTGACGAGCTGCACGACGTGATACGGCAAATCCAGAACGATAAACAACGTTATCCAAGCGGCGCTCTAATAGCTTCAACAAGTTTTCGCCCGCCAAACCTTCTTGTGCGCGTGTTGCTTCGTTCATTAAGCGAGCAAATTGCTTCTCAACTAGGCCGTACAAGCGACGAACCTTCTGCTTTTCACGAAGCTGTGTAGCGTATAGACTTGGCTTATTCTGACGACCATGTGAATGCTGACCTGGAATGCCAGATTTTTTCGCCAAAATTTTATGTGCTTTTGGATGAAGCGCATAACCTTCGCGGCGGCTTTGCTTGACAATTGGTGAATTATCTCGTGCCATAATTATGCCCTCCGTGCCTTTCGTGGACGAACACCACCGTGAGGCACGCCAGTTACGTCCTTAATGCTTTCTACTGAGATGTCGAATGCGCTGACCGCACGAATAGCGGCATCACGACCCAAACCGACACCTTTCACGAAAACGTCAACAGACTTCAAGCCGTATTGAGATTTCGCAGCTTCAGCAGCTTTTTCAGCAGCAACCTGTGAAGCATAGGCTGTGCCTTTTTTACTTCCACGGAAACCACATGCACCAGCTGATGAAGCGGTTAGCACGTTACCCTTCTTGTCGGAAAAAGTAACGATAGTATTGTTAAATGTTGCCTGAATGTGCAGCTGACCAGCTGGGACTGATCGGCGCTGCTTCTTCTTGGTAGATTTTGCGTCTGCCATTTCTTAGTCCTTTCTTTAGGTCTTACTTGCTGCTTTTGGTTGTGTGCCGCCCACGGCGATGGCGCGACCCTTGCGAGTTCGTGCATTCGTACGAGTCCGCTGTCCGCGTGTTGGCAGTCCTGCTTTGTGGCGAAGACCGCGATAGGCGTTGATATCCTTCAAGCGCTTAATATTATTTGTTACCAAGCGCTGGAGATCACCTTCGACGGTGTATTCGCTGTCAATAATTTCGCGAATCTTGTTTTCTTCAGCCTCGGTGAGATCTTTCACCCGAGTGGTCGGCTCAATTTTAGCCGCCGCAAGGATGCTCGAAGCGTGCTTTGGCCCAATACCGTAAATATAGGTGAGCGCAATTTGCACCTGCTTCTCTGTTGGGATGACTACCCCAGCAATTCGAGCCATGCTTAACCCTGCCTTTGCTTATTCTTAGGTTTTTTCTTGTTGATGATATATAGTCGGCCTTTGCGGCGAACTACCTTATCACCTTTTTTGGGATCTTTGTCGATTTTTTTCACACTTGCACGAACTTTCATAAAGTGCTTAAATCTCCCTTCCCGAGTAAACCCGAGATTATAGTTGATATTTAACTACCGACCCTGAGGTCGATCGTCACGTAGGCGGAAGCTGATTCGTCCCTTTGTAAGATCGTAAGGGGTCATCTCAACCTCAACCTTATCACCAGGCACCAGACGAATATAATGCTTGCGCATTCGTCCTGAAATGTGCGCGATGATACTATGGCCATTCTCCAGTTCCACCTTAAATTGAGTATTAGGCAGTGCTTCCACTACCTTTCCTACCATTTTGATGACTTCCTTTTGACTCGCCATAAGTTACAGTTGTCAATTATACAGTACTAAACACAGTTTGACAAGGGTTTTCGCCGTAAATTTACGTGCTATAATTGTGTTATCAAATTTAACATAAGGATTTTTATGGCAAGCAAGAAAAAACCGGCAAACTTTAAGGTTACAAAATCGAAGAATGAGATAATGACCGCGGTGCTAATCGGTCTGGTGACGGCCTTGATAGTGATAGTTATTGGCGTAATTTTACTACACGCCAACCAAACTTCTGACAAGACATTTCAAACAGCGGAAAAGGTTGATAATGGATCTGTGAACTTGGGGTCTTTGGTCTTTCGAATTGAAGGAGACAAAGCGGTTGTTCGCAACGATTCAGCCACGCAAGAGATTCGCGATTTTCTGAAGGCAGAAGTGAAGAAGTCAGGTTGTAAGGACAATAACGGCGTAGCTGTGGTAATCGCCCATTCCCAGGACGAGAAACAATTGTTATTGGGTTATGGTTGCGGCAATTCTGTGGCACGAATGTTTGCAGTTAAGCAAGACGGCGGATGGAAAGCGATTTCCCCAACCAACCAATTTAATTCGTTCGACATTCCGAGCTGTAAGATGGTTGATGAAAATAACATTAGTAATGAAATTGCGCCAGTCTGCCAAAATGAGAAAAAAGTTGGCGACAATTTATCTTACGATTACAAAATACGATAATCCATTCATAAAAAAGAATTCCCCGCTTTTCGGCGGGGATTTTTAATGTCAATTATTTTTTCCTAAACAAACGACGCTTCTTACTCTTCTTTTTGTCACTATCAAGCAGCTCGTCTGGGTCAAAGTCGTCATATGTAACCATCAGCGCACGAGAGTTGACTTGTCGCAGGGTTTCAAGGGCAACTGATACGACAATCAAGATTCCTGTACCGCCGATTGACAAACGCAAACCTTGCAAGCCTGTCAAATTGTACGTGAGATATTCTGCGACGAATGGCAAAATAGCCACGATTCCTAGGACAATTGAGCCGAACAAGATCAAGCGATTGACAGTCCTCATAAGGTATTTTTCAGTCTGAGCGCCCGGACGCACACCTTCAATAAATCCGCCTTGCTTCTGCAGGTTTTCGGCAATTTCGTTAGCGTTAAAGACGATTCCAGTGTAGAAATACGTAAAGGCAATAACTAAGATAAAATACAGCGTTGGGTAAATAAACGCTTCAGCCGTGCTTCCCGTGAACGAGCCTGCGTTTGGAGCTTGGAACCAAGTGATCAATTTGTTGGCGGTCGGTAGAAGATCGGCGTTACCAGACGCTTTCATAACTTGACCGACGAATTGCGGCAAGCTTAAGAATGCAACCGCGAAGATAACCGGAATAACTCCCGCAGCGATCAACTTAACCGGCAAAATACTTTTTACGTCGCCGTAATTACTGTTTCCGTGAACGCGCTTTGCGTAGTTAATTGTAATAACGCGCTGAGCTTCGTTGATTTTAACTAGGAAGTAAAGGACGATGAGTCCGGCGATTGACATGATTAATATCGTCCAGAACATAACTGGGTTTACAGGGAGAGTGAACCAGTTGAAGACGTTTAAGCTGCCAGATGAGGTGTTGAACAATGATGAGATTAATGACGCGAGCATTTGTGGCAATTGGCTGATAATGCCAGCGAAGATTACGATAGAAATACCGTTGCCGATTCCCTGCTCAGTGATCAACTCGCCGAGCCACATCAGAAGAACAGAGCCTGCCGTCATTGAAGTGATTGAAACGATCCATTCCATCATCGTCGGGTCGGCTAACGTCGTACTACCGCCTTGAAGAACTGTTTGCCTTAAGATGAAGATGAAAGCGATTGACTGGACAATAGCAAGTGGCACAGTAATAACACGCGTCCATTGCTGAATTTTTCGACGTCCAGATTCGCCATCTTTGTGCAGTTCCTCAAGCCTTGGAATGGCTTTAGTTAGAAGCTGAATGATAATACTGGCAGTAATGAATGGACTAAGTCCAACAAGCACCAGAGAGAAGCTCGACAACGCGCCACCAGATAGCAAGTTCAAAATTCCGCCAAGGTCAGATTGCCCAAGCACCGATGAAATCGCGTTACGCAGCTGTGTTGGTTCCGCCAATGGCACTGGAATGTGCGCCAATAATCGATAAACAACGATTATTCCCACGACGATAAATAGTCGTTTTTGCATATCTTTATTTTTCAGCGAGCGGAAAATTATTCTCCAATTCATGTTTTAGCCCCTCATAGTCACTAACAATTCTTAACTCTGTTAATTATACATTACCTCAGCGGATATTTCCATACTAAAAACATAAAAGCGTATGCGTTATTAATAAAACCATGGCTTTAGAGTAAAAGAAAATCCCCTTCTCTTTCGAAGGGGATTTATCGTTACCGAGAAAAATTATTTCTCTTCAGCTTCTTTCGCACTTTGGCGTAGAGGTGTAGCTACTTTCTCGAATGAGCCACCAGCTTTTTCGATAGCGGCAACAACTGAAGCTGAGGCGGCTTGTACTTTCAAGTCAACCTTAGCCTTCAATTCACCACGAGCAATCACCTTAACCGTGTGGAATGGAGTTGCAATGTAGCCTTCGGTGAACAACAAAGCATTGTCAACGGTCTTGCCGTCAAATGCGTTCAAATGATCCATGTACACAACTTGAGCCGGAGTTCGCAAACTCTTGAATCCGCGAGCCTTTGGCACAGCTTGAGCTAGTGGACGCTGACCACCTTGGAACATTACGCGAAGCTTCTTACCTGTTCGAGCGTTCTGACCTTTAGTACCGCGACCAGCAGTTTTACCTTGACCAGCAGCAATACCGCGACCAACGCGCTTTTTATTCCTGTTTGCTGAAACTTGGAGATCATTGTACTTCATTATTTAGCCTCCTTTTTAGCAACCTTTTTTACAGGCTGAGCGCTTAGCCATTGATCGCGTGGAACTAATGACTTTAGAGCTTCGATAGTCGCGTAAGCAATGTTAACCTTGTTGGTCGAGCCAAGAGATTTGGTCAATAGATTACGAACACCTGTTACGCCGATAATCTGACGAACTACACCACCAGCGATAATACCGGTACCAGGAGCAGCTGGCTTGATCAATACGCGTGCGCCAGAGAATTTAACTTCGCTGTCGTGTGGAATTGTTTCACCGTTTAATGGCAATGTAATTAGGTGCTTTTTAGCGACTGATGTAGCCTTAGCGACGGCAGCTTGAACGTCTGCACCCTTGGCAACACCGACACCAACTTTATCTTTGCGGTTACCAACAACCACCAAAGCCTTAAATCGGAAACGGCGACCACCTTTAACCACGCGAGAAACGCGGTCAATGTTGATTACCAATTCTTCAAACTCTTTTGGTGCGTCATCGCGCACATTTCGCCGGTCATCGCGGCGACCACCACGTGGATTTCGAGGTCGACGACCTTCTGCACGTGGGGTAGTATTTGCAGCTTGCTCTGCCATACTAGAACTCCAATCCTTCTTGGCGCGCAGCATCAGCCAAAGCCTTTAGGCGGCCAGCGTATTGACGACCATTTCGGTCAAACACTACTGCGCTAATCTTAATTTTCTTTGCTTTCTTAGCAATTTCAGTACCGATAGCGGCACTTTTTTCAGTCATCGTGCCAGTCGCTTTTGTGCCAACCGTAGTTGCTGCAGCCAATGTTTTACCAGCCACATCGTCAATCAATTGTGCGCTAACGTGCAAATTGCTAATAGTAACTGTCAAGCGTGGGCGCTCTGCCGTGCCTGAAACCTTAGCGCGAACGCGGTTTTTGCGAAGAGCGCGGTTGAGTAGCTTCTTATTTTCAGCCATGATTACTTACCTGTCTTTCCTGCTTTACGCAAAATCTGCTCGTCGACGTACTTGATACCCTTGCCCTTGTATGGTTCAGGCTTCTTCAATGCGCGGATTTCCGCTGCAACTTGGCCGACTTGTTGTTTATTGATACCGCTAACAACGATAATCATTTTTTCGTTGGTAACAGTTACGCCTTCTGGGGCTTTGTATTTGACTGGATGTGAAAATCCAAGTGCCATTTCTAGCTCATTATTGCTTGAGCTAACACGGAAACCGACACCGTTAACCTCTAGGCGCTTTTCATAACCTTTGGTTACACCGATTACCATGTTGTTAATTAGCGCGCGCATCAGACCATGCTGACTACGGGCTACTTTGGACTCGTCCTTAGGATGTACCGTGACTTGTCCGTCTTCGACTTTCACCTCAACTGCTGGTGTGATGAATTGCTTCAATTCACCCTTTGGTCCTTTAACGACCACATCACCAGAGTCAACCGTGATTGTCACACCGGCCGGAATAATCACCGGCAGTTTTCCGATTCGACTCAGACTCATTGCTCACCTTTCGTGTGATTTGATATTAACTTCAGTATTTTAACACAGACTAGGGGTAAAATGCAAGGTTTTCAAACTACGAATTAACCTCATATATGTCTAGCTCGATTGAATTGATCATTTGCCCTATTCGAGTACTATCCGCCATTTCCAACCAACCTTTGCCACCAATAATACACCCTCCAAGGATCGCATTTAGCGTACTCCTATTTAATATAACCTGTTTATGATTGTCCGAACATCGAACAAGAGCTTTTTGTAAATTATCACAAAATACAGACGACGATAAAATTTTTATATACTCTAAGAAATCACAGTTCAATTGATTAATTATTTTGTCATCTTTCTTCAGCAACCCAAGAAACATTCTGTATCCAACTGAAATTGATGCCTCCGACCACTGATCACCACGATCATATACGGTATATTTTTCTCGCACGACCGTCAAGAAATTGAGAGCCACAATCTGCATAACAATTGCCGCCAGAGCTTGATCAACCGGCGTCTGTATGTGACTTTCATCAATTGAATACTCCAGAACACATTCACGAAAAAGATCGTCAGACTCTTTACTGTATTTTATATACGAAGTACGAAAAAGCGTATTGACAGAGCTCTCATCATGAGCCTTACGATACGCCATATCAATTTGCTTACACCACGGAGAAAGCTGAACTTCGCGTAGCTTTTTGCTCAGTTCGCTTCGGTCGACTTCTACTATATCTCGATTCATTTCTATACCGCACTCGCTAGCGGCTCTCAAAATATCATCTTCTGAAATGACTAATTTATCAAACTCTCGCAATGCCTTGTCGTATGTCTTTTTCGCTTCTGAGCTATATAATTCAGCATCCATAAAACAAGTGTCGCCATATGTTTTTGCAGACAGTATAATATCGCTCAGAACAAAGAACCCATTGTCTTGAAGACTCTTCAAAACGTACTGAGCTAATAAATGTTCATAAATATGAGCGATTAGTCCGTCGTTATCGGCTGTTTTGTATATGGATGAAATTATCATTGCTTGGTTTGATGATATTATAATGCCGTCAAATTAGCAATTTTTCAATATTTATGATAGTTGATATAATCATACTCAATGACAGCAACTATACTTTTCGCCACCAAAAACCCAGGCAAATACGCAGAATTCGTCGCCGCGTTTCATAAATTCTCTCCGCAGACGTCAATTATTTCGTTGGCAGATTTGGATTATCAAATACCCGACTGCATAGAAACGGGCGCAACATTTGAACAAAACGCCCTATTGAAGGCGCGACACGCAAGGAGTCATTTACATGGAAATGATAAAAACCTGATAATTATCGCCGATGATTCTGGTATGGAGATTGAAGCCCTAAATGGCGAGCCTGGCGTATTTACAAGACGCTGGAATGGTCGTGAGATGAGTGATCAAGAAATCGTAGATTATTGTCTGAAGAAGCTTGAAGGTAAAACAAACAGACGAGCGCAATACACGACGTGCCTTGTAGTAAACTTCCCCAATGGTCGTGAGGAGGTAATTTTTGGAAAAAATTCTGGCGTTATTTTGACCAAACCGCACAAGGAATCACGGCTCAAAGGCATGCCGTTTCGGGAATTATTTTTCGTGCCCGAACTTAATATGATGTTTCACGAAGTGCGCGAGCTACCGAAGTTGAAGCGTAATGGATATTTACTCGGACATGAAGTTGCGGTCGAAAAATGCGCTAATGTGGTACAGAGAGATTTATTTGACTCTGTATAGCGGCTTTCAACTCCGCGCTCTCACTTGCCCATGGAATGTGTTGTGTGAGTTCATCAACTGTCACAAATTTAGCATACCGTATTTGCTCTTCCTGCATTTGTTCTTCGTCCTCGTTCTGTTGATGTAAGATATACTCATCGGCATTCTTATTAAGTTTCAGGCTAACTCGAAGTTGTAAGTACTCGTCATTATTTTTTAAGCTATCTGTTTCCAAGATATCGTAATAACCAAAGAACTTATACTGACTAGACACGCTGCCTGTATTAATTCCCGTCTCTTCAGCTACTTCACGCACGATGGTTTGCAAGTAGGTCTCGTGCTTATTTGGCTTTCCACCGGGCAGTTGCCACTTTCGACCATCTTTAGAGACGATGGCTATTTTATTATCGTGAGTAAAAAGCCAAGCATATACCTGATTTACCGGAAGAGCCTGATCTTCTGAGTGAATTTCTTTACCGTCCTTCCAGGTGCGTGCTTTAATAGTTTTTCTTATGGCGTCCATGATATCTCCTAAATTTATTGCCCGAGCCAGTCTAATCTATTATACTTTATATCCCCAGGCGTCAGGAAGTGTCCTACGTTTTCTTTTATAGCACAGAGCGGCATGAGAGTGTCTTCAATGCTGTCTGCCGTATGGAAAGCATAGAAATATTTCTCTCGAGAGTACTATCGGTCAATTTGATATATCTTTGAAAGACTGCCAATCAGCGTAGAATCTAGCTTTTCTTGCTTGATTTCATGAATATCGAAATAGTTAAAGTTTGAAACTTCATCTGTTTTACGAGGTGTCGTTAATAGAGTAACTTTGTAGGCAATAACCAAAACGGGGTCGTTGAACTTCGTATTCCAAGCTGGAATGATCAAGGGATTTTCTGCAGCGACTTCGATATCTGTCTCTAGTTCTTCCAGAAACTCTCGTTTCAACGCTTCTGTAATATCCTCACCATGTTCCAGCCCACCGCCAGGAAGGTCCCATGAATCACTTCTCTCTTGAACAAACAGTAGCCTACCTAATTCATCACGCACTAATCCCTTTACTGCTACTCGATATGCCGACTTTATGTCTTTTAGCGCTCCAGCTCCCATATGATAAAAGTTTATCATAAAAAATAAACACCCTGCAACGAGGACGTTTATTTGATTTACGTGAGGCTTAGTAAACCTTCAACAACAAAATAATATAATCAATCTTTTTGAACAACTCGTCATGTATTAATGTTTCATTAAAATTTTTTATTAACGATATGCTATCTCCTTCTCTTTGCCATGATTTTGCTTTAAAGCTGTCAAATACTTTTCAAAATATTCATATTTATGTTTAGAATTATACTGCATTATAAATCTCGGATGTTCCAAAGGTATGATTTCATCAAAAAAATTATATTTTTTGTTTATTTTAGATAAAAATGTATAATTATCTCCACTTCCTATGCAATAACACACAGAAGTATCGATTCCAAAATCAATTTGTGCCTGTATTGAACTAACAATCAAAGAATACAATGTTTCTTGCAATTTTTTATTATCATAATAATTACAGTTAACCTCATTTCCCTTTGAATTGGTTCTAGCTATACCAACAGGACAGACAAAATTCATATAAAAATCCGAATAAAACTTTTTGCATCCACCATATTTTTCAATTACATCATATAAAAACCCTGAAGATGATTTGTTAATATAAAACTTATCAATCAAAATACCAGTTTCTTTTTGAAGATGTTCCGCATCCTCAAATGACACCCCTGTAACGGCTGTTCCTCGACGTGCTGGTGAACTTCCTAATATTATACGACGTTTATTACAATCATTGTAAAACCTTTTGTAGAACGTTGTTGAAATCTCATTTGCTATTTCTTTTTGACTTCCATTAAACGGATTTATAATTTTAAAACCTGTCTCTTATACACATCTGACGCTGCCGACGATCTACTCTGTGTAG
>CALDNO010000003.1 GCA_937915225.1 uncultured Candidatus Saccharibacteria bacterium
CGGATAGATAAAGTACGATATATGTTCAATAAAATAACTTAGTGTATTTTATGTTGTTATATAAATATGGTTTCTTGTTAAATAAGATGAAATATTTTTTAATAAAGATTTGAATTAAAGTGTAAAGGAGGAGATAGTTATTATAAACTACAAGTGGATATTGTGTCCTGTATGTGGAAATAAAACACGATTAAAGATAAGGGAAGATACTGAATTAAAAAAATTCCCCCTCTATTGTCCGAAATGCAGACAAGAAAATTTAATTGAAATAAAGCAGTTCAAAGTAACTGTGATTACAGAGCCAGACGCAAAGACGCAGAGCCGATAAAATGAGATTAATACAATCTCATTTTATCGGCTCTTTCCGTTATGTATGGATTCTTTTAATTAGTCTTCGATGTTTCTTGCTTCGTTGATACCGCTGGCTAAAGATTCCATTAAGGATAGTTCTTTGTCTGTAAAGCTATCCATGTATTTCTCTATCTGTAATCGTCGGGTGCTTTTTACCAAGTTATTAGCAGGTAGGGGTCCCGAGCGCCTACGAGGAATTTGTATCGATAAGAAATAGATTTAAAAATTTCGCTGTTATTTTGTACATTTAACTTGACGGTGACATCTCTCTATTGTGAGTTATTAGTGGTACAGTTTTCAACCGTTTTAATTATAAAAAAGTGGTGCATTTTTAAATTGGCACAAACAGGTAACGGTTATTGCAGGTGTATTTCTTATCTATGGGTTTAACATGGATTTTATCATTAAAATCATGAGTATTGTCCGAGAGTGATTGGTCTTGCGTATGGTTAACCCTAAAGTTATGGAAATAAGACTTAGAAGCAAACTTAAGAGTGTGTTGATAGTGCATTATCTTAAAATTTTGTATAATAGGAATTGAAGTTAAATTAGATGCTAAAAATTTGTAATTAAGAAGGAGGGATTCGTCATGTTGGTATTCCAAATGCGTAATGTAGATAAAACATCTACTGTTTTGAAACAGACTAAAAACAGTGATTACGCAGATAAATAAATACGTTAGATTAATTCCTACCAGTGACTAATCTTATGACTTTTTAAACAGATAACTAAAATTACAAACAAATCGTTTAACTTCTGTATTTATTTATAGATGTAATCACTTCAGGAGTGATTACATGAACAAAAATATAAAATATTCTCAAAACTTTTTAACGAGTGAAAAAGTACTCAACCAAATAATAAAACAATTGAATTTAAAAGAAACCGATACCGTTTACGAAATTGGAACAGGTAAAGGGCATTTAACGACGAAACTGGCTAAAATAAGTAAACAGGTAACGTCTATTGAATTAGACAGTCATCTATTCAACTTATCGTCAGAAAAATTAAAACTGAACATTCGTGTCACTTTAATTCACCAAGATATTCTACAGTTTCAATTCCCTAACAAACAGAGGTATAAAATTGTTGGGAATATTCCTTACCATTTAAGCACACAAATTATTAAAAAAGTGGTTTTTGAAAGCCATGCGTCTGACATCTATCTGATTGTTGAAGAAGGATTCTACAAGCGTACCTTGGATATTCACCGAACACTAGGGTTGCTCTTGCACACTCAAGTCTCGATTCAGCAATTGCTTAAGCTGCCAGCGGAATGCTTTCATCCTAAACCAAAAGTAAACAGTGTCTTAATAAAACTTACCCGCCATACCACAGATGTTCCAGATAAATATTGGAAGCTATATACGTACTTTGTTTCAAAATGGGTCAATCGAGAATATCGTCAACTGTTTACTAAAAATCAGTTTCATCAAGCAATGAAACACGCCAAAGTAAACAATTTAAGTACCGTTACTTATGAGCAAGTATTGTCTATTTTTAATAGTTATCTATTATTTAACGGGAGGAAATAATTCTATGAGTCGCTTTTGTAAATTTGGAAAGTTACACGTTACTAAAGGGAATGTAGATAAATTATTAGGTATACTACTGACAGCTTCCAAGGAGCTAAAGAGGTCCCTAGCGCCTACGGGGAATTTGTATCGATAAGGAATAGATTTAAAAATTTCGCTGTTATTTTGTACAATAAGGATAAATTTGAATGGTACCATAAACGACCGTTTATGGTACCTTTTCATTTTCCTGCTTTTTCTAAATGTTTTTTAAGTAAATCAAGTACCAAAATCCGTTCCTTTTTCATAGTTCCTATATAGTTATACTTAATGAGTTATGGTACATTTAAATTATAAAATTAAGGAGGTTTTTTTATGATTTTTGGCTATGCTCGAGTGAGTACGGATGATCAAAATCTTAGTTTACAAATTGATGCACTTACTCATTATGGAATTGATAAATTATTTCAAGAAAAAGTAACTGGTGCGAAAAAAGACCGACCGCAATTAGAAGAAATAATCAACCTACTACGTGAAGGAGATTCTGTTGTCATTTACAAGTTAGATCGAATTTCACGATCAACTAAACATTTGATTGAACTTTCTGAATTATTTGAAGAACTTAGTGTCAATTTTATATCTATTCAAGATAACGTAGATACTTCAACGTCTATGGGAAGATTCTTTTTCCGAGTTATGGCTAGTTTAGCAGAACTGGAACGGGATATTATTATTGAACGAACTAACTCTGGTCTTAAGGCAGCCAGAGTCCGAGGAAAAAAAGGGGGCCGTCCAAGTAAAGGTAAGCTATCAATTGATTTAGCTTTAAAAATGTATGACAGCAAAGAGTATTCTATTCGTCAAATTCTTGATGCCTCTAAATTAAGCAAAACAACCTTTTACCGTTACCTCAATAAAAGGAATGCTTAAGATATGGCTATGAAAAGAATTTTAACTACTTCACAGCGTGAACAACTTCTTTCTGTAGACCACTTATCAGAAGAGGATTTTAAAGCGTATTTTAGTTTTTCTGATTATGATCTGGAGGTTATTAATCAACACCGTGGAAAGGTCAATAAACTAGGATTTGCGATACAACTTTGTTTGGCCCGGTATCCTGGGTGTTCTTTAAGTAATTGGCCGATTAAATCAACCAGACTAACTTCTTATGTGAGTCGACAGCTCCATCTTGATGCAATTGATTTAAATTCATATGATCATAGAAATACACGTGCAAATCACTTCAACGAGATCTTAGAAGTATTCAACTATCATCGATTCGGTAGTGCTAATACACAAAAACAGTTAATAGAATATTTAATTGAACTAGCTTTAGAAAATGATGACTCTATCTATCTAATGAAAAAAACAATTGATTTCTTAACTCGAAAAAGAATTATTTTTCCATCTATAGCTACACTTGAAGACATTATAAGCCGCTGTCGAGATAAAGCAGAAAACAACTTATTTTCAATATTACTCTGTTCATTAACAGATATACAAATTGAAAAACTAGAGAGTTTGTTTCAAATTTATGAAGAGACGAAAATAACTAAACTCGCTTGGCTAAAAGACATTCCAGGTAAGGCAAATCCAGAAAGCTTTATGAGTATTTGTAAAAAAGTGGAAGTGATTGCTTCCATGGGACTCGGGACAATTAATGTCTCCCATATTAATCGGAACAGGTTTCTTCAGCTAGCTAGACTAGGGGAAAATTATGATGCATATGACTTCTCCCGTTTTGAGCTTGAAAAAAGATACTCTTTACTTATTGCTTTTTTAGTCAATCATCATCAATATCTGATCGATCAACTGATTGAGATTAATGACCGCATTTTAGCAAGTATTAAACGCAAAGGGACACGTGATTCACAAGAACAGTTAAAAGAAAAAGGAAAATTGGCTACTAAAAAATTGGAACATTATGCTTCTTTAATTGATGCTCTTCACTTTGCAAAAGATAATGATAGTAATCCTTTTGACGAAATTGAACGAATCATGCCTTGGGAAGATTTAGTACAAGATGGAGAAGAAGCTAAAAAAATTACAGGTAATAAAAATCATGGCTATTTAGAAATGGTTCGAAATAAAGCTAATTACCTCCGAAGATACACGCCAATGTTATTGAGGACCCTTTCGTTCAAAGCAACTCCGGCAGCAAATCCAGTCCTCATGGCCCTAACTCAACTAACTGATTTACACAATAGTGGTAAAAGAAAAATACCGGCAGATACTTCTACTGATTTTGTGAGTAAAAAATGGAAAAGCCTTGTTCGGCCAGAAGAGGGGAAAATAGATCGGTCTTACTATGAGTTAGTAGCTTTCACCGAGCTAAAGAACAATATTCGATCAGGAGATATTTCAGTTGAAGGAAGTATGATCCATCGAAATATTGATGATTACTTAGTTGATTTATCTGCTTGTATTGATTCAGAAACTATTCCAGACACGTTTGAGGACTATTTAAAGGATCGGGAAATAATTTTAGATTTACAGCTTCAATTTTATTCGACAGTTGATAAGAGAATTTCAAGAGCAAACCTTAAAAAGTTGGAAAAAGTTACACCTAGCGAAGCAGAAATATATAGAAAAAAACTTTATTCAATAATTCCTAAGATAAGGCTTAGTGATCTTTTAATTGAGGTGGACAGTTGGACCAACTTTTCACAAGAATTTAGTCATGATTCTACAGGGAAACCGCCGAGTGAACAAGAAAGAAAAATTATTTTTGCTGCTTTGCTGGGTTTAGGGATGAATATTGGTCTTGAAAAAATGGCCCAATCAACTCCTGGAATTTCTTATTCTCAGTTAGCCAATGCCAAACAATGGCGCTTTTATAAAGAAGCTCTGACTCGTGCTCAATCTGTTTTGGTTAATTATCAGTTAAAGCTTCCTGTTGCAGACTTTTGGGGTGAAGGAAAAACCACTGCTTCAGACGGAATGCGCGTCCCAGTGGGCGTCTCAGCTCTAAAATCCGATGTTAATCCACATTACAAAAGTATGGAAAAAGGAGCTACAATGATTCGATCAATAAATGATAGGCATACGACTCATCATATCGAGGTTGCTTCAACTAATACAAGGGAAGCTACTCATACCCTTGATGGCCTACTTTATCATGAAACAGATCTAGATATTGAGGAACATTTTACTGATACAAATGGGTATTCTGATCAGGTGTTTGGAATGACCGCATTACTAGGCTTTGATTTTGAACCTCGCATCAGAAATATAAAAAAATCACAATTATTTTCTATCAAATCACCTTCCTACTACCCTAACTTATCAGAAGATATAAGCGGAAAAATCAATGTAAAAATTATTGAAGAAAACTATGATGAAATTAAACGAATCGCCTATTCGATTCAAACAGGAAAAGTATCTAGTTCTTTACTATTAGGAAAGCTAGGCTCATACGCACGTAAGAATAGAGTAGCTCTTGCACTGAGAGAACTAGGTCGCATTGAAAAGAGCATTTTTATGATAGATTATATTACAGATAGTGAGCTACGGCGAAGGATCACTCATGGACTAAATAAGACAGAAGCGATTAATGCTTTAGCTAGAGAACTATTTTTTGGGCGACGCGGAAAATTTATGGAGCGCGATATTCGCCGACAACTTCAAAGTGCTAGTGCGCTTAATGTGTTAATAAATGCAATAAGTATATGGAACGCCGTCTACTTACAAGCAGCTTATAATTATCTCGTCAAAATAGATCCCGAAGTAACTAAGTATATGAAGCATGTATCTCCTATTAATTGGGAGCATATCACTTTTCTTGGAGAGTATAAATTTGACTTGTTATCTATTCCTAAACACTTAAGAGAATTGAATATAAAAAATAAATAGGCCTTGAAACATTGGTTTAGTGGGAATTTGTACCCCTTATCGATACAAATTCCCACTAAGCGCTCGGGACCCCAGGTAAGAAAAATTCATCAACGGAAACATGAAGTAACGATACAAGGTCATAAAGAACTTGTATGCTGGGGTGTTGCCCTTTATTTTCAATATTAGTTAAGTACCGTGGGTCAATTTCAATCAATGCTCCCACTTGTTCACGAGTTAAACCTCGTTTCAATCGAGCTTCTTTAATGGCTAAACCAAAGGCTCTAAAATCATATTTATCTTCTTTTTTACGCATAGTAGACCACCTCTATACATTTTATTGTTCCTACTGAATTAAAAACAGGTATAGAAAAACGTGTTATATGGTTTATAGGTTTATATTTAATAAAAAGCACTACTAAACGCCAATAAAAAAAACCGTTATATGGTAGTGCTATTTACGCTGTTAAAATATTGTATATTACTTCCAAATGGCGGTTTGTTGGAGGTCAACGTCGCCATGAAGTACATCATATACAATAAATTTCCTTACATTGGGTTCTTGTCAAAAAAAGTCGTCTATCTGCAATAGATAAGTACGTCCACCAATGTGGTTTTATAAATCATATAGATAGAATAACAGAAGCATGTAAACAGAGAAATAAATCTGTTTATATGCTTTTTTGGCTATTCAGAACTTTTTTACAAAGTTTATTTATCAGTAATGCAACAAATCCCCCTTTCACATTGGGACTAAGAGTGAAAGGAGATAAACGAGCAAGGCTCACTTCCTTTCCTAGACAGAAAGGGGGTGAGAAACATGAAACCATCTTCTTTTCAGACCACAATAGAAAATCAGTTTGACTATATCTGTAAACGTGCTATGGAAGACGAGCGAAAGAATTATATGCTTTATCTTTCAAGGATTGCAAAGCGTGAGGTGTCCTTTTCGGATGTTGGCGATTATCTTGTTAGCCAGTTTGCGACAACAGATAACTATTCAACTGACTTTCAGATTTTTACACTCAATGGGTTATCAGTAGGCGTTGAAAATGATTTGTTGAGTGAAGCATTACGTGAGTTGCCAGACAAGAAACGTGAAATTCTACTGCTGTTTTACTTTATGGACATGAGCGATTCAGAAATTGCAGACCTGTTGAAATTGAACCGTTCTACTGTCTATCGGCATAGAACCAGTGGACTAGCCTTAATTAAAAAGTTTATGGAGGAATTTGAAGAATGAAAACACAATATCCTATGATTCCCTTTCCTCTCATTGTAAAGGCAACAGATGGCGATACCGAAGCGATTAACCAGATTCTACATCATTACAGAGGGTACATAACGAAGCGTTCCCTACGACTTATGAAAGATGAATATGGCAATCAAAGTATGGTCGTTGATGAAGTCTTACGTGGAAGAATGGAAACCAGACTGATTACAAAGATTTTGTCATTTGAAATTAAGTAATATCCTCTCTCCTTTCGTGGAAGCGTGCTAAACCATTCCACGCTTCCCGAACAGGGAGGTTTGTTATTCCACCAAAGCATATTGAGCTTTCAATGTGTTTTGATAGGCTAACGAGCCATTGTTCTTTGAAAACTGAATAAAAGTAATCGAATACGTTTCGATAAGAAAAGAGCCAACGGAACTAACCGCCATGACCTATCTTATAAAGATAGCGAGCGATTCATGTTAGTGATCCGAGAAGCAATCTTTAGCAGGATTGCCTGCAACGACATTCTTATCGTGATAATGATACTCCCATACAGTCAATAGTCCGAGCGTGATAAAACCGTCGCAGGCAATGAGTATGGCTACATGAGAACCATGCAGGGGTGGAACTCCCGTGAGCTTTGCTAAAGCTGTTCGATTGCTGGTAAAACAACTTTTATGAAATCCAAATAAGTGATTTGGAAAGGAGGATTTTATGAAGCAGACTGACATTCCTATTTGGGAACGTTATACCCTAACCATTGAAGAAGCGTCAAAATATTTTCGTATTGGCGAAAACAAGCTACGACGCTTGGCAGAGGAAAATAAAAATGCAAATTGGCTGATTATGAATGGCAATCGTATTCAGATTAAACGAAAACAATTTGAAAAAATTATAGATACATTGGACGCAATCTAGCGTCGCCAAAGGGTCTTGTATATGATAAAATAGTATTAAGTCGTATCAAGGCTCTTTCCATAAAGGAAAGGAGCAAATGCCATGTCAGAAAAAAGACGTGACAATAAAGGTCGAATCTTAAAGACTGGAGAGAGCCAACGAAAAGACGGAAGATACTTATACAAATATATAGATTCATTTGGAGAACCGCAATTTGTTTACTCGTGGAAACTTGTGGCTACAGACCGAGTACCAGCAGGAAAGCGTGATTGTATCTCACTTAGAGAGAAAATCGCAGAGTTACAGAAAGACATTCATGATGGTATTGATGTTGTAGGAAAGAAAATGACACTCTGCCAGCTTTACGCAAAACAGAACGCTCAAAGACCAAAGGTTAGAAAAAACACTGAAACTGGACGCAAATATCTTATGGATATTTTGAAGAAAGACAAGTTAGGTGTAAGAAGTATTGACAGTATTAAGCCATCAGACGCTAAAGAATGGGCTATTAGAATGAGTGAAAATGGTTATGCTTATCAAACCATCAATAACTACAAACGTTCTTTAAAGGCTTCATTCTATATTGCTATACAAGATGATTGTGTTCGGAAGAATCCATTTGACTTTCAACTGAAAGCAGTTCTTGATGATGATACTGTCCCTAAGACCGTACTAACAGAAGAACAGGAAGAAAAACTGTTAGCCTTTGCAAAAGCTGATAAAACCTACAGCAAAAATTATGATGAAATTCTGATACTCTTAAAAACAGGTCTTCGTATTTCAGAGTTTGGTGGTTTGACACTTCCAGATTTAGATTTTGAGAATCGTCTTGTCAATATAGACCATCAGCTATTGAGAGATACTGAAATTGGGTACTACATTGAAACACCAAAGACCAAAAGTGGCGAACGTCAAGTTCCTATGGTTGAAGAAGCCTATCAAGCATTTAAGCGAGTGTTAGCGAATCGAAAGAATGATAAGCGTGTTGAGATTGATGGATATAGTGATTTCCTCTTTCTTAATAGAAAGAACTATCCAAAAGTGGCAAGTGATTACAACGGCATGATGAAAGGTCTTGTTAAGAAATACAATAAGTATAACGAGGATAAATTGCCACACATCACTCCACATAGTTTGCGACATACATTCTGTACCAACTATGCAAATGCAGGAATGAATCCAAAGGCATTACAGTACATTATGGGACATGCTAATATAGCCATGACGCTGAACTATTACGCACATGCAACATTCGATTCTGCAATGGCAGAAATGAAACGCTTGAATAAAGAGAAGCAACAGGAGCGTCTTGTTGCTTAGTAGTACAAATGAATTTACTACTTATTTACCACTTCTGACAGCTAAGACATGAGGAAATATGCAAAGAAACGTGAAGTATCTTCCTACAGTAAAAATACTCGAAAGCACATAGAATAAGGCTTTACGAGCATTTAAGAAAATATAAAAAGATAATTAGAAATTTATACTTTGTTTATGATAAAAATATTGACAATCAGCCAACACTTCAGAACGATATGCTCTTAGCGGTAGATGCCTTATATAAAGCGGCGGGAGCTGGAAGCTTGTTTGACTATGATGAATGATTTTTCTTCATATAAACACGCCACCAAACTTATAAGATTTAGGTCAACTTCCATACTGATATAATAAACTCATGATTCACAACTTGCATTCAGCATATTCTTTACCAGCAGACCACGACACGTGCCACTTGTTTGAGCATCTGATTATTAGGCGATTCTTAAAGGAAACGGAAAAAGTTGGCGGTAACCGAGCTTTTGTTGGAGAGTTGGACGGCACGACTAGCGAATCAAGCGTATTTTTTACGTCCGCACTATTCACAAGCGAGTCTAATACATTATTTGAAAAAACCATCAACGATATTACGCCTTTTGAAATACCCCTTATTCAACAGTCCATCTCACACATAGAAGCCGAGATGCAATCCAACATTGATATAACAGACATGACGCTACTACAAGAACAGCTCGCTCTTTGTCAAAAATATTTTATCGATAGTCAAAAAACCACTCCCAGCAATTCACGCCCAAAATCTAAAATCTCTCCTCTTAAAATCAGCCATAGTCCGAAGGATTTTACAGACGTTAAGATTGCTATAGAAATTGCTGACGCCAGCGATGAATTGACTGCCGCATTTTTCTGCACATATCCAATACTTTTAGACCTAGTGCGCGACATTTGTTTCGATAAAATCTCATCCTACCCGTCCAGCCCAGGAAAGTTTATAGCGTACTATGACGGCAATTACACCAGCCAAACCTACACCGTAAAAAACACAGACCTTGCTCGACTGAGCTCAAGTGAAACTATACAGACATATTTACAAAGCTTTAACATATCCTCGCACGCAACCGACCTAAGAAACCTTGCCGAAGCTTTCACGTCTGACCCGTTTTATATTTCAGTGCCCATATATTTTTATCAACAAACCGCTACGCCACTATCCAGAAATGACCTAGCAAAAACTATAAACGTCGCAAATATGAACGCAATCCTAAAACAAGTAAAGGCGACGATAGTCCTGGATTATTAGCTCTAGCCGATTTTCTAGCAGAGAAAAGATTCTGAAGAGGAAATATTAACGCCGCCAATATGCAAGCTTACTGACAAACCTTAAACTCAATACCAATCACGCCATAAATCTTTTGGTCTTCAATAGAATAAAATTCAGAAATTTGATTTTCTAACCATTCGACATTATCACCGCCGAACTTTCGCGGATTATTGTGAGAAAATAAGTCACGAAATGTCGCGCATCTAAGCAAACCAACAACCTCAGCGGTAACAGTTTGCTCGGAATTATCTCTATTTGTAAAAATAATCCGATCCCCGATCTGGATTTTCTGTCGTTTGGCGTCATATAGTCGCGACTCGATAGTCTTATTGCCAGAAATAATAGCATTAAACGGCTCAGTCGCCAATTTTAATTGGTGTGTGGTCATAAAATTATTTGCCTTTCTTGCTATAATTAAACCATCATATAAATAAATATTCAAATATCTACACTTCCATAAGAAAGGCTATCAAATGACCAAAAAACTACTAGAAATAGAACGCAAGCGCCAGCTAACGGGCAATATTGAAGAGCTAATCAGGCGGTTGCAAAACATCGGTCTTGAACTAAAGAGTAATCTACGCGAAATTGATACGTATTATTCTCGCCCTGACGTCGATTTTATGCAGACGGTTGAATGCTTGCGGATTCGCCAGCGCGATAGTTTTGCCGAGGTAACGTATAAGCCAGCAACGACTGCTGCAACACATACGGAGAATAATGTAATCATTAAGCCCGAGACGAACCTGCCAATTCAACCCAAAGACGCGGCAATTGCCAAGCAGCTACTGGCAAACCTCGGTATGGTGCAACTGGTTGAGGCCAACAAATACCGTCGCTCGTTTCAGTCCTCTGATTTTTCGCAGGCGACAGTATCCATCGATGAAATTAAAGATGCTGGGACTTTCGTGGAAGTTGAGGTTTTGTCAGATGATGAGACTAGTGCGCTGATGATGATTAGTGAAATTGAAACCAAACTCGGTCTGGAATCAATGGAAATTGTGACGCGACCTTATCGGGATATTTGTATGGGCTATTAAGAAGACCGTTACAAAACTTCACAACTCCACTCGCAACCAATATAATATACTCATGAATACTTCACGGAAAAATCGCATTATAAAAATTACTATTTGGGTAGTCTGTTCAATTGTCATTATAACCGCCTTATTAGCCGCCGCAGTCTTCTTTTGGCCAGCAACATCCAAGCAGTTGCAATCTTCAAGCTCTGAAAAATTGAGCTACGACGATGCCATCGCCGCTGCAAATCGTACTGTTAGCGAAGACACTTCAAATACCGACGTTAGACCAGAATGTCGATCGATCATTAAAACCCACGGCAAAAAAACCGCCAAAGCCGTCATGATGATTCACGGCGTAAGCGCATGCCCACAGCAATTCGCAGACTTGGGCGACACCTTTTTCAATGCCGGCTACAACGTCTATATTCCCCGCGTTCCCAGCCACGGTCTGACGGACAATAAACGACACGGAGAAATCACCATTCCAGCAATGGCGCAATTTATGAACTCCAACACCAGCATAATTAGCGGTTTGGGTGATGAAACGGGAGTTGTCGGACTTTCTGGCGGCGCAAATATGGCGACTTGGATTACGCAATACAACAGCCAAACCATATCACGAGCACTACTTCTATCACCTTTTTATCAGCCTTCAGCGTCAGAAACTCCTTCCTGGAAAATCCCGCTTTTACGAAATCTTTATGGACGTAATATCTTTCCAGATTCGTTCACGGGTAGCAATTTGTCATATCGCGCTCTTGGAAAATATATAATAATCGCCAAGAACTATAAATCCGACCTAAAAGCTCCAGGGCTAAAATATGTCGGGGTTGTAACGAGCGAAAACGACACCGCAATTGATAAAAATCTCGCGGTCAACATACCTAAGCAAATGGCTGCAACTTCTGGCGCCAAATTCCAATATTATTCAATTCCAGCCTCATTTGACATCGGTCACGACATTGTAGCCTTAAATCAAGACGAGGTTAAAAAGTACGCCGACAAATTATATCCGTTCTATTTGGATATGTACGAAGGAAAAAACGTAAAATTAGAATCAAAATAGAAAATCACTATTTACCTTGCGCAGCTAAGATTCGCGCCTGAATTTCATCCAGCTGAGCATCGTCCATCCTTGGACCGTCAGCCGTGGTTAACCAGCCAGAATATTCCTCATAAAACGCTTGCTTGTGCGATACTGGTGAACCAATTCCCTTTGCTAAATCGCCATGAAGCGGCATCAATTTGGCGTGCACGTGTGCTACGCCCGTGCCTTCAAAAATCAGCGCCACTCGCGGGGTGTCAAATGCTTTTTCCAAAATACCAGCAATCTTTTTCACTGCCAGCATCATTTCGGAATATAAATTATCGTCCAAAGAAAATACGTAATCGCCCGGATTCTGCTTCGGAATCACCACAGTAAAACCTAGCGTATTCGGAAACGGTGTTAAAAATGCTAGGAATTTCTCATCTTCCCAAATCTTCCAAGATTTCATTTTTCCAGATACGATGTCGTCAAAAATTGTGTGATTCATAATTACTCCTTTATGCAAATAAATCGTTTAATGCCTCACTCACCGTTGGATGAGTGAATATTTGGTCACGCAGCACAGTATATGGCAGGCCATTATCCATTACAGTTTTGATAATATTAATGACTTCTGGTGAGTTACGGCACAATAAACTAGCACCCAAAATTTGTTCAGTGTTTGCATCAATCACCGCACGCAGCAAGCCTGTTGTAACATTATCAACATGCAGGCGTGGAATTGCCATAGCAGGCAGCTCTTTTACGATAATTTCGCGCCCCGTCGCACGCGCCTCAGCCTCTGTTATACCCACCCGACCTAGCGGCGTTTGCATAAAGACCGCGTACGGCAAAGTTTTTTGTTTGGCGCGAGTGTACAGACCGTCACCCAGCAACTGGCTTCTCACAATCCGAAAATCGTCCAGCGACGCATAGGTAAATTGTGGCCCGCCCGTTACATCGCCCATTGCCCAAATATGCGACCGACTAGTGCGAAGTGTTTCATCAACCACAATTGCCCCGCGCTCATCCGTCGCTACACCAGCAGCTGGTAAATTCAAGCTCATCGTTGCCGGGCGACGGCCCGTAGCCATCAAAACCGCATCATAACCAGCGTAATCATCATGATTTACTGTGCGAATCGTCGCAGTAGACTCACCCTCAATCGCTGTCACATCCACACTAAGCACAATCTCAATACCCTGTGCCTGCAATGCTTCAGTAGCAGCCCGAGCAATTGCTGGATCTTCACGTGCAAGCAGAGCATCGCCCCTCTCAAATACTGTTACTTTTGTACCAAGTTTGGCATAAGTTGAGGCAAATTCTAACCCAATATAACCGCCACCAATGATAGCTAGCTGTTTTGGCTGCGTCATTCTATCCAGCAATTCAGTACTGGTATACACAAACGGCTTATCAACACCTGGAATATCTGGGATGATTGATTCCGCACCGGTGTTAATAAAAATCTGCGGTGCACTAACTACTAGCTCGTTGCTACCCGCCACAACCTTCACAGTACGATCATCTACGAACGATGCCTCACCCTCAATGACGCTCACTGTTTCACGATCCGCAAGCATATGATAGTTCTTCTCATTCAACCGCGCTACCACTGTTGTCTTATGTGCCATCGCCTCATCAAAACTTTGATGATGTTCGGCTGCATTGACTAGCACCTTAGTAGGAATACAAGCAATATTAATACAGGTGCCGCCATACATCTTTGGCGACCGCTCCACTAGCGCTACCTTTTTTCCCGCATTTGCCAGCGCTACCGCCAATGTTTTACCAGCTTTGCCAAAACCAATGATAAGTGCGTCAAATTGTTGTGTATCCATTTTACCTCCTCCTATCTTTTTTAGCGATCTCTCTCGCTGCAACAAATTCTCTATCGGCACACGGAACTGCCTCTTTTATTACAAGTTTTTGAGCTACTACTATTATCGTGTGCGATAGCTCCTTAAAACTGTTCCAAAAAGTCCAACTTACCGCTTTCAAAATACCAGCAACTTTTTTCACTGCCAGCATCATTTCGGAATATAAATTATCATCCAAAGAAAATACGTAATCGCCCGGATTCTGTTTCGGAATCACCACAGTAAAACCTAGCGTATTCGGAAACGGTGTTAAAAATGCTAGGAATTTCTCATCTTCCCAAATCTTCCAAGATTTCATGTTACCTGATACGATGTCGTCAAAAATTGTGTGATTCATAATTACTCCTTTTGAAGTAATTATAGCATTTTACGAAGTTTTCAGGTCGGACAATTTAAGTTCCATCCTACGGCAAATCAGAACTAGCCATATCGTCGCAAAAATCCCCAATAAAACTTCTACTATCACAAACCAAAACTTGCCCATAGCGTAACCTTGCGCCGCTATAATTGTCGCAAAAATCGGAAAACTGAAAGATGAGATTCGCTCGCGATGAGTTAAATAGCTCAAACTCGATGGCAGAAGAAACATCAAAAGCACCATCAATATCACGATGCCGCGCGAGAAAACAAAATGCGCCGCGTGCATTGTGTCGTTCGGACAAAGCGCCACTCCTATCATACAAATCGCAAACAATGAAAGTATCCAGCCAGATATTCGGGCAGAGCGAATTTGACCAAGTTTAAGATAACCACGATTCATAAAAAAACCAATCGTCGCCATAATCAAACCAGATAAAAACACTCCCGAATTGAACGAAAATGCAGACAAACGGTTCGAGGTAGTTTCGCCCAATCTACTCAAGCTCCAGTTCGTCCACCGAGTATCATCAGAAAGCAGCATCGCCACGATCAAACCCACAGCCAAAACGACACCATTAAGAATACAGAGCGCCTGAAGGCGATTCTTACATAAAAAATCCTTAATCTGTCGAAGTTTCATATTGCTTAAAATTGTTCCAAAAAGTCCAACTTGCCACTTTCAAAATGACGGACATCTTCGATTCCATACTTCATCATAACCAAGCGGTCAATTCCGCAACCAAAAGCAAATCCCGTATATTCATTCGGGTCAATTTGTGCCGCCCGAAGGACATTCGGATGAATCATTCCGCAGCCCAATAACTCAATCCAACCTTCCCCAGAGCAGACTTTACAATCAGGATTTTTTCCTTCACAAAACGGACAACTTAGCGCAAACTCGAAGCTAGGCTCAGTGAACGGAAAGTAAAATGGATTAACGCGAACGTCAAGCTTCTTGCCATAATATTCCTGCAAAAATTCTTGCAGCGTGGCAATCAAATTGCCAACATTAACCCGACGCGAAACGTACACGCCTTCGACTTGATAAAATGTATGCTCGTGGCGCGCATCCAAATCTTCGTTGCGAAAAACGCGATCAGGAACGATAGCGGCAATAGCCTCGCCTTTTTCCAAATTGTCGCGATATTTCATCAACACGCGATTTTGCATAGTCGACGTATGTGCCGGCGCAATCAAACGATCGCCATTAGAATCAGTTTCCTCGGTCATAAATGTATCGTAATCGTCGCGCGCTGGATGACCTTTTGGAAAATTCAGACTCTCGAACATATGGAATTGATCGTCAATTTCTCTGGACTCTTCCGTGACAAATCCCATGCGATTAAAGATCTCAGAAATGCGCTCAATTTCAGCGCTCAGCGGATGAATCGTGCCTTGTTCGCTCGGCAAAAGTTCGGGCTTGGACGAATTCACATCCATCGGCGCCGTAACGTCAATCGGTTTCAAGTCAATTTTTTCCAACTCTTCCAGTCGCACAGCAATAGCCTGTTCAACAGCTTGCTTCAGCTCGTTAATCTGCTTGCCGAACGGACCACGCTCAACTGGCGGCAATGACTTGATTTGATCATACAATTCCTTAAGTCGTCGGTCGCGCAAAAACTCACGCGGAGATTTGGATTGCGAAACCGCCAAAACTATTTCTCTTCTCAATTCGTCTAAATCAACCATTTTATCGTCCTTGCATTAAAAACATTACAATCACCGCGCCGGCCATAATAGCAATTAAAATCCACGCCCACGCCAAAGTCGTCGTCTGTTTTGTGCCTTCCAAATATCTTATGTCGTCGACGCCGTCCATAGATGCCTTTTCTTGCAAACTCGAAGCTTTCACCTGCTCTCTTAATTCTGCCGCAATTCGCTCTTGCAATTCACTGCGCTGATCCTGTTGATTTACAAATAATCCCATAACTACAGTATAGCAAATTATGTTATAATAGTCGTGATATTACTTTAAGGAGGGAATATGGCTACGAAGAAAACTTCAAAGAAAGCCCCAGTTAAAGCCGCAGAAAAGAAAACCGCTGCCGCTAAGACTGAAACCAAAACGACCGTCAAGCGCGTCGTTGCTGAATCTACCGCTAAAAGCAAGCGTGTCGAACTAGATTCTAAATTACCAAACAACTTAATTAACATCGTTATCGCGGAAGTTATCGGCACATTCATTTTGACACTTGCCGCATTATTCGCATCAGATATTTTGTCATCAATGTATGTCGGTTTTGCATTGATGTTCATCGTTGCAATTATCGGCAACATTTCTGGCGCACACGTAAACCCAGCTGTCACGTTTGGTCTATGGACAATGCGTAAGCTAAAGACCGTACTTGTTCCATTTTACTGGGGCGCACAATTCCTTGGCGCAATGGCAGCTATCGTACTTGTTGGCTCATTAACAAACGGCGGATTTGCCCTAAGCTTCGACCAATTCACTGCGTTCTCCTGGGACATCTTCGCAATGGAATTAGTCGGTACCGCTGTATTTGTATTTGGCGTCGCCGCAGTTTTGCAACGCAAAGAAATCAAAGCAGCTGGTCAAGCTTTTGGAATTGGCTTAGCATTGATGATTGGTCTTGTCGTATCTGGCTCAATCTCTTCATACATTAAAAGTACTGCTATTGCAAAAATTCAAAAAGATCAAAGCACTGCTCAAACTGAAAAAAACGGTCGCACTTACCCACGCGAGATCTACATCTCAGGGGCAACTTTGAACCCAGCAGTTTCTTTGGCTGTTACGGAGAAAACCGATTCTCAACTACGCAGCAACGGAGTATTGCCAGCTGAAGGCGAAAAAAGCTATTCACGCTTTAGCCTGGAGGTAATTGCCGCTACCCTAATCGGCGCAGCATTAGGTGGCAACCTATTTCTACTCGTCAACTACCGAAACAAAGACGAAGAATAGATTATAACTTCACAATAAAATATCCCGCTTAATCGGCGGGGGATTTTTTATGTCAATCTTCCTGAGTCGGCCGATCAATCAGCTCCGGCTGAGCTTGATTATCGCCACCAGAAATTCGCACGACATCCTTATCGATCTTCCCTAGCTCCTTATAAGTATTGTTATAATGACCAACAGTCGTGCTTAAACTCTTGCCCATTTTCGTCATCAACTCGTCAAACTTTTTAATATGAACGCCCAATTGACCAACTCGAACTTGAATATCCTTAGCTTGCTCCTCAATCTGCAAACTACGAAGCCCCTGAAGAACGGTCTGTAAATAAGCCAAAAAACTCGTCGGGCTCACAATAATAACCCGCTTGTCCCGGAATGCGTATTCAATCAGGTCGCGACTCGAACCACCCTGACCGACATTATTAATCAGAAGATCGTAATACAAAGATTCGCTAGGAATAAACATAAAAGCAAAGTCCATGGTGTTTTCGCGCGGACGAATGTATTTACTAGTCTCGTCAATTCGCCCCTTAAGGTCAGCCTTCACCTTATTCAGCCACATTTCGCGCTCAGATTTTGTCTCGGCATTAATCATCCGATTGTAATTCTCCAAAGAAAACTTACTATCCACCGGCAGTATTTGACCCTTGTCTAGAAAAATAACCGCGTCGACAATTTCGCCGTCCTTGAAGCGATATTGCATTTGATATTGCTTGGCTGGCAAAACATTATCCAGCACGCTTTCCAGATAAAACTCCCCAAAAACCCCGCGCTGCTTTGGATTTTGTAACACGTTTTGTAAAGTCTTCAGATCGGTCGCCACATCAACCACACGCTTATTGGTCTCATCTAATTTCGCCAACCGCTGCGTCACATCAGCCACCAACTTCGCGCTTTCTGACAACTGTTTCTGTACGGAAGTCTGAACTTGCGCATTACTTCGCTCCAACTTATCGCTAACGGATTCATTCAGTTTCGCAATAGTTCGACCTAATTCCACGACATCGGTTTTAATTAGCTCGACCGATGATTGATTTTTTAGCTCGCTGATTTTTGATTGCAAGACAAATAATGTCGCACCCAAACCAATAGTAATAACAATTAAGAGAATAATAATGATTTCCATACACTTAGTGTACAGTGATTATAGTGCCAAGACAACTCGTGCTAAGATTGCGAATAAAGTCATAAATAAAATTGCTGCGCCATTGCCACGAATTCTATTCAACCAGATTAACGACAAGTACACCAAAACTGTCGCCAAAACTACCCATAGCAATGACAAAATCCAAGATCCGCCAGCCCATAATGTAGCACCCCACAACGACACAGTTGCCGCGATTACTACCAACAGAGGTCGCTTGATACCAAATACCGCCAACACCGGCACCAACATAATTCCCGCCAGAACCAACGCAACGTAAGATGCGATGCTCGTGCTGTTTGCGCAAATAGAAATATGCTCAGCGTTCGCGCAAAATACGGGTGTAATCATAAATTTATCAAACGCAAGCGCCAGCAACCAGATAGCCACGCCGCTAGCGACTAAAATCGCCAAAATCCTCAAGAAAACTCGCCTTGAAAATGGATATGTGTAATCTGATATTTCTTCACGGAAAATAGCTGACAATAATTTCATACGTAAATTGTAACGTAAACTTGTCAATATTGCAAATGTATATGCTTAAATATTATGCTTTTTCAGAAGATTCATCGGTTTATACCAAATAATACCTACACAAGCAATCAATAATCCGCCAACAACGTCAAGTGGCGTATACACCAGAGCAATAACCCGACCGACGCATATTAAGATCGTCATAACCAGACAAACAACAGCCAGTCGCCAACTCTTTGCTCCGAAAAATACCGCCAAAGTAATTGCCATTGTAAATAGCGCGTGATCAGACGGAAAACCCGGATTATTAAGAAATGACGCGCCGGCAGATACACCCAGAATCTCGAACGGGCGCATTTGATCTGGTTGATAAATTGACCCGATAATTTTTGCCGCCACATAAGCAGTCAAGCCAGCCATCAACACCTGACTATAAACTTGATATTTCTCTTTATTTGGAACCAATTTTATCAGCGCGTACGCACCAATTAGCACGACCGGTACCACTAGTCCGTCAGCAATTAATTTCACAATCCATTGCAAATCCATACTACCAGTATATCGCGTCAACGCTGGCCAGTAAACGCTTGCGGAAATCATTTTTCTATAGTACAATTATGTTTGCCGTTGGGATGTCGCCAAGTGGTAAGGCAGCGGGTTCTGGTCCCGCCATTCGGGGGTTCGAATCCCTCCATCCCAGCCAAGTTTGAAATTTAGCAGCCAGTTATTTGGCTGTTTTTTTCGTTGGTAAATTTGCACAGATCAGCAAAGCCCACATCACGAATACCAGAAAAATCGCAGCCACATTATTCACATTCTTTATTGTTGCACCAAATATCACTGCCGCGTGACCGTTCGCAAACGCCAAAAAACTAATTACCGTCATAATCCCCAAACTCAAAAAACCAGCCATTCTGCTCATCAGAGTAATTCTTTTTGGCATATTCATATCAATTAAAAATGGCAACGACGTTAGCTCAACAATCACCAATGTTATCGCAATCAGAAGACTTAAAGATGACGGAATCCCTGCAGAAATAAGGACCGCAGAAAACTTCTCAAACGTAAATAATTGACATAATAATGGCACCATTATTAATAGTCCTGTAATCAATTTAACAATTTTATTCACTTTTCTAGACATAATTTCAGTATAGCTTGCGCGTCAAAAAAGCTCAAGCTTGTTGTATTTTTTACGAAAGCACTTGCACTTTTTATAAAAACGTCATAAAGTTAAATCAGCGAACGTTACAAAAATAAACACCACAAAATCGTATCTTTCGCTCTACGACAAATCCACCACAACTTAAAATACCCCGTCTCTATGGGGTATTTTTATTGGTCAATATCCGCGATTGTTCAGCGCGCCACTCGGCAATTTTTCCGTGGTGTCCGCTCAATAAAACATCCGGCACACGTAAACCTTTAAACTCCTCAGGTCGTGTATATTGTGGAAATTCCAACGTTTCTCCATCTGAAAAACTTTCAATTTCCGCAGACTTTTCGCCGCCCAAAACTCCAGGAATCAACCTAACAATAGAATCAATCATCATCATTGCCGCCAGCTCTCCGCCCGTCAGCACAAAATCGCCAATGCTCCATTGCTCGTCAACCAACTCCAAGATTCGCTCATCTACACCCTCATATCGCCCACAAATAAATATCACACCCCTATCATCATCGGCTTCTTCCTGGGCTTTGGCCTGCTTCCAGCGTTGACCGCGCGGACTCATTAGCACAACCTTTGCCGTTTCATCCTGAGATTTCGCAAATTCCACCGCTTTCCATAACGGCTCAATCATAAGAAGCATTCCGTCACCACCGCCATACGGCGTGTCATCCACCTGACGCCGCGGCCCCAAACCAAACTCCCGCAAATTCACCGTCGTAAGCTCCACGATACCGTCTTTCTGAGCCTTCCACATCATGGAATTATTAAAAACTCCCGTTGTCATTTCTGGGAAAAGCGTAATAACTTGAAATTTTCTCATCTGTTACAGTGTAGCAAGTGTTGACTTTTTTGTCCAGGTATGATATGTATATATTAACTTCTACTCAACCGAGTAGAAGTAGCCCTTAGAGAAAGAGAGAGACGTCATGTCTTGTATCACCGAGAAAAACACTAACTGGTCCGCGGAAGGTTCTAATCTCTCCATCAAAATGGAGGAGCACACTCTGGAAATAAACGCGTACACCATACCTCGTCGTGGTTACAAAAATCACATCGATGACTTAGTACGGGAACATCTCACCCCCTACTCCGACTCCGGAGATATTAACCGAATTGAAACTCTGAAGTCTGATTTCGATGAAGTTACCGGCTTCGCAGTCTACGCCGGAGACACCATGGTGCTCAAGGTAGTACCACGGTCATGGAGTAAGGGGAAAACCGCCAAAACCGGAATAGGAGTCGAGATCTGGCCTGTTGTAGAACAGGTAACCGAATCTAAGCGCCTTGCAAGCGCTTTCGAGATAATCGCCAAGCTAGACGAACCCTACGTCCTGTTCTGGGACGGAGGACATTGGTCGATTAAAAGGGTTTTCTAACGCCCGCTGAGAAAATAGCTCGCCTTGAGACCTCCGGTCTCGGCTGGAGCCTCGGCGGGCTATTTTCATGTCTTTTTATAGAAATTATTCCCCACCAAAAAACCGTCCCAGTAAGGACGGTTTTTTAGCACAAATAAGGCTCTCAATGGTTACCCATTGTCTCGCATAGAGCTGTTCTCGCATAATGTCTGTGCTTGAACTGGTTCTAATTATATATCAAGATCGTCGAGTTCTGCAAGCTCTTTTCTGGTGTTTTCTGCGTAAGATGATTCATTTTCCACAGCTTCATCTGTTGAGTTATCCACAGAAGCATTACCGTTATAATCATTTTCTTCGCGTGCGCCAGAAAAACCATCATTGTTAACAATCTTCAAGTTATATCGAGCGTCATTCTTTGCACCCAAAGCTCGCAGAAGCGTACGCAAACTCTGTGCTGTACTGCCGCGCTTACCAATAACTCGACCCAAATCTGCTGGATTAACTGTCAATGTTAGTAAAACGCCTTTTTCATCAATCGTTCGGTCTACTACGACGTCTTCTGGATGTCCAACCAACGCCTTTACAGTATATTCTACAAACTGCTGATCTATTGTTGACATTCTGCCCCTCCTCCTGGAATTAAACTGTATTTTCATTATACACGAGCAGTTTACGCCGTGCAAACTTTAATTATTTCTCGCCAGATTCTTTATATTTAGCAATTGCAGCACGAGCAGCTTGCTGCTGGGCAACTTGCTTAGATGGACCAATGCCTCGCCCCATCATATTATCGCCAACAAAAACCCCAAGAGTAAAGACTTTGTCGTGATCTGGACCTTCTTCGCTCAGGACTTTATATATTGGCGTTTGATTGTCAACTCGCTGAGAAATCTCCTGTAAGTATGACTTCGGATCGCGCCAGCTGCCAGACTCCAAAATTCCGTCCAGCTTAACAATTATATGCTTGTGAATAAAATCGCGAGCATCGTCAAAGCCACGCTCCAGATAAATCGCGCCGATTACCGCCTCAAACGCATTAGCTAAAATCTGTAAATGCGCTCGCTCTGAGCCGTTCTTCTCGCCCTTTGACATACGAATCAGCGGACCATAACCCAACTTATCACCAGCGTCACCAATACTTTCCGTTCGCACCAAAGCTGCCCGCCAAGCAGTCAAAATTCCCTCTGGCTCAGAAAAATGCGTAAACAAATATTCTGTTACCGCCAATTCCAAAACCGCATCACCTAAGAATTCCAAGCGCTCATTGTGGTGATGAACGGATTTTCGATGCTCATTAACATAGCTACGGTGAGTCAAAGCTGTAATCAGCAAATCCAAATTCGTAAATTCAAAACCTAATTTTTCGCGCGCAAAATCTTGATATGGCGCAGTGTTCATTCCGTTCATTTATAAGTTCTCCTGTCTAATTCGTTTCATGGCCAAAAGAATCAGCTTGCCAATATCTTCATACTCAACTTCGTCCAGCGCTTCATGAAAACTAAACCATTTAAGACCATTCATCCATTCCTCCTTTTGGAGTTTCTCGTTAGGATCCAGCGCCTTCACCAGATAAACTTGCGTTGTCATCAATACCAATTTATCGATTCGACGATAACGAAAATTCACCTTGCCCAGCCAGCCGTGCAGTTCAATTTTCTTCAGCCCAGTTTCCTCGCCGATTTCCCTACGAGCCGTCACTTGAGCCGTTTCACCTGGTTCAATGTGCCCTTTCGGAATTGTCCAGCGGTCGCGAGCGTCTTGATATAGCAAAAACTCTGCCTCGCCCTTTTTATTACGACGAAAAATCACGCCACCAGCAGTTGGCTCGCGTACAATTTCCTGAATCAATGGCTTCTTGCTGCCACCAAAATATTTTTTTATCTTATCAAAGTTGCTTGTTCTCACTGTCGGACTCCTCCACGAGAGTACGGAGTGCCGTGCCAAGCACGCCATTCACAAACTTACCCGAGTTATCCGAACCGAACGCTTTCGCTAATTCTACTGCTTCGTTAATCACCACTTTTGGCGGAACGGTATCTGCACAATATAGCAATTCATATAAACCAATTCTAAGTACTGCCCGATCGATTCGCGGCAACTGACTGATAGGCCATTCTGGCGCCAATGGTTGCAATTTCTCGTCCAATTGACTCTGCGTCGAAAGTACGCCACTGATCAAATTATCGATAAATTCAATATCGTCAACCGATGATTTATATTCAGCCAAATTACGCTTTAAAATAGTCTTATAATCAACATCGCTATCACCAACCTCTTTGCGAAATTCATGTTCATAAAGTGTTTGCAGTGCGACAATTCGTCCCAAATGACGGTTTGATGCCATTATTAAGCGTCCTGTTCGTAATTATTATTTTGTTGTTTTACCAGTTTCACGCTTGGTTGTCTTCACCTTAACTGGTGAAGTTGCGTTAACGCGACGTGCCAATTTTAATACCAAGTGGCTGCGACGAAGACCAGTTTTACGTGGGCTACTCTGTTTCTTAGGTTGTGCCATAATTTATTCTCCTCTTTTAGGTTGTCATAAAACTTACGTACCATTATACCTTTTTTATTGGACAATCTCAAGAGCTTGCCTGCAAATTAGATAATGATACTAACTTTTTACAATAATAAAAGATAAATCGAGGTAGATTATTCTCTAAACCACGATATTCACCAACTTGCCTGGAACATAAACCATCTTTTTAGGTGGTTTATTGTTTGTGAATTTCTGGACATTTTCATCAGCTAGAGCCGCTTCTTCAACACCCTGCTTGTCCATGTCACTCGATAGTTCAAGTTTCGCACGAAGCTTGCCGTTCACTTGAACTATAATAGTCATCGTATCGCTCTTTAGATATTTTTCATCCCACTTCGGCCAGTGACCAACGTGAACCGTGTCATCATGACCCATTTCACGCCATAATTCTTCTGTGATATGCGGAGCAAAAGGTGCCAAAATCTGAATCAAACTTTCTAATGCAAATCGCCATTCATCTGACACGTCAATTCCTTGCGATTCTTTTATCTTATACAGGCCATTGACCATTTCCATCATCGAAGCCACAGCTGTATTAAACTTCTCATCTTCAATATCGCGAGTAACTTTTTTAATCGTCAAATGAGTTAGTCGCAATAATTCTTGAGCTGTTTTTTCATTCGCGTCAAGAGATTCGTTTGGATTATTATCAACGAACTCCTGAATCAAATTCCATGCTCGGTTCAAGAATCGATAAGTTCCCGGAACACCACGAGGATCCCATGGCGCGTCCATGTCATAAGGCGCGATGAACATTTCATAAACTCGCAGCGCATCGGCGCCGTATCCACTATCCATAATTTCCATCGGATCAATAACATTGCCCTTAGACTTGGACATTTTCTGACCATCTGGTGCCATAATATATGCATTGTACATCATTCGTTTAAAAGGTTCTGGAGTCGGAACTAGACCGAGTTTATAGAAAAATCGCATCCAAAAACGACTGTATAGCAAGTGAGCCACGGCGTGATCGGCACCATTGTAATAATCAACCGGCATCCAATGGTTAATTCTCTCAGGATTCCACGCTTCATTATCATTGTGCGGGTCGAGATATCGCAAGAAATACCAGCTAGAACAAGCATAGCCATCCAAAGTGTCAGTCTCGCGTCGACCTTCTACCCAATTGTCGCCGTCAGGCTTACTTTCTGTAATTGGTGCAGTTTTTCCAGTTTCAACATCCACCCAGACTCGCACCCAATCATCAACTTGAGCCAAAACGGAAGTATTACCGCCCGTTGGCTTAAAGTTCTCCACCTCTGGCAAAATCACCGGCAAGCATTCATCAGCCACGGCAATTGGCGCACAACCATCAACATGAACAATTGGAATCGGAGCGCCCCAATAGCGCTGACGAGAAATCAACCAATCGCGCATTTTATACGTGGTTTTACTTCGACCAGAATTCTGCTGCTCCAGCCACGCAACAATTTGCTCGCGAGCATCCTCGCTCCTGATCCCGTTGAATTGACCGGAATTTATCAGCTCACCTTCACCAGAATAACAGCCAGCATCGGCTGAACGTTCAGGCTTATCAATAACCTGAATAATCGGCAAGTCAAACTTCTCAGCAAACGCAAAATCGCGCTCGTCGTGCGCTGGCACCGCCATGACCGCGCCGGTCCCATAGCCGCCCAAAACATAATCCGCCACCCAGATTGGCAATTTTTGACCATTGACTGGGTTTATGACATAACTTCCCGTAAATACGCCCGTTTTCTCTTTATTCTCTTGGCGCTCAACATCCGATTTTTGCTGCGAAGCTTGGATATACGCTTCAACCTTTTCGCGTGTATCAGAATTGACCAACTGAGGAATCAGAGGATGTTCCGGCGCCAAAGCTACATACGTCGCGCCAAATAACGTGTCAGGACGAGTTGTGAAAACTGTAACCTTGGAATCTTGACCGCTAACCGCAAATTCAACTTCCGCACCAACTGATCGACCAATCCAATTCTTCTGCATGGTTTTAACCATTTCCGTCCAATCAAGCGCATCGGTTGCCTCTAAAATTTCATCTGCATACGCCGTAATTCGGAAGAACCACTGCTTAAGATTGCGCTTGGTCACAGGATTACCGCAGCGCCAACATTTGCCACCTTCAACCTGTTCGTTAGCAAGCACTGTGTTATCAGTTTCGCACCACCATTGCGGCTGCTCTTTTTGATATGCCAAATCGTGCTTGTATAATTGCGTAAAAATCCACTGAGTCCATTTGTAATATTCTGGATCGGCTGTAGAAATTTCTTTTGTCCAATCATAACTAAACCCAAGTCGCTTCAATTGTTCCTTAAAGTGAACTTTCGCCTCATCGTGCGCTACACGTGGCGTTTTTCCGACTTTAATAGCGTAATTTTCAACCGGCAAACCAAAGCTGTCCCAGCCGATTGGATGATAGACATTATAACCCTGCTGACGCTTGAATCGTGCCTTGATATCGGCAAATTGAAAAGTACGACCGTGGCCAATGTGAATTCCCGCCCCCGTAATCCCCGGAAGCATACTCAAACTGTAATACTTCGGTCGGGTCGTGTCATTAAAATCGACCGCGTAAGTACCGTCAGCCTCCCATTTGTTTTGCCATTTTTGTTCAATTTCTGTCGGATTATAGCGTCTCATATCTGTAATTATAGCAAATAATCCCGCTCATTACGAACGGGATTATTATTAAGCAATTAAGCTATCGTCTAGTCGAGGTTGATGACAATCCGCTCGAATATCCGCTCATAAAACCTTCTACAAACTCTTTCAAGCTTTCAGCGTCCGAAGGTGTCTTAATCTCCTCAGACTTGTTCATGTTAATGTCAAATGAAATCTCTACAGAAGCCTTCTTGCCATCACCTTTCAACTCCAAGGCTTTCAGTTCATGAGACGACCTATCAACCCACACCTTCAATGAAGCTGTGTCAATAGATGATGATGTACTACTCTTATAGTCATTAGATTTTCCACACTTGCCGAGCGCCTTGCCTGCTGATGAATTTTTAAACTCATCATTAAATTTCGACAATTTACTGTTATCACCCTTTAGCTCAAAACCACGCCCACCATTACGATCGCTAATCTTTGAGTCTTTTATAGTGAAGAAGCTATTCTTTTGATAAAGTTGAACTACTTCCTTGCGGACACTTTCGTCACTTTGAATTTTCTTCAGAGCGTTAATTCCACACTTGTATTCGCTACCGATTTCATCTGGAGAAATCTTCATCCACGTATTGCTCATTTTATCTATCTCAGAGCTCATCTTTCTCAAAGTCTGATCACGGTAAGTTTCTATTTGAGCCCTTGATGCCTTGCCGCCAGAAGAAGACTCCATAACTATTTCAAGCAAAGTGCCATACAAATCCTTAAAATTATTTATCTTCACGTATATCGTCCCGTCATCACCAAGAACCATATCACCATCTAGTGGAATACTCTTTTCGACCCCTTTGATATTAAGCTTAGCGTCAATATTCGCCTTTGATTTTCCCGACTCAGTAGCAGTCTTTACGTTTAGCTCTATTTTTCCTTGGTCGCGCATGTCAATAACTACCTTACCGTCGGCAGTCATCTTCTTTGCCATAATAGCATTAGACACAGCGTCCGTAACCATCTTTTCTGGATTCTGCCACCACAAGAAATAAACTAACACAGCAGAAATAATAGCAATAAGAGCTATAACTCCCAGCACTACACCAATTATCAATCCCGTTTTCTTCTTTTTTGGTTGCATCGGCACGCCGTTATATTGCGGCTGCGGTGCAGGTTGATTACCTTGATCCATCATTCCCCCTTGTTTTATATACCTTGAATTTAATATATCACATTAATCTTTAAATTGTGAGAAAAATTGGTTTTTCCTAGCAATCCACTCCGGCGTTTGCCTGACCAAGTATTTATCGTCCTCAGTGCTATGAAGATTGATTTTTATAGATTCCTCTAGCCATACGCCGCCACTTGAACCCTTGAATAACGCGACGCCTTCAGATTTCAATTTGTCGCGCACGAAAGACCCAGCCTCGATAGCATTCTTACACTCCTTCACCTGACAGCCTCTTTGGCGCGCAGCTGGCGCCAAATATTGATTAGCTTTCTCGCCAACCGTCACAACCCAATCCAACAAATCCGGGCTACAATGAGAACCAAGTTCAGCGTGAGCTTGCTCGAAAATCCCCTTTAAGCCATTCATATTACCAAGTACAGCAATGCGCTGCGGAGTCTCAATTCGATACAAAGACTGCAAAGCAGCTAAGGCAGTCAACGGCGTCGAACTATAGCTATCATCAATCAACCAAGTGTTATCCGCGCCCTTCAGTAAATTCATCCTGCCAGGCAGTGGGCGCAAATTTTCTATGCCCTTTTTTATATTATCCTCAGTTTCGCCAAACGCATAACCAATAGCCGCCGCCACGATCGCTGGACGAATATTATGCTCGCCAATTAGCTTAACGTTGACCTCTAATCCATTAGGATTTTCTGGCGACATAATAAAGCCATGGTGTCCGTCTTTCAGAGAAAAATTACGATCGTCAAAATTATACTCCGCCACTGGATCACTTCCGTAAGTAGTGATATTAGGATTTGTCAAAAAGCTAGCAAAACGCCCATCAATATCATCACGATTTATCATCGCCATTCGCGAGAAATTCGCCAGCGAAATCATCTCATTCGCCACTTCTTCCAAGGAATATTCAACCTGCATTCGACCATTTGTCACAGAAGTTACAACCGTAATATCTGGCACAACATAAGCCTTAAACCAATCGTTATAGCCAAGCTCCTTTGGATTAAATTCCTGAACAATTACCTGGACTTCCGGTTTTTCGGCCTTAATTCTCTTCTTTACGGCGCGCATCACTTTCCACCATTTGAACAAGCCTTTTTCGGGCATTTTCACGCCCATCATCTGAAGAAAAACATCAGCTTTTGTCTTCGGCTCTTCATTGCGAAGCTGAATATCAAATTGTTGTGCCAAAACCGTACCGATAGCTATTTTTGCACTAGCCTTTCCGGCGCTACCAGTTATCGCCACAAGCTTCACATCTGGATGAACAGCAAAAAATTCTCGCACTAATTTTGCTAGTTTTTCTTCCCTTTTTTTTGAAACAGTAACCATAACTATATCATACCATAAGCATTATAGAAGAGCTGCTACGCGCCCACCCGGGGCATATTTGAATATGTGTTTGTCTTTCAATTGGCAAGCATAGGAGAATGCCCCTATGCGTACCAGCTCATGTTTAATTATGCATTATCGCCCAAAAAAACACAAGCATCATTTTTCATTTACATATTCTGGCAAAACTTTCCCAGCTAAAACTACCGCCATTAAAACTGCAAATCCACACATAATTGACGGAATTCCGATAATAGTCGATGGATCGATGATATTGACAAACGTCGTAGGCGCCATAAATAAAACATATCCCACAATCAACGAACCTAGAGAACGCCGAATGTGTTTGCTGGAGGTTTTACTCCTAACGTACGCATAAGCAATTGCCGCAAATAATAGGCCGTAATAATACAAACCATACCACATTCCGACGCCCGGCTGGTTCTCAAAAATTACATAATTACCAAGGCAAGCCCCAGACTTAATTCCGTTAGCCTCCAATAGAAAATAGCTAATAAACATTGCGGCAAAAGTGTAACCAAGCACAGGAATCCATCGCCTCTTATCACCAGAAATTTCATATATCAAATGAATACCCAGAGGCGGAAGCATAGTAATTGCAATATAGCCAAGTTTAGCCCAGCCGAGATTATCCAGAAAAATTGCACCTTCACAAACATTATATTCAGCCCATTGAAACAGCGCCAAACAGATCAACAGCATGATCACAATCTTCGTCACAGCATTCAATTTATATTTCCAAAAAGTATATATTGCCAGAATAATTTCAATTGTCAACGTCGCCAACATTACCGCTGGAGAAAAACAATAGAGTCTCGGTTTTTTAATCTTATCCATGCGTAAATTATACATTAATTCATCCCGCGTTTTCTATCATCCTCAACAACGCTTCTTCGTCAATAATTTTCGTGCCGTATTGCTCAGCCTTTTTCAATTTACTAGCGCCAACCTTACCGCCAGCCACCAAATATGTCGTGTCTTTAGAAACTGCGGTTTGAAAAACTCCACCGAGATTACGAATTTTATCCGCAGCAGCGTCGCGTCCCATAGATTTCAGAGTACCTGTGATGGCAAAACTTTTTCCGCTCAACCCGCCAGCCTTTTTATTAAACTGGGGAACGACACCTAGCTCAGTGAATTTATTGAGCAATTTTACATTATCCTCATCAGCAAACCACGCCACTACAGATTCGGCAACAATTTCACCCACGCCATCAACTTGTCGCAAATCATCAATCGTCGCTTTCGCCAAATTTTCCATACTCTCAAAATGATTCGTCAAATCAATCGCCGTTTGCGCACCAATATGACGAATTCCCAGACCGTACAAAAATCGCTCTAATTCTGGACGTTTTTTATCAGCAATTGCCGAGATTAACTTTTGTGCAGAAATATCAGCAAACCGATCCAACTTCAACAAATCGTCCTTAGTAAGCGTAAAAATATCCGCCAAATCGCCAACCAAACCATTGTCAATTAAAATCTCCACGTTCTTTTCACCAAGCGTATCAATATCAAGCGCGCCCTTAGACGCGAAGTGTGCCAGAGCTCGCTTCAAAATCAGCGGACCGCTAGAGCCCTTAACTCGATAAACGGCTTCGCCTTCCGGTCGCACAAATTCCAACTCCGGATATTGCCGTTTTAATTCTGCTTCATAATCAATTGGCTCAGAATCTGCAGGTCGTAACTCCTTCAAGACACTCTCAACTTGCGGAATAATATCGCCAGCCTTAAAAATCACCACAGTGTCGCCTCGTCGAATATCCAAACGCTCAATTTCATCGGCGTTATGCAAACTGGCGTGCTGCACCGTAGTTCCCGCCACCACTACTGGATCAAACACAGCCACCGGAGTCGCCGCGCCAGTCCGCCCAATAGAAATAACTATATCTCGAACAATCGTCGTAGCCTCTTCAGCCGCATACTTATAAGCCACCGCCCCACGCGGATTTTTGCCCACCATCCCGAGATTGTCGTATATTTCTCGATCGTTAATCTTAATAACCAGCCCGTCCGTATTAAACGGCAAGTCATGACGCTTATCACTCCATTCGTCGACAAATTTCATCACGTCGGACAAATTATCAAAGACACTGGCTTGCTGATTGCGAGAAATCCCCAGCGCCGTCAAAGCCTCGTAAGCAAAACTATTCGTCAGAACTTCCGAACTATCATCGCGAATCACATCATATCCGCGAAAATGCAACGGGCGTGCCGCCACCAGTGCAGGATCTAATTGACGAATTGTCCCCGCAGCCAAATTGCGCGGATTGGCAAATGTAGGCAGCCCTAGAGATTTCTGCTTTTTATTAAGCTCCTCAAAATCCCGTTTCAGCATGACAATTTCGCCACGAATCTCTGTCCGACCGTGCAAAAAATTTTCAAAACCCGCCGCCTCACGCAGACGAAGCGGTACGTTTTTAATAGTTCGAACATTATTCGTTACATCTTCGCCAACAAAACTGTCGCCACGCGTCACAGCTTGGAATAGTACACCGTCGACATAAATCAACGCACACGCCAAGCCGTCCATTTTTATATCCGTAAAAAATTCATGTCGCTGACCTGGTATCAATTTATCAGTTCGCTCAATCCACGCCTCAACTTCACTTTTATCGAAAACGTCATTCAAACTGACCATTCGGCGCACGTGCTTTACTTTTTGAAAACCGTCGAGCAGCTTATTTCCAACTCGCTGTGTAGGACTATCGACAGTAATCAATTCTGGGTGATCCGATTCAATTTTCTTCAGCTCATCCATCAGACTGTCATAAACCGCATCGCTCACACTCGGCTTGTCTAAGGTGTAATATTCGTAGCTATAACGATTTAACAGGTATTTAATTTCGTCAATTCTTGGTTTTTTTGGTGTCACTTTCAACCACCTTTCTGTAGAACAAATAGACATACACAGAAATCATAATTATCGTTACGTAAAGTAAAATCAAGCCGGTTGTCGGGACAATTGGTAGCCAGTCAATGCCGCTAATCCATCCCTTCAGTGCGCCGTCAAGCAGAATTACCGGAATCAGAACGACCGCCCACAAAAGCACAGACAGAACAACAGCCCACGCAAATCTCAGTAAAATCCTTAGTCTTCGCCCCGTCACAATATCGCCCGACAAACGCAGCGCGTGAAACGGATACATCCCCGGCAATGTTACGATGATCATCGCAAAAACCGTAGAAGTCGCCCAATAGATAGACATTGCCACTATTAGAATCGCCGCACCGCCAGCCGCCATCAGAATCGGCGTTTGATTTAACACTCCCGAAGCATTAAGCGCGCTATAAATAATCACCGCCACTGCCGCCGGCACCATTTGAATTAGGAAAACCCCGATGACAATTATTAGCGCAATTATGGGCGACCCAGAGCTATACAAACCATCGCGCATTTTCGGTTTTTTGCCAATTAAAATAGCTCGCGTTAGCCAAACAGACGACAACCAAGTTAATAGCCCCAGAAAAATTCCCGCCGCTTGCTGAACATTTCCACCAGCCGTTCCACTACCAGAAATATAACTAACCGTAACGCCAGAGAATAGGCTAATTGTTGTATAAATTCCGCCGAATCCATTTGACTCAGCCTGATTCATCACGTCTTTAAGTTGTTGGTATGTGTCTTGCGACATGACGCTGGCTAAAGCAAACGTCAATATCGACATAACGACGATTAACGCCAAAAAAATCTTCTTGTTTCGCCACACCAGACGGCAAGCTTCACTAGTCAGCGACCAATATCCCGGAATTTTTAGATCTCGTTGGTAATCTCGTCGCTTAGTTAGCCGAAAACTACGATGAGGTCGGCGCTGCAGAAAATTACGTCGCTGCTGATTTAATTTGCTAAAGTCATGCTTAATACCAGGCCATACACCTTTTTTATGATCAGCATTTGACTTCTTAGGATTCTTGACTACTCGTTTTTTGGAGGTTTTCGTTGCCATAATTACATCTTTGTTGCGTTATTCCTCAACCTTGCAATTCTATCTTCTAGCGGCGGATGAGTACTAAATAGCTTCGAGAAAAATCCAGGTTTCAAAGGATTATTCATGAACAAATTGGCGGTGGAAGAACTTTGTTTTTGCATTGGTCTGCCGTATTGGCGTAACTTTTCCAACGCGCTTGCTAGCCCTTCAGTATCTCGTGTCAATAATACACCCGAAGCATCCGCCAGATATTCACGCTGTCTACTAACTGCCAACTGAGTTATCGTTGCCAAAAGCGGCGCCAATATAACCACAATCAACCCGAGAGCGTAGACGATAGGATTAACGTCTCTGTCACGGTCGTCACTATAAAACATCATTCTAAGCGCCAAGTCCGCAAATAGTCCAATTGCGCTAACCAAACCAAAAGCAATCATACTCACGCGGATGTCGTAATTTCGCACGTGGCTCATTTCATGCGCCATAACTGCCTCCAGCTCACGCTTGTCCATAATATCCAAAAGCCCAGTAGTCGCGCCAACGATGGCATGATTCGGGTCGCGACCAGTCGCAAAAGCATTTGGGGCTGGATCATCGATAATATAGACTTTCGGCATCGGCATACCAGAAGCGATAGACAAATTCTCCACCACTCGCCAAAGTTCAGGAGCGTCATTTTTACTAATTTCCTGAGCGCCAGTCATCATCATAGCCAACTTGCCGGCTATAAAATACTGCAACCAAGCATACAATATCGCACATATGAAAATGATGAGCGCCAGTGAATAGCTATCAGTTGCCGCTCCAATAAACAGACCAATAATTCCAATAATTATCACAAACACAGACATAATTAATATTGTGTTGCGTTTGTTTTGAGAAACTGCATTGTACATATGTTAATTATACCAAAAATCGCCCGCCAAAAATAGACGAGCGATTTTCATTTCAGAATTCAATTAGAACTTTACTTCAACTGGATTTTCGATGCTTGCGCGATCCTCAACGTCGAAGAATTCCTTAGCTTGGAAGCCAAACATTCCCGCGATGATATTTGTCGGGAAAGTCTGAATCTTCGTGTTCAAGTCGCGAACGCCACCATTGTAGAATCGGCGAGCTGCTTGGATTTTATCCTCAGTGTCAACCAATTCCTGTTGTAATTGCAAGAAGTTTTGATTTGCTTTCAATTCTGGGTAAGCCTCAGATACGGCAAACAAGCTCTTCAACGCGCCTTCCAAAGCATTTTCAGCCTTAGCGGTTTCAGCCACGCTGCCAGCATTCATAATTGCTGAACGAGCTTCCGCAACCTTCTCAAATACTTCTTTTTCGTGTGTAGCGTAGCCTTTTACTGAGTTGACCAAATTTGGAATCAAATCAGTTCGGCGCTTTAGCTGAACAGTAATGTCACTCCATGCCTCTTCTACGCGGTTGCGCAACACAACTAAACCATTGTACGCACCGATTACAACTCCTACGAGTACTAATAAAACTACCACTGTAACAATAAGTACAATTACCAATGGACTCATTCCTTACCTTTGTCCCTTTCCTATTCAATATTATTTTCTTTACAACTTTGGTGCGCAAGGCGGGAATCGAACCCGCACGACTTTTGGTCAAGGGATTTTAAGTCCCTCGCGTCTACCAATTCCGCCACTCGCGCTTATTTATATACAATCTAGACGGCCCGCGCGCCAGACTACTTATATTATACTATATTCGCTAAGTAAATTGTACAATTTCACAAAATAAAAATAGCCCAATACTCAGGACTATTTATCAAAAATTGGAGGCACGTACGAGAGTCGAACTCGTCTAAAAGGTTTTGCAGACCTCTGCGTAACCGCTCCGCCAACGCGCCACCGCCTTTATTATATCAGATTTTGCAAAACATATCACAAACAATTCATCCAATAATTGCAATATGTTTGGTGCGAGCGAGAAGACTTGAACTTCCACGAGCGCAATGCTCACTAGCCCCTCAAGCTAGCGCGTCTACCAATTCCGCCACGCCCGCATAGCCACTTACCATTATACCCGATTACGGGGTTTTGTAAACGGACTTTTTCTCCGTCGCCCAATATTGAACATCAACATAGCGATCGACGGGATTGACAACTTCGGTGCTTGCGTCGAGAGCTTTAACGTTCCGAATATGAATATAGTCAAACTTCGGCTGATACAAGGCAATCGCTGGGGCGTCCGCCTGCCAAGTAGCAGTAAACTTCGCATAACGATCAGCGCGTTGCTTTGCCGAGATTTTAGATCGACCGCTTTCCAGAGCATCGTCCGCTATCGCGTTATTGTAATTAGAGAAATTCAGACCATTGTTGGTTGCCTGCGAAGAATGCCAATAGGCATAAACATCTGGGTCGCCGCCCAAGGAGAGCTCATAAACCAGCACGTCAAAATTGCGCGGCTGCAAAACTGTCTGAAGAATATTTTGAGTGGCGTCGTTCGGATCGACAACTTTAATATCCGATTCTATGTTCAGCTCGTCATACCAAACTTGAGCCAAATACCTGGCGACCTTTTCATAATTGCTATTCTTCAAAACAACCACGTTGAGTTTTAACTTATCATTTCCCTTCTGGCGAACATTGTTCACATTCTTCCAGCCCTCGGCGTCAATTAGAGATTTCGCTTTCTTGACGTCATAACTAGACGAGTTCGAGCTCTTTCCCAGGAATTTATTAAGCGTTGGACCAGATAATTCTTCCGTAGACAATGACAAGGATTGACGCAGCTTGGATGTGTCAACGCTGAGCGACAAAGCTTGACGAACTGCTTTTGATCGCAAGAACTGACTATTGTTGTTAAATAGCGCGTAAACTCCGTTATTCAAAGAATGCGCTTCTGCGGTATACATAGATTTCACCTCGGCGGATTGATCGTTATAAATCAATTCTGGAGTTCCTGTAATTTCTCGCGTACGCAAACTTTTCGCAATATCATCCTGCGTCGGATACGCGTACAACTGGAATCGCTCTAACTTAGGTGTGCTGCCATAATAATTGCTATTCGACTGCAAATATAGCACTTTTTTACTACCATCGCTCGTTACGTTCTGTAACAATCTAAAGGCAAACGGACCGCTAGATATAGGTGATTTATTAAAATCATGTTCGCGTAAATTCGACGGCTTAACGTCTTTTAATATATGCTTAGGTATAATCGGGAATGTCAAAGCGTGGACAAACGGCGAATATGACGACGGCAAGATAAACTTCACCGAATCGTCAGACACTTTCTCGAATTTTATGGATTTCCAGCCTGATATTTCAGCTCCAACTTCTGGATTCGCCAATAGCTTCAACGTAAAGATTACATCGTCCGCCGTTAAATCTTGCCCATCTGACCACTTCAAGCCCTTCTTCAACTTAACCGTATATTCAGTTTCTTTATCGTTTACGCTGATGCTATCCGCCATGTCAGCCTTTATATTGCCCGTTGAGTCATATCGATACAAACTTGAAAATAGCAATTTCGCGGCGGATTTTTCAGCATTGGTTTTTGCGAAAATCGGATTTAAGTTTTCTAAAGGACCCAACACACCCTCAGAATATGATCCGCCGGAAGTGTATGCCATTGTCGTGAAAGAATTACGAGAAATATGCCACTGCACCGCACTGGCGCCAATCATCACCAATACTAGAATAATCCAGACAGAAACCCGACGTCGCACATTAGACAAACGGTCCAATCTGGATGTCACGAATTTATGCGCATGGCGCAAGCTTCCCTTTTCAATCTTGCGCAGACGCTTATTGACATCTTTACTGGAAACTTTTAGCCGCGCAAAACGATTCCATGACGAATTATCCGAGCTCAAATCTATTCTCCTATTTTTGCAATCCCGGCAAAATCATACTTGCCAAAATCGATAGCACAAAAATCACCGCAAAAACAATAGTTACATCGAACAAGTTTTTATCAAATCCGCGACGAGTAGTGAATAATTCCCCAGACGAGCCAAATCCTGCACCCAAACTTGCGCCTCGTTGTTGCAACAAAATTGCGATAATCATCAGTACGGCAGATCCAAGCGTCACGTACGGTAAAATTGTATCAATTGACATATTACTCCTTTTCTTCCCGCTGCAAAACCAGCGCGCTACTTATAATATAGTTTACCAAACTCAATATAATCCCGGCAATAATTGAATGCGCAAAAGTCATAGAAATTCCTGGTGCCAAAGCGAGCGAGATATAAACCATAAAGCCGTTCACAATTAAGGTGAACAATCCTAATGTCAATAGAATTGCTGGCAGAGCTAAAATTGTAACTATTGGCTTCAATACGCTATTCACTACCGAAAATATCAACCCAGCCATCATAAATGTCCACGCAGAAGTTGCGCCCGGAGTTTCGTTTCCAAGCAGCCGCACTGCAACCCAAATACCTACCGAATTAAGAATCAGCCGAATCAAAAACGTTGCAAATTGTCTTTTCATTAGTCTTATTATATATAATTTATGCTTTATTGTCGATTGAATGCTTGATTTTAAGATAAGCGCTTAATCAAATCCGCCTTTTTCGTACCAACTTCCGCCTGCAATTCCGCATAATCCGCCTCAATAATTTTTTTCACACTGCCAAATTTCCTTAGCAATTTCGCACGCGTCTTTGGACCAATCCCCGGAATTTCTTCCAGTTGGTTTTTTGTCTGATTTTGACGCTTCAACGCTGTATGATAGCTCACAGCAAATCGGTGCGACTCGTCACGAATCCGCTGGAAAAGCTTGACAATGTCTGTCGTCGCAATAGAACTTTTTGTAAAATTGTCCCGGCTGGAATCGCCATCGATATCAGAACCTCGTAGATTCTTTGAATGCGAGCCGGCGTTGCGCTGAGAAGGATGCAAATTTACCACATACACATCATTGTCTTCGTGAATAGCGACATCATGATGAATAGATTTTTGCAACTCTTCAATGTGCGTTACGTCAATTTGCGAGCCAGTTTTATGAATAATAATTTCTTCCTCGCGTTTGGCGATGCTAATAATCGGCAATTTTATTCCGCGCTCATCCCTCGCCTTAATCGCTGCCGAAAGTTGACCTTTTCCACCGTCAATCAACAACAAATCTGGACAGCCCCAGCTTTTGATATTTCGCTCGCCAAGCCGCCTAAAAATCACCTCGTACATATTTCCAGTGTCGTCGTTTTTTTCGCTCACCTTAAATTTACGATATTCCGCACGATCGCTCGCACCATTCGTAAAAACTACCATACTCGCCACGACTTGGCGTCCGTTCATATGCGAAATATCATAACCCTCAATTCGCACTGGAATATTTTTCAAGCCAAGTAGTTTCGCTAAATCAGCCAGAGCCTTGTCTTTTGAAATATCCAAAAATTCCTTATCGCCAAACATAACGCGTCGCTGAAGTTCTTGCATGGCACGCAACTTATTTCTCAGACTTGCCGCCCGCTCAAAATCATGAAGCCCCGCAGCCGTTTTCATATCACGCTCCAACTCCACAGCAATAGCCTTGCGATTTCCCTTAATATAACTTATCAATTTACGCAAACCAGCTTTATACGCGTCCGAACCATCACTTATTTTCGGACTTAAACCCAAATCCTCATCCAACTTTGATTGCCCGGGGCGTCTTTGGTGAGTGAGATATGGAAAAATTCGCCTCAAATAGCGCAATGCCTTTTTTAACGCAAAACCATTGTAAAATGGACCAAAATAATCCGCACCATCATCGGCAGGATTCCGCGTAAAACTGACCGTCGGCCAATCGCTTTTCATATCAATCCGAACGTACATCTGAGACTTATCATCGCGCAACAGAACGTTGTATCGCGGCATATATCGCTTGATCATCTCGCTTTCCAAAAACAGCGCATCAACCTCACTCTCAGTTTCAATCCAATCAGTATCAAAAATCTCCGCCACCAGCGCCATAGTTTTATTGTCTCGCCCGCGCGAATCTTGAAAATACTGACGTACGCGATTTTTAAGAACCGCCGCCTTACCAACATAAATTACCTCGCCGCTCGCCGACTTATGAAAATAAACACCGGGCGTTCGCGGCAAAGTTTTTAGCTTGGCTTGCAATGCTTGATTCATTAAATATATTACAATCTAAACACGGCAATTATGCAAGTATTCTTCTAGCGATTGACTAATCTTCCAACCACTTTTTGAGAACTATCGCCTGATTATGTTCCGTATCTTTGGCGCCATATAACAGTGTAACTGCAGATTGTTCGTTCCAATTATTCTTTGCTTCGGCAGCAGCAGGATTATTATCTAACTCCTTCATATAACGGCGAGAAAATTCCGGGAATTTTTCTGGATCGTGATTAAACCATTTGCGTAATTCATCGGTCGGGGCAATTTCTTTATTCCACTCGTCCAATGCAGCTCGTTCTTTGCTAATTCCGCGTGGCCACAATCGATCGACCAACACACGATAACTATTGTCCGACGCGGTCGATCCATAAATCCGTTCAATTTTATACTTTGTCATAATTTCATATAACTACAAAGCGCTAATCAGGTCAATAAAACGCTCTTTTGAGCTAACATATTCGCCTAATTCTATACTCGTTACTGGCAATTTAACATCGTGTTCGTGTAATAACTTTCGCACTTCATCTTGCTTGTCATATGGTACTTCCACATGTGAAATATTTGCAATATTTATCAGTTTACTAGCACGAACTTCGTATTGACACATTGGCTTATCTAGTTTTATCTGTGAATCAATATTTTTCACACCAATTAATATCGGATAATTTCCAGATATGTCACTACCTAAGCAAAAAACGTCCCATACATTTCGCGCTTGGCTATTTACTTTTTTGCCCCAAGTATTATCACCATTATTATCGTGAGACAATGCTCGCCACGCTTTCCAGCGACGCATCATTTTAAAACCGCTAGTTATAAATAGACGAGCGTAAAACATGCCATAATAATACGACACCCATGTAAGCGCATCACCGTAACGATTTTTCTCTTTCCAGCCAACGCCGTGCATATCAGCGTATGATCGTGCTATCATGCGACTTCGACATACTGAAATTGAATGCACAATATGTTGATTACTCCCACCAAATACTGCATACACATCACGTACTGGCTTAAGTCCGGCAGCATCACAAAAACTTTTCAGGACATCAGCTATACCGCGCTCACCATGCTGCCAGCGGCCAGTACCATGCCAAAACTGAGTGCCTTTCGTCAGTTTTCGATATTCTTTTATTTCAGACTCTTTAAACTGGCGTATTGATTTTGGCTTGATTATGTATTTTATGGCAAATTTGTCTAATATTTTTTCAGCCCATCGCAATCGCATTCTATGAGAGACCGCCAACAATAGATGATGTGGTAAATATTGTAATGATTTCTTTACAAATAGTCTTTGATATTTATCACCTTCAGCTTTATCGCCTCGTCTTAGCGATTTTTGAGAATATCGGTGCGTGCGCTTCTCGGTGGCACTATTTTTAGTTAACTTACAAAAACGAGCATTAAGTGTTCTCAAAATCTTTTTCATACTAGACTATAATATTCAATATACTAAGTTTAGTCTATTCTAGACACCGACGCTACGTAAATATTCCTCCAAAAACTCACTCCAGTCAGATGCATTCTTCTCGCGGAAGTAGGCACGAAGAAAATCAACCATAATTTGATGACGATTTTCCGCTTCTATTCGTCCTGGTTCAGTCAACATCAAACCTTTCAATTTCAACAGCTTCTCAAAGAAGTGATTGATAAATCCGTCGGTATCATGCGTATTACCGTCAGCGTTATATTCGTGCGCTGCCAAATTGATATTCGGCCAGACTTCAGGGTCAAAAATCCGACCGCCGTGATGACAAGCATAAACCAACGCCCGCTCAATGCCGACCGCACCAATAGCATCACACATATCAGCGTCAGACGCTAATTTCCCCGCCAGCCGCTGCGGCTGCTTGCCGTTCAGCCGTTTGCTATAACCAATCGCCACAATATTTTCCAGCACAACCTGACTTAAATCATCAGCTATTTCTGCCTGCGCCATAATATTTACCGCGTTCGTCAATTTTTCCGCTTGCGTTTTACCGACTAATTTATAATCATCAACATCATGCAGCCAAGCTGTCAACAGCACTTCTTGCAGATCCACCGATTCGCTGCATTCGTTAGCAAAACGCTCTGCTAACAACGCCACTCGCTCGACATGATCATCAGCATGTCCCGAAGTGTCGCCGCCCAGCAACTGCCGAACTTTAGTCTTTACTATTTCAAGCTGGTAAATTTGTCGATCATTCATACTCATATTATACATAAAGCGGAGTCGCCTACTGGCGCTTATTAGTATACAGAGCGTAATATTCTTTGGGAAGATAATTCATATTAAACCACCGGGCTTCCATTATTTCAAAGTTGCATTTTATGTCACAATTAGACGCGTGCGCCGCAAAAACTTGAACTGAAAATTTGGCATACGATTCATGAGAATTAGCCTTTCCGAGATATCGCATATTATGTATCTTTAATCCAATTTCCTCCAAGACTTCTCTAACGGCAGCCTGTTCATAACTCTCATTACGATTCACCCCGCCTCCTGACAAAGCCCATTCTTGACGACTAAAGCGGCTTCTGACTAATAAAATCTTACCATCATCACGATAGACAATCACCCGTACGCGGTCCTTCTGCGGTACAATCCTAAAAACTAGCGATATGACACATGCAGTTCCACGAAAAATTGCCTGCCCAAATGAACTAAACATCTCGCTGACTATTGATCTGCATGCCATAAAAATCGCTAATTTAGTAAGTTTTCTCTTTTGATAGCAGTTTATTCTGTAGTTACACCATCAAAATCTTCTTCGTTAGCCTCTGCTTCTTCACGCGTTGCCCGAACAATTCCATCTTTATGATGCGCTGGACTATAAATAGTATAAAGCTTAAGTGGCTCCTCGCCGATATTTATCACATTATGCTCAGCTCCCGCTGGCACAATAATAGCACTACCGTCAGAAACGTAATATTCATTGCCATCAATCAAAACCTTACCTTCGCCAGACTCAAATCTGAAAAACTGATCATTTTCCTCGTGAATCTCCGAACCAATTTCCCCGCCAACAGACAGACTCATCAATACCAATTGACAATGTCTGGCAGTATATAGAACTTGACGAAAATTATTATTTGCCAACGTAAGCTCTTCGATATTTCCACTAAAACCCTTCATAAATCCCCCTTCTATTTTTTATTTTGCAGCTTTTTCCAGAGCGTCAATCAACGTCTGCTTTGGCTTCATGCCAATCATTTCAGCAACTTCCTCGCCGCCAACAAAAATCTTCATGTTTGGAATTCCCTGCACACGATATTCCATAGCCAATTGCGCATTTTCCTGACTCGCTTCAGTATCAACTTTAACAATATCAAACTCTGTTTCTTCAGCAATTTGATGCAAAAGCGGAGCCATTGCACGGCATGGCGGACACCACGGCGCCCAAAAATCAACTAGTACAGGACCGTCACTTTTTAGCACCTTATCTTCGAATTCTTGCTTTGTTGTAATTTCATATAAAGCCATTATTTCCTCCTTTTCTGGCATTTTTTACAAACTCCCGTCACAACCAACGGGCCGTCAATATAACAATCGCTAATTTCATGCGCAATCTGCTTTCTCATCTCATCGGCAATTTTAATATCCATCAGGCCATCACAATCACTACACACAAAATGATCGTGATCATCCTTACGAATATCATATCGCAAGCAACCCTTTTTGGTCGATGGCGCCAAACCAATCATCCCGTCGCCACACAGGCGTTGAGTTATTCGATGCACCGTCGTGTCGCTGACTTCAGGATGAATGTTCCGCAATTCCTGAGCAATTTCCGCATTCGTCGCATGATGCTTACTCTTTAAAATCGCCATCACATCATTCGTGTATTTTGTTGATCGCCTAACAATTTGCGTCATGTTCCTATTGTAAAGTATTTACAATAAATAAACAAGGCTTTTGCTCCATAAATTGACTTATATCCATATATTCCATATAATAGTCAAAGTCTATGAACTCCCGACGGTGAGTTCCTCTAATATACATTTTTGAATAATTAAGAACGCTCAGTTTTCTGCGCAGTTTATAAATATTAATTTATTATCGAAAGGAATTGATTTGAAAAACAAACCAAACAGCAAAGAAACATTTCGTCTATTTTGGAAGACGTCAGAGCCGTACAAACACCGCCGAAACTTGGCAATATTTTTTGCAATGCTGACTCTCGTGGTTACCATTTTTGTCGGGCCGCTCATAATTGCCCAACTTCTTAGTATCATCCAACACAATCAACTGCACGACGCAAAAAATCTATGGACACTAATTGCTTTATACAGCGTCAGTGGATTATGGTCGAGCGTCATCGGCTGGCGATTAGTTTTATATCTCGCCTGGACATTTGAAACCGCCATGCAGCGAGATTTGTACGCTCGATGCTTCAGCAAACTGACTAACCAAACATTATTCTTCCATTCAAATAAATTCGGCGGGTCGCTCGTTAGCCAAACAAATAAATTAGTCGGCGCGGTAGAAAGTTTTTGGGACACGATAATTTGGTCAGTTTTGCCTCTAGTTGTTTCACTGGTCGGTTCAATAATTGTCCTATCAACTCTCCTCTGGCAATACGCTTTATTCTTGCTTATTTTCTCAATCGTTTTCAGCATCGTCGTTTATTACGGATCCAAGCCAATGGCGAAATTGACAAAAAAAGAAGCCAAAGCCAGCAATAAATTGAACGGGCAATTGGCGGATGTAATCTCAAACGTTCTAGCAGTCAAGTCATCTGGCGCCGAAGCTACGGAACAGAAATTTTTCGCAAAAACCGTCAACTCTTGGCGAAACTCAAGCCTCGACGTAATGCGCGGATTCTTAAAAGTCAGCACCGTGTATTCGTCAATCAACATGGTTATTAAAATTGGAGCAATCGCCTTCGCAGTGTACGCAGCCCAGAATGATTTGGTGTCCGTGGCGTCTGTCTATCTTATAATCACTTACACTGGCAGCGTCGCACATGAGCTGTGGAACATGAACGGAATTATGCGCAATTACAACCGAATTATCGGTAACGCAAATGATATGGTAGAGGTCTTACAAACACCAACCACATTGATTGATAAAAGCGATTCAAAGCTAAAAGTTACAAACGGCGAAATTTCTATGGACAAAATAACTTTCACGCACGACGAGGGTCAAGGCGACACCCTATTCCACGACTTTTCTCTGGATATTAAACCAGGAGAAAAAATAGGTTTGGTTGGAGCGAGCGGTTCCGGAAAAACGACGCTCACTAAATTGCTATTACGCTTCGCTGATATTGACTCGGGAAAAATTACCATCGACGGACAAGATATTTCCGAAGTCACTCAAGCAAGCCTGCGCGCCAAAATCGCTTACGTACCGCAAGAGCCATTGCTATTCCACCGCTCCGTGCGCGAAAACATCGCTTACGGTCGACCTGATGCAACCGACACAGAAATTGAAGAAGCCGCCAAAAAAGCTGGCGCTTACGATTTTATCGTTGGACTTAAAGACGGTTTTGACACAATGGTTGGCGAACGCGGAATTAAATTATCCGGCGGACAGCGACAACGAGTTGCAATTGCTAGGGCAATCCTAAAAGATGCGCCAATTCTAGTCCTCGACGAGGCGACTTCAGCGCTAGATTCCGAGTCAGAAGCGTTGATTCAAAAATCCTTGGAAACGTTGATGAAGAATCGAACTTCAATTGTCATTGCCCATCGCTTATCTACGATTGCTAAGCTGGATCGTATAATTGTTTTGAAAAATGGGAAAATTGTCGAGGACGGATCACATGATGAGCTCATCAATAAAAAACGCGGTGTTTACGCAAAATTATGGGCGCGGCAATCTGGCGGATTTATTGAAGAATAGCCCAATCTGCATACGCCAATCATGCTATAATTAAGACATGGAATCTTTTATTCACTTGATAACTAGCTTTGGTGTATTGGCAATTTTATCAGTAGTTTTTGCAGAGTCTGGCCTATTAATCGGGTTTGTTCTACCCGGCGATAGCCTACTCTTCACTGCTGGATACATGGTTCAGCAAAACATTCTACATATTGACATTCACATTTTTGCGCTTTTGGTTTTTGCGGCGGCAGTGCTGGGCGACAGTGTTGGTTATAGTTTTGGTCACAAAGTTGGGCGCAAGTTGTTTGAAAAAGAAAATTCCCGATTCTTCAAGAAAAAATATTTGGAGCAAACAGAAAAGTTTTATGACAAGCACGGCTCAGCGACAATCGTCCTGGCTCGATTTGTACCAATTATAAGAACCTTCGCCCCAATCGTTGCCGGCGCCAGTAAAATGCACTATAAAACGTTCTTAACTTTCAATCTTATCGGTGGATTTCTTTGGTCGTCAGCATTCGTTTATCTAGGCTTCTACGCTGGCGAGTTTTTAACCAAAGCGGGCGTAAATATTGAAGTTGCAGCAATCCTCATCATCTTCCTATCTGTCTCACCGATGGCTATTCACGCTTTGAAACAGCCAAATACTCGCACATTATTAAGAAAACAGTTGTCGGTTCTCCTCTCGAAAACCAAGCGTAAAAAATAATCTTAAAGCATCTTTTTCAGATATTTGCCAGTGAACGAATTTGGTACCTTGGCGATATCTTCAGGCGTACCGCAAGCCACAACCGTACCGCCACCGATTCCACCTTCTGGACCCATATCAATTATCCAGTCAGCCGACTTTATGACATCCAAATTATGCTCAATGATAATCATGCTATTGCCGCCTTCAACCAATTGTTGTAAAATCCCCAACAGTCGCTTTACGTCAGCAGAATGAAGCCCAGTGGTCGGCTCGTCCAGAATGTACATAGTTTTTCCAGTGGAACGCTTGGAGAGTTCCGTTGCCAATTTAATTCGCTGCGCCTCACCGCCTGAAAAAGTAGTTGCTGGCTGACCAAGTTTAATATAGCCAAGCCCAACCTCAACCAACGTCTGAAGTTTACGTGCAATATTCGGCACGCTATCAAAAAACTCCGCCGCTTGATCAATTGTCATATCCAGAACATCAGCAATCGTCTTATCTTTATACTTAATTTCCAGAGCCTCGCGATTATAACGCTTGCCGTGACACTCGTCACATTGAACGTAAACGTCCGGCAAAAAGTGCATTTCAATTTTTATCACACCATCACCCTGGCAATTTTCGCAGCGACCGCCTTTGACATTAAAGCTAAATCGCCCAGATTTGTAGCCTCGGACGTTAGCCTCGGGCGTGCTGGCAAAAAGCTCGCGAATCGGCGTAAAAATCCCAGTATATGTTGCTGGATTAGAGCGTGGCGTTCGACCAATTGGCGACTGATCTATGACAATCGCCTTATCAAGCAAATTCACACCTTCTATAGCGTCGTGCAACCCTGGCGCTGTCGTTGCGCGATTCAGCTCCGCCGCCAATTCCCGCGCCACAATGTCATTCACTAGCGTCGACTTTCCGCTACCAGAAACACCAGACACTACAGTCATCAACCCCAAAGGAAATTCCACATCAATGTTCTTAAGATTATTTTCGCGAGCGCCACGAACAATCAACTTTCTATCTTTCACGACTTTGCGACGCTTTTTCGGAACGGCAATTTTTTCCGCCCCAGATAAATAGCGACCCGTTATACTATTCTCATTTTTCGCAACAATTTCAGGCGTCCCCATTGCCACTACTTGACCGCCATTCACACCAGCTCCCGGTCCCATATCAACCAGAAAATCACTCTGACGAATCGTGTCCTCATCATGCTCAACCACCAGCACAGAATTGCCCAAATCACGAAGGCGCTTCAACATATCAATCAGCTTATCGTTGTCACGTTGATGAAGTCCAATTGATGGCTCGTCCAGCACATAAAGCACGCCCTGAAGTCCAGCGCCAATTTGCGTCGCCAAGCGAATTCGCTGCGCCTCGCCACCACTAAGTGTGTTAGCCGCTCGACTTAGCTCCAAGTAGTTCAGCCCAACATTACTCATAAATGCCAAACGAGATTTGATTTCCTTCATAATCAAGCGAGCAATCATCATTTCTTGCTCAGTCAATTGAAGCTTATTGTCAAACAAATCCAACGCGTCATCAACACTTAAATCACACACGTCGATGATATTCAATTCATGAACCGTCACCGCCAAAACCACAGGTTTCAGGCGCGCACCTTTACAGGCATAACAATCCCTCTCGCGCATAAATCGCTCAATATCTCGCCGCATAAAATCGCTATCAGTTTCTTTCCAGCGTCGCTCCAGATTAGGAATAACGCCCTCGTAAGTCGTATCATAATGTCGACCGCCACCCAAATCAACGCGATATTTTTGGTCGCCAGTTCCGTATAATATTTTATGTTTAATATCATCAGAAAGCTTGCCTACGGGAACTTTCAAGCTAAATCCGTGAGCTTCAGCAACAGACGCCAATCGTTTCATATTCCAAGCGTCAGAATTCATTCGATTATACGGTCGAATCGCGCCTTCGGAAATCGTCAAATTGTTATTAAAGACCAATTCCGGATCAACCTCCAACCTCGACCCCAAACCCGTACATACAGGGCAAGCTCCCTGTGGCGCGTTAAAACTAAACAATCGCGGCTCCAGTTCTGGAATATCGACATCAGGATGATCAACACAAGCATATCTCTGCGAAAACGTCTTCACTTCGTCGCTATCCGCGTCCAAAACCTCGATAACTCCCTGACCTAGATCTAGCGCCTGTTCAACGCTCTGACTTAGTCGAGATCGCATTTCTGCCGTCAACACCAGCCTATCAACCACCAGCTCGATATTATGCTTGTAGCTTTTTTGTAGCTCCGGAAATTCATCCAGCGCATACACCACGCCGTCCACGCGAACCCTGGCATAACCAAGTCGCTGATATTGCTCTGGAATATGCGCAAACTCACCTTTTTTATTCTTAACAATTGGCGCCAATAGCAGAATTCGCTTATCAACAAATTGTCGCAAAATCTCGTCAATAATCACCTCAGTCGTGCGACGTGTCACTTCATTGCCACAAATCGGACAATGCGGCACGCCAATTCGCGCAAACAAAAGCCTCAGATAATCATAAATTTCTGTCACCGTAGCCACGGTCGAACGCGGATTGCGACTGGTCGACTTCTGGTCAATTGAAATCGCTGGGCTAAGTCCTTCAATCGAATCAACATCAGGCTTATCCATCGTACCCAAGAATTGTCGTGCATAGGAATTGAGACTCTCCATATAACGACGCTGACCTTCAGCGTAAATCGTATCAAATGCCAGGCTGGATTTCCCAGATCCACTAAGCCCAGTAATCACCACCAGCTGATCTCTCGGAATCTCAATATCTACATTTTTCAGATTGTGCTCACGAGCACCCTTAACACGAATTACCTCTGTCATAACCGCTATATTATACAGGTTTTTAACTATTTTTTCCAGTCCAAATATCGACGCAAATCAGAGTTAAAACACATTACGCTTATGATTGCAAGTCAATATCTTATTTGCTACAGTTAGATCTATGAGAAAGCTGGGCATTTACTTAATTATGATCATCGGAGCGATACTACTCGCGCCTTTTGTGATCGACCAGCTATTTTTCTTCTTTTTCCTAGGAAAAATCCCATTCACGAACATCAGCCTGCCCGCAATTTTAATGGTTATTTTCTGGGCAATTATCGTACCGTTGGCAATAATCCTCAGAGAATCACTTTCTGTCCTGTTTTGGAAGTCCATTGACATTGCCAGCGAAATCGCGCAACGACGAATCAACAGAAAAATCCGCTATTTTACACCAAACCAAAAAAGCGAGCTTATTTTATTATCAATTTATCTACTTTCCAGTATGAAAAAGAGCAAGCCTGATCATGAAGTCGAAGCACAAAAGCTCGCTCCGTCTATGACTTAATTTTTAATCATCCTTAAAACTTATCTATTGCTCAACCTATCAAATAGACATCCTCATTTATGTAAACAACTATGATAAAAACAGACTTCAACTATCAACAGAAGGTAAAACCGATTCCAGCCATAATTGCAATTCTTGTAAAATAAACTGTTGCTCATCAGTCGCGCTAGGTGCTAATCGCTGCAGAGATTTCATAAATTGCGGCAGTTGCGCCTGTAAATGATCAGTGCGCCATTCTTCCCATTGTCGCAACTCATCTTCACTCAGCAAATTAGGGAAACTTCGCGCCTTATAATGCAACAATAGTGGCGACAATCGCTCATCCTGAAAATCCGGATGAAAATCAGCCAACTCGCGCTCGCCAGCATTACGTACGGCTTCAACGCGAACTCGATCACTATTGTCCAAAAACCCGTCATACAGTTGCGCTTCTGGATCGGTCATTTTCTTAAACTCTGGCTTGTTCTCAAATATACCACGCAACCTTTCGGCAAAATCTGGATGAGAAAGTAAAATATCTTGGTGCTTTTGTACGGTTTCCGCATCCAGAGAAATCTTCTTCCAGCCATCACCCTGAGTCAACACACCAAGTGGCGAAACTGCTGGGCAGCGATTATATTGCAATTCCTTAACTGGCAATTTAACGAAATCTTCAGCTTGCCTTTCCTCCCACGTTGCAAATATCTTCGCCGACAATTCCTCAACACTCAGATCAACAAACGGCGTCGGATCATAACGCAAATCATAAACAATCACGCCACCATTTCGGCTCGTGGTTAGCGGAAAAGCCACGGTCGTTTTGGCGAATTCCTTGTCGTAACGACCACTCGCATAAACAAAAGGTTTTTTATCATCGACATTCACCAGTTTCTGGACTAATTTCTTGTCGCGCATTTTCAGCAAATAGTCGTACATTTGCGGCTGATTCTGCTTAATCAATTTAGTCACAGCAATCAACGCGGTCACGTCTGCCAACGCATCATGGGCGTTCTCGTGCTCTATTCCATTAGCTTTCGTGATGAGTTCCAGGCGATTACTCGGCTCACCTTTATCGTCAATTGGCCATTCAATTCCTTCGGGTCGAAGCGCCCTGGTCAAGCGCACCACATCCAACAAATCCCATCTGGATCGACCATCTTTCCAGGTCCACTCGTATGGATCGTAAAAATTTCGCCAAAACAAATGACGAATAAACTCGTCGTCAAAACGAATATTATTAAATCCAACAGCAATCGTATCAGGCGTAAATATTTCCTCGCTTAACATACGCGCAAATTGAGCCTCAGTATAGCCCTCTTCGACAGTTTTTTGCGGCGTTATGCCCGTCACCATCAACGCATCAGGACTCGGCAGCGTATCGTCATTTAGTGTCACGAGAATATTATATGATTCGCCAATCGGTTGCAAATCCATATCGGTTCGCTGACCGGCAAATTGCATAATTCGATCTTGTCGAGGATTAAGACCGCTAGTTTCAAGATCGTAGAAGAAAAATGTTTGCGCCATATTTATATTATATCATCAAGCTCACGCTAATTTACGCAATTAAAAATCTATTGCTCGACCAATGTAAATGGCATAGATTCGCCAATCTGAATCAAACTTTCACCAATAGCTCCTTGACGCAACAATTCGTGAGTAATTCCCATTTTTCGCATAATATCTCGCAAGCGATTAACGGATTCAAACTGATCAAAGTTAGTCCGACGAGCAAACTTTTCAATCTTAGCGCCCGTAACAATAAACTCAATCTTCTCATCTTCATCGTCAGTCTCATTAGATTCAGCGTCAGAAACACGCCTTACAGACCAAGCATCAGAAACGACCTGATCGTCCAACGAAATTATCGGCAAATCTTCCTCTTTTTCATCAACAATCTCAGCTTCACGCTCTCGATACCCAGCAACTTCATCACGCAACATTCGTAGAAGCTCAGTCACTCCGTCGTGTGTCTGGGAAGAAATCGCTACGACCGGCGCGCCATTAGCTACTTTTTGAAGGGCAGTCGACTGCATAGCAATAATCTCATCATCCAAGCCTTCGCATTTGGTCAGTGCTATTATCTCTGGGCGCTTCGCTAATGATTCAGAATATTTTTCCAGCTCGCGACGAATTGCCTGATATTTCTCCGCCGGATCATCGCTATACACATCAATCATATGAAGCAGCACGGCCGTTCGCTCGACATGACGCAAAAACTGATCGCCCAAGCCTTTACCTTCTGACGCACCTTCAATCAACCCCGGAATATCAGCAATCAAAATCGACCCATCATCAACATCGGCCACTCCCAAATTAGGCGTCAAAGTCGTAAATTCGTAATTAGCAATCTCTGGGCGCGCATTAGAAACCACACTCAGGAACGTCGACTTACCAGCGTTCGGAAAGCCAACCAAACCAACGTCAGCCAGCAATTTCAATTCCAACTCCGCCTCAAATTCTTCGCCAGCCTCACCAAGTTCAGCAATTTTAGGTGTTTGGCGCGTACTGGATGTGAAGTGTGCATTTCCAAATCCACCATCTCCACCACGAGCCACCACTGTCTGCTGCTGATCTTCGGTCAAATCCGCAATTACCATACCGTCGCGCTTCACTAGAGTGCCCATCGGCACTTTAACGATTAGCGGCGCACCACTTTTTCCTCGTTTATTACGTTTTCCACCATCGCCGCCTTTTTCAGCCTTAAGTTCCGGTTTATATCTAAAATTCAAAAGCGTGTTAAGGTCTTTTGTCGCCAAAAAAACAATATCACCACCACGACCGCCATCGCCGCCATCAGGACCACCCTTATCGACATATTTCTCATGACGAAAACTGACTACACCATTACCGCCCCTACCGGCGCGCACTAAAACTTTTGCAATATCTACAAACATATATTTAGTATACCAAAAAGCACCCCATCGGTCGACGGGGTGCTACACTGGTGTCATTTTAAATTTTAGTGAATGAAGTTATAGCGGCCAGCCTCAGCAAGAGGTACGATGCGAGAAGAGATAATATTATAGCCCGCATAATTCATATCTGAAACATAGATATTCTGACCATCTACTCGTTCCACGATACCGACGTGTCCATAGCCATAGCCACCCCAAACATTCTGTATAATAGCACCCGGTGCTGGAACATTGTTAACCACGAGCCCAGCAGCACGAGCACTAGCACTCCAAGCCTTAGCATGACCCCAGAAACTACCAATTGGACGACCCAACTGTAAACGACGCTCATATGCATACCAAGTACAGTTACCAGCCGCATAGCGGTTACCGACAGAAGCAGTCAACCAGCTTCGACTCGCGCTCGTAGTAGTAGACGATGCCGAAGAAGAATATCGGTTACCATAAGACCTACTTCGTGGAGCAACATAACCAGGTCGCTCATTTTCTGGAAGTTCGCCTCCAGGCAACACAATTCTAGAGCCAGTAGATAGCTTAGCGCCGTCATCTATATCATTATATAGAACAACACGCTCAGCACTCGTCTTATACTTTTCTGCTAGAGATTGGGCAGTATCGCCGTCTTTAACAGTATAAACAACACCATCAACAAGAGGCACAACTAGAGTCTTATTCGGCTCTACAGCATCCGAAGTTGTATTATTAGCCCAACGAAGCGTCTGAGACGAAATCTTAAACTTCTTAGCAATAGACTCCATCGTGTCACCCTCTTTGGTTACATAAGACGAAATGCCACGCGCAGCTGAAGTATCTGGCTTAACAATGTCAGGTTTTGTTATAACTTCTGCATCATTCTGAGAAAGGTTCTTCTTAATTGTTAGTGAAGTTTCAGACTCGCGCAAGTCACCAGCCGAAGGCAATTCCGCCGTTTCCGCCAAGTTAGTTACAGCATTAGCTGCCGTTAATTCATCTACTGAAGCCGTTTTAGACTTAGCAGACTTAGATACCGATGAAACACCGGTAGTTTCAGATGATGCCAAAGTTTTTGATCTTTCAGCGGATACATTACTACCGCTATTACCGTAGACCAAAAATGATATAGTCAATAAAAATATTCCACCGTAGATTGCAAATGATTGCAGTTTACGTTTTTTACTCCGAAGAGATGTAAAATGGTTACGAATAATCGTTCTCCTTGTGTTGATGTTACCATCAGCACCTCTACCAAATTGTCTTTCTTCTCGCAATAGAACAGGATATGTTGTCGACCTAATTGATTATTATTATTCTATATTAGTTTTGCTATATCCGTAGCGACAATTTTGGCAGGTCATTTATCGTAATTCACCCCTGTTGATAAATTAGACAAATGATCTAACATCTATTTTACACAATATTGACAATAAAGTCAATAAATTTTATAAAATGCGTTTTTGTCAAGAAATCTGGCACTTCTTTTGACAGTGAGCCTTGACATTAGCCTCGTGCTCTTCGTTGGTCTTTGCAAAATACGTAATATCATCGTCGCCACTCAGGAAATATAGATAATCAGAGTTTATCGGGTCGGCAGCGGCGTTCAACGCACTTAAACTAGGTGAGGCGATTGGTCCAGGAGTTAAGCCTTTTTGAATGCGTGTATTATATGGCGATTTAAGGTTCGGCGAGCGCTCTACCCCTGTTTTGTCAGCAATATATTGATATGTTACATCAGAGCCCAACGGCATATTAGCCTTCAAGCGATTGTAAAATACGCTAGCAATCTTACGCTGATCCTCGCAAGTTTCCACACCAGACCCACAGCCAATTGATTCACGCTGAATAATCGACGCCAATGTTATCCCCTGATACAAAGTCAGTCCACGAGCTTTAAATTTCTCCTCCAGATTATATTTTTTGACAATTTTCTCCAGATGATCAATTGAGCGCTGCAAAACCTGTTCTGCAGTTTCATCTGGGGAAATATAGAATGTTTCACCGTAAATATACCCCTCAAGCCCAGCATTTTCCGGTCTACCCGCAAAAACTGGACTGTCATACTTAGCAGCAAATGCCTTTTTTATCTGATCATCCGAGAATCCCGCCTTAAGCAGCACAGATTCAACCTCTCTGCCATCAGAATTCTTTATTTTTTTATTCAAAGTCGATCCAGGATAAAATGTTATAGCAATCTCATCAGTTTTACCACTGGTCAAATGATTAATTATCTCATCGACAGACTGTGAAGCTTTTACAGAATAGACGCCAGCCTTAAACTTGCTCGCTGAATTGTGGAGCCTTGTGTAAATAGAAAACGCTAAAGAGTTTTTGATAATTTTATTATCCTCTAAAGTTTTGGCTATATCACTAGACCCCATACCTTCTTTAATATTAATTCTGAAGGTTTGCTGACTATTTACGTCGACAGGAGAAAGCATCTGCTTATACCATACCGTTGCCCCAAGGGCGCCGATTCCAGCGATAGCCACAATTATAGACAACACTAATAGCCAAATACGTCGTTTACGAATTTTCATAATTCTCCTCCAAAAAATCCTGCAAAATTATGCTAGCAGCCTCTGCATCAATCTCGCCCTTATCTTTAATTTTATTCCCCAATCTCTGCTCGGCCTGCACGCTCGTTAAAGATTCATCTTGAAAAACAATCTCTGTATCAAGCTCAATGTCTTCAAATTGCTTAACAAATTCTTCTACAAATTCCGTCTGCTTTGTTGGTTCGCCAGATTGATTTCGTGGATAACCCACTACGATCGTATCAATATCGTGCCTCAATACTAGCTCTGTTATTTCCTGGACGATATTTTCATTATTCTCCAACCAACCGAACGGCACGGCGATCTTCACTTGCGAATCCGCCATAGCCAAGCCAATTCGCCGCGACCCAACATCCAGCGCTAAAAAGTTTTTACTTGACATCTTTTATCTTAAACTCGACATTAATCTTATTGATATCTTTTGGAACAGATTTAACCCAGAATGGCGAGAATTTAACATCGACATCTTCAACGCCTTCGATAGATTCAATAGCAGACTGAACCTCTCCGTAACTCTTGCCTTTGGCTTGATCCTTTACGTTCGCTTCTTTAATATCTGGGCCAACCTTGCCATTCGTAGTTAAGCGCACAGTCTGTGTATTATGCGCCCTAGAAAATTGCGAGAACGCAACCTTGCTTACTCCATTGTCATAAATTCTCTGCGACTTCTTGCCAGAAATCTCCTCTTTAAGCTTTGCTTCCACAAAGTTCTTTAGCTCATTCTTATCAATAGCCAATGCGCTGGCGGTAATTGTTGATTTCAGAGTTACAGCTCCAGTCGCCTCGCCATCCACGGCCACGCTCGAGCTAGGATCTGATCGATTTTCAACGTAGCTTTCCGTTATAACCGTTGCCGAATCGCCGAATGATGACAACAACTGCTCTTTTAATCCATCAATCTTCTTTTCGCTCAGCTTGCTTTTTGCCGATTCTATATCACTAGCTGTCACAACCGTTGCAGTTTTATCGGTGCCGCCACTAGTAGCAGACCGCAGCGACGCAGAAATGTCATCAACCGAGATACTCATACTGCCAGTTGCCGCATTATACTGAGCCCCGCCCTCACTGGCGGTAATAGACCCAGAAGCAGATCCCGGACATTTATATCCTGGACAACTCCAGCCCAACGTAGCTCCTGGAACAGTCACAGAAGAATTTAAAGTGTAAGATAGTCCGCTATTTTTCAAAATTGTGCCAGCTGAAATAGTCACACTACTTGACGACGAGTTACTGAAGACAACCACTCCGGTAGCTTTTTCTCCGACATTCTTCTTGCCCGTAGCAGAAAATTCAACACTAACTTCCTTTGCTAATTCTTTCTTTACAGACTTAATGACATTAGATTTCGCGCTTGTAGTGGCTGTTTCATTCAAGCTGACGGTATCACTGACTGTCATACTAGTAGTCTTTGCTGAAATAATAACCGTAGCGTGTGGAGCAAACCAAATTGCCCAAACCAAAAATACGACCAAAAGTAAGGCACCGCCGCCTATCAATAAGAACTTCTTACGAAATGTATTAAAATCAGGGACTTTCGGTTTTTTAACCATCTTTTTCAGAGAGTCCAATCCCTTAGACTCCTTCTTATTTGCATCAGCTATAGCATTATCTACGGCAGAATCTTCATCGGATTTCTTTGATCTTTTCGCGGAATCCGCCATATCCCCAACCGCCAGCTTGCCGCCATCAATCACATCATTGTCGTCATCAACTTTCAGGACTGGAATCTCCGCAATTTCTGGCTTACTCTGAAGCGTTTTTGCAATAGGAATTTTCGCCGTTGCCGCTAATCCAGCCAAAACCGAATCATTCGTGATTAATACAATTCTCTTATCCGCCGAAGTCGCCGCCCGAGCCAGTAATCGAATATTGACTGCACTCTGTAAAACGCCAATTCTTCGAGGCGACACTAACGCAATAATCCTCTCTTTCGACGCCTTAATCTTACTAATTATCGTCGTAATGTCGTCTTCTACATCGATATAAATAACGTCTTTATTCATTTTAAATCTTTAACAACCTATTTACTTTTTCAACTAAACTATTACCGTCTTGACTACCGATAATTGTATCATATCCAACTCGCAACAAACCCATTGCAGTTACAAATGTGTGATCGCTAATATCCCCAGTTTCATCAATTATCCCTGTAATATCACTTGGATTGATATATTGAACCACAGGTTTCTTAGTAAAAGGCAGATCTTCTGGCCAGCGTCGAGTTTTTAGAGCTTCAGTAATTTTCTTTAGGCTCGATCCGCCACCACACAGTAAAATCCTATTCGGCAAATAATCGACATTATCAAAATCGCTCAGCGCTAATTCAACACCTGATAGCCAAACTTCCAGGGTCTTATCAATCGCCGCGTCGACTTTTTTCTTTACGCTAGGCTTCAAATTCTCATTATCAATATTCAGCTTCAACTTTTCTGCGTCTTTGAAGCTTAAATCAAGGTCAGCTGCAATAGTTCTAGTGAAACTTCGTCCACCAATACCAAACATCTTTGTGCCTTCGACTCCGCCGTCATTAACAACTGCAATATCTGTCGTGCCACCACCAATGTCCGCTAAAATCGCCGTGAAATTGCTATCCGTATCCGATCCCAAAACGCTCCTACTTACCGCAAATGGCTCGGCAGCCACAGCCACCAAATCCAGCGCAAGCTCGTCTGCAACTTTCTCCAGCGCGCCAATGTGAACCATCGGAGCAAACGCCGTGTAAATCTGCACCGCCACATCTCGCCCCTGAAAACTAATCGGATTTGAAACTTTATAGCCATCAATATGGATACTCACCAGCGCCGAGTTGACTAATTTCACCTCGACATCTTCATTGCCAGTTTCCAATGCAATTTGCGCCTGAGCCTTTCCCTGAGCTCGCTCCTGAACTTTCTCAATGATGAACTCCATCTCGGCAATGTCTAATGGCTTATTCGGCTGCGGCCTACGATAGCGAATAGTATTCGTAACACCCTTAACTAATTCGCCCGCGATACCAATAACGACCCGCTTGCCCTGAACGCCAGCTTGATCCTCAGCCTCAGACAGAGCCTCCTCACAATTCGCCACAACCCCAGCAATATCAGCAATCGCACCGCTATGCATATCGCCCATTTCCTGCTGTTTTCGACCAACACCAATAATCTTCAGCTCATCATCTTTAACTTCAGCGATCAACGCCTTAACCACTTCCGTACCAATATCTAAGCTAACCAATAGCTCGCGACTATCTTTATCAGACTTCTTCAACATGTCTTTCAATGCCATATAAGAAATATTATATAACGCTTGTGATTTTAGAGCAACAGTTAATTATCTATCTTAAAACAGCCTTGATTCGACGAATTCCAGCCGAACTAGATTCTTCTTTGGTGATTTTGAATCGCTTGCCACCTTCAGCCAAAACTCCAGTATGCTCGACGTGCGGACCGCCGCAAACTTCAAAGCTGACAACATTATCATCCTTGCCAATAGAATACACCTTAACCTCGTCGCCGTAACGCTCACCAAACGCGCCAATTGCACCCATGCTCAATGCCTTGCCTGTTGGATAAACAGCAAAACTAACTGGCAAATCTTCATCAATCCAAGCATTAACTTGATCTTCGACCGCCTGTTTTTCTTCTGGCGTCAATTTATCGTGATTAAAATCAAAGCGCAATCGATCGGCGGTAATATTACTTCCGTGTTGCTGTAAATCTGGCACATTCAAAACCTTGCGTAACGCCGCGCCCAACAAATGCGTCGCCGTGTGATATTTCAGATGGATAAAGTCATGACCTTCCAAGCCGCCGCTAAATTGTCCCTTGCGAGCCGTCTTAGAGCGCTGCCTCTGCTCATCCATTTTCTTAGCGAATTCATCACGCCAATTGTCCGAAAGTTTAATTCCCTGTTTATACGCCTCTTCCGTACTGAGTTCCACTGGAAAACCGAAAGTGTCATACAAAGTGAACAATTCTTCACCAGTCAATCCATCGTCAATGTAGCGCTGCATTTGTCGCAAACCTTTTCTCAAAGTCTGGCGAAAAGCTTTCTCTTCCTTAACAAGGACAGCAATTATATTGTCGCGATTATTCTTCACCTCTGGAAAATCGGCTTCATACAAATCAGCAATCGTCGGCACAACTTCTTGCAGGAAATTCTGCTCGATTCCCAAATCAAAACTATAACGAATTGCCCGACGGAGCAGACGACGCATTACATAGCCCTGCTCTTTATTACTTGGCACACACCCATCAACCGCCATAAATGTCGCAGCCCTCAAATGATCAGCGATCACTCGCATACTTTCGGTGTGTGAAGCGTAATCCTTGCCGCTCAGATCTTGTAGCCTTTCAATAATCGGCCAAAGCAAACTAATCTTAAAGACGTCAGGGTCGTTATTTACTGCAGCCGCGATTCGCTCAAGTCCAGATCCATGGTCAATATTTGGCTTATCAAGTGGCTCAAATTGTCCCTCAGCAACTTTTTTATATGCCATAAATACGTTATTGCCAATCTCCATAAATCGACCACAATCACAGTTCGGATGACAATTTTCACCAAATTTTGGATCATGCTCAATGAAATCAAACTCATAAAACATCTCACTATCCGGACCACACGGATCGCCAACCGGAGTAGTTTCTGGACCACCATTACGACTCCACCAGTTTTTACTGCTGTCATAAAAGAAAATTCTTTCACCTGGATTTACGCCACGCACCGCTCCCTGCTCTTCGCTGCCGATATCCGCCATTTTTGCATCAATGCCCTTTTCTGCAAACTTTTTCTGCCACAATTTAGCCGCTTCAACATCTTTATCGATATTATATTCCGGCGCACCAATAAAACACGTTACGTACAATCTCTGCGGATCAAGACCAATTTCCTCAGTCAAAAACTTCCACATCCAACCAATTTGCTCTTCCTTAAAATAGTCGCCCAAACTCCAGTTTCCAAGCATCTCAAAAAACGTCGTATGACGATTGTCGCCAATATCGTCGATGTCCTGCGCTCGCAAACACGTTTGAGAATCGGCAATTCTTTTGCCTTCAGGATGCGCCTCACCAAGCAAGTACGGAATCATCGGCTGCATTCCGGCGCCCGTAAATAAAGTCGTCGGATCATTAGTTAAAATCAACGGCGCACGCTCAACAACGGCGTGACCCTGTTTTTTATAAAATTCAAGATATTTACTACGTATTTTTTGGGCATTCATGAGTGTAATTATACCATAAAATAACCCCACCTTACAGATGGGGTTTATAGATCAAATCGCCAATCTCAACAGACTATTCAGCTACTTCTTCAGCTGGCTCTTCTTTTGGTTGATTCTTGCGAAGTTTTTCTGGATTACGGATGGCTTTGTGCTTGTCAGCGGAAACTTCCTTAACCCACTTTGGCAACTTAACGCCAGCTTCTTTCAATAACTTAACTACGCGTGGTGTTGGCTGTGCGCCATTGTCCAAATATTTCTGAGCCAATTCAACTTGGATATTTGATTCTTTAGTGTGTGGGTTGTAGCTACCGACATAAGCGACTACACGGCCGCTTGATGGATGACGATGTGCTTCTTGTACCGCCAAGCGATATACTGGATAACCTTTGCGACCCAAACGTTGCAAACGAATTGCTAGCATAAAATTAATTCTTCCTTTAACTCTACGTTTTATTATTCCTTACTTTAGAACAGTTTACACTATTTTTCCTATAACGTCAATCTGTTTTCACGATTCCGCCACCCAAACATTCATCACCGTCATATATTACCGCAGATTGACCCGCGGCTACGGCACGCTCCGAAGCAGAAAGGCGCACAATATCTCCGTCAATTTTCGCGTCGAATAGAGCGCCTCGATGACGCAACCGGACTTGCACATCCTTATCTTTATGCGGTGCTTGATTAATCCAATGAATATCCGCCAGCCTCAGTTCTTTTCGCCACAGATTATCATTATCAATCGAGCGCGACACGTAAATCTCATTTTTATCCATATCCTTGCCGACGACATAGTACGGTAATCCGCCACCAACATTCAAACCATGACGCTGACCGAGTGTATAAAAAATTGCGCCGTCATGTTTACCGATGACAGATCCCGTCTGCTGATCAATGATGTTTCCTGGCGCAGTTTTAACATATTCCGACAAAAACTCACGAATTCCAACTTGCCCAACAAAACAAATTCCCATTGATTCCTTTTTGCTAGCCGTCCACAAACCGCGCTCTTTCGCCATTTCGCGAACTTCCGCCTTAGTAAAATCACCCAACGGAAATATGGTTTTTGACAAAGCTTCCGAAGTCACTCGATATAAGAAGTAGGTTTGGTCTTTATTATCATCACGAGCGCGTAACAATTTAGCCGACGAAGACGATTCATGCGCAACGCGCGCATAATGCCCTGTCGCGATATAATCCGCTCCAGCCGCTAACGAAGCCTCCAAAAATATCTTAAACTTCACTTCTTGATTACACATAATATCTGGGTTTGGTGTGCGACCCGCTTGATATTCGCGAATCATGTAATCGACAACGTTTTGCTTATATTCTTTCTGGAAATCAAAAACTCGAAAATCAATACCCAAACCAACCGCCACACGCTTGGCGTCAGCAACGTCTTCCGCCCACGGACAATGCATTCCAGGAAGATCTTCCGACCAGTTTTTCATATAAACACCCGTTACGTCGTAACCCTGCTCAACCAAAAGTGCTGCGGCAACGGAGGAATCCACACCGCCCGACATTCCAACAAAAACTTTCTTACTCATCTAGACAGCCCCATAGCGAATAGCCCAATTCTCATTAATTCACCCATTGCCAGCCACCAGCCCCACGGCGTTAACCACCACCACGAGCTCCAGTTTTTATCAGAAGCGACAGGATGACTTCGAATCTTCACGTCGTTAAATTGTGCTGAAAATTCGAGTTGCGCCCGACGCATATGATATCCACTTGTCACCAAAATCACATCTTCAATTTTTCGCGAATCGACAATTTTCTTCACTTCAGTGGCGTTTTGTCTGGTCGTTTCGGAAGACTCGTCCATAACAATGGCCTTCTCGGGAACGCCGCTGTTAATCGCTCGCTGGTACATAGCCTTAGCGTTAGATGGACCAGTTTTATCGGCCGCCGCGCCCGACACAACAATCAACGGCGCCCAACCTTCTTTATATAATTTAATAGCTTCGTCAGTTCGCGCATTCGTATCGCCACCGCTGACAACAACTATTGCATCAGCCTTACGGCAATCACCTTCGCCCACGTCTTGACATTTACCCAAATCATTCGGTGACAAATATGCGCTAAGCCCAAAAATCACCAAAGCAGCAAAAATAATCAAGCCAACCAGTTTATGAATCATCGACTAGTTCTCTCCATTTCCGTCCGCACAGCCTCAATGATAAACTCGCCAGCCCGCTTTATATTCTCGTCATTATTCAACTTACCTAAGGTCAGCCTTAGACTTCCGTCAATCTCTGCTTCGCTCAGACCAATACTTGCCAGCACATGAGAACGCGTTCCAGAATTAGCCGCGCAAGCACTCCCCGTAGCCACTAAAACCCCGCGAGATTCTAATAAAAACACCAATCTTTCAGCATCAATTCCAGAAAATGATATATTCAAAAAACTCACCAAACTTTTTTTCATATCTGATGATATCAACATATCAGGAAAAACTTGCTTCAAATCTTTTGCCAAATTTTCTCGCAGCTTTCGCAGTCGCTTCACTTCGGCAGAACGTCGTTTTTGCGCCAATTCCAAAGCAGTCGCGAACCCAACCACGCCAGCAACGTTTTCAGTTCCGCTGCGCAGCCCCAATTCTTGACCGCCACCAAAAATATTGGCTTTCAGCGTAACGCCAGGTCGCACCCACAGTAAACCAACCTGCTTTGGACCGTAAACTTTCGCCGCAGATAATGTCAATAAATCGACACCCAGCCTTTTAATCTTCACATCAATTAAAGCTGCCGCCTGCGAAGCGTCTGTATGAAAAATCAACGGTAAAGATTCGCCATTTTCTTGGCGTCTAAGTCGCTCGGCTTTTACAATTTCCGCAATTTCTTCAATTGGCTGAATATAGCCCAGCTCGTGGTTTACTAGCGCAACACTAACAAATCCAACATCTGGCGTTAACATTTTTTTAACCGTGTTTGGATCTATTCGTCCATTTTTCATTGGCGGAATAAGCTTCACTTCCGAACGCGCTTTCGCGGAATTAATCACCGAATCATGCTCAATTGCCGAAATTAAACTTACGCCATTTGCCGCATTAAACGCTAAATTGACAGACTCAGTTGCCCCAGCTGTCATTATCAATTCATCAGCCATCACACCCAAACAGCGCGCCAGCCGAGCCTTCGCGTCTTGATATTCACGCTTTGTGAATATTGCCGGAGCGTACGGACTAGACGGATTGAAAAACTTTTCAGAAAAATATGGTAACATCGCCTCAATCACCAACGGATCCATTGGCGTAGCAGCAGCATGATCAAGATAGATATAGTCTTTATTCACTTTTTTATTATATCAAAGCGGCCGACCGGTTTGCGGATCTTTCTTATATAATTGCCGAGAAACTCGCTCGTAATATTCCTTAGTTGCCAAGACAAAATTCTGAAGCTCGTCGCCTTCCAAGTAACTATAGCGATAATTCGGCTGAATCTTCAAAATTCCCTTTGGTTGCACTTCATAACGCGTCGTCAACTCTTGCCGGCCACCCTTACCATCAGCAACTTCTTCGTACCAAATCCAGGTATCTTTATCTAAATTAAAAAATTCTCGTCGCGCAACATACGCCGGCTTCTCGCCAAAAATTGTTGCGCCAATTTCACTTTCCAATTGGATTAGTTCGCGCTCGGTAAATTTCTTTAATGGGCGATCTTTTTTACGGAATTTCAACAAAGACACCGCGTCACTATCGTCAGCAAAAACCAAACTTCGTACTTTTTTCAAAAACTTAGTCACCTACAACTCTCCTCGGTTTCGTATTCATCACGTAAGCGTTGGAGTGATGCACCAATTGCCCCCACAGCTTTAAGCGGAATGTTTTTAATGTCGTCAAGACTTTTTCCATAACCGCCAAGTGCTTGATTACATAAATCAACCGCCGCGTTATTAGGGATATTCGCTACGTCAAACGCAGTCTTCCCCAATTCAGGGTTCACCTTAGAATTATCGCGTTGCTCGGCATCAGAAAGAATCGCGGCAAGTTCTTCGCGGGTGGCCTCTAATTCAAGTGTTTCTGTAACACATTTCGGCGTACTATTCATTTTCTCCACTTTCAAATGCCAAAAAGTTCTTTTGTGTTGTGAAGAGTAGCTTGGCTTAAAACATCAAAATCAATATTTCGCTGCTTCGCCCAATATTCAGCCACCAATCTCACATATTCTGGCTTGTTTATATTACCACGAAACGGCGCTGGTGTCAAGAATGGCGCGTCAGTTTCTAGCAACAATCGCTCCAGCGGGATTGAAGCGAACAATTCTTTCTGCAATTGATCCTTTGTGAATGTACTAATTCCATTAAGTCCAACGTATAAATTTCGCGAAAAGCCTTTTTCCAAATTATCACGCGTATCTGTAAAACTATGCAACACGCCGCGAAGCCCGTGAAAATTGTCAAAAATTGGCCAAAAATCATCCCAAACTGACGGCTGATCCTTCGCGCCATCGCGAACATGAAAACTTACTGGCAAATTGTAATCAACCGCCATTTGAAGTTGTGCCTCTAAGCCCTCAATTTGCGTTTCCCGCGGACTGTTATTGTAATAATAGTCAAGCCCAATTTCACCAATTGCCACAATCGGAGAATTTTCCGTCTTGTTCTCCAGCAAAGTTTTGACATCTCCCCAGCCATCTTTCGTATCGTGCGGATGAACACCAATTGCCGCCCAAGTAAACTCATGATTCGCGGCAAATTCCACAGCTTGGCGGCTACTTCGCTGGTCAGTACCGACACAAATCATGCCAATATTCGCCTCGACCGTTTCTTTGTAAAATTGCTCGCGATTGTCCGTAAAAAATTCCGTATCATGCAAATGACAATGCGAATCTATCAGACGTAAACCCTCAGTCGCACTTTTCTTATCAGCTTCAATCATAAACTATTTAACCTGAGATTCTGTTTTCGGAGCGCGTGGATCTGGCGTGTGAATATATTTGCGCGGGAATAAAGGCGTCAATTCTGACGGCACGACACCACTAGCAAACATATCGTGAATTTTCTCGGCAGTTTGCGGCATAAATGGGCGCAACATGTCGGACACTTGCAGCAACGTACCGCAAGCATGCGCCAAGATCTCGCTCAAATGTGACTCTGCTTCTGGATCTTTATCGCGATTTTTAGCAACTTGCCATGGTTGAACTCGCTCAATATATTGATTCAAAGAACGAACAATTAGCCAAATTTCGTCCATTGCTTGATCGAACATATAACTTTCCATCGCCTGACGATACGGTCCCATATCGTGTTCTGATTGTGGAGCGTCGCCAATAACGCCCGCTTGATAACTCTGCACCATTTTAGCGACTCGCTGAACCAAATTCCCCAAATCATTACCAAGCTCACCGTTGTAGGCAGCCTCAAACTTATCCCAAGTAAAGTCGCCATCATCTTGCGTCGGTACGTGGCGCAAGAAATAATATCGAAACGCCTCAGCACCATAATCTGGAATAATATCGGCTGGACCAACACCATTTCCGAGACTCTTTGCCATTTTCATTCCGCCAGAATTAATAAATCCATGGACAAGTAAAACCTTCGGAAGCGGTAAATCTAGCGCCATGAGCATTGCTGGCCAAATACCAGCGTGGAAACGCAGAATGTCCTTACCGATAACTTGCACGTCAGCCGGCCAAAAGGATTGCCACTCTTCTGGACGATCAGGATAGCCAATAACCGTAATGTAATTACTCAGAGCATCCAGCCAAACGTACATGACTTGATTATCATCACCAGGAACTGGCACACCCCAGCTAAGATTTTTACGCGGACGAGAAACTGACACGTCTTTCAGGCCGTCTTTCATCAACTCCAAAAACTCTTTTTTACGGAATTCAGGCACGATTCTCATTTTATTTGACTCAATTGCCTGACGAATATTGTCCGAAAAAGCACTGGTTTTAAAATAGTAATTTTCCTCACTCAAGCGCTGATACGGAGTTTGATGATCTGGACAAACCCCATTATTATCGGCAGCTTCTTTGTCCGTAACGAAAGCTTCACACCCCTGACAATACCAACCTTCATATGAACCTTTGTAAATGTAACCAGCCTCAACGAGTTTTTGCCAAATATATTGCACCGCAGCAACGTGATGCGCATCAGTTGTTCGAATAAAATCAGTCACTGAAATATTCAGCTCGGAAATCATCTTCTTAAAATTGACGTGCGTTTGATCGACGTATTCTTGAGGTGTTTGATTCTGACTGGCGGCTTTGGCAGCAATTTTATTGCCATGCTCATCCACGCCAGCTTGAAAACGAACTTCATGCCCGTTCTGTCTGGAATAACGCGCCCACACGTCTGCCAACATATAATCCATAGCATGCCCAACGTGTGGCAAGCCGTTTACGTAAGGAATAGCGGTAGTGATGTAAGCGTGTTTCTTAGTCATGATATATATTATATCACCACTAGGGCAATTATCGCAGACGCCACTCTTTCAATAACCTCTTCCAATCTTCAATCGCCAAATCTTCGGCACGAGCATCTGGTGAAATTCCTGCATTTTTCAGCAATTCTTCCGCCATACCCTTATCAATCCCCAAACCGCCACTCAAGCTGGAACGTAACTTCTTACGCTTCGCAGAAAATCCAGCCTTAACAATGTGGAAAAAATCTCTCTGATCTTCCGAAGTGATCAAGGGACTATTGCGAGTCCTCAAAACTACAACCTGCGAGTCAACCTTTGGTGGTGGCGTAAAAAACTGCCTAGGAACTTCAATATCCAACTCCGCTTCGGCAAAAATCTGAACGCTCACAGACAGAACACTCATATTTCCAGGATCTGCCGCAATTCTCTCGGCAACTTCTTTTTGCACCAACAGCACCGCGATGCTCGGCTTATTTTCCGCAGTCATCAATTTTTCAACAATTTTGCTAGTGATGTAATATGGGACGTTAGCTACGACTTTGTAATTTTTTGGCAATTGATTCAGATCAAATTGCAATATGTCTTGGTTCACGACAGTTAATTTCTTACCAGGAAATTGCCCTGGTAATTTTCGTGCCAAATCCGCGTCAAACTCCACGGCGGTCACCGAATTAGCCCGAGCCAATAAACGACTAGTCAAAGTACCTAGTCCTGGTCCAATTTCCAGTACAACATCATCACCCGTCAATTCGGCTGCTTCAGCAATATCCGCCAAAATCTCCGGATCTTTCAGCCAATGCTGTCCGAGCGATTTTTTTGGTCCATGAGAAGAAGCCATTTAGCGTCCGTCTCCATTCGTCCAGTCGGTCGCCAAGTCGAATCCGTGCGGATGTTTGGCCGCAAATCCACCGGTATCGTAAACCTTACCCGGACCCATACTGGTCTCAACCACCGAACATCGCGGATAATTACCATAATTAGCCGCCACCAAAATATAACCATCTTTATCAACCTTCGCGCCATCCGCCCGCACCGTATAAGTACCACCGCTACCACAAGCTTTTATCACAATATTCATCGGCAAGTCATAATACGTTTCACGATGCGCCACGCCCTTAGAGTCGGTAAATATCTGCGCGCCCTTGCTTTTCGTCAATGGATTTTTAGGCTTCGTACCAATTATTTCAATCTGCTTCTTTGGCTGCTTTGTGATTTCGCTAACAACTTCCTTACGAATAATCTCGCGCTCGTTCTCCATCTCAACCTGATAAGTCACCTTCCGCACACCTTTTTCCCCAAGCTGCTTAACGCTCTTAAATCCAATCGGCTGGGAATTGTCTTTAATTTGCTCAATCTCAAAATTAACATCAATTTCTTCGGTTATCGTTCGCTGTTTTGATCGCTCAATATTCATTACCAGACCCACACCGTTCACCAAAAGATCGTCAGAATTTGTAAAATGCGTCTTATCTTCGCGATATAAAGTCAGCCCAGCAGCCTTCGCGATCAAAGCCGGTGTTTGTTCAGCGGTGGTTATTTTTAGGCGTTTATTTCCATCGACGATTGTTATTGGACGAGCGCGAAAAATATTGACCTGGTATTTTGCACCCGTCAATTCCATATCAGTATTTGGCTCAACCGCGTCAATCTTTTCGTCAATTGTAATCTTAGCCGCACGCAAGGCCTGCCGAACGGTCAATGCGTTTGTGATAATGGTCTTTTCTTCGCCGCGATCATAAATACGAACCAAATGCTCACCAGAAGTCTTTCCGTCAGCAAACGAAACCATTGGAGTCGCAATCGCAACCAACACAGCCAATCCAATAATTTTTCCAAAAAATAAACCTTTTGCGCGCATAATCATATAATAACTCGTTAACCTAGTCAAATAAATTATACCAAATTAAGCACTTTTTATCTATAGACTGCAACCAACTTACGTCGCCAGCGTTAGTCTACCACCATTTTTGGCGATTCCATGCATTGTAAGCCCCAGCCCAACTACCATATCTACTTACGGCATAATTATTGAAAACTCTAATCTGACAAACTGGATCACTTTGCCAATTTGGGCAAGCCTGAGAAAGCTTATTTATATTCGTCTGACCGAGCCCAGCATATTGCCCATTCCTGGCCGTCGTTCTCCAAGTTGACTCTTTCGTAAAAATGAAATTCACATAGCCATAATCATCAGGGCTAATACCAGCCGCAGACATCCAATCCGAATGAGATCCAGAAGGTAAACTAACTTTCGTCCCCACAATCTCAATCTGCTTCTTTGGCTCTTTTGTTACAACACTAGCAATTTCCTTACGACTCACCTCCACGCCGTTCTTCATTTCGATTTCATAAGTAACGTTCTTCTTGCCGTTCTCGCCCGCCTGTTTTACTTCGCGATATCCCGAATCTCGATTCGCGTCTTGAACTTTTTCAACCTCAAATTTCACATCTTCTTCGGCGGTTATAGTTTGCTTGCCATTACGCCAGAGTTCAATTTTCATTCCAGGAATAATTTTCGCCGAACGATCCACAGATAGCGTATCATCTTTCTTTGGGTTAATATTCTTCTCTTTCAATAGCTCGCCAACCGTCTTAGCATGTGTACGAATGACAGATTCTTTGCCATAAAGCACAAAATTAACCATCGAGGCTCTGTCAATTTTCATCACCATATTTGCGCCATCAACCGCCATATTATCGGAATTAGATAGAGTAGTTTTATCCTCTTCAAAAACTTCAATTCCAGCGGCCTTCGCAATCAAAGCCGACGTCTGCTCGGCGGTAGTTACCTTTAGGCGTTTATTTCCATCGACGATTGTTATTGGACGAGCGCGGAAAATGTTAATGTTATACTTCTCTGCCACCATCTCCGAATCAAGACTCGGCTCGACTACGTCTTGGCGTTCATCAATAGAAAACTTAGCCAATTTCAAAGCCTCGCGAATTGTCCTCGCTTTTGTAACAATCGTCTTTTCTGCGCCCCTGTCGTAAATCGTCACCAACTTTTCGCCAGCCTTAGCCGCTGGCTTAGTAGCGTCAGCCAATGCTTGATTGACAAAAAATAAACCGCCAACCAGCATCAATATCGCGCCAGAAACGAACGTAATTTTCTTAGAATAGTGTTTTGCTTGTAATCTTATACCCATAAGTTCACACCCACAACGTAGGTATTCTTATTATATCAAATTTTCTCCAAGCGCGCGAACTCGACGTTCAATTTCTTAATATTTCCATCGTCAAACTGAACCGTAACGCTCAGCCCTTCGCTATCAATAATTTCCCCCGAACCAAAACTCGGACTGCGAACTCGATCACCAACTTCCAAACCAATATCTTCCGAATAAAAATCAGGCTCTACGATCGGCTGAGCTGGTCTATCAACGCCACCAGCCATCAAGCCCATCTCATCCAAAAACCTCGATGGCATATTGTAACCGATCTGACCAAATTGCGTACGAGAGCTGGCACAGCTAACGAACAACTCTTCCCTCGCCCGAGTCACGCCAACATAGCACAATCGGCGCTCCTCTTCGACGTCATCAGCGTTACCGCTATCAAACACTCTTGCATGCGGCAAAATCCCCTCTTCCAGTCCTGCCAGAAAAACCACCGGAAACTCCAAACCTTTAGCCGCATGAAGTGTCATGAGCGTTACTTGCTGATCGGCAGTTGTATCCGTCGAAGACATCAAAGCCATCTCTTCCAAAAACGTCGCCACATCAACGTAAGCCTTCGCCTCCGACAAAAGCACACCGATATTTTCCATTCGTTCCTCAGCTTGCGGCGTTCCGTCGTTTATAAAATCTTCATAGCCAGTACTTTTCATAATTTTTTCAATCAGTTCGGCCGGAGATCCGTCAATTTCCTGCTGCAAATCGTGCAATTTTTGACCGAACTCTAGCAACGGACGCTTTGCGCGCGCCGTCAAAGTATCCGCCCCCTCAACCGCCAGTAACCCGCTAATTATATCTTTCCCTGACGCGTCATTCCAGTCCAAAAACTTAGAAATACTCACCGCGCCAACACCACGTTTTGGCGTATTCACAATTCGCAAAAAACTAACTCGATCACTCGGCTGATATAACAATCGAAGATATGCCAATAAATCCTTAACGACCGCTCGATCCAAAAATCGCAAACCGCCGACGATTTTATACGGAATATAGCTCTGACGCAAGGCTCGCTCAATTGCGTAGCTTTGCGCATTCGTTCGGTACAACACCGCCACGTCACCATATTGACGGCCGTTCGCAATTTGCGCCTGAATCTCATTCGCAATCGCCAAAGCCTCCTCAGACTCATTGTATAATTGCCATAATTTCGGCTCAACACCATCGCCATTCGCTGTCCATAAATTTTTATCAGTTCTATGAATATTATGACTAATCAGCGCATTTGCCATATTCAAAATCGCGCCAGTCGAACGATAATTTTGCTCCAACTTAACCACCGTCGTGCCTGGAAAATCACGCTCAAAATTGAGAATATTAGTGTAATCAGCCCCGCGAAAACTATAAATCGACTGAGCATCATCACCAACCACGCATAAATTGCGGCGCGAATTAACCAGCAGCTTAATTAGCGCATATTGCACCGCGTTCGTGTCCTGATACTCGTCAATCAGAATATGTTCGAATTGCTGCTGCCATTTATGACGAATGTCTGGCTTATTTCTCAATAATTCCACGGTTTTTATCAATAAATCGTCAAAATCCAACGCCGAAGCATCCTTCAGAGCTTTTTCATAAGCAAAAAACAATTCAGCCATTTTCTGCTCTCTTGGGCCGCGAGTCGAAGCAGAAAAATCCTCAGCACTTCTCATCTCATTTTTAGCGTTCGAAATAGCCGAAAGTACAGCTCGAGGTTTAATATCTTTATCTGTCAAGCCGCGAGACTTCATAATTTGCTTCATCAAGCTTATTTGATCGTCGGTGTCGTAAATTAAGAATCGCTTATCCAGACCAATATTTTCACCATCCATCCGCAACATTCGCACGCAAATACTGTGAAAAGTTCCCATCCACGGCATAAATTGCCGATTTTCAGAATCTTCACCCAATATTTGCGCCAATCGCTGACGCATTTCCTTCGCAGCTTTATTAGTAAATGTAACCGCCAATATTCGACTAGGAAATATTTTCAACTCGCCAATCAAATAAGCGATTCTATGAGTCAGAGTTTTGGTCTTTCCAGATCCAGCTCCAGCCAAAATCAACAGTGGCCCATCAGCGTGCGTCACCGCTCGAGCCTGCTCGCTATTTAATCCGTCAGTAAAATTAGACATATATCTATTTTATCAGCAAAAAGTACGAAACAGCGCCGCCAGCCATACCAATTGCTAAAAATAGAACAATAAGCAACGCTATTAATAATCCAGATTTTTTCTTTTCTTTGTCAGCTGAAGGTTTTACCTCTGTAGATACGGCGGCAAACATCGGTGCCGGCTCAGAATCCATAGTTTCTTTTTCGGATAATTCGGAAGACTCAATCAAAGAGCTGTCAATGTCAGTGGACATTTTATCGTCTGAATCTTCAGGAACGCCAGCCTCCTCAATTGCTATAATTTCTGGACTCAAATCCATTGGCGAGTCGGGCACATCACCCAAAGAATTTTCGCTCATGCTGTAATTAGATAAATTGGTATTATATTGATGTTCCAATTTTATGTCCTCAGAATCAGCAGACACAGATGCATCTTCATCACTATTCATCTCAGAACTAGCCATAGTTTGGCTAACAGAACCAAGCGGTCGCTTCTCCACTTCAACATTAGCAATAAACGGAGACTCCAGCGGCGTAGTCATCGGTGTAGCAGGAGCTTCGCTATTACTTACGGCTAATGATTGCGCTATCTTATCAGTCAATGACAATTCCTCAGCAGACGCATCTTCAATCTCCGCAAAAGTAGATTCATTATGCACGTCTTTAAGATCAGGTGTATCACTAGGACTATCTGATTGAGCAACTATGTCAGACATTTCTTTCCCTACCGCAGAATGTCTATTATTTGTGCTAATCACGTCCACCAAATCAGGCGAAGGTTGAATCGTTGTGCCAGTTCGGGATGGAGCGGGAGCAGCAGGTTTTTGGACAGCACTAACAGATGAAGGTCTAACAACATCCATGAAACGACCAGTCGAGCGTCTCGCGATTACTGGCGCAGCTTTGACTTCGCTAGCAGCCACACCAGGAGCTCTATTAGCTGCTGAATCGTTAGTAACTTTCTCGTTCGTAGGACTATCCACCTCTTTAGGAGTCACATTGTCGTTAGAAGGCTCTTTTTTTGCTTCAAGCTGAGAGATCGATGATAAAGGAGTAGAAGCAACAGACGAAGGCGTAAATGGAGTTACCGGAGGTGCAAAGCTAGTACTAATAGAGCTCCCTGACACAGGTTTTTCCTCTACGGGCGCAGACGCAGAAACTTCGCTATTATTTTCATTAGCCACCACTGGAGCTTCCTTTTCTCGCTGCTTATCCATAAGAGAGCTTACCGCTCTATCCAACTCATCAAAATCAATATCTGTCATATGCCCCCTATTTTTAACCTTTATGTGCTTTCGAGATTATCTCCTTAAATTGATATGCATCCAAACTGGCTGCTCCAACCAATAAACCATCAAGTTCATCAATTGCTAAATAATCTGCGGCGTTTATTGACGTAATACTTCCACCATAGACAACTCGAACTGATTCCGCCGCTTTTTTACCGTACAAATGAGAAATATGTCGTCGAATCATCTGTGTAGCTTTTTTTACATCAGACGCTTTAGCGTTGTCGCCAGTACCGATCGCCCAAACTGGCTCATATGCGACGACTACTTCATCCAACTCGTCCGCCGTCACATTAGCCAGACCGCTAGTCAATTGATCAGCCAGAACATCCTTCGTTTCGCCAAGAGTCTTCTCTTGAATCGTTTCACCGACACACAGAATCGGATGAATACGATTTCGAATTGCCGCCTGAACTTTCAGCCGAATGTCTTTTTCGCTTTCAATGAAAATATAGCGACGCTCCGAATGTCCAATTATCACATAATCAGCAATTCCACGAAGATGCGCCGCTGGAATTTCTCCCGTGTACGCCCCCGAATCTCGCCAATAGCAATTCTGAGCCGCCAACTTAGCGATTCGACGATTAATTTGTAAACTCAAACTCTGTAGCGTCAAAATAGTAGGCGCCAGCACCACTTCAACATCTCTATGCGATGGCAGCGTGTTCATCAGCTTATGCAAATATAAGCTAGCCTCCTGCATATTGAAGTTCATTTTCCAGTTACCAATGATTAACTTTTTTCTCATGAGATAATCCTTATGCTTAGTTTATCACCTCAAACCGTATGCGTCTAGTAAACTTTCAATTCCAGGCAATTTTTTACCAGCCATCAAGGCCATGCTAGCTCCGCCACCGGTGGAAACATGGGTAAAATTGGCACCGTCATGTCCGTCCCATTTCAATATAAAATCAGCTGTATCTCCGCCGCCGACTATTGAAACAACTCCTTTATTCTGGGCAATAGCTAGCGCCACTCGCGCTGAACCGATTGCAAAATTATCAATTTCAGCATAGCCCAGCGGACCGTTCCAGATAACCATCTTTGCATCAGCCAGTATTTTCGTGAATCTCTCAATTGTCTGACTTCCAATATCCAGCGCCATATCCGAGTTCTTTATTTTATCAACATTAACTTCTTGACGAGGAAAATCCTTAGAAATCTCTGGCGCAACCGCCACATCAATCGGCAATACCAAAAAATCGTCAACATTCTCTGCGCCAACCTTAGCCGCCGCCAAATCATAAATTTCCGCGACAACCTTTTCCATTCCCGGCTCAAACACACTCTTGCCGACATTAAATCCACGGCAATGTAAAAACGTGTTTGACATAGCGCCGCCAATTAAAATCCGATCCGCCTTTTTAATAAGACGCTTAATCAGTAATATCTTATCGCTAACTTTCGCGCCGCCAATAACCGCAACCAACGGACGTTTTGGCTTATTCATCGCCTCGGTGATAGTTACATATTCTTTTTCTAATAGTAATCCCGCTAGCCCTGGAACACACAATGTAATCGCATGAGTACTGGCGTGCGCCCTGTGTGCGACCGCAAATCCGTCTTGCACAAAATAATCCGCTCGGACAGCGCGTTGAATTGACTTGGCAAATGTTAAATCGTCAGCCTCCTCCTCGTCATAAAAGCGTAAATTCTCCAACATAAGAATACTGCCTCGTGGTGCGCGGCGAACAGCTTGATGAACAGCTTCGCCCACGCAATCATCCAGCAATTCTACCGGACGACTCAGCAACTTGGATAGGTGATCTGCGACAACTTTCAAGCTAAACTTAGGATCATTACCTTTTGGTCGCCCCAAATGAGACATGATAACAATCTTACAATTCTGCTCCAGCAAATATCGAAGCGTGGGCAGCGAAGCGCGAATTCTTAGATCATCAGAAATCTGACCGCGCTTTGTTAGTGGCACATTATAATCTGCTCGCAGAAGAATAGTTTTTCCACGTAGATCAACGTCGCGAATTGTTTGCTTCGGAAATTTTCTGCCCACCCAAATTCTCCTTATGACAATGTCTTGACTTGGATATTGTCGGTTTTGCCTGGCTCTGGATTGTGACCACTAACAAGCACAACCGTAACTGGGTCTGTGCCGAAATAGCCTTCTTGCTTCAACTCATCAGCTAGCTTAGTTGCTGCATTTGGGTCATTTGGTCGAACATATGGACGAGAAGCGTACCTTAGCGCCAACTTTTGCGCGGTCTTCACATCTTCAGTCACACAAACAATTGGTAAGTTCGGACGATATGCGGCAACGTTAATTGCAGTAGCGCCAGTGTGTGTTTCCGCAATAATAGCTCGAGCCTTAATTCTCCTTGCCAATTGAGCTGCTGTGTAGCTTAAAATCGCGTCAGTTTTTTCACGCATTTCAGCCTTTTCTACCAACATTACTTCACTGTGTTCTTGAGTGTAGATAATAGTCTTGCGCATTGCGCGAACGGTTTCAACAGGATATTTACCATTGGCAGTCTCATCAGACAACATAACTACGTCAGCGCCTTGGATTACGGCATTGGCAACGTCGCTTACTTCAGCGCGACTTGGCTCTGGATTATCAACCATACTGCCCATCATTTGTGTTGCAACGATTACTAGCTTGCAATATTTACGACACAAGGCAATAATCCGACGCTGTACAACTGGGACAATTTCCGCACCAGCTTCCACCGCCAAGTCACCGCGAGCAACCATAATACCGTCACTAGCCTTAACGATTTCCTCCAAATTCTCTGGATCAACGGCAGACTTAGTCTCAATCTTGGCAATAATATTAGCTGTCGAGCCCAGGTCTGTCAATCGACGACGCAAATCAATAATATCATCAGCTTTTTGAATAAAACTCAACGCAACGTAATCAAAATCTTGGTTCGCGCCCCATTCCAAATCGTTAATATCTTTCTGAGTAAGAATATCGCCACCAAAATCTGTGTCTGGCAAATTCAAACCCTTGCGGCTCATCAAAAAACCGTCGTTCTGAACTTCTACGCGAATTGCAGTTGGACTAACAATTTCTCGTACAACCGTCCTGATCTTGCCGTCAAACATGTAAAGTGGCTCACCGACTTTCATCTTCTCTGCCAAGTTGTACTGCACTGGCAAATTGAAGCTGCCGTCATGCTCAGTAATTTCTGAATCCAAGACCAGCATATCGCCAACCTTAACATTCAGCATGTTATCTTTCAAAACGCCCAAGCGAATCTTCGGACCTTGCAAATCTTGTAGAATTGCGACAGGCTTGCCCAACTGTTTACTAGCTGCGCGCACCCAATCGATCTGCTCAATTCTCTCCTCGTTAGCGCCGTGGCTAAAGTTCATACGGATGCCATTAACACCGGCCTCCAACAATTGGTAAACCTTTTCTTGGCTGAACGTTGCTGGCCCAATTGTTGCTAATATTTTTGTTCGTTTAAATATATTATCGCTCATTTTTAAAATTATATCACGAAATAACAGTGATGAAAAATGGCGCCAAGGAGACTTATAATACTTGTTCAATATCGAGAATACTTTTAATAAAATCAACTATAGCAAATTCAGAAGAAACAAAAAAACAGCTGACCTCTAACATACACCATTGCAAAATGCAGCTCAACAACATAGTGTCTCGACAGGAAAAAAGAGCCAGTTTATAGACTTGGCTCAGGTCTTCTCGCGAGCTACCCGATCCTACAGGTCCTGACGTATCCCGCATCGGCGCACGTAATAGTAGTATTTGAGGTAAAATTATAAAAATAGCTATTAAAACTCTCGTATGTCTCGAATTGGGTTGCGACGCATGTTGCGTATTAACGGCAACATAACACTAAACAATCCTGTGAGAACACACGTACTTACAATAAAGATTATCTGTCGCATATCCACGGCTATAAGTCGTATCACTCTATTTGAATTAATAGAACCAAAGCTATATTGCGCCTGTGCCGTAAGCTGTGGTGCAAATTGCTTATCCAGGAGATACGCACCGATAAAGCCGATAGCAAGAGCGAACATAGCTACTAATATAGATATAATTATCGTATATAGTATATATATCGACACGATATCAATACGATTAAAGCCAATAGCACGAAATACCGCCGTCTCATGTCTATCATCCACAATTGTACGACTGATAGTAATCCACATAATAAGCGCAGCCAATACTATAACTACCAGCATAGCATAGACCGACCACTGCTTAAATGTATTCTGCATATCATCCAAAGCAACGCTATTACTAAATGCCAAATTAGATTGATATAAACGACTAATCGGCTTACAAGAATTATCATACTGGACAGTACAGCCCTGCTCATCTATAAACTTTTGCGCATCACTGGCATTTGCAAACTCGACAAAACGATGTTTATTATCCTCATTACCCATAATATAAAGTGGCTCATATGTAAATAAATCAGCATAATCGGCTTTATTAGGTAGCTTATCGTATAGTGAGCGCGGTATAACCTGCCCAACACCTTCCGTGCGTAATACTCCAGAAATCATATCGTTAGTAGTGCGAGCCTTCTCGCGCTGCTGTTTCTGCTCTGGATTTAGCACTTCACTATCGCCAGGAGACATACCAACCACTTTAAAAGTAATAAATTTGCTTACAGCGGTTGTTTCTTTGCCAAATCTTGTATCAAACAGCTCTTGGTTTGCCGCCTGCTTCTTCTCCTCTGCCGTACGTTTGTCGCTTATTATAGGAGTATTTTCACATGTTGTAGGATTGGGTAGTCCATACAAAAGGCTTGGCTTTTTATAGTCCTTGTTATTTTGATTTGCTGCGATCTCTTTATTTTGCTGCAAGGTCTGCTGTATCAGCTCCAGCGAGGCGCTATTTCGGTAACACATTTTAAAACTCAAGTTAGTTATATTGTCACGAATATTTTTAAGGCGCCCAAATTTAGCCTCAGCACTCGCACTTGCCGGCAACTTTTCCAGCTTCAGTAAACGCTCAATAACATTTTGCGGCAAGATTATAGGTAAACTCGACCCGTCAGGCTTCCAGCCAGCATTGTTAGGAAGCATAATATTATCTGTAATTTCAGGTGGTGCGATAACAATGCTTGAGCTATTTACAGGAGGATTTTCATAATTAGCATTCACCTCCGCTTCATCCGAAGTGTCAAAGAACAACTCTTTACCATCAATAAGAGGTACTAGTGCCGAGCCTTTTTTGACACTATAAAATTCTTCAGTAAAAAATTTAATAGCACCATATCCCTTAGCTAAACGAGAGAGTTTTGCATCGTCAAAAGCCGGCATGGCGCTATATTTCTCTTTTAGTAATTGAGCAGTAATACCGTTTTGGTCATTAATAGATAGCTGCACAGTACCGTCAGCAGACTGTGAATACGGCGGCCGATCATTGATATAGGAATATTCCAGATTAAGTCGCTTTGACTCGGTAGCTTTTTGTGAAACGAGTAGTTCATAGCGTTTTTTCGCCTCGGCAATAAGATTAGGGTCACGAATAGTCTTATAAAACCCATCGACATTTGATGGTGCGTTAGTGACACTTACGATGTAACGACTAGTCAACCCCTCTTTACGAAACGAATCAATGCCACGAAAGAGACCATTAGCAATCAGGGAAGCTGAAATAAGGACGCCGAACAACATACTCGCCAACAATACCGTAATAAATGTACGTATTTTACGAGCACGTAATTTTGTATAAGTCAACAGTACTATATCGGCTAGCCTAATCACACAATCTCCCATCTTTTAGGGCAATGACACGATCAGCCTGGGTGGCAATTTCATTATCGTGCGTAGCAATAATAATCGTTGCATGATATTGCTCTCGAATTTGCTGGAATAAACTAATAATATCGCGACTGTTGGCAGAATCCAGATTGCCAGTTGGTTCATCCGCCAGAATAATAGCCGGCCTATTGAGTAAGGCTCTAGCAATAGCAGCGCGCTGAATCTGCCCACCGGAAAGTTCATGAGGGTGGTGATTTAGTCGATCATACAGACCAACTTGTCGAGCTAATGATTCAATACGTAGCTTGCGCTCCGCCCGCCTCATGCGCTGAGGCATTGAAGCGACTTCAATATTACGGCGCAACGTCAAAAAAGGCTGCAGATAAAACGACTGGAAAACAAATCCAATTGTCTGGTTGCGAAACTTAGACAGTTGACGGTCATTCATACTGGAAACGTTTTTCCCTCCTACAACAATCTCACCAGACGTAGGCTTATCCAGTCCACCAAGTAAATGCAGTAAAGTGCTTTTACCACTGCCGCTTGGACCAACAAGAGCCACAAATTCACCTTCGTGAATGTCTACTGAAACATCATCGATAGCTCTAATTATTTGCTTGCCAACTTTATACTTCTTGATTACATTCGTAGCCCTGATAGCGATCGGTCTGGAATCAAGGTTATCAATCTTATCAGCCTGCGCAACTAGAATACCCGTATTATTACATTCCATATAAAATTACCATTAGCATTATTATAGCCGATAGCTATCCGTACGGTCAACATAACCACATAAACTAGCCTACCCATTTTCTTAATGCTAGAATATAAATATTATGCCAGAAATAGATAAATACATTATCTCAAAAATTTTGTTCTTTATTTTCGGATCAACTACTGTAATTATTTTCTTTTTATTCTATACTGGAGTATTTATAAATATCGTTGGGTCCATAGAAGCCGCAATTACTATATATTGCATAAACACCGTCCTGCTGATACCCGTAACAATCTGGTATGCAATCGAACGCTCACATAAACCGAAATATAAGGAGAGCGATATACTTGAAGCCTATTCTGAAATGATGTCTCAGACTGACAATGAGTCCGCCGCCAAAGAAACTACGAAACAACAATGAAAAAAGCTCGCCACAATAAGCGAGCTATTCCAAACATTCTTTATGGTGCGATTTTACGCCCAATCTCGAACCTATTTTGAGACAAAAGCCAAATGATTTTAGCCGTGCCGCGCACGCGTGGCGCACATGCTGGCAAATCCGTTTTACCATGGACAACTTTCGCTACTTAAGCGAAATGCACGAGAGCAAGCACAAAGGCATTGTCTCAAAACAGTTATTTGACCGAGTGCAAACGGTTTTGGAACGGTGCGGCAAGCCAACAGGATAAGGCCGATCTGCGCACTTAAACATAGGCCTATTTCAACGACCAGTTAAGTTCTTCCCAGTCCTTCTTTTTGAGAGTATATACCTTCCACTCTACCGGAGCGCCATTTACATCACCTCTTTCAATCCCTTCGTAATGATATCCTAGCTTTTCAAGAGCACTCCAACTTCGGATGTTCTGTACATATGCCTTTGCCTCAACCATCTCGAATCCTCCTTCGGAAAATGCCCAATTTGATGCAGCTTTCTTTGCGGAGCTACCAAGACCCTGCCCCCAATTACTAGGGTCCCCAATCAGTGTACAGAACGCACCAGTCTTTACACCGTATTTTTGGCTAAGATCTTTGATTTCATTAATCTCTATATTCCCAACTATTTCACCGTCTAACTCAATCATCCAGCTATAACGGTCATCGTCATCAACCATATTTTCGAGGTGCTTAACTTCGTCTTCTACTGTCATTTTTGAAAAATCAGCTCCAAGATACTTCGTAACTTCATCTTTACTAATCCATTGTATAGTTACAGGAGCATATTTTGGATCGGGTTTTATGAGACGAAGTTTTTTAGTTATATCGTAAAACGGTATATCAATATCTCTAGCGTACATAATACGCTTATTTTACCACATGTTAGGTCTTAAGATTAGATCTAAGCACTCAGACTAGATGTGGGTTTGGCTAGGTGCGTCAGTGTTTTAATTGTCAACACTACGCCAAATATATTCTGGAACACCCGCCCGAACTACTACTTGACCTCTGTAATACACTGCGAAAAGCCACCTTTTTCGCTGCCACCTTCAATAAAATTCCAACTTACGATGAAATAAAGTTTGGAACTCACAAAAATAGCCCGCTACCAGAGGTAAACGAGCTGTTTCGTGTCCAGATGGACGATAAGTCCTTTGATGGTGACCTTACCGGGAATCGAACCCGGATTGCCAGGATGAAAACCTGGTGTCCTAACCGTTAGACGATAAGGCCACGACTTCAGATATCATAACAAATTATTGTCGAATTGTCTATAGCAAATCAGCCACTTCTCCGCCGTTATCTATTAATGTATAATATTTCCATGACAAAGCAGAAGAAAAAGCGCAATAAAAAATATTCTGGAATGGACGCGACATCTCAGCGACCAAAGGTAACAAGGATTACAGCAACGAATCGCTCCAAATTATCTCAATGGTTTTTCGATCGGAAAAAGCTCATTCGCACCATTGGTATGGCGGTACTCGTTGCAGTTGTTTTAATTATCGTTATTTCTGGAATACTGAGTTTATTCCGTTAACGAACTGGCAGCTTAAATCCAAAGGTACTGCCTTTTCCTTCTTCTGATTCAAAGATCATTTCGCCGTCGTGCGATAAAATAACTTTCCTCGCCAAAAATAAGCCAACGCCAGTGCCGTCTGGCCGCTTTTTTCTGGCATTTGTGCCGCGGAAGAATTTACCAAACAAATTTGCTTGTTCTGATTTTGGCACACCAATTCCCGAATCTTTCACCATAAATTCAATCGCGCCATTACTATTTTTCAGAGAAATTATTACCTTTTTGTGTGGATTTGAATAGTAAATAGCGTTGTCGATCATATTCAGCATAACTTGACGAATCTTCTCAGAGTCAGCCGTAATCAATGGAACTTTTTTATCAATCTTTAGGTCCATTTCGACAGATCTCTGATCAGCTACAACCTTAAGCAAAGCAACTTCATCCCGAAGAATTTGAGCAACGTCTATCTTCTGCTTATCAATATTAAATTTACCAGTCTGAAGCCTAGAAACATTGAGAAAATCATTAATCAGCCTCACCATACGCTCACTCGAAGAAAACGCCTCTCTAAGAACTGCACGTTGCGTCGGTGTAATCTTCCCCAAATCACCCTCCAGCATCATATCCAGATAACCTTTAATACTAGTCAACGGTGTTCTTAACTGATGTGAGGCCATAGAAATAAACTCGTTCTTCGCCTCGTCCAGTCGCTGAAGCTGTCGATTACTGAACCTCAATTCTTTCGTCGCCTCGTCAATTTTACGCTGCAAACTTTTATTCAACTCATTAATTTCTTCCAATGACAAAGAATTTCGAATCGACACAGCCAGTTCCCCAGCAATCGATTCCAGCATTTCAATATCGCGAGAACTATATCCCAAACTTTTATGATCGCCCAGAAATAGAATTCCCGTTTCTTGATTTTGATGCAGCAGTGGCATAACAATTTTCGTGCGATGAATATCCAAAAGTTTCTTCAGCTCTGGATCTTTTACTTGATTCGCCAAAATAACTTCCGGAAAACTACAATTCTTATAATAGTAATCCATAATCCTGTGAACATCTTCCTCGACAACAGATATTCGTCGCCGACCCGCTCGACCGTATATTCCTTTTTCCGGAATGCAAAACGCCACTTTTTCCGCCTTAAGAGAAGTCGCTATATAATTGCCAACACGTCGAGTTAGCAATTGCAGATCCGCCGTATAGGTTAATATTTTACTAATCTCACGCGTAAATGTATCGGCATCATATTCTCCGTAATAAAAAACCCTATCAGTAAATTTATCAAAGATTTTCTTCACTGGTTGATATACGACAGCCAAAACCATAGCCAAAATCATGTTCATGAGATTTACGTGGCTATCAACCGTCAGGCTGCGCTGGAAAACCAAAATTGAAATGACATATGCAGAAATCACGTAAACGACAGCTAGTGCGATTAATAGCAACATATACGAAACGCTTCGAGCCACCGCCATTTTTACGTCCATCAATCGGTATCTGACGATACTATACATAATTGCAAACAAGAAAATAATCGTAGCAATTGGACCAATCCATATATATCGATAATCACCAAGTGCCGGAAGAAACAGATCTACTACAAAGCCAGGAATGCTACATATCAACAAACCAATCATGTAAATCGCGACTTGCTTGCGTCGAACAGGATCTGATTTGCGCCACGCTATATGCCCAAAACACATAGAAATTAAGAAGAATACCGAGAAAAAAGTTGCAAAAATAACATAGTTGACCGCATGAATCGGAATTCGAGAAAAATCTACTGGAGTGACGATTTCTGATGTATTAATAATAAATTCAGGCACCAAAATAATATACAGCGAAAAAATCGTTATTAGTATACTAGACGCGCAAATAAAACTCTTTGTCGATTTTGTCGATGGGAGAAATGATTTTGTAGTAAAAATAGCCAACGCAGGACAAAAAACAGCCGAAGCGACATAAAACCATCTGGATGCAGTGTCTAATACTACACCATTGTCTGCCAAAGAAAACACCTCAAGTCCAGCTGACCACACAGCCAAACATAGACAAACCAGAAAAAACCAATGCTTCGCATCGTGGCGTCGCTTCGACTTTTTAAGTACAAGCACACCCAAAATTAGCGCCATTAACGCAACCAATCCTAGCACTAATGCTCGTATCATCATACTAATGCTTATTATAGCATCTTATTCTACTTTTCAATCGCAAAAACCGTATAAACGCCGCTCGCAGTAACAGTAGCTTCGATAGATTCCTTTGATATGCCAGATTTTTGGAGCAATTCAAAGCCTTCTTTAATTGAACGCATCGTCACTTTTGGAACCCATCCCATTAGTCCATGCAAAAATTCTTTTTGTGGGCGATTTACGTTCATATTGCCAGTGATCATTAGTCCACCGGTTCGTAAAAACTTCAATGATTCTCGCGTCAATTGCTTATAAACGCCATCTGGCAGATATTCTCGCAAGCCAGAATCTTCCGCAATATCCAGTTTACGATCGCCCAAAACTCCCTCCAAACTCAAAGGCTTGCCAAGCTTGCTGAATAATCGCTCACAATGAACTTCAATCTTATCTTCCAAATTCCATTTCTTAGCTAAGCTCTGCGCCGCCGCTAGAGACAACGGATCCTGATCTAACAGGATAACCGTTGGCGCCTCGCCCGTTTCATCCTTAAGTTTTTTCAGCATCTTCAAAGTTGCCAGTCCCGTTCCGCAGCCAAAACTCATCACCAACATATCGTCAATTGAACGATTCTCGTTTTCTGCCACTTTCTTCAAATGATTAATCGATAGACCATTCACTGTTTCCACTCGCTCACGAATGCCAAGCGAATCCGCACAATGCCGAATGACGTTAGAAAACTCCTCCGTCACCGGCGCCTGGATAAACTCTCGGACTTCACTAATTCTCTTCTCTACTTCTTCAATAGCCGTCGCTTTATCCACGCCGTTGTTGATTTTATCTTGAATCATAACTTCTGTCAGCGGCAAGCCATTAATCTTCTCATTAAATACCGACTCATCCAGCGGACCACTCATGCTCGGATATTTACCTCCTGACAATATTTCGCCATTTTTACCAAAAACACTTAAGTCCTCAGCTTCAGAAATTGTCAAAAACGTCAGTGCGGAACCTCGCTGATTGTGCCATGGCTGCGAATCGGTCTGATCTTTACCATACAATAACTTATCGCGAAAAATCTCCAGATATGAATCTATTTTTTCACCCCACTTGCCCATCTTCACAAAAGGAGTTTTATCTAAAACATTCGCAATTGCCGCGGTGGCTAGATTTTTATGAATAAAATATTTACGAACCTCTTTTAACTTTGCATCGCCTTGTTCTAGATAATTGTATACGCTCCGAATTTTATCTGGATTATTGTATGCAGGATCGGTCTTTTCTCCAATTTTAACCCTGCATCCCTCACTCCTAAGATCCGCAATTTCCTTGTTTAATTTTTCATTAGCTTCATGATCAACTCCATTAAGAAAATCACCCGCTTCTGCAATATACCGTTCGTTCCTAAAGTTTTCCATGCCAAAAATTATAACATAATTTATATGATATACTTAGAGCATGATAAAAATCGCTATCATTGAAGACGACCCAACCATCAGCCAGATGTACCGAATGAAATTCGAGTCGGACGGGTTTGACGTTCGCTTGGCCGCCAACGGACAAATTGGCATAGAAGTAGTCGAGAAGTTTCAGCCAGATATTATTTTGCTAGATTTACAAATGCCGGAAATGGACGGCGCGGAAGCCTTAAAGCGAATTAGGTCTAAAGATTGGGGAAAAACCATCCCTGTTATTGTCCTTACCAACCTCGGCGAAGAAGAAGCGCCGCACGATTTGAAGAAATTAGGAATTCATAGCTACATCGTAAAAGCAAATCTCACACCGCGCCAAGTTGTCGAACAGGTCAAATCCGCCATAAAAACTGCCTAGTTTTTTGATTGATTAGCGATTTTTAAACAAGCAGTAATTACGTTATCAAACAGCGCAGAAACCGTTAACGGACCAACTCCGCCTTTTTTTGGTGTAATAATTACATCATTGCGCTGACGCACTTCTTCAGATACGTCGCCAACAATTTTTCCATTTTCCGAAGCAGTTCCCGCGTCAACAACAACCGCCTTGGCCTTGACTATTTGGCTTTTAATCAGCCCCGGAACTCCAGTCGCCGACACGATAATATCGTAATTTATCAATTGAGATAAATCGTCACCTTTTTCAAAAACCGTCACATCGACGTCAGACTTTAGCCATATCTTCTCAAGAGGAGCGCCGACCAAACGACCTCGCCCAACAATTGCAACTTTCTTGCCCTTCAAATCAACGCCATATCCAGCCAGCAGCCAACTAATAGCCGTTGGTGTGGCCGCCTGAAAAATCGCCTTTTTACGCAGACCATCAACGTCTTTATCTTCTCTAATACTCTCGAGTAACTCCTCAGTCTGCTCAGGATTGCTAATCGGCAATTGCAAAATTATTCCTTGAACATCGTCTCGATTATTCAATTCTTGAATCACCTCCAAAGCTCCGCCCGCAGGGACTCGATGAATCTCCACGTCAATCAAAATATCAGCGCCATATCTCTGTTTCAAACGCATGTACGTTTCAATAACTGGATTTTCGACATCGGTAACAATTGCCAAACGAGGATTAATATGCCAAGCCTGCCTTAAAGCTCGCACCTGTTTCGCCTGGCGCTCCTTGATAAATCCAGCTAATTCTGAGCCATTTAGTTCTCTCATTGTCATTAAGTATAGCAATTTTACCATCTTGAGTACAGATATAGTGTGTGCTATAATTTGAGGGACTTGGTTTATGGCGGATGTAGCTCAGCTGGTTAGAGCGCTGGATTGTGGCTCCGGAGGTCGTGGGTTCGAACCCCATCATTCGCCCCAAGTTTTACAACAATTTGTTCACACCAATAAATTATTTTCAATAAAACGGTAGACATTTTTGTTGATTGTTGTATAATGAAATCGTGGGCCAGTAGCTCAGCTGGTTAGAGCACCTGCCTCTTAAGCAGGGTGTCGAGGGTTCGAGCCCCTCCTGGCCCTCCAAGAAAATAACCTCACATTGAAGTGAGGTTATTTTCTTATCCAAACGGATTATACCCACGAGAAGGTGGTTCACGAAAAGTAGTTCGATTAGCGTTAAACGATTGGCGAGAGTTATCTACACCCGACAAAGCATTATTATTCTGCAAACTATTAACTCGTCGATTCCCGCCAGACAAACCAGCATCAACATGATCATTAGCACTCCTCAATCGAGGCATCGCACCAATCTCTGTACCAATTTGCCTTACTCTACCAACCACTGCCGAGGATTGGTATTTTTTAATATATTGACGTTCCGAATTTACTTTACGATTAGCTTTCAGAGATCTACCAGTCATTCCATACGCTTTAAAACCATCAATTGATCTTCTCAAGGAGCCAGATAATCTAATCATCATTTCCCGCGTCATTTGCGGCTTTTTGTTCGCATCCATATATCCCCCATTAGTTATATGAAATGGCGCCCCGAGTAGGATTCGAACCTACGACCTTAGGCTTAGAAGTCCTCTGCTCTATCCAACTGAGCTATCAGGGCGTATTCACATTATAACATCTTTCTGCTACAATAGTAAAAGCTTGCGGGTGTAGTACAGCGGTTAGTATGCAAGTTTTCCAAACTTGAGATGGGAGTTCGATTCTCCCCACCCGCACCAAGTTAGACAATTTCAATCCATAAAGGGCATCGATGGATCCATATATTTATACAGAAAAGCCAAAATACCAGCCGCATGATATTGAAGATGCGTCCGAATTTTATGATGTAATTGAACGAAGCAGCTTAACGCATCAATTGTCTGAAAACCGACCATATGTCTATTGGACGATGGAGATTTATGATAAATCCAATGGTATTAAAGGCGGCGGCGGACTTGGAGTTTTGGCAGCGGACACGCGACGTGTAGCTGAAAAATTAGAAGTTCCATTCGTAGTGGTGACGCCATTTTATCGTAGCGAATCACACCAGAAAATCACCGATCTCGCGCAAGAAGAGTTTTCAGAATCCGTTTCACCTCAAGATTACGGATTTGAATATATTGACGAAGTTTTCGTAAGTTCAAACGGATTCCCAGATGCAAGCTTAAGCATTTTTAAGAAGACGCTCGGTTCAACGCAATTTGTTACAATTTCAGAACCGAACTTTGGGCAATTGTACGAAGGCGACGGATCTGGCGATCATAGATTATACCAAGAAGTAGCGCTGGGGTTTGGCGGCTATAAAGCGTTAAAACTCCTCGGCATTAAGCCGGCCGTTATTCAACTTAATGAGACTGCAACGATTTTTGCCGCATTGGCACGACTAGACGAGCTGTGCGCTAACGGAATGAATTTATACGAGGCCATCATTTACGTTCGCAAGCATACACTTTATACAAACCACACGCTTCTTCAAGCGGCCGAACCGGAATTTCATCGTGCACAATTTGAAAAATTAGTTCTGCCAAATATAAAAAGCAATGCCGTGCGTTGCTGGCTAATGGAGCAATTCCGTAACGACAGACTGAGGCCGAATCTTTTGGCAATTGAACTTACTGAAGCGAAGAATGGCGTAAGTAAACTGCACGCCCGCGTAGCAAATTTCCGCGACCGTAACAACGACAAAGTCAAATTTCAAGCCATTACCAATGGAATAGATCTTGAAACGTGGGTGCTACCTGAAACGTTGCAAACATATCGCGATCACGGTGTTATCGATAAATTTGGGCTGCCCACAAATGATTTTTCTGAAAAATTAGACTCGCTGAGTAGCGCGGATCTGAGGTATTTGAAAAAACTCGGTCGAAAGGAATTGAATCGAGTCCTATTAAGTCGCCAAGACCAGTACGGAAAATCCATACAAATCCCAGAAAATGCAATATTATTCGATTTCAAGCGAAGATTCGCCAATTACAAACGACCTTATATGCCGTTTGAAAACCCAGATTCATTGCGCCAAATTCTCATTAGCCACAACGCGCATTATATTCTGACAGGAAAAGTTCACCAAGGCGACGTGACAATGTATCAGAAATTGCTCGAGGTATTAAAATTGATCGACAACGATCCAGTCCTCAAGGAGCGAGTTCATTATATACAAGATTATGATGAAGAGTTGGGACGAGCGTTAGCAATCGGCTCGGATGCTTCGATAAATATTCCTATTGTCGGATTAGAAGCGTGCGGCACTTCGTGGGAGAAAGACATCGCCAATTTGAAACTCCTCATCTCCACTAGCGACGGCGGCGTTGCCGATGTCCAGCCAATCGCTTGCCTGGAGGTTACCGGGAGAAACTATGAAGCCGAAGTTTCATCTCTGTACGTCAACATGCATAAAGCTGCCGCTATTTTGAAAAATGACCAATTGTTAGAAAAACATATCCGCCACCAATTAAGCAACTACTTGCCAATTATTTCCGGCGCCCGAATGATGAAAGATTATCTCAAATTTATTTTTCCAAAACCGCAAATCCAGCCTAAAAAAGAACCGCAGATCAAGCGAATTCCTATTCAATAATCACTTCAATATCAGCACCTAGCGAATTTAAGCGCGCCGCCAATTCCTCGTATCCGCGATTAATTGAATATACATCGCGAAGAATCGATACGCCTGGAGCAGCAAGCATTGCCAAAAGTATCACAACGGACGGACGAAGCGCTGGCGGAGCAACAACGTCGGCTGGCTTCCATTTTGTTGGACCAGTGATATAAACACGGTGTGGGTCAACCAACTCGATTTGTGCATTCAGCTTGCTTAGCTCTGTAAAGTAAATTGCTCGGTTTTCGTAACTCCAGTCGTGAACCAACGTGCGCCCCTCAGCCACCGTCGCGATAAGTCCCAAGAACGGCAAATTGTCCATATTAATTCCAGGAAACGGCAAGGCGTGAAGTTTGTCCTTGGCGGCCTTGAGTTTGGAACGTTGCAATTTAATATCAACCAAACGAGTTTGCCCGTTATTAGCAAAATATTCCTTGCTGAGTTCAAATTTAAGACCCATTTCTGCCAATGTCGCTAATTCAATCTCCAAGAATTCAATCGGCGCACGGCGAACAGTAATTTCCGAATCCGTCACCACAGCCGCCGCAATAAAACTCATCGCTTCAATTGGATCTTCGCTCGGATAATAGTCCAGATTTTTACTAATGCGTTTACGGCCCGTAATTTTCAAGGTTGTCGTACCAATTCCCTCAATTTTCACGCCCAACTTTTTCAAGAAGAAGCAAACATCTTGAACCATGTAATTTGGGCTAGCATTACGGATGATGGTAGTATTTGGTGACAACGCCGCAGCCATAATAATATTTTCCGTCACCGTATCGCCGCGCTCCGTCAGCAAAATCGTTCGATCACCAGAATTAACATCAGTTTTTGCGTGATAATAATCAGTCTCCGCCGTGACGTTCATTCCAAAATGCCTCAAACCGCTAAGGTGCGGCTCAACCGTGCGCTTCCCTAAATTACAGCCACCAGCAAACGGCAATTTGAAATCGTCATATTGATGTAGTAGCGGACCAAGGAACATAATTACCGTCCTAGTTCTCTTCGCCGCAGCAATATCCATATCTTCAAGCCTCAAGCGCGCTGGCGGCACGATCTCAAGATCACTACCGTCCAACCAGCGAGTTTTAACACCAATCGAATTCAAAACCTCGATAATTCGGTTGACTTCCTCAATTCGCGCCACTTTCCTAAGCGTCGTTTTTCCCTTATTCAACAAACTCGCACAGAGAAGGCCCACTGCGGCGTTTTTACTAGTCTTAACCTGTATCTCACCAGACAATTTTTTGCCGCCAGTTACCTTAAAATTCATTTTTCCGGAATGATTTACGGTCACAATATTGTTATTAAGCACTTCACTAATTCGAGCAATCATCTCAATGCTAATATTCTGACCCCCGTTTTCAATACGATTAATAGCACTTTGTGACGTGCCAATCGCCTCAGCTAATTGCGTCTGTGTCAAACCTTGTTTTTGACGATTCTCAGCGATTAAATTGCCGATTTTTTGAAGATACTTGTCTTTTATCATGCGTAAATTATATCACTAATGATATATATAAGCAATGATATAATAAGTATTAATGGAGGTTTAGTCATGAAAGACAAGCAAATTGAAGAACTTATAAAAGCAGAAAAAAAACGCCAAACGGACGGCCTGGAATTAATTCCTAGCGAGAATTACGTTTCGTCAGATGTGCTTCAGGCGCTCGGTAGCGTTTTCACCAATAAATATTCAGAAGGCTACCCTGGTCGACGCTATTACGGCGGACAAGAAAACACTGATCAAGTCGAGCAGCTGGCGATTGACCGTGCTAAGAAACTTTTCAAAGCAGATCACGCTAACGTCCAGCCGCATTCTGGCGCGCAGGCCAATGAGGCGGTTTATTACGCTTGGTGCGAGCCTGGCGATACTGTTCTGGCTATGGATTTGGCTCACGGCGGACATCTTACGCACGGTGCTCCGGTCACTCGTAGTGCCAGAGAGTACAATTTCATTCGATACGGCATAAAAAATATCGACACTGGCGAAATTGACTATGAAGAAATTCGTCAATTGGCCTTAAAACACAAACCAAAGATAATTTTGGCGGGATTTTCGGCATATCCACGAGAGCTAGATTATGAAAAATTTGCCGAAATTGGCAATGAGGTCGGCGCTATGCTAATGGCGGATATGAGCCACATCGCGGGACTAATCGTTAGTGGCGTTGCCAAAAACCCGTTCGACTATGGCTTTCATGTAATTACCACAACAACTCATAAAACTCTACGTGGACCACGAGGCGGGTTGATTCTTAGTCGAGGAATAGTTGGCAATCCATTGAAAAAACCAGAAAAAACTCTCGAGAATTTGCCTACGTTGATTGATCGAGCGGTATTCCCTGGTACACAAGGCGGACCGCACATGCACACTATCGCCGCAAAAGCTGTAGCGTTTGGTGAAGCTTTGCAGCCAGAATTCAAAGATTACGCCGAGCAAATTGTCAAAAATGCAAAAAGACTGGCGGAAGAATTGCAAAAACGCGGCTTTAAGCTGGTAACTGGCGGCACTAGCAACCATTTGATTCTGGCAGATATTCACAGCAGCTTCGGTATTGATGGCAAGGAAGCGGAAATCGCCATGGATAAAATCGGTCTGACACTGAATGCTAATGCAATTCCAGACGATCCCCTACCAAGATTTAGACCAAGCGGCATTCGCTTAGGTACGCCAGCTGTCACGACGCGAGGTGCCAAAGAAGACGACATGGAAAAAATCGCGGAATGGATGAAGCGGTCAATAGATAATCGCGATAATGACGATGAGTTGGCTGAGCTACGCAAAGAAGTAGTAGAATTCTGCCATACTCTACGCGATATTTAATATAAACCCGCGCATAAAAAAACTCCGACATAACGCCGGAGTTTTTTATTACATACTTAGCCGATTAACAGCCAGTACCGACTGTTCGCTCCTCTACAGTGTCCTTTGAGAAGTTGTAGTACTTAACGTGCGCACCCTTATTGCCTGAACATACTTTATACTCAATAGTGTTAGCTTCTTTAGGAGCAGTACCAGCAGTAAGAGTAGTACCGGTAGCAGGCTCATTAACTGTCTTTACATCCAGGTAGTATGGTTCGCCAGAATGAGCAGCATCTGTTAAGGCTGCCAAGTTAGCTGGGTACTTGCTCTCTGCTGTGTTGTATAGCTCAGCTTTCTTAGCGACAGCGTCAGCAGCAGATTTAGCAGCAGATGTCTTTGCTTGGTTTTGCAAACCGTTGTATGCAACCAAAGAAACAACTGTCAAAATTGCGATGATCACGATAACGATCAAAAGCTCAACTAGTGTAAAACCTTGATTTTTGATATTCTTTGTAGTCACGATAATGTGCCCCCTAAATTGTTAGTTTGATTTGTAACTTGATAATACTACAACGTTTTTAAAAGCGCAAGCGTTTTTTTAATATATGTATCGATTCTGTGTTGGACGTAAGAATAAAGACTCTGTTGGACTAAATCTATTTTCATGCGTACCATCGCCGATTTGTCCATCTGTATTTAACCCCCAACAATATGCACGCTTATTTGTCATAATTGCACAACCACGGTTCGCTCCAGCAGCCAAAGTAACTACGTCTTCTGACGGAGGAAGACCATTTGTGCCAACATACACCGGTCGAGGAGTTCTCGAATATGGCAGAGAGCTCGAGCCCTTATTCGCACTCTCACCCAACTGACCAAATTCATTCCCTCCCCAACAATACACTTTATGCTTACCGCCAGAAAGCTCCACTAAGGCACACGAATGACCAAGCCCTACAGCAACACGCTTCGGCACTCCTGGCAAACCCTTAACTTCTTTAGGAACTACATATGTTTTATAGGTTAGGTCGTCGTAAGCACTAGCTCCGGACTGTCCATTTTCAGCGCCACCCCAACAATAAACCTTCCCTGAGGCAATTGCACATACGTGAGTAGCTCGGGAATAATGAGACGCAAGGTGTGTAGCCTCATACGAATATCCGTCTTGAGATATATCAGTAACGTTGGATATTCCAGTAACGCGAACAGGCCGACCGTAGTTATAATGAGGAGAAAAAGCCGTACTTCCAGTCTGCCCGAATATAGCCTGTCCCCAACAATACGCAATTCCCGTATCCATAATGGCACACATAGTTTGAGATCGGCTACCACTGGTTGATAGTTTAACTGCTTTATATCCGGGTTGTAATCTCCAATATGGATCACCTCCGGTAGCAACAGGTACTGGATCTGGAGATAAAGTCGGATGACGAGGTGCGTTATGACCTAATTCTCCCTCATAATTATTCCCCCAGCAATAAATTTTACCGTCAGCAATTGCACAGGACACATCACCCGTACCACCGATCGCTGTAATATTTTTACCGACAATATCCCCGCCGACTTCAACCGGAACAGCAGAATACTTATGAGCTCCATACTGTCCATTGCCCAGCTGTCCCTCTTCATTACTTCCCCAGCAATACACTCTCCTTACACCGCTGAGCTCAGTTAAGACACAGCTATGGAATTGTGCTGTAAATATATCAATAATTTTCCCATATTTCATATCACCTACTTGCCGTACCTTCACTGGAACATTAGCCTCATTTTTCTGCAAACCATCTCCCAACGTTCCCATGTTATTCGAATTCCCCCAGCACCAAACATTATTAGACATAAGAGCACAAGTACGAAATGTACCACTAACAACACGCGCAGCATTAAGATCTGCCGGCCAAGTAACAGCCTTTTTGACAATAGCAGTATAAGTTTTTACAACGCTTCCACCGCTTATAAGTTCAACTCGACCAGTCGATGAAATCTGAGCAGTGGCGGCCGATAAAGCCACACCAGACGATGCACCCTTGGTTGACGCTTCCAAATTGCCGACTTCAAACGTAGTTCGCAACCTACTATTTTCAAAAACATATTTATTGCCATAAAAAGCCGTAGCGCCCTTACAGTTAGTTTCCGGGCGCAATGGGCCAATACCGCCAGCAACAGACCCCCATGATTGTTCAGTGTTATTTGAATCCAAACAAGCGTTGGCATACGCCGTACCCGCCTCGCCCGCTTCTTGGGCTAACTTATAATAATATTCTTCTTGAGAATAAATATACGATTGAGTAACAATTCTCATAGAGCCCGCCAAGACAGCCATAATAAAAGTACTCATCAAGACAATTAAAACTAAAGAATAGCCATTTTTTTGTCGAATCATAGGTTATTTATCTTTCGTATCATTAATGTTTGCGAATCAGAAACTTGTCCACTCGGAGATTGAATTTTTAAGGTCACTTTTATACCGTTTGCCGCATCTAAAACTCTTAATGACGTCGCAGGTGCGCTATATTGATCAGCGACCAAAATATCTCCCTCGTAATAGTCCACCTTAAATTCCGAAACGCCCGTCGCTAAAATTGAATCTTGATGAACTTTCATAGCACGGCTCTTAAACTTGTTGGCATCCGTACTATTCATGCAGAAATAATTAGCAGGAGCTCCTGTATACGGATTGCCGTAAGTGTCTATCAAATCATTATACACAGTACGACGATGCAACTGGCCGTCTTTTAAGAAATAAATTACTATCTTCTTATACTTTGGCTGCTGAGTTTTATTCGCCGCACAGTCAAACCTGGGAGTTCTTAAATAGACAATTTCTCGAGTATCGGAACCACGACCCATAGTAGTAGCATATTGCAATAATATCAAAGTATTCCTATTATACGTCCATACTTGGCTCGCGCCAGAGAAACTCCTGTCTTTAGCGAACGTATCATATCCGTCGTAACCGCTCACCTTAAAACGCGAAGTTTGTCTCACGTCAGTTTCAATTGTATCCATAGAATTGTGAAGACTACGATTAATATCAACTCTTGCTTTACTTATGGATGCGCTTTGGTTTGCCGAAATTAGCATCTGGCTAAACACGCCGACAATCATAGCAATAATCACTATGACCATCGCCAGCTCGGCTATAGTAAACCCACTTTCTCTAAAACGCTGCGTATGTCGCATGTGTAACCTTTCTTCCACTGCCGGCGCCAGAACTTGGCAATCCATACTCTACAACAGACTCTACTTTAATTGGCATACCAAAACTTGCCGTGCCACTTTTACATCCATATGGAGCCGAAACATACACTTCCTGTCTAACCATTCCCGGCAATCCATCAACTCTACCTATACTCTTCATAACCGAATATACGGAGCCCGGGGTTCTAGTACTCGGAGGAGGTGCTACACACTCAAACCACGTAGGAGGAGAGTCGTTTGCATACTTACGCATATTGCTGTATGCCAAATAGCTAGCCTTCGTGTGCTGCACTTCTAAGACAGATATATTGCTGACCTGGGTTTGCATCATTAAAATAACTATCGAAAAAATACCAATAACAACCAAAGTAACCGCTACTTCAACTATAGTAAAGCCATCACTATTTTTCATTAATCGCGCCATATACTATCCACCTTTTTTTCTATTCCCGTCAAACGCTCTCTATAAATAATGCTATATTTAGTGCAAGTTGCCGCCACTACGTCAGCTATAGGACCAGAAGCCGGCTTCGTACAATCTCCATCATCTATGTTCGATGCCTCATACAATAACTCGCCGTGATTTCCGCCAGCCCAGTCGCTCCGATTACACTTAACCATTTCTTTTTTCAACGAATCATCACCCACAATAGACGTAAAATTTTTAATCAAGTCTCTGCATGATGGATATTCATGACCGATACGACTGGCACTATTGTACTTATAATATCGCTCCAACTTCAGAGATAATGTGGCAACATTGGCGCGCTGACGCTCATCTCTAGTTCGATTTAAAAACCTATCACCACCAACCAAAGTAATTCCAGCCAAAATCGACACAACCACAATAACTACCGCCAATTCAATTATCGTATAACCACCCGATCCACGATTCATATCAATATTGTAGCGCAAATCTACAAAAAAGCATATGCTTATTATCAGGAAAGTTCTAACGGCTCTTGCTCAATTTTTATACCGAACTTGTCAAAGACAATTTGTATAATTTCCTCACGAATCGCCGCTAAATCATCATATCCCGTTGCCGAATCATTCACGAGCACCAACGCGTTCTTTTCGTAAACTCGCATGCCGTGACTGCGATAACCCCTTAAGCCAGCCTTATCTATCAACCAACCTGTCGGTATTTTATATCTTCCATCGGACATTGCATAATTTGGAATGTCGCTATATTCTTTTTGCAATTCTTCCAATTTCCATTTTTCAACCAGCGCATTTTTGAAGAAAGAACCTGCACTTGGCAATTCCGCTGGGTCTGGCAATTTTTCTGAACGAATATTAAGAACTGCCACGCGAATCACTGACAAATTAACCTCACGAATATCATTCTCGTCAATATATCTCTGCAAAGAAGCGTAGTATGGCGGTTTCGGCTCTGATTTATTTAGTCGCAGAGTAATATTCAGAATGCAATATCGCCCTTTTTCCTTGTCGCGAAAAATACTATTTCGATAAGAAAAATCACATTCGTCAGCGGAAATAGTTACGATTGTGTCGGTTTTTGAATCGTAAGCTTCCAGACTGATCAACGTGTCGGCAATTTCTTGACCGTACGCCCCAACGTTCTGAACCGGCGCAGCTCCAGCCGTTCCGGGAATTCCCGACATAGCCTCAACTCCCTGAAGTCCAAGCCCAATAGCCCTCTCAACAACCTCGTCCCAGACTTCGCCCGCACCAATTTTTACATCAGTTGTTTCGTCAGTTTCAGAGATAACCTCAAAACCTTTGATCTTATTCAACAGTACGATTCCTTCAAAAACCTCGTCATGTGTAATCACATTACTGCCACCGCCCAACACAAAAATCGGCAAATTTTCCTTTCGGGCATTACGATATAGCGACACAACATCACTAGCAGAATCCGCTGTCGCCATATAGCGAGTCTCACCTCCCAATTTCATAGTTGTATATTGTTTCAGTGATATATTAGTCATAACATCCATACGTATAGTATATCATTTTACTCAGCCGTCATCTATGATATAATAACTTCATACGCACCCGTAGCTCAGCGGATTAGAGTACTTGGCTTCGAACCAAGGGGTCGCAAGTTCGAATCTTGCCGGGTGTACCAATAATTGACAAAACACTCACTTTTTGGTGAGTATTTTTATTTTTACGCTTATTTATACTAAATTATTTATTTCTGGTATAATTTCAACAAACATGTATAAATATATTATTTACAGCAGCTAAATAAGGGATAAAGATACGATGCATACAGCGTTAAATGTAATTGGTTTTATTATAGGCTTTATTTTGGCTACAAATCTCACAATGAACGTAGCTATTACAGTTTTTAGGCAGATACCTTTTCTTAAAAAAATGATTACAATAAAAGTAATTATTTATCCTGCAGAGATAAGGAGGATCTTTATAAGGAGAGTAATTCTGGGAAGAGTGTTGCTATCGGCAATAACAATTTGCGCACTAACCTTAATTTCGGTTGACGGATTAAGAATAGGAGTTATTATTGGCAGCTTACTCGGCTTTGCCCTTTCGTTTAGCGGCGATAACGAGGTCTTTGTTAGATTTGTTAAAGATATCGACAATTGGGATATGCATTGTAGCTCGGCAGTATTAAATGATAATTGGATATATTTTAGATATACCGTCTATACAATACAAGAGCTAGAGAAAGAAGTTAAAAATGGAATTATATTAGATACAAATTCTATAAATAGATATTCTCTGCCCAAAAAAGAAAAAATAGCAGTCGCTCAATTGACAGATGAATTACATGCCGCCTTCAGGTGTTCCGTCCGGAAAAATATCCAGCTCAGAGATACTCTTATGAATAACGATGTTGACAGCTGGCTGGATTTAATAGAGTCAAACACTAGGTATATCGAAAAAAATAATCAAGATACAACGGACATAATAAATAAAAGAAATGACATATTATCTAAATACAAACCAGACTTCACAGACCTAGGACTCTAAGCTATGGATAAAAATATAAATAATACAAATAAAATCTAGTTTACTGTATTAGCTACAATTCTGATTGCATTATCATTTTTCATTCCCGCTAAATCTGGACTCCCCCATAGAGACTATAAAGGTTGTGAACGAAAAAATAGTATCTGCTTTACCGCTAGAGTAAAAGGGATTTACGATAGACCTGACGGATCTAGGATCGTTACTGTATCGCCGTCGTCAGATATAAAAGATATAGTTAAAAAATCAGATTTTAGTTTTAAAATTAACGATTCAAACGACAATATCTCCATTGGAAACACTGTCGTTATAGATGCTAATCAAGACACAAATAAAGCGTCTATATGGATTGAGTACAATACTAACCTATTTATAAAATTAGTTCAAACATTATTCGACGTATGGCACGGTCCAACCGCCACTATAGACCTAAACACATATACAGAAATTCCATACGATAAAAAATAAAACTTAGATCACCGCCTTATATTATTTATCAACATCATATATATCGTTATTCAATGGCGGGTTCTGAATCTCTGGCGATATTTGCGCGGATTGCGAACCTAAAATTTGGCGAATTTGATCAGCGGTGATAATTGTAGTTGAGCCAGGCGCGACAGTTCCCGCCAGCATTTGCTTGGCGACGGTATTCTCGACAGCTCGCTGGACGACGCGGCGCATCGGACGAGCCCCTAATCTTGGATCATAGCCAGCCTCGACCAACAATTTCTTACCTTCTTCCTCGACCGCAACTTGAATTTTTTGCGGCGCCAAAGTCTTATTAACTCCCGCCAAAATCAAATCAACAACCTGCAGCAACTCCTCTTTTCCTAGCGGACGGAACAGAACAATTTCATCAAAACGATTCAAGAATTCTGGGCGGAATAAATTGGCATTAATCAGCTCGTTGATAAATATCTGCTCGAATTGTTCCAATTGATAGCCCCGCTCAATATATTCACGAATTCTATCCGCGCCAGCATTTGACGTCGCAATTACAATCGTATCGCGAAAACTAATTTCTCGGTTATTTTCGTCACGCAATATTCCCTCATCCAAAAGCTGCAGAAGTGTCGTCAAAACCTGAGGATGAGCCTTTTCAATTTCATCCAAAAGCACGACAGAGAACGGTCGCTTCTGAACTTGAGCAGTCAAACTCCCTGGATCTCGCGCGCCATCCGCAATTAACCTAGCCACGTCATCCGGCCTGACAAATTCGTTCAAATCCAAGCGAATCATATTGCCTTCACCGCCAAAATAAACATCCGCCAAAGCTTTCGAAAGCTCTGTTTTGCCAACACCAGTCGGACCAAGAAATAGGAATGCGCCAATCGGTCGATTCTGATTTCTAACACCTGTGCGCGCGCGGCGAATAGCGTCAGAAACAACTGTCACGGCTCGCGTTTGATTGATCATTCGCTGATGAATTAATGACTCCAAGTTTAACAATTTTTCCTTTTCATCGCTCAAAGACGCTACTGAAATTTTTATGCCAAGAGTCTTTTCAATCGCATCATCCACAGATTGCGCGGTCACCAGCCCGCCACTCGCATAACTTGCCGCCGCTTCCAAAATTTTCAACGCCTTACCTGGCATTACTAAGTCCTGAACATAACGATCACCAACACGATATGCCTCCGCCAGCGCCTGATACATATATGTCACTTTGTGCTGCGCCTCAAATAAAACCAATTGATCGCGCATGATTTTCATAGTTTCGGGTTCATTTGACGGCTGAATTGCAATTGTGTTCAAAGCGTGAGCAAGCTGTGGCTTAGTCTGGGAGATTTGCAAAAATCGCTGATCGTCCATCGTTAAAATCGTCCTAAGTCTACCCGCCTCCAGAATTGGCAATAGCACATTACTCAGGTCAACCGAACCAACGCCTTCTTCGAAGAATAATTGCGCATTGTCCAGACATAAAATCACGTTTTTCGACAGAAAAGCTTCGTTCAAAATCATCGTGACTAGATTCTCCAATTCCCCGCGACCCGACGCTACGCTGATCAACGACGACGCGTCCAGCATAAAAACCTGCTGGTACATCAGCGAACCAGGAACGCCTCGATGCCCATCAATCAGCATTTCCGCAAATGCCGACACGACAGTACTTTTTCCCGCACCGTCAGCACCAACCAGCGTAATATTCTGCCGCCCACCAGAACTAAACGTTTTAAGCATCTGCCCCAACGCTTCCTCGTGCGCAGCCAACTTAGTTGTAAACGCGCCGCCAGATACACTGACGCTAATATTCTGAGCAAATCGACTCAGCAGTGGCGTATAGCCAAAAGACCAATCCCTAGCAATTCCGCCCGTATTTAGCGGCTTCTCTTTATATTGGTCAATCAGCGCCTTGATTCGCTCGTACCATCGAATAGTCTCCTCGATATCATGAAAATCGATCTTCATATTCGCCAACAAAGAATCGTGCTGTGGTAATTGCTTTACTATCGCCGCTGCCAAAACCGCGCTAGTAATCTTCGGACTTTCCGTGCTCTGCCAAATTTCAATCGCCGCCTTCCAAATCTGCTCCGTTCGATCCGGATCGTCGACGGAAATATTGCGCAAGAAATTCGGCGTCAAACCCAGCCGCACTGCCAAAAATTGCCCGGCTCGCGTGACTGTAATCGCCTCAGCAATATCAATCGGCGTCGGTCTGCGCGGCAATTTACCCAAAATGTCCGCCGCCATCACATCATCAATTGTCTTAGGATTTTTACTAATCTCCGCCGTCTTAAGATCTTTTTCCCACCAAATTGACACCATAATCATTGGACCACTCAGACCAAATAATAGCCAGCCGATCGCCCCGTGTTCAATCAACGACCATAAACCAAGTAATACCATCGTAATGCCGACAGCTATTGCCACGATATGCCAAGCATTGCCAAACCTTACAGAGAATCGCGCTTTCTGAGCTCGTAAACTGTCATAATTAAATCTCGGCTCTATTTCCATACAGAAACTCCCAATTGCCATAAAATAATTCCGATAAACGGCATCAGCGGCAGCGCCAGCCACATAATAATTCCTACAATCATCCACAAAAATCGTAGCAATATCATCAATATTCCAATAATTATCACCATGGAGCGCACCACCGCGCCAATTACTCGCGAGAACATTTTGTCAAAAAACGCAGATAGCTGCACGGATAAGTCGCCACCAACCGGAGCGGCTGAAATCTGGCGAAAAGGATTAAATAAGGTTTTCAAAAGCAGCCCGACTGAGAAAAAATCTGCGGTTCGTAAAACTCCCAGAAAACTTTGTCGGATATATTGCAACAAGCCATTGCCATACCACCACTGAAAGATACCCACCAAAAACATATTGATATTGTAGCACATCGGCCCGGCAGAGTATAATAGACAATATGGCAAGACAGATGATTAGTACTATTATTGGCAAAAGCGTCAAGAAAGTCGCTAAATTACGCGGTGGCGGTTCAGCCTTGCCGGGTTTGGTGATTGAAAAAATTGACCCAAAATTTATTCAGAGAACGTTGGCAGATTTGCCGCAAGGCGTGGTGATTATCAGCGGAACGAATGGGAAAACGACGACGACAAAAATCGTCGTAGAGTTGTTGGAATCAGTCGGGCTGAAAGTCTTCACAAATCGCACTGGTAGCAATTTTTCCCGAGGCGTGGCGGCAGCGCTACTCGATGAGGTCAATATCCGCGGCAAACTGGACGCTGACATTGCGGTTCTGGAACTGGACGAGGCTTGGGCGGTTAAATTCGTGCAGATTGTTCGTCCGCGCTTTTCTCTGCTTCTGAATGTTATGCGTGATCAATTGGACAGATTTGGAGAAATCGACAATACAGCCGCATTGCTCCAAAAAATAGCTGAAGCCACCAGCGACACTGTCGTTCTCAACCGCGACGATCCACGAATTTTTAAGATTAGCGAACATATTCAGGCTAAAAAAGCTTTCTTCGGTACAACCAGCGAATTACTTCAATTGATGCCGACAGACGACACTCTAAAATACGGAACCGCAACCGCAAATCAAAGCGTGGCGGCCGATGTTTTATTGAAAAAAATTAACGCTCAACAGGCGACTTTTCAAATTGACAATAAAGAAATTGACGTAGATCTGCAACTTACTGGAGTTTATAATCTTCTCAATGCGGCAGCGGCGGTTGCTCTGGCTCGACAAATCGCGGGACCGGAAATTACCGATACGATTTTATCTGCGCTGGAAAACATAAAGCCGGCGTTTGGTCGTGGCGAAACGATTTACCTGAACGGTACGCCAATTGAGCTTATTTTGGTGAAAAATCCGAGCGGCTTTCGGTTGGCACTTCTGTCGTTCGCCAAAAACAATAACACTACAATGATCGCTGTTAATGACAATTATGCCGACGGACGAGATGTCAGTTGGTTCTGGGACGTCGATTTTTCACTATTAAAAAACGTAGCAATGATCAGCGGTGCGCGTGCTTACGATATGGCTTTGCGGCTTCAATATGACGACATTTCAATTGGGAAAATCGACACCAATATTTCAAAAGCCCTGGAAGATTTCATTAATACTAATCCCGACGAGCCAAAACAGATTTTTTGTAGCTACACGGCCATGACAGCGATTCGTCGCTTGCTGAGCGAAAAAACCGACGTGGAGGAAATATCATAATGAAAATAACAATTGCGCAACTTTATCCGCGAGATATGAATCTTTATGGCGACTGGGGCAACACGCTAGTCCTGAAAAAACGACTAGAACGACGGGGCTTCGAGGTTGAGATTATTGATCACAATCCAGGCGATTCAACAGATTTTTCTAAAATTGATATTTTTGTTGGCGGAGGCGGACAAGATTCTGGGCAGACGATTATCCAAAACGACCTTCTGGCACGAGCTGATGAGCTGCGACAATTAGCAAAAGACGGCGTGCCGATGCTGATGATTTGCGGAATGTACCAATTATTTGGTCGGTTTTTCCGAACGCTCAAGGGCGAGGAAATTGTTGGCGCTAACATACTGCCAATTGAAACGATTGCTGGCGACGAGCGGATGATTGGTAACATTGTCATCAAAAGCCAGGAATTTGGAGATATCGTTGGCTATGAAAATCACAGCGGACAAACTTTCTTAGACAAGACCGCTAAACCTCTTGGGCAAGTTATTAAAGGCGCTGGCAATAATATGACCGACGCAAATGAGGGTGTTCGCTACAACAATATCATCGCCACTTATCTCCACGGTCCGATTCTACCCAAAAACCCGCAAATTGCAGATTTTCTTATTGGCGAGGCGCTAGAGCGACGCGGCGTAAGTTCAGACTCGGGATTGGGAAAAATTGACGATACTTTAGCGAATAAAGCAAAAGAAATAGCGTTAAAATTATCCAGATAATTCATGAAAAAAATCCGTATATATCTTAAAAAGCTATATGCATTTCTTCATAAAATGCCCGGTTGGATTTGGCTAATTCCAATCTTAATCTTAGCCATCAACGTTCGACTTACCTATTTAACAAAAGCCGATATTTGGCACGACGAAGGATATACGGCGGCCATCATTCAGCAGCCAATCAGAGAAATTATCGCCATTACGACTACGGACGTCCACCCACCGCTTTATTACGTTATTATGCACGTTTGGCAATCGATTTTCGGCAATTCCGTAGCTTCACTCAGAGGGTTTAGTGTTACGTGCGGAGTTCTGACGATTGCCCTATTATTTCTATTACTCCAAAAACTTTTCTCTAAAAGAATCGCCGTATTTGGAAGTTTTTTAGCAGCGCTAGGACCGTTCTTAATTCGCTATAGCGACGAAGCCCGAATGTATGCGCTGGCGGCATTTTTGGCTGTAGCAATGACTTACGCATTCGTCGTGGCGGTCGAGTGCAAAAATAAGAAGTTCTGGTGGGCGTTATACGGGATTTTAGTGGCACTCGGCCTTTATACGCAATATTTCCTAGCGCTCATATTACCGGCGCATTTCGTATATATTTGGCTAAAACTCGGCGGAAATCGCACTGCCATAAAAAATATATTTAAGGACAAAAACGTTTGGCTTGCCGCAGGAACATGCTTTTTACTATTCCTTCCCTGGCTACCAGTTATGATCTCCCAAACCAGCCGAGTAAGTGGCGGCTTCTGGATCCCCGAAGTTACTAAATTTACTATACCAACAACACTATCAATGTTCTTAACTTACGACGACAGAATTGTCCGCTATTTTGGGTTGCTACTGCCGCCAATTATAGCCGCAATTTCATTCATTCTGGCCAAAAAACTTCCCAAATATCAAGCAGCAATTTGGATTTTAACAATTTGGTTGCTGCTGTCGATGATCATCGTTTACATACTTAGCCAGGGTCGACCAGTTTATTTAGATCGATACTTCACTTATTCGGCACCGGCGTTTTACGGCTTGATTGCAGTATTCATCGGGCTTATTTTTTCTAATAAGAAATGGTGGTCTATTGGAATATCTATTGTCCTGGTATTATTTATCGGTCATTATATGTGGCATGTCGGCAGTAAAAATATCGTAGAATCATCCTGGAATAGCACCAACACAGCCATGAATCATATAAATAAAAATATCCAGAGTAGTGATGTTATTATCTCTGGCGAGATCTACACTTATTTTCATACTTCCTATTACAATCGCACAAATAAAGAAATTATACTTCTGAAGCCAAAAGAAGAGCTGGGCTGGGTTGGCGAATGGGGATTAATTAAAAAATTGAATACTCCAGAAATTAGTTCTTTAGAGTCAGTAAAATCTCCAAGAATCTGGCTTATTCTCCGCGAAAAAACATATGACGAATATAAAAAACAAGTTCCGCCCTATTGGCAATTAAAGCAAGAATTCCATGATGGCGACTTGATTATTGGATTATACGAAAATAAAAAATAACTGGTTAAATGCCAGTTATTTTAATACGTTGAATGATTTCAATTGGTCGGGGTGAAAGGACTCGAACCTTCGACCTCACGGTCCCAAACCGCGCGCGCTAGCCAACTGCGCCACACCCCGAAAGATATCTCTATCATTCGTTCTGATCTATCTTAACATATATCACTAAATAAGTACAGAATAAATTTACAAACAAACTTTTATACTTCGTGAAGCATAAAAATAACTTGGCAAGTAGCTTACTTCAGGATAAGATATATTGTATGAATTACACAAAACCGTATACACCTCCAACGCTAACCGTGGACGCAGTAATTTTTCAAGTAAACAACAATACCCTGGAAGTGTTATTATTAAAACGACCGAACGAACCTTTTAAAGGAGAATGGGCCCTCCCTGGAGGGTATAACGCCAAGGGCGAGACAACTACAGACGCGCTCGAACGTGTAGTTTTCCAAAAGACAGGCGTAAAAATCAAAGACGACCTACGATACATTGAACAGCTTTATACTTTCGATACGATTAATCGTGATCCGCGAGGACATGCAGTATCTGTAACCTACATGGGCTGTGGACGCAATATTACATACAATGAAGATTTAGAAGTGGCATTTTTTGATGTAAATAAAATACCAAAACTAGCATACGATCACGCCAGCATCATTAAATACGCCAAAGAACGCCTAATTGCCAAAATGACATATACCAATTCGGCATTTGCTTTTCTGGATCGAAGATTTACCTTAACACAACTGCAAACAGTTTACGAGATAGTTTTTGGTCGTGAATTTGACAAGCGTAATTTTCGAAAAAAATTCCTCAGCTTAAACTTAATTCATGAAACCAATGAGCTGTGGCGAGACGGCGCGCATCGTCCAGCAAAATTATATGAGTTCAATTCAAGTAAGCTCGAGAATTTAGATCGCAGTTTAGACTAACTTCCCTATAAAAATCTAGAAAATTTATATTTTTTATAAATTAGTGTTGACAATACAATAACTGGCTATTAGACTAGATAGTAAGTGTAAACTATACATTAAGTAAGGAGGATCTTTAATATTATGGAAAAGTCTAACTATATATTTGTCGGGGTTGATCCACAAAATGATTTTATCGATGGAAGTCTTGCCGTTGCCGAAGCAGAGCAAATCATCGAACCTGTCAACTCCATTGCCGACGAGATACGAAAACACGACGGCACGGTTGTATTCACCCGAGACTGGCACCCCGAAAAAACACCACATTTTGATAAATGGCCAGTTCACTGCGTAGCCAACACTAGAGGAGCTAATTTTCACGAAGACCTAAATATTCAGCCTAGCGATATTATCATCAATAAAGGCACTGGTCAGACAGACGGATATTCTGGCTGGGAAGGTGGAAGCGACAAGGGCGAAACACTAGAATCTATCATAATGCCAAAAACACCCCATGAAAAAGTTAAAGTATTTCTCGGCGGATTAGCAACAGATTTTTGCGTAAAATCTACCGCCCTAGATATCGCCGAACATTTCAAAGATGACAGGCGTGTTACTACATACTTACTTATAGACGCCATCCGCGCTGTAGGATTAACCCCAACAGCCGAAGAAGAAGCATTATTTGCAATGAAAGAAGCTGGAATATTAGCAATATCAACCGAAGAAGCAAAGAAGATAATTCAGGAGGCACTTTAAATGGAGAAGAGCTCAAAAATATCACAAGGGTTAGATTATTACAAATTAACTATGGGGATGAACGAGTTTTTAAAACATCCTGAAGCAGAAGTTACCTTCACGTTGAAAAATCGCTCCCCTAATTTACTATCGGAGTTTGTATCTCCAGAGGAATTGCAAAACAACCTAAATAATTTAGCCGAAGGATGGCAGCCTAGTGAGATTGCCTACTTAGCCGGACTGCAAAACCAAGACGGCAAAGAGACATTTTCGCAAGAATACCTTGATTTCCTAATAAGTAGTCCTTTGCCTCCGGTCAATATCGGATATGATAAGCACGGCGACCTAGCGGTTGAGGCTACAGGAAAATGGCCCCTAGTTACATTCTGGGAAACCGTTATCATGAGCGAGATAAATGAAATATATTTTCGTAACAAACTCGCACGTGAAGGTTACTCTTTGGAAGAAGTGTATGCCGAAGGAGATCGCCGATTAGACGAAAAGATCAAATTATTAAAAAGCCGCCCAGATATTAAATTTTCTGATTTCGGCACACGACGACGTTTTAGTTATGATTGGCATAGGCACGTAATTGAACGAGTTGCAAATGAACTCCCTGACAATTTTGTCGGAACTTCAAATATATACTTGGCGCATAAACTAGGATTAAAACCGATTGGAACTTTTGCACACGAAATGCCAATGGTCTACGCTGCACTGGCAGATAAAGCCGGAAACAATCCGCTAAGTGGCCACAATCAGGCACTAAAAGATTGGCAAAACACATACGGCAACGAGCTATCAATTGCCTTAACTGATACATTTACAACTGATTTCTTCTTTGCCGACTTCACTCCAGATCAATGGTCTTCTTGGAAAGGACTACGACACGATTCTGGCGACCCAATAGATTTTGGGAATAAGGCTATTGAAATTTATAAAAAGAACGGAATTGATCCTTTAGAGAAAACTATCGTCTTTAGCGATGGACTTGATGTAGACGAAATCATTCGGATAGCTGATTACTTTAAGGACAAAATAAATGTAACATTCGGCTGGGGTACAACTTTGACTAACGACCTTGGAATTACGCCCAATAACTTTGTTATGAAAGCCACAGAAGTCGATGGAGTACCTACGGTCAAATTGAGCGACACCCCCGGCAAACATACAGGTCCAGGTGATAAAATTAGAGAGTATAGTGAATACGTAAAAGCAGCTTTGGCAGAGAAGGCACTAAAAACGCTCTAGCTACTGTATGAAAAAACAATGCCAATATCTATAAATCGTAAATTATGGTATAACGGTCCAAATTACACTGCAGACAGTGTGATAATCAGCCCAATCGCACAAAAAATCCTTTTGATAAAACGATCTAGCGGAGAATGGGCACTACCTGGAGGATTCGTTAACCCTGAAGAGGATTCTTTTACGGCAGCAATTCGCGAAACAAGAGAAGAAACTGGAACGATAATTAGTGACAGTCCAATATTAATATACAAAGGGCTTGTTAACGATCCACGCAACAGTCAGACGTCATGGATCGAAACCAGTGCGTATCTGTTCATAGTCAACGAACTATCAGAGGTGTCAGGACAAGATGATGCCATTGACGCAGCCTGGCTGCCACTCAATAATTTGCCTAAATTATACGCATCGCATGATGAAATAGTAGCCAGAGCTATTGACTATTTGTCTTGTCAGTCGCTAATTAAGATAGCAGAGTTTTCCGAAAATTATCGCAATATTAACGGCGGTCATATGCAATATGACAAGATTATCGCCACAAAAAATGATCATTCGGTATTTATTAAGCGAACATCGACTAAATATGGCGACATAAAAAGAAATAGACTGCGCCAATATTTGAGAAAAGAAGCATTCACAATATCCTATCTGCGATGTCATGGATATAGTGGAATCCCATCTAAATCAATATTACGAGATGATGACACTTTCATCATGGAGACAATGGAGCCAAACGAAGGTTGGCTATGGCGAGCAAAGAGCGAAACGCTAGACGCTTATATCAAATCAGCGAAGGAAAAATTTGACGAGTTGGAAAATATACCATTGCCGCCTGATACTTTTGATATCGAATCATCACGCGATAGTTTTATTAAAGAGGGGTGGGCTTCGTTAGACGAGCAGAAAATAGCTGAATTGAGAGAGTTGTCATTAGGATTCTTGGACAGATTAACACCCCATAGTCAAAACATAACTAAGAAATTATTAGCAGACTTACCCGCCCTACTAAATGCCGGAAGCCGACATAGCGATATAAAAAAATTAGTTTTTTGTCATCACGATATTCGACAATCAAATATGGCTTGGCACCCCAAACGCGGCACTAAGTTAATCGACTGGAGTTGGTCTGGACCTGGAGAATCTGGCAGTGATATCACTAGCCTACTAATCGACCTACATAAAAGCGGTCATAATATTTCAAACTATTACAAAGAAATAAATTTAGATCATTGCCTAACCTTAATCGGTTTCTGGCTAAACCATGCAATGTGGCCATATCGCGGCGACGACACTCTTAGATTTCAACAATTTTTATCGGCGTTAAGTGCATACGAAATATATACAACTGTTTAAGCATTCACGGCTTCAATCTCAACCGACAATACTTCTTTTTTGATTGGCAAAGATTGACCGGACTCAAACGTATAAACCAGCAATTGACCAAATGGCATCTCTACATTCGCCATCTCGGCTTCTGGAACTTGGTCGAGATGTTTAATTAAAGCCCGAATAGAATTGCCGTGCGCCACCAATAGAATATTCTCACCATTCTGCAATTTCGGCAAAATCTCTTGCTCAAAATATGGAACAACCCGCGCATAAACATCTTTCAAAGTTTCACCGCCCGGCACTGGATAATCCCAACCGCGCCGGATACCATTGAAAGCCTCTTCGCCAATCTCCGCTTTAACTTCCCATTTATTTTTTCCAGTCAAATCGCCATAATCACGCTCATTTAACTCAGTTGCATGCGTTGTTGGTAGATTTTCAACACCGCACCCTTCGAGTAGCGCCGCCAAAGTTTGTTGTGTACGTTTTAATGACGAAGTGTAAGCCTCATTAAACGACAGACCTTTCAATAAAGCGCCCAATCGCACTGTGTCATTATGACCCTTTTCCGTCAAATTAACATCCGTCCAGCCAGTCCACTTACCGAGCAGATTCCACTCGCTCTCACCATGCCGACTAATAACTAATATTCCCATTATTCCCCTCCAATCATCGGCGCAAAAAATTCTACAACTTCTTTTTTCACGCCATCATTATCAATAATTTTCGTATTTACGTAACCGAATTTATCAATTGCCCAAAATCTGATTGCCCAGAGCAGCGACATGTCTTCAAAATCGACATCATTTTTGGCAATAAATTTGCTAGCCACAATTTCCGATTCCTGCAATTTTATCTCAGAAAAAGCATCGTTTTCTAATTTCGTAAAAAACACAAATTGATGCGTCAAAAACTCATCAGAATGACGCGAAGCAATCATGGCAAGCTTCAGATCCTTAGGATCGACTTGAATATCAACTTCTTCTTTTACCTCGCGCACTGCCGCTTCCAACGGAGATTCTCCAGCGTCAACAATGCCACCAGGCAGCGACCAATGGTCTTTATAGCCAGCCTTGACGATCAATAGTTCGCCTTGCTCATTTTCAATCAACACCGCCGCACTGGAAAAACGCCTGTCCAAACTTGCCAACCAAGCCCGTCGCTCTTCATCTGTAAATTTCATTATTTAGCAAACTCAATTGCTCGCGTTTCGCGAATCACGTTAACTTTAATTGTGCCAGGATATTGCATTGTCGACTCAATTTTCGTCGCAATATCTCGCGCCAATTTAATCGCCGACAAATCATCAATCGTCTGAGGCTTCACAATCACACGAACTTCACGACCAGCAGAGATCGCATAGGCCTTATCAATTCCTTCAAAGCTGGTGGCGACATTTTCCAAATCACGCATTCGCTCTGCAAAGTTTTCAGCCGAAACATTACGAGCACCCGGACGCGCCGCCGAAGCTGCGTCGCAAACTCGAACAATAATCGCCTCTGGAGTTGTCGCTTCGATATCATCGTGGTGTGCTTCGATTGCGTGAACAATTCTCTCGTCCATGCCATATTTACGAGCCAATTCCGCCCCAATATGATGATGTTTGCCCTCAATTTTATGCGACACTGCCTTACCGACATCATGAAGAAGTGTAGCAATTTTCGTAATGCGCACATCCGCGCCGATTTCTTCAGCAATCATTCCAGCAATTTGCGCCATCTCAGTCGAATGCTTCAGGACGTTCTGCCCGAAGCTGGTACGAAACTTCAATTCACCAAGAAGCAGCAACATCTCCTTCGGAATCCCAACCACGCCAGTTTCACGCATAGCGTCTTCACCGGCTTGCCGAACCTCTTTTTCAATCTGCTTTTTAGCCTTAGCGACCACCTCTTCAATACGCGCAGGATGAATACGACCATCCTTCATTAGCATTTCAAGGCTCAAGCGAGCCACTTGTCGGCGAACAGGATCAAAACTCGACAAAATAATCATGCCAGGTGTGTCGTCAACTAAAATATCGACGCCAGTTTCACGCTGCAACGCCTGAATATTACGCCCCTCCTTACCAATAATTCGACCTTTCATCTCGTCATCGGTCAGTTTGACAGCAGTCACCGTGCGCTCAGCGGTAACTTCACTGCTCATTCGCTCCATCGCGGTCACTAGGATCATTTGTGCCCGCTCTTCAGCGTCATCCATTGCGTCATGTTGTAATTTTGACACCAAACCGACCAAGTCTTGCTTAATATCGCGCTCAGTCATCTGCATCAACTTGTCTGCAGCATCTTTTTTCTTCAATCCAGCGATTTTTTCAAGCTTTTCCTGTTGACGTGTGCGAATATCGCGAATTTCATTTTTAAGATTATCAACTTCATCCTCATGTGCGCGCAATTTTTCTGCTCGTCGATCAAGCTCTTCCAGCTTATTGTCCAGAGTCTTCTCGCGATCCGCCAAACGATTTTCAGTCTTTTGCCATTCCTTGCGACGTTCATTTTCAATCTTAAGCGCCTCATCCTTAGCCTTAAGGACAATATCGCTCGCCTTAGTTTTCGCATCTGCCAGATCTCGCTCAATCTGATTTTTACCGTTAATTTGACGAGTTCTCTGATAGCCCACAAGACCAGCAGCGCCCGCGCCAGCTCCAACAGCCGCGGCAATAATTACTTCTATCATTATCATTCCTTTCCGATCAGCCGCCCCTGAGTGTTCGTCTCAAGGAAAAATATCAACAGCCAATCAACTTCAAACTATCTAATTCGGCGAATCAAAAATCACAAACCGCCGTAATTTAATTATACACGGTTTTGATGGTTTGGGCGATAAAAATTATTTTCGCGGCGCAGTGATATTCGCGACAGCGCCGTACTCTGGCATAACAATTTTTTCATTCTCGCCAGAACGCAATTTATCCAAAGCCAAATCACACCAATTGTCACCCATCGCACCAACAATAGGAATATTCAAGCTGTCTGCCAAAGTATTCACAACCGTCAAACCAATTCTCAGCCCCGTAAAACTTCCCGGTCCTTTCATCACGCCAATGCCGCTTATCATATGCAAATCACCAGTTTTTTCTTCCAAAAATTTCAACAAATTCCGTGCCAGCGTTCGCCCGGCTTCCCATTCAAAATCCTGACGATTTTCTCCATTGACTATTGTCAAAAAACATGTTGATGTTGAGGTATCTAATAAAATTATCACGCCATATTCTCCTTTATTTTTCCCAAAAGTTCATCAGATTTTTTGCCGCCAGGGTGAAATTCTACAAGCCGTCCTTCTTCGCTAATCGCAGTAATTTTTATTACTAGCCGATCGCTCGGCAATGCATCGTCAACAGCACCAGCCCATTCAACTACAACCACCGAATTAGAAGCCGCCACTTCGCGAATCTCCTCGCTCATAATTCCAGCATTTCCTAATCTATAAAAATCGTAATGTGCCAAACTCAGACCGCGAGGTGAATCGTACACGCGCGAAATTGTGAAAGTTGGACTCTGAACTGGCTCGTTGATCTCTAAAGCTTGCGCAATTCCCTTCGTCAATGTGGTTTTCCCCGCGCCAATGTCACCGACCAATTCCAGAACTTCCCCACCAGAAACAGCCCGACCAATTGCCGCGCCCAATTCTCGCATTTTCTCTTCACTAGAAATATTCACTCTTATATTATACTATGCTAGCTTTTTTTTGGCGATGATAGTACAATAACCATAAGAGTTATGCGTGTTTCAGACCAGACAATTGAGAGCATTCTGAAACAAGGTGGGGTTGTTGATGAGCCGCAGCTTGCTGATTTGAAATTGATCGCTGAACGGTCAAAACAAACATTGCAAGAAGCCGCTATTGAACAAAAAGTCATTTCTGAGGAAGATTTGACAAAGTTGATCGGCGATTACATTGGCGTGCCTTTCGTGCGAATTGAGCCAAAGGATATTCCCGAAGATGTGTTGAAACGAATTCCTGAACATATCGCGCGCCAGTATAATGTTGTGCTTTTTGAGAAAAATGAGGACGACAGCTTGTCGCTTGCGATGGAAGACCCAGACGACGTGCAGGCGTTGAACTTTATTCAGAAAGAAATTGGCTACAACACTAAGGTTTTCCTAGCGACAAAAAGCAACATTTTGGACTGTTTGGAAAATTATCGCGGCAATATCAATGCCGAACTTGACGAAGTTATCGCAGTACAAAAAGACGCTTCCGCCGAAGACCAAAACGTTAGCCAGGATGATTTTGCGGAAAATTCACCAATTGCCCAAACCGTTAATTTGTTGCTGGAATATGCCATAAAATCCAACGCTTCAGATATCCATATTGAGCCGCGCGAAGATTACGTTCAGGTTCGTTATCGAATTGACGGTGTTTTGAAGGAAGTTAACAAATTACCACGAAACGTTCACGGTGCCTTGGTGAGTCGCATTAAAATTCTCTCCAATCTGAAAATTGACGAACGCCGCGTGCCACAGGATGGCCGATTTAAGATAAAAGTTTCAGGAAAACAATATGCGCTTCGCGTTTCGACATTGCCAATCGCTGACGGTGAAAAAGTGGTTATGCGTATTTTGGACGAATCGAACCAGGCTGTTAAACTGGATCAGCTTGGATATTGGGGCCTGTCGCTCGCAACTGTAAAAGACGCAATGGCTCAGCCGAACGGAATGATCCTGGTGACTGGGCCGACTGGATCGGGAAAATCGACCAGTTTGTTCAGTATTCTGTCAGAGCTCAATACTCCAGATGTCAATATTTCCACAATTGAAGACCCGGTGGAATATAAAATCCCAGGAGTCAATCAAACCCAGACCAACGCCAAGGCCGGAATGACTTTCGCTTCAGGATTAAGGGCACTACTTCGCCAAGACCCAAATATCATCATGGTCGGAGAAATTCGCGACGGCGAAACCGCAAACCTTGGTGTTCAAGCGGCGCTGACTGGGCACTTAGTGTTCTCTACTCTGCACACAAATAACGCTGCGACATGTTTGCCGCGTCTGCTGGATATGGGAATTGAGCCATTTTTGATCGCTTCAACCGTGAAGGCGGTGATTGGACAGCGACTAGTTAGGCGCCTGTGTATGAATTGCCGCCAAGAATACACTCCAAACGAAGAAGAAATAAAATATATTGCCGAAATGTTTAAGATAAATACAGAGTCGATTAAAAAAATTCATAATCTCGAAGAGCAGGCTTTTGAGGATAAAATTGGTGGCGACACGCCCATGGGATCAACAGATTCAACAATCGGACGATTATGGAAGCCAAACCCAGAAGGTTGCGACGAGTGCGGACATAACGGATTCAAGGGTCGCGTTGGCATTTACGAGGTTCTTGGCATATCCATCCCTATCCAAAAAATGATTACCGCCAACGCCACCAGCAACGATATTCAAGATCAAGCGATTTCCGAAGGCATGGTGACAATGCAGATGGACGGACTTATTAAATCACTGCGCGGGATCACCACCGTGGACGAAGTTTTGAGGGCAACAAGGGAGTAACATTATGCCAATTTTTGAATATTTGCTTGTCAATAAAAAGAAAGAGACCGTCTCTTCAACGATTGAAGCAGCCGACAAACTATCTGCCATTAATAATTTGAGGTCACGCGGACAATTGATAAAAATTGAAGAAAAAGGCGCAAAAAAAGAGCTTAGTTTTTCTTTCGGCAAGAAAAAGAAAGGCGCCAAAACTGAAGAATTGGTGATGTTTACTCGCCAATTAAGTGCCATGGTTTCAGCTGGCGTTCCTATTCTTCGTTCCCTTAACTCTATGGCAAAACACGCCGAAAGCGCCAACTTTCGAGACACGATCAACGCTGTAATTAAAGACATTGAAGGCGGCATGTCTTTTGCGGACGCTCTGAGTAAGCATCCAGAAACCTTCAATGATATTTATGTGAACATGGTTGCTGCGGGTGAGACTGGAGGTATTTTGGATGACATCCTAAAGCGTCTAGCCCTACAACAAGAAAAAAACTCATCCATGAAGAAAAAAATTAAGGGCGCCATGACGTACCCAATTGTCCTTTTGATCATTACCATCATAGCATTCTTCATCCTCATGATCTTCATTATTCCGGTTATCGGTAAAACCATTAAAGATATGGGCGGGCCTGACGCTAAACTACCAATGCTTACTGAGATTATGCTCGGAATTAGCGATTTTGTAGTGTCATTTTGGTACATAATCATTCCAATATTTGCCGGAAGCATTTGGCTATTAATTCGCTATATTAAAACTCCAAAAGGACGCGTAAAATTTCACAATATCATCATCAAAGTTCCAGCTGTCGGTCCAATTGTTAAAAAGGTGGCAATCGCTCGCTTTACTCGAACCTTCTCCGCTCTTATTGGTGCGGGTGTAGCTGTACTCGAAGCGCTGGATGTAACTTCGCGCGCCGTCGGAAATGTCGCCTACGAAAAGTCCCTAAAAGAAGCCACCAAGCGAGTCCAAAACGGTGAAGTCTTATCAAAAATTATCGCAGAGCAGGATGATTTATATCCGCCAATCGTAGCACAGATGTTATCTGTCGGTGAAGAAACTGGACAAACAGACAAGGTTCTGGTTAAAGTCGCTGACTTTTACGAGGAAGAGGTCGATACCGCGATTGACGGTGTTAGCTCTATTATCGAGCCAGTGATGATCGTTGCTATGGGTGTTGTTATTGCCCTGGTGGCGGTTAGTGTTATGGGCCCAATTACAAGTATGGCGGGTCAAGTTAAGGAATAATAGTTTTTCAAAAAAGCTTATGTTATAATACCGATATATAGGTGGGAAAATAATAACGTGTCGAGCATATTTTATAGAAAAAAACCAATTATCGGCCTAGATATCAGCCGAACAAGCATAAAAGTAATGTCGATTGACAGAAATCGGATGCTAGTTCATGGATATGGATCGATTAACCTTGATTCTCAAAAAAGCGACGGAAATTCTGCAGACAACACTGAATATTTGGCGCAGAATATCAAAACGTTATTGAAGAAAAACGTCGTAGGACAGATCAATAGCAATCGCGTAGCGCTGGGCATACCAACCAACCGAACATTCTCGCGAACATTTAGCCTACCCGTGAAAGAAGAAAGCAATATTCGCAGTGCGGTAAATTTGGAAGCCGAACAATACATTCCAGCTCCATTAGATTCTCTTTATTTGGACTATCGAATCATCAATCGCACGAAAGATGAACTTAGTGTGCTAATGTGTGCCGCACCAAAGAAAATGATCGATAGTATGTTAGACGCCACAAAACAATGCGGCCTGGAAGTTGCAATAATTGAGCCAAACATCAGCGCAATCGCTAGACTTCTGAAGCGCACAGAAGAAGGAATGCTCCCTACTGTTATCGTCGACATAGGCACATCAACTACAGATATCGCGATTCTAGATTCTGATATACGTGTGACGGGCGGCTTAAATGTTGGCGGCTATTCACTCACCTTAAATTTAGCTAAAAAAATGAATGTACCAATTGAGACAGCTCATCAATTTAAGGTATTAAACGGATTAAATCCCGGTCCAAGGCAAGCCAGAATCGCAGGAGCCTTGCGCCCAAGTTTGGAAAAAATGACCAATGAAGTTAAGCGCGTTATGCGATATTACACAGACCGCTTCCCTGATGAGAAAAAAATTGAACAAGTTCTCATCGTTGGCGGCGGCGGTAATTTGCCAGGAATTGGTGATTTTTTCACAAACGAGCTATTAATGCCAGCGCGCGTGGCAAGTCCGTGGCAAATGCTGAATTTCGATGGACTAGAACAGCCTGCAAAGCAGCTTCGCTCTCAGTTATCACCAGTTGCGGGACTAGCCTTAATCAAGCAGGAGGATATTTATGATTAACCTTCTCCCTCCTCAAGAAAAAAAGCAAATCAGCGCCGGACGAGTAAATGTCATCTTAAGACGATATTGCATCATATCATTAATATTTGCAGGTTTACTATTCTTAACTATTGGCGGATTTTATCTGTTCTTAGAAAATAGCCGCACCTCAGCTCAAGCTAATATCGACGAAGGAAATGCTAAGCTTGCTCAATATCAATCGACGCAAAAAGAAGTTAGCGAGTTCAAGAAAGACCTCGACTCAGCTAAGGCGATCATTAGCAACGAGGCCCATTACTCTACAATTATTCCAAAAATTGCACAGTACATCCCATCAGGCATGATTTTGGATTCTCTGGCACTAGACACTTCAGCGTTAGATAAACCATTGTCATTAACAGCTCTCGGAAAGAATAAGGATGACGCTATTCGAATAAAAACTAGTTTAGAAAAATCAGAGATATTTAGCGACGTTCACTTGGAGACTGTTGTTTATAGCGGCGGCAACCAATCGTCAGACAAACCTGCAGATTATCCAATTACTATAACAATTAGCGTTACACCAAAGCCAGAGGTCTTAAAACAATGAAAAAAGCTCTAAATGCCAGCATTGCGCGAATCATCTTGTCGTTATTATTGCTCATAATATTATCAGCAATGGTAGGGCTGGTTATTTTCGCCTACTCATTCCTAAGCAAAACATCAGAAGAAGTCGGAAAAATGCAGACCGAAGCAACTGCAGTTGACGCAAAAATACAAAGTTTGCTCGCGTCAAAATCTCAGCTCGACCGTAATTCCGACACAGTTAAAAAAGCAAAGAATATCGTCTCAGAATCGAAACTTTATCAATACCAGAATCAGATTATTCAGGATTTAAACACCTACGCCGACCGCGCCGGCATTCCGATTAAATCTTTCTCTTTCCAAAACGAGCCAACAACCTCTACTAAGACAGCGACATCCAGTAAGCAAACATCCGCCAGCCCCGCTGGAGTGAAAAGTACTTTCGTATCAATTCAATTGGGAGATCATATAGATTACACGAAATTCCTACATTTCCTTAGTCTTATTGAAAAAAATGTCACTCGAATGCAGCTTTCAGGCGTGTCAATCTCCAGAGGCGCAAATAATCATGAAATATCAATCCAATCACTTGAAGTAAAGGTTTATACACGATGAGTCCATCAATATCAGAACAGCTCGAGCCAATCGTAAAATCACTGTCCAAATTCCTGTGGCGATTTCATGTGATAATATATAGCGTTGTTGTAATTGGAGGCGTAGCAATTGCGATATTTCTTTTAAGCGGACTTTTAGCAGTTCCTACCGAAGAGCCACAAACTACATCAATAAGTTTCGATAAAAAAACCATGCAAATTATTAAAGACTTTCGCCCTTCAACCTCAGCAAATGACTCATTTAGTCTGCCGGCTGGCCGCTCCAATCCGTTTGCCGAATAGAACACAACCGTTTATAATATAGTTATGCTTATATCCGCAGATCGCTTCCTTGATATTCCCGTCATGAGTCTTCAGACGGGCTCCGAACTGGCGCGAACATCGCGGGAAATTATCAATCCGAATAATCTATCTATAATCGCATATGAGCTCGAGGGGCGACTTTTGGATCAACATCCTAGTTTACTTCGCATTGACGACGTCAGAGAAATCGGGCCGCTCGGTATGATTATCGATTCAACCGATGAGATCATCGGCATTGATGATGTGATTACTATAAAAGAAATTTATGTCATCAATTTTACATTAAAAGACAAGTTGGTTATTGATGAAAAAAATAAGAAAATCGGAAAAGTTATCGGATATACGTTGGCGGCTGGGAATTTTATTATACAACAGCTCCGAATTCGGCGACCGTTCTTGAAAAGTTTTGGCGACACAGAGTTACTTATTCATCGTTCTCAGATTATAAAAGTAACCGACGATAAAATAATTGTAAAATCAGCAACTATCTCGCACATAGCCGAAAAAACACCTATTCCGCAGATAAATTCATACGAAAATCCATTCCGCAAGCAGCCTCGTCCACAACCAGAATCTACAAAAGTTGATTAATCTTTTGGGTTTTCAAGAGCTTTCTTAATGTCGTCGTAAGAAAAACCCTGTCTAGCCAAATATTGCATTAACTTCTGCTGATCGCTATATCGATAACGTTTTTTAGCAATAATCTTCCGTAATTCCTCGTCATCAGAGCGAATATTCTCTTTAACTAACAACTCAATTGTTGCATTATCAATTCCCTTTTGCGCTAACTCCAACTTCAAACGACGAATACTAGCGCCTTTTTTCATGAACCGTTGCTCAAACCAAAATCGAGCAAATTTTTCATCGTCCAAATATTTCTTCTCAATAAGACGGTCCAAGACGCGCTCAGCAATCTCCGGCTTTATTCCAGGACGTTCAATAATTTTTCCAGTTTTCGCTGAACGTCGACGAGTGGCTAGCGTTTTCCGACGCAGATAATCGCGCACTTCTTTGATGGCTCGCGGACGCATTAAACAATATTCTATAGACCTAGCATACAACTTGCCAAATTGACTATCGTCTTCTAGTTTCGAAATTTCCTCTTCCGTATATTCGCGACCGATCTTAATGCCTAGTTCGCCGACCTGAAATACATCCAAGCTAAAACGATATTTCCCGTCAACACTTACATTGACACGATTTTTATCACGAGCCTGAAGAGAAATATCGGTGATTTTCATAAAACTATTATAGCGCTAAAACTATACGCTAGCTACTGGTGGACTATTCGACCACCTCAACCACTTTGCCATGCATGCCGTTATAACAAGCAGCGGCACGCGGCTTAGTAATAACCGGCAGTTGGCGCGGAATGGCGCTCATATCGACATCGCCAAGTGTACCAGCCTCGACACACCCAATCGTAATGTGTGGACGAAATCCATCGATATCCAGCCCTGGATGAATGTCGCCCAGCATTTCAAGCAACTTCCGGCGCACTTCAACCATCCAGGAGGTTTTCTGTACGCGCAACTCAACCCAAACACAGTTACCAGCTTCATCTGGCAAGAAGTTGACACCGTCAAGCACCAGTTTATCTAGAGACGGCAACGCGGCGGCAGCTAGCTTGAGACGCGGTATATCCTGCTCAGTTACATTGATCAGCGTTGCGTGCGGAATAAACTCACCGAAATCAAGATTCATTTTTTCCGACAGTTCTCGAAGGTAAGTAGTCTGCTCGTCATCAAAAATAAGATTAACTGACGCCATGTGGTGTTCGGCTGAATATCTGGACTCTACTGCTCGCATTACTTTTCCTCCTCCTTCACTTTATCACGCACTTTCTGATCAATTTCCGCCAAAACCTCAGGATTTTCCTTCAAATAAGTCTTCGTTTTATCGCGCCCCTGACCAATCGTTTCACCGTTATATTTATAAAACGCACCCGACTTTTCAACTATACCGTGCGTTGCCGCCAAGTCCAGAATGTCGCCAGTTTTACTAATTCCCTCGTTGTACATGATATCAAATTCAGCCACGCGGAACGGCGGCGCAATCTTATTCTTCACGACCTTAATTTTTGTGCGGTTACCAATAATATCATCGCCAACTTTAATTTGACCAATTCGACGAATATCAATTCGCTGCGACGCGTAAAATTTCAACGCATTACCGCCAGTTGTCGTTTCAGGATTGCCAAACATCACGCCAATTTTCATACGGATCTGATTGATAAAGATCACCGTGGCTTTTGATTTATTGATAATTCCCGTCAATTTACGTAGAGCCTGACTCATCAATCGAGCCTGAAGACCCATATGAGAATCACCCATATCGCCATCAATTTCAGCCTGTGGCGTCAAGGCAGCCACCGAGTCGACTATCACCAAATCCACCGCGTTCGAACGAACCAACGTCTCCGTAATTTCCAATGCTTGCTCGCCGTTATCTGGCTGAGAAACCAATAAATTTTCCGTATCCACACCCAGACGCTTGGCGTATGCTGGATCAAGGGCGTGCTCGGCATCAATAAACGCCGCCGTTCCGCCCTGCTTCTGAATTTCTGCAATAGCGTGAAGCGTCAATGTTGTCTTACCTGAGCTTTCTGGACCATAAATTTCTATGATACGACCCTTTGGATATCCGCCACCAAGCGCCAAATCCAAACTCAAAGCACCAGAAGGAATTACTTCAACATCGACTTTATGAGCCTCGCCTAATTTCATAATTGATCCGTCACCAAATTGCTTGGTTATTTGATCCATTGCTAGACCAAGAGCTTTAAGCTTACCTTCATCAACTTTTTTATCCGATGCCTGACTTGACTTTTCTGGATTTACTGTTTTACTGTCTGATTTTGCCATAGCATTCCCTCCTTAGTTACTTCCTTTATTATACCGATTTGTTGCAAGATTTGCTATAATTACATTCATGAATAAGCGAAACGGTTTCACTATTATTGAACTTTTGGTTGTAGCGACTTTCTTGATTATTATCGCAATCTTAGGTTTCTCACAATATACAAAATTGACCAACGAATCAAACAACGCCAAAAAACGCACCGCGATTAACGCCATGCATTATAGCCTGGAAGAAGGTTTTTACGTTAAAAATGGCTATTACCCAGAGAAGTTAGAAGAAGGTACGCTTCCAACTCTGGATCCCGCATTGTTAAAAGATCCGCAAGGTAAGAAAATTGGCGAAAAAGACAGCAGTTATCGTTATGAATCTTCAAATTGTAATGACGGAAAATGCAAGTCATATAAACTCGTTGCGACACTTGTCGATGAAGACGACTACGTAAAAGAAAGTCGCCATAAATAATTAGCTAATCATCACAAACAGGACGACCATTCTTAAAGTCTTCAATGGCATTGTTGATTATCGCAATTTGCTTGCGTGGATTTGCCACAAAATGGAATATATATGTCGTTTCTTCACCCTCGGTGCTGAGGCGAATCGTGCCATAATTGAAAAGAGTCTGAATAATGCCTGATTGGCGGAAGCTTGCATCCTCAATACTACCCAGGCTCACCGTTTGCTCATGCCTATAAAATAAGCTACCCTGGATTTCCTGAATCACACTTTCGTTGGTCATGTAAAAATGATTTTGCAAATATATCCACAAGGACACCGCACCACCAAGCGCCACCAGCCCAATAAGTAACATCGCCACGCCAAACACATCAGTCAGCGAAGGCATAGGCGAGATAATTGCGTCACGAGCAATTGACGGATAAAACATCACAAACACCATGATCATCACCACCAAGAAAACCGATATTCCCGTCGGAATTAGCATACCAATTGGATGGCGTTTAATGTCCAAAATGATATATTCACCTTCGCTCAAATTGAGATTCGGGTATTGCTGAACTGATTTTTCGTGTTTTTGCTTCAGGTCATCGCTAATAGTAAACGGCTTCGGGTCAATATCTCGTGCAACATGTACGACTTGCGGTTCATTAGCATATTGGCTACGCAATCGCGGATCAAAATTCTCCCCATCAATAATTTCCGGTTTTGCCGTCACATAAGAATTCGTCTGCGCCACAACCGGAGCTGGACGACCAGTCTGCGGCGGATGATGGTATAGTGGTCGACCATCAGCATCATACGCAACAGGCTGCGTTAAATCTTCTGACAAGGATGTTTGTGGATTCATGCCTATATTATAACACGACAGAACTTAAGATAGCCTTGTTTTTTGCCCATGGCGGCTCCTGTCTGGTTTTATTAAAACACAAAAAGCCGAAGAATACGATAACTATTTCTCCAAATGTCGCTTTGCCCTAATCGTTACTCGACGACCACGCGGTGTGCGCTCAATAAAACCAATTTGCAGCAAATACGGTTCATAAAAATCCTCAATTGTCGTCGCTTCGTCACCAGTCAACGCCGCAATTGTTGTTAGACCAACAGGATTATCACCATAATTTTCCAGAATCGATTGTAATAAATTACGATCAGCCGGATCCAAGCCCAACTCATCCACTTCCAGCATTTCCAAAGCGTTGGTTGTAGTTTTTACATCAATTATTCCGTCGCCATTAACGTCGGCGTAGTCACGGACGCGCTTAAGAAGCCTATTGGCAATACGTGGCGTCAAGCGCGCTCGTGTTGACAATAGATTCGCCGCTTCACTTCGAATTGACGACTCCAAAATCTTCGCACTACGCGTCACAATTTTCGCAATATCCTCTGGCGTGTAAAATTCCAAACGGTAAATATGCCCGAACCTATCACGCAAAGGAGCCGCCAAACTTCCGGTTCGCGTCGTCGCACCAATCACCGTAAATCGCGGCAAATCTAATCGAATTGATCGCGCTGCCGGACCTTTTCCAATCACAATATCCAACTTAAAATCTTCCATTGCGGAGTACAAAATTTCCTCCACTGATCGCCCCAACCGATGAATCTCATCGATAAACAGAATATCACCGTCCGATAAATTAGTTAGAATCGACGCCAAATCGCCCGCTTTTTCAATAGCCGGACCGCTAGTAATCCGCAGATTCGTGCCCATTTCATTAGCAATCACCGTCGCCATAGTTGTTTTACCAAGCCCCGGCGGACCATATAATAGCACATGATCCAACGGCTCGCCGCGCTTTTTGGCTGCATCAATCGCCAAACGTAAATTTCTCTTCAATCTCTCTTGGCCAACATACTCAACAAAACTCTGCGGACGCAAACTAACTTCAATTCGCTGCTCTTCAGAGTCGTCATCATGCGAACTCGTATCAACTATTCTTTCAATTGCCATACATTCATTATATCATCCAAACTGGAGCTAACTAAGCTCTTGTAAGCCGACTACGCAGTACCTGCATAATTTCGCGAAAGGTCTCATCACTCACCATATGCACCGCGTCCCCTAAGTGCCGCGACCATTTTGGATCAGGAAACTCCTCGCCAGCAAAGACGGTGTCAGCGAGATACCGCGGATGTAAATGCCAGTGCACATGTGTCGACTGACCAGCTTTCACTGCGTTATTCATCAAGCACTCCCAGTTACACACGTCGGCACCAAACGCTCCTTTAACTGCCTGCTCGAGTTGACGAATCACCTGATGCAGCTCCATCCAATCTACCTCGTCCAGCTCCGACAACGTCTCCTTGTGCTGGCGCAGAGTGATAAATGACTTACCTAAATAGCATTGATTTCTATCAAGCACCGCCACCCAACGTTCGGTTTGTAGTATGACATTATCGTCAGCCGCTGTTTGGCCAACGAGCAGCGGACAGATTTCACAGTCCTTCTTTGTCACGCCTGTATTCATGATACCTCCTGGTATAAATTATATCAGAACAGTTTTACCAATGTAACTAGGAGATGGCAGCTTCTCACTGTGAGCCATGGGCCAATCCTGAAATATTTCTTGGCTCGGTTCATCCAGTTCTGGGTCAGTGATGAATCGCCTATTCTCTCAATTTGCTATATACTAATTATAGTATTTATGGTATAGTATTAGTATCTACAATTAAACTAGGAGTTTACAATGCCGGAATTTGATGCCAAAAATCGAAAAAAAGACATAAGAGAAATATATGACCGAATTCCAGCGGGAATTAGGTCAATGTCAGAGGCGGTACCTTATCTTTTGAGGGAACTAGACTTAACGCCTTCCGACGAATCTGAAAGAATTGAATCGCACAGGGTTGCAATTGATGTAAAAAATATTAGCAACACCTTAACCGAGCGAGGATATAGCAATTTAGAGCAAACAAAAGAATACGATCCCAAATCAACAGAAATTGCAAAACACGTAATTGGCTCACTAGTAAGATATCCATTTTTATGGTACGATAGAATCGCATCGAAAGAAGGCGCTTCTGACAAAAAGCAGGCCGAAATATTCGACCAAAAGTCGTTCAATCACCAATTTGATGATCTGCCTGGATTATATGGAATTACTAAGGAACAAGGTCAGCTATTGCGCCGTAGTGTTCAGAGCTTTCATGACTACGACAGGCTAACAGCCGGCGACATAGAAAATCTCATTAGAGAAGCAAAGCAGGCAGTTAAAGAAGAAAACGAGTCGTAATAGATATCAATTACTAAAACTCTATTTCTTCAAAGCTTCAGTAACTCGCTGAGAAGTTGGCAAATTTATATCAACGTTTTCAAGTGCCTTAGTGGCATCCGCTAATGTATAGCCCAAAGCCATCAACGCCTCCAAGGCCTCATCAGAAGTGTTTAATTCAGTCTGCAATGGAGTTTCCGTTCGGCCGTAATGAGTTGGTAAACCAACTTTATCGCTCAGATCAACCACCACTCGCTCGGCAGTTTTTTTGCCGACACCAGTGGCTTTTTGTACAAAACCGCTGTCAGCATTAGCAATAGCGTTACGCACTTGCTCGGCATCACCCAAGCTTAAAATCGCTAGCGCAGCCTTCGGACCAACCCCCTGAACCGTGATTAGCATTTCAAATAACTTTTTCGCCGCCAAGCTAGAAAATCCGAACAGCTCCTCAGACTGTTCGCGCACGTGATGATAAGTGTAAAATTTTACTTCCTGATCTAATATCACCGCGTCAAAATCATTAGTCGCCACACTAACTTCATATCCAACACCATGAACATCAATGACTAACGAGCCGTTAAACTTCTCAGCAACTTTTCCAAAAACATGTGCAATCATATTTCAATTATACCCGATTCATCGCCGCGTGTGTAATTGCTGCAGCCAAAGCATCTGCGCAGTCATCTGGCTTCGGAACATCTTTCAAACCCAAATTAAGGCGCACCATTTCCTGAACTTGCTTTTTATCAGCCTTGCCATATCCGGTCAAAGTTTGTTTTATTTGCAACGGCGTATATTCAGCAATTGGCATCCCGGCTTTTCGCCCAGTCAACATCGCCACGCCGCGCGCTTCCGCCACAGAAATCGCCGTCGTAACATTGCGCGCAAAAAATAGCTTTTCAATCGACATAACATCAGGATTTGTTTCGGCAATAATTTCCGTCAGGCTATCAAAAATATCTTCAAGCCTTTCATCAATTGGCGTATGTGCCGGCGTCGTCACAACCCCTGCTGTGACCATCTTGAACTTGCCATGAGAAAAATCAATCACACCAAACCCCAAAATTCCCGTTCCCGGATCAATCCCGATAATTCTCATATCTTTATTATAGCAATTATTTGCCGCTCGCAGACCTAACGCGTTCACGGATTTTTCGTACAAATTGCGAAATTTCCCATCGCCATTGCCATACGCCATAACCGACAGCCAGTAAACTCACGCCACCAAACACCCACCAACCCCAAGTAGCACCAGCGACCTGCTTAACTTCAGCGGCCGCCGAACCAACAGTTGGCATATTCGCAGATTTTATCTTTCGGCATCGCTTAGTTTGCGGATTACGCTCAAATCCTTCTGGACATTCTTTTGCTATATCGTCAGTGGAGGCAATTTTCTTACATCGACCTGTGGCTGAATTGCGGAATTGACCTTCTGGACAAGGCTTCAAAGTTTTTGCCGCAGCCGATGCGATAAATCGACATCTGCCAGTTTCTTCGCTACGATAATAGCCATCTTTACAGGGCGTAATAGTTTTTGCTGCTTCATTTTTTCGACAACGGCGAGTTTCCGGATGACGGTATTGGCCAACAGGGCAAGGACTTTCAGCGGGCGGGGTGGCAATTTTCACACATCTACCCAACACATTCCTCTCATAGCCACTCTGACAGTCTGGATATTCCTTAAAAATATTCTCAGAATTTTCAGTTATCATAAACGTTTGCATCCACTCATCATCAATCAAACTCCACGAAGAACTTTTCGCTAACTTCTCATATTCAGCGGAATCAATTTGCGAGCCAGCCTCGTCTAGTAAATAAACTTTTCCTTTTGTTTTTGGCAATTTCAGCTTCGTATTTTTTATTTTGATCGTTAAAAATTCACCAGGATTTAATTCGATATCACCAATATTTTCACGAACGCCAGAATCGCCAACCGTCAATTTACAGCCCGTCGTAATGACGGTTTTTTCGCCAGAATTGATAATCTCAATAAACTGTTCATCAACATTCGACGCGATTTCACTTAGCTTCAGACCTTCACATTTATTCAACTCCTTTGAAGATTCAGATTTGGAATCTGGGGTTTTGCAATTTGGTCGTGAATACGGCTCAACTTCCTGATTGTTAAGATTTTTACCTGACAAAAATTTCGAATCAATAATATTTTCATCAATAAAACAGCGCCAAACAATTTTCACACCGCCTTTAATTGGCGAGCCCGCAGACTTTGAATTATTTCCCCAGCCGACAGTATCTGCGACCGACCCGTCCGAACGCGACAACACGACCGATCCATCATTCTGAGCCAAACCTAAATTATTATCAAACTTTATGGCGCCCGCTAACATCTTATCGTTTGACAAAACCAAAAATTCGTTCGCTAAGATTACTTCATCCTTGAAAATTTTTCCAACGGTTTCAACTCCAGATCCAGTGTAATACTCTATTTTCCAACCAGCCAAATTAACATTCCGATTCGTCGGATTATAAATCTCAACGTATTTTTTGTCCTGACTAATCTTTGAAATTAATATCGGAGCATTTTCTTCTATTCTTCCATCTGGATTATCTATTTTTGGCGGCTCAGATTCAGGATTTGGCTCAGACTTTGAAGACTCATTGATAGCAGGATTTTCACTCGGACTATTTGTAGACAAATTCTCCGTTGGAGTCTCGGGATTTTCACTTGATTGAGAAGGTGAATTGCTATCGATCTGTTCCTTATCAACAACTGAATCTTTCGCTTCCTCAGCCGATTTAAGACTATTATCAACAGTCTGAACGTCATCAACTTTCGACTCTTGAGTAGCACTTGAAACACCTTCCGCCAAAACCAACGGCGACGGCATTATTAGTGCCACGGCTAGTATCATAAGTAGTATGTTACGCAAATACTTCATGCTCGCTCCTTGCTTATGGTTAATCATCTTTAGTTTAGCGTACTTTTTGTCAAATTAAAAATCGCCCCAGAAAAAGGAGCGATTACTTAAAGCGATGATTTTATTCCGCCGTGATATCTGCATTTGTATGAACATTCACAACGTCATCCAAATCATCCAACGCATCAATCATTTTCATCAATTTCTGCGCAGTTTCCATGTCGGCAATTTCTATCGGCGTATTGGCAATGTATCGCAACTCCGCATCTTTAACCTTCAAGCCTTGCTCAACCAATTTATTCCGCACACTCGCCAAATCTTTCAATTCTGTATACACGATAATCTCGTCATCTTCCTCGACAGCATCTTCGGCGCCAGCGTCCAAAACCGCTAGCAACAAATCTTCCCCGCTGCCTTCGATAGTAATGACGCCTTTGCGCGTAAATTGGAACATCACACTACCAGCATCAGCAATTCGCCCGCCATTTTTAACCAACGCAGTTTTTACCTCTGGCAGTGTTCGATTACGATTATCTGTCGCCGTTTCAATAATAACGCCCACGCCGCCAGGACCATAACCTTCGTAAGCAATTTCCTCCAAAGCCGCCGCACTCTTATCCGCCACTCGGTCAATTGCTCGCTGAATGTTTGCACTAGGCATATTCGCAGCCTTAGCTTTTTCAATTGCCATCGCCAAACTTGAGTTCAGCGCTGGGTCTGTGCCGCCACGTGCTGCAATAGCAATTTGATTACCCAATTTCGTAAAAATCGCGCCGCGCTTAGCGTCAACAATCGCTTTTTGTCGGTGAGTTGTAGCCCATTTACTGTGTCCTGACATAATTTCTCCTAAAGTTATTTGCTATTTCAATCTGTTACTATTATACACTACTCCACAATATTTATCTTAGCGAGGTCTAATTTAGTTTGCTTTTTCATCCAAATCATTGCCAAAATTAGCGCCACATATAAAACCGCACACTGCCACAAATTGATACTGACTTCCATTTGAGCCCACTCAAATCCAGCCGTCCAATTGGTGACTTGAATCATATAGCCAAGTAGCCACGTCGTCGGAATTGCAATCAACACGCCAATCATCGGCACAAAAACCATCACGCCCGACATAAACGTCAGCAGCATCGCTAGCGGCACAAACGGCAAAATCAGCATATTCGCAATTAGCGCCACATTGCTAATAACACCAAAACTCATCATAAGCAGCGGCAATGTCATAATTTGCGCCGACAAAGTTTCAATTAAAATTTGTCGAAACGCGCCCGGCTCTTTATTGCCAAAAAAGTAAGAATGAAGAAGTGGCGCTAACATAATTACGCCCGCAAACGAAGCAAAGCTTAATTGCCAGCCCAAATCGCACCAACCAAATTGCGGATTTATCAATAGCGTGATTGCCGCCGACACGGGAAGTAGGACCAGCGGATGAATTGTCCGACCATAATACCACGCCGCCAAACTCAGTCCCGCCACCAAGCCAGCTCTCGACATACTAGGACTTAATCCAGTCACCGCCATAAAACCAATTATCATGACAGTCGCACTGAGCATCGCTAAATATTTTGATCGCTTGGCGAATAATCGTCGCGCTAAACGAACTAAAATTGTTAGATTGTAGCCGCTCGCCACCACGATATGCGTTAATCCGGCAATTTTCAAATTGTCACTTAATTCAGTCGGCATAGCACGCCTTAAGCCCAATAAAAATCCCAGCCCCAACGCAGATTCTGATTCCGGAATATGCTCACGGACCCGCCTCGCAAACCAATCACGAACTCCCACCGCCACATCGCCCGGAACGGGTCTTTCGGCGCTAATAATTTTCGCCCGATATACACTTGCTGAAAAAGCCCCAAATCCCACCGTCATTTTACCCTTAACCTTCACAATATCACTACGCTTAATTGCGTTTTTATCTGGCGTCGTCACCCAAATTTGTCCCGGCAATTTTTCATTATTCATCTGCAAATTACCCAATCTAAGAACCGTTTGACTATTTTTATCGAGATCAGGATCCTCCAAAACTTGACCCTGGATAATTGCGACTTTTCCGATTAACGAATCGTAAACCTCCACGCCTTTTCTGCCGATTTCACCGCGCCAAAGACCAATCAAAACTCCAGAAATAATTGCTAAAATCACAAAAAATCGCCAGCGCCAAATTGCCACGATTACGAAAATAGCCAGCCCGACCAATAAAAATAATGGATTCGCCGTAAACGACCGCGGTATGTAATGGATGGAAATTACGCCAATTGTCAGACCGAGACACCACGCCGCCACCAACCAAGAAATATGCAACTTCTTAAATAGCCAACTATTCATACTTAAAGTATATCTGGATCTGAAGCCACAAAAAAGACTCCGCCAAGGGAGTCGATTTCAAATTTGGAGGGTCCACCGGGGCTTGAACCCGGGACACCCTGCTTAAAAGGCAGGTGCTCTGACCAGCTGAGCTATGGACCCATTCGGAATATCCGCTTTCTTCATCCTAGCACAAACCAACACAAAGGTCAATGCTTAGCAAGTTTATGTCCGCCAGTATGTAGTGAAAAAATATCAATTAGACCACACACCAGACCAAACGTAGCCACATATCGCCAATTATTCGCGAAAATCTTATACAGCTCCAGCGCCTGTCCGTCTAGTGATATATATTTTCCCAGAGGAACCACCAATAGCGCTGCTGTCAAAAACGCAATTCCTACCGCCGAGACAATTCTCTCATGTTTTTTCTGATATCTCGGACCACTTAGAAGAAGCATAATTAACGGAATCAACGTTAAGACTAATCCCGAAATTACACCATTTGGCAATAAACCAGTTTCCAATTTCAAGCCGTCCAACACTCCCGTCAGCCAGTTACCCCACCATTCTGATAGTAAAAATCCCGTCGCCAAAGACAACGCCAATGGACCGAATCTTCGAGATGAAACAAATGCAACCGCAAAAACCGTTACTAAAATTACTCCAAATAGAATTATTACGCTCATTTATCTTCCTCCAAATCAAATTTTACCTGTGACCCAACCGTAACGCTCGCCCGCTTAGCAACTCCCGCCTTCACCTCCAACACGTACTTTGCCGGAACTGGTGGCGCATATTTTTCATGCGGCTCAGCGTCTGGCTTGACGTTATGTTTTACATAGACAACGCGCTTTTTATCATTGATCCAAATCATATCAACCGAAAACTTCATATCTTTCATCCACATTTTATGACGATCGTTATGGTCAAATACGAACAGCATGGCATAATTCTCGTCAATTCCCAGCCTTCCGGACAGACCTTTCCGCTGCGATTCTTCGTCATTAGCAATTTCCGCCCGAAGCATTGTCTTATTCAGGTAAATCATTTCCGTTTTTGGCGAAACCGTTCGAAAAGCATAAAAAATTGCCCCACCAATAACCATCAGCATACCGCAGATAAATATCCATTTGATGACAGTTTGAGTTACTGTCGAGTGACGAGGCTCGTCCATAAACCTATTATAACAAGTTTATGCTTAAGCGCCGATTTTATCTTTCTTATTGCCACGCTTGGCATTTCGATCGATGTATTCAATTATCTTTCCAGCCACATTTCGGCGAGTAATTTTCTCAATTCCAAACCCTGGACTAGCATTAACCTCCAGCACCAAAGCACCACGACTTGATCTCATGAAGTCAACTCCGGCAACTGTTAATCCCATTGCCTTAGCGGCTTTCACGCACATTTTACGCTCAGAATCTGTCAATTTTATGCTGGTTCCTTCGCCGCCCTTATGTAAATTGCTACGAAAATCATCGTCCAAACTCTGACGCTTCATACTAGCCACCACTTGACTACCAACTACAAACGCACGAATATCAACACCAGCCGACTCTCTAATAAACTCCTGAAGCAGTACGTTCGTGCCGTCCGAGTTGGTCAAATAGAACGCCTGCAGAACCGACTTGGCAGCCTTCTTAGTTTCCGCCAGAACCACGCCATTTCCGTGCGTGCCGCGCGCCAACTTAATAATCGCCGGCATACCACCAATCTCTTCAATGAGCGAATCAATATCAGTTGCGTTTCTAGAAAAGACCGTCTTCGGGATCGACACACCAGCTTTAACCAATAACTGCGTTGAGCGTAATTTGTCCCGCGCTCTAGTAATTGCAATCGAGCGATTCATGAAAAACGCCTTAGGATACATCATCTCCAATTGACGCAAAACCGCTGTTCCATACTTTGTCATATGGCTCGCGATTCGCGGAATTACCACATCAAATTCACCAATTTCCTTGCCTTTATAGATGACCGTTGGGTGCTTTTCGTCAATTGAAACGTAGCAGTTTTTATACTTAATAACTTTAACTTGATGACCGCGTTTTTCAGCCTCTTCTTTTAGGCGAAGCGTCGAATAATTAATGTTGCCGTTGGATAAGATTGCAATTCGCATTATTTTTCTTCACCTTTCTGATGATATTTTTTATAAAATTCGTATGGATTCAATTTTACTTCTTCATTAAGACTAGCAGTTACGGACGGTTTTTTCCTGCGAACATTTTTTCTCGATACATCCACTAGGAATTTTCCAGAAATCGACCGTCTTCCAATTAACACCGGAAATTCATTCTTCGACCGATCAGATAGATTCATCAACATTTTAATTTTTCGCCCACCAAGCTTTACCCAAAAGTGCGTTCGATAACGAATCTGCTCTTGCCCCATTGCGGAGCGCACTCTGGCTACAGAATAATCAGTTCTCTTAAATACCTTACCATTATAATACGGCGAACCTTCACCAAACAGAGAAAATTTCAACACTCCATCTTTATCAACGCGAATATTACTCGCCCAAACCGCACTGGAATCGGCGCCCGTATCAATTTTAGCTGGGACTTTTTGCGCTCGCTCGCCGAAGTTCACAAACTCAGTCGACCCAATAATGGATTTTTCTTTCATACGTCAATATTATGGCATAATTTATGATATATATCAAATATATAATATCCCACTACGCACTTTTCGATTCAAGTATTACACGTCTATGGTCCGCTGAAGTATTCACCTTCCCGGCAAGAAGCAACGACAGTAAAAAGTCATCACCTTTTATAGATTCTAGGTATCTCCAAACTTCTACCGAACCATTATAATAGCTCAGATCCTTAAATAAAGGTATGTCGTTTGTTCCGCGGAAGCTTCGTAAAGTCTGAGTAAAAGCAGTCTTTTTCGCTTTCTCTATCTGCTCATCGTTAATCTCGCCTCCATCTCTAACGGAGTCGAGCAGCGACAATCTCCATTTCACTTCAAATGCGCCACGAAAATCTTTTTCATCATAATACGCCAATCCGGCAGTTATATAGTGATCAACACCGCGTTCAGCAAACTTTCCACTCAAAGCCTGCTCCATTACCACGCCCAGCCCTTCCTCGGCGTCATAATAGTCGCTCAATCCAGATCTCAGAGGAAGCATATCAGTTTCTCCGCCAGTAATAGACCTCAGCATATGAACGCCAATTTCATGAACCACCAAATTCTCAACCTTTTTGCGAGATCGCATCATACCATTGTCGGGAATAACTATTCTTTTCTCAGAGGATTTTACATTAACAGAAGTAGCCTTCTCTACAGAAACCGTCCAACCCTCCGCTGCTCCAGCATAACCCTTTGAATCATTATTGAACTCTTCTTCGATAATATCAGTAAATATTTTCTGCAACTCATACGGATCAAATTCTTCTTGCTCATTAGGAATATGACTCAGCATGCCTCCATATAAAGACTCTGCTGCACTATGCATCCATTCCACTGTTTCGTCTGATGGACGGAACCTCTCTGGAATATCCATTCCAGGTTTGAAATTAACCATACCGAATAACTCTTTACGCAGTTCATCCGCTTTTCCTGTCAATTTTTTGCTATAAATAGCGTTTAATTTTCCGCCCAACAGAGAACGATAGGTATCTTCGTCTGGCTCACCGTAAGATTCAATATCCAGATGCCTATACTTCTCAGCGGCAGCTTTCTTTTCCTCTTCTGATTTTGCATTATTATACTGTTGCGCATAATTAAGTAGTGTCGTCTTCTTTGAGTAATCTGCGATGAACTCTTCGTAAATACCTCTGTGTGATGGAGGCAGGCTGGGATGATTCAGTATCTTATCACCAAGTTCTCGTATCTTTTCTATAGCTTTGTCAAAATCAGCAGAATTCAGTTTATCATAAACAAATTGAGGGTTTCTAACCTTCCCAGAAAGAAACCCCTCCTCTTCTTCTTTACGATTTGATGGATTAAACATCGTAACAATTTTTGGTGATAAATCCGTTAACTGACTATAAAGGTCCTCTACATAAGACTGACTTTCAATTGTTTCTATTGCATTAGGGGTCGGCTTTTCACTCATGTGGCATATTATGGCATAAAAACTATCTTTTTACAATATCTTGCCTTTTGCTTCTTTGAGCTCTCGCTACCACAATTATCACCGCTACAATGATAGATATACCAGCCAAAATAGCTAATACATAAGTGTATCCCGACAATAGGTATATCAAAGCTAATGTCACACATACGGCACCCCAGGTCGTAATCAGCCGTTTGTTAAGCACCAATCCCACGACAACCATCAATGAATGCTCTATTAGGAATAATATTTCCATAACGCTGTCTCCTGCAAACGCCAGAACGATAGTCGGCAGACTAAACACAGAGAGAGCCAGTACTAGATGTACTGTCGTAGACTTATGAATATACCCCAACCAACGCCACGACATCACCGCTCCCGAAAGAATTGCCGCTGACCACAAATATGGTATTGTGATAGCGTGAACGGGTAAGGCTAGGTTTTTAATAGTAAATAAAACGCCGCACAGAATTAGGATCACACCTGAATCAAAATATAAAATATTCTTTTTAGGAATACCTTCGAACACCAAGGCGATACCGTTAATTATCCACACCAGCGCTGCCAGAATCACTGACGCCACAGTAGCGCTAACTGATGTAGTAATAGACAATAAGACTACCGACCAGCCGATGGCGCTATAGAACGAAGAGTAATACCAAAGACTCGACATCTTTCTGATTCGCGCAGCAATAGCCAAGCCGTAAAACACCGCAAAAACAACCAGGGCAACGACTGACATAAATTCGAGTGGAATAGCAAACCATTGCGCTATAAGGTAGAGCAACAACACTAGGCTCGGGTGCGCAGCTATTGCCATTATTCGCCAATCTCGTTTAGCAAGTACCGCCATATAAAGAGCCGCTACAGCTGTTAGCCATCCCAATACCTTGAACGACAAATCATATGTTGCCAGTAGATTAATTGCCGGAAACGCTATCGCTGGAACTATAGCAGCACACAGTGTCATATCATTAATAATTGACGATTTCCTATTCATTCGCAACAGCCAGTACAAAGACCCAAAACCAACTAGACTCACCCATGCAGCAATTGTGAGATTATCATTAAACGGTATATTCAACCAATGCAGGGATAATAAAACAAAGATGATTGTCGTAAGATATGCCCCGCCCAAATAAACCTCTCTACTACATCGGTAAAATGCATAGTAGAGTGACACCACTAGCGGCAACCAAACTATCGGATGAATTGACGACAATACAATAAGCACAGCTACGCCAATAATAGAATACAGAAGCAGCTCACGACTTTTGATGGCCGTGTTGCCATGACGACGATAAAGCCATTCTACTATTAATAGCGACGACACATTTATCCACGCCATTAAAATAGAGACATTTTCACCAGACACCGCAAAACCTAAAGCTAGCAAAAATACTGACAACATTAAAGAGGTATGTATTCCAACTACAAACTCATAAACTTTTTCGCGCCATACAATCACACTCATAATGCCAGCGCCGATAGCTATCGCGCCCGATAGGCACATCAGGGCTTCCTCTGTCGCATAAGTGGCCATCATCGCTGAAGTAAACATTGCCATTAATAGCCAAGTTGACGCAGCGCCATACACTAAAGCAGCCTGACTTTTACTAATATTCGGACGCTTCAAAATTAGCAATCGGCAAATAACTGGTAGCGGCGTCATAAATAGAAAAATTAGATACTGCACGCGTGGTGCTATAGCTATATCAATATTGAATAGTGTTATGCTAATCGGCACCAATAGAATCCCAGATATCACAACCATAATACCGAAGCGGGCACGGCATAACAAAAAAAGAATTGCAAGACTAATTGCTGAAATAACACTAATAAAGGTAAGGGCAACCGTCATTCGTAGCGAATCTCCAGAACCGATCACGCCAAACAGAGCACTTAATGACACAGCAAAACTAACCCACAATACTATTTCATGATGTCTATCGTACTGTTTCTGGATGTACATTGATATAGCAGACCAGATTATATTTCCAAGTGCCGCTAACCCTAGAATCACGCTTACGACCAACTGATTATCGTCAGATAAATACATTGCGAAACTAGTAGCCATCACCATTAACAATAAGCGAGCTGTTGTCAATTCATAAGTACGCATCTTTTTAGACTTCTCAACAAGAGCAACCGTAAAGTAATATGCAACGCTAGCAAATAACAGTACACTAATATCTAATGCACCCATATATGCCGACGAGCTAAGCGCGATAAACATCGTCATCGGCACGATAAACGGACTTACAACGTTTAATGGTTCGACGAACTGACGAGGAAAGCGACTAGAAAAATATGCAGCCACAGTCATCAAACATCCAAATAGCAGCATTACAACGTAATACCAGACCAGCTGCGCATGCACAACAGCTGGCAAACTAGTTGTCATCGTGAACATCGATAGTAGTGATACATAAGCAAGAGGTCTACTATTCAATCTCACCGTAGCATCAACACACAAAACAGCACCAATTACAGAGGCAATAAGCCAGCACCATGCGAGGTCGATACCTAAAAACAGATTCATAATCCAGCCGCCAATTGGTACAGCTGCCAAGGCGGTGCCAATAAGTGCCGTCGACGCAGATTTCAATATTGGCAAGCGAGCATATAATATCTGACCAATAATATAATAAATAAAAATAAACAGCCACACCAGCCCAAACCTAAGTTGGATAGATAGATTAATTGTCTGAGCCAGAAGCAATATTCCCGCAGTTAGAAGTAGCGATGCCGTATATAGCGCTATATTAATTGTAGTCTTACGGCCCCTCTCCTTTTCCTTGTCATCAATATGTGGCGCTCGTTCAATATTATTCTCAACAGGCACAGCAACCGTGTCCACCCTCTCTTCAGCCGCGGAAACACTAGTAGGAATTATATTATCTAGATTCTCATTTTTACTGATATTTAACGGCGTATTCGCAAGCCGTGAAGCAGCGTTTTGATTCTCGGTAATAAGCTTCACTTGACCGTTGTCATTCTCAATTTTGGCGCATCCATTTTGTGCATCACGCACGCCATCCCAATATCCCTGACGATAATCTTCGGAATAATTAGACGGCTGGCTATTACCTCTCTGTAATAATTTTATTAGCTTAATTACTACAATAATAACTATTATCAGAAAAATTAATCCCATGCCTTCAATCCCTCTTATGTTAGCTTCAGTATAGCACAGGATTTTTTCTCGACAAATATACTAGGAAAACAGTCCTCGTTTTTTTGCGCCCTTAAATTGCTCCAAAAGCTCCTTCTGCTTTTTGGTCAATTTGGTTGGCGTATCAACAATAACACCCACAATATGCGGACCACGAGATTCACTATGTAAGTGCGGCACGCCATGACCTGACAACTTGAAGTCGGTACCGCTCTGAGTGCCTGCTGGGATTTTCATCGTTATTACGCCATCCACAGTCTCTACGTCAATCTCCGTTCCCAGTGCCGCATCAACCATAGAAATATGTTCTTCGCTAAGAATAATATTACCCTCACGAGTGAATTTTTTATGCGCCTTAACACGAATGTGGACATACAAATCACCTCTACTGCCACCAGCAACTGCTTCGCCACGATCGCGTAGACGAATTGTCGCGCCATCATCAATCCCTGCCGGAATTTTAATAGTGATATCCTGATTTTGGCGGGTCGTGCCTTTTCCTCGGCAAACTGAACATTCTTTTTCAGGAACTTTTCCCTTGCCGTGACAAGTTTCACAAACAACCGCCTGCTGAATTTGCCCAAACAGCGAATTCATCGTTCGAGTTTGCTGACCCGCGCCCTTACAAGTTGGGCACGTTTTCATTCCAAATCCAGGCTCGGCGCCATCGCCATGGCAATGCTCACATTCAACATCCAGCATTAAACTAATTTTCTTTTCTACACCAAATACCGCGTCCTCAAAACTTAGTGTTACACTAGTTTCAACATCACGTCCACGCGAACGACCATTTCCAGCGCCGCCAGCTGTGCCACCGAAGAATTGGCTAAAAATATCACCTAGTCCACCATCACCAAAATCAAAGTGAACGTTTTGACCGCCGAATCCACCAAATCCTTCAAATGGATTACCAGAAAATCCGCCACCAGACGCGCCACCAACGCCAGCATGACCAAATTGATCATAACGCTGTCGCTTCTGTTTGTCTTTCAAAACCTCATAGGCTTCATTAATTTCCTTAAATTTAGCCTCATCGCCACTCTGTTTGTCAGGATGATATTTAATTGCTAATTTACGAAAAGCCTTTTTTATCTCATCTTCAGAAGCGGTCTTTGGAACGCCCAATATTTCATAATAATCACGCTTGCTCATACTTTGTATATTATACGCGTTTAGCACTCTCAGTGCAAGAGTGCTAAGTCCAAAAAAGGCCACTCTTTTTATCGAGCAGCCTTCTCTGTAAATACGTTAAGTTTATTTTTCGTCGACAATTTCACCTTCGACCGGCTCGTCTTTATCAGACTTTTTGTCGCCAGATTCGTCGGCTTTTTTATCGTCGGCTGATTGTTGATACATCTTAGCCCCGATTGGCATAATCGCGTCATTCAAGGCTTTAATTGCAGCATCCAATTCGTCCTTATCTTCAGAATCTTTGTGCTTTTCAGCCTCTTCGACCGCCTTTTCAATCGCTTGCTTGTCATCGTCAGAAATCTTATCTTTGAATTCGTCCGGCATTTTCTTTGCTTGATAAATAGCGTTTTCAAGCTGATTCTTCGTATCGACAGTTTCGCGCTTTTTCTTATCTTCGTCCGCGTGAAGTTCGGCTTCTTTTTGCGCCTTCTCAATATCTTCTTTACTCATATTGCCAGAGTTTTGGATAGTGATTGATTGCTCTTTGCCTGTTCCCTTGTCTTTAGCCGTAACGTTAAGAATACCGTTGGCGTCAATGTTAAAGGTCACTTCAATTTGAGGTACACCGCGTGGTGCTGGCGCAATACCGTCAAGCACAAAACGACCCAAACTCTTATTGTCATTAGCAAACTCGCGCTCACCTTGAAGAACGTGAATTTCCACCTGAGGCTGGTTATCCGCAGCTGTCGAGAAAACCTCGCTCTTACTTGTTGGAATTGTAGTGTTTCGATCAATCAACTTCGTCGATACGCCGCCCATCGTCTCAATTCCAAGAGAAAGCGGAGTCACATCCAGAAGCAACACATCCTTAACATCACCAGCCAAGACACCACCTTGAATTGCGGCACCAACAGCCACAACCTCATCTGGGTTCACGCCTTGCATTGGATCTTTTCCAAAGAAATTCTTCACACGCTCAACCACAGCTGGCATACGAGTCATTCCACCAACCATAACTACATTGTTAATGTCGGACTTAGAAAGTTTGGCATCCTTCAAAGCCTTTTCTACTGGACCATCCAAGCGATCCAATAAATCCTTAACCAAATCTTCCAACTTAGCACGGCTCAAGCTCATCTCAAAGTGCTTTGGACCATCAGCATCAGCAGTGATAAATGGAATGTTGACTTCATATTCAGTAACCGTTGACAATTCTTTCTTTGCCTTTTCAGCCTCATCTTTCAGGCGCTGCATTGCTGCATTATCTTTACGAAGATCAATTCCTTCCTTCGACTTGAAGTCGTCCAAGAAGTAATTGACAATAGCGTTATCGAAATCTTCACCACCAAGGTGCGTATCACCATTGGTTGCTTTAACCTCAAACACGCCGTCACCCAGCTCCAGTACGGACACGTCAAACGTACCGCCACCAAGGTCAAACACCACGATAGTTTCGTCGTTTTTACCCTTTTCTAGACCATAAGCCAAAGCCGCAGCTGTTGGTTCGTTGATAATACGCTTAACTTCCAATCCAGCAATTTTACCAGCATCCTTAGTCGCTTGACGTTGTGAATCGTCAAAGTAAGCCGGCACCGTAATCACTGCCTCTGTTACCTTTTCACCCAAGAAAGCCTCAGCGTCAGCCTTAATTTTACTAAGAATCATTGCTGAAACTTCTTCTGGCGTATATTCCTTATCGCCCATTTCGACTGCCACGCCAGTACCTTTTTTAACAATCTTGTACGGCATGATGTCCAAGTCTTTTTGTACTTCCTTGTCATCAAACTTACGACCGATCAAACGCTTAACGCCGTAAATTGTGTTTTTTGGATTTGTTACACGCTGACGCTGAGCAACTTGGCCGACAAGTCGTTCGCCCTTTTTATTAACCGCAACTACAGATGGCGTAGTACGATTACCTTCGGCATTAGAAATCACCTCTGGTTTTCCAGCCAACATATACGCAAATGCGCTGTTGGTTGTACCGAGGTCAATACCAATAATTTTACCCATATGATTCCCCTTTCTGTTATGATCACATCTGGTCTATATCTTATATTCATTCTAGCACTCTTTCGTGGCGAGTGCCAACTATCTCAGTATAAATAATTAGCACTCTCGTGTCAAGAGTGCTAATCGCTGTTTTTTACAATTTAATTACCCGAACGACGATACGGCCAATAAGTTCCTGGTCTTGTCCAAAAATCTATTTCAGGCCTTCCCCAATCAACTTCCGCCCATTCGGTTTTTCGCCACGGAAAATCTGATACATCAAATGTTCTAGAGCCATACTCTCCTTTTGGATCAAGTACCGAGAACAGCTCGCCAGTCTCCCACGGATCAGTACCAAAAACTGCCTTTTCTTGATAGCCACATTCTGCATTAAATGCGTGACACCAAGCGTTTGTATCTGTAGCAACAAGACCATATTTCTTAGCAGCCTTAATTAATAGGCGTGTCATCGGGTTGTACGGCTGAGATGTATTAGGGTCATAATCAGGATCAACATCAGCAGATAATCTTGCCCATTGTCCGTGTCTTGGTGAGAAAGGAGCTTGGTCTTCCGGAGCCTTGCCGTCCGATAATTGTGCTGGCCACGAAGGTTCTAATCCACGTGCAAAATTCGCCGTAGTAAATGCCAAGGCATGATCAATATAACCCCGACGTATTTCCGATATACCAATAAAACCAAGTGAGTTGTGCATACAAACTACAGCAGAACCGCCACCCTGGCATTGCGTAGCATAATTCGTCTTAGCCAAATCGACTAAGCCGGGTTTTGCCAGAGAAAATCCTCCAGTAGCAGCAGTCCAGTGTCTTGGTGTACCATCCTTTGCGGGTTCCACAAAAAAATACTCACGCATAATACCTGTAGCTATGTCATAAATCGCCATACCAAGGTCACCATTCTGAGCAGGTTTTGCAAAATGTGGCCAAGGAATTTTACCTAATAAATAATGCGATATTTCATCTGCAGTAATTCCGTAACCGCGACATTTATCCATATATTGATATTCACAACGAGGATGAGACGAATCAACCAAATAGGTTGCAATTGGTCTAGTACCTTGCGCACTAGTATTTATACCAGTCTTTGCGCCAAACGCACCCTTACCCCATGGAGTTGGAGAATTGTCATCCATCCATTTTGCCATCGCGTCTGAGTTAGGAGCTAACGGCATATTACTGACGTCTCGCTGCCAAATTGTTCCTTTGCCTATATAATTTGGCGCATACATTGACTCTAAAACAGCTCCAGGAAATTTATCAGCGTCTACGGTTACCCATTCGCCATTTCGAAATATGCATGGCTCAGTTGCTAACCAACGACCAGGAGTCGATTGCCAAACTCGCATTGTCATCTTATATAACCCCCAACACCTTAATGCCACCTATGCGTAGAACACCACCAGGCGATGACCACATAAGAAACTTGATCCTATCGCCCCAAGAAGTCGTATCGTGAGTACCATCATATGACATAGAAGTCCCTGTAGGTGACGTTACGCTAATTATGCGACCCTTACGACGAATCTTCCAAACGCCAATAGCAGATGCATCTCTCCTAAAAATTCCGCCTGGTATAGGACGAACATGTATTTGAGTTCCATCTATAAAAAATTGAATTTCTGGACCACCGCCACCACTACTGGTAGTCGTCATATTCAACGCGAATCCTGATCCACGAGAAGTTGGCCACTCTTTAACGTCGATATCTATTTCAACGTCGTCTGTTAGTGGCTCAATAATTTGAAGCAAATGAGAGTTGGAACTACTACGGATCTCATTATTGCCCGCTAAAGCTGAAACAGCCGTATAGCCTTCTGGCGCACACCAACGTATTCGACGAGCACCAACGATAGGAAACTCACGACCGTAACGTACACGATGCACGGTAGGCGCACTTGCCGGAACTAAAGACTCACCAGCTGTACCACGAAAATCATCAGCCGAAAGCAGCTGAAGATTTGTTGGCTTACCATACACTCTCGTCCAGGTTGCATCGCCAATCGATAAATATCCCGGTAGCGCTTCAGCTGTAATTGTTACCGTGCGCTCACCACTGCCAGGCACTGAAACCTGGCCACTTATAATATCTTGCCCCATTTTATAACGGAGGCCGACCATACTAGGGACAGTAACTGTATTGTCGGCTATGGAAAAGACGGTGGACTGGCACTAACCGGTATAGGCTGAGACATACCTGAATCCCGAGCCCAAATAACCGGCACGCCATATTTAGTCGTTTCCGTTGGAGGAGTAGATCCGTATTCTATCCAATACCCCTGAGCTTGAGCCTGCATCTGAGGAGTCCATTGCGTAGTTCCACCACCGCCTCCTCCAGTAGGAATTGCATTAATTTTTGCAACAAGCGGTGACGCCAACTTGTCTTCAGTAATTGCTGCGTTTTGAATAGCATCTTTTCCAACAGTGGACGGCTTCAAATCTCCAGATTCTGTGTGAATTTGTCGCAAATATTCATTTAATATTATGCCCCAATTTCCATCGTCGCCACCAGGCTGCGGTAACCTTGCCATCTTATCCTCCCCGTATGCAAACTAACCTTTAGCTTTTATCCTATAATATATAATTACTGTAAAAATTGCAAAGTATTATCAAATTACATGCCGCCATAACGACTTGCACCATACGCAGAAGTTTTAGCAATAGCAACCTGACGAGGCTGTTTCTGCTGATACATAAAATCGACTATCGATCGCACAATCGTTCCGCCGCCCATAACAAACAGTCCTGCAATTCCAACGTTTTTAAGAAATTCCCGACGGTCCATCGGTTTCTCTAATAATTCGTTAACTTGAATTGGTGTGTTCATAGTTTCCTCTTTTTTGTTTTTTCTATTGTTGTGGTAAATTATATCACCACATATTTAAGTATGCAAATATATTTTAAACAAGCTTTACAGATCTAGAAGGAACAGATACCGAAACAGACCGAGGTGGTATAGAAAATCCATCCACCGATCGAGACAAAGATCTTCTTATCGGTACAGGTTTTGAGACTGTTTTCTTCGGAATAACCACCTTCTTATTTACTACTGGAGATGGTTTTTCTGTCTTCATTGTCACAAATCCATCAAGCGAGCGACGATTAACTAATGCGCGATTCGACACTGGCTTCTTCACTAGAATTGGCGTCTCTGGCTCGGAACAAATAGACGCCTTCTTCGCCTCCACAGGACAAGGTTTGATATCTTTTACAGTATGATTTACCGACTCATTATCTACTACAACCGAACGAGTCAACAAACTGTCTTTCGATTTTTTATCTGCTCGCTTATGGTTCTTCAATAGGATAATTACTATACCCACTTGATACATCACAATCATCGGAGCCGCTAATAGCAATTGATTTACAGCATCTGGAGTTGGAGAGATAACCGCAGCAAACACCACAGACCAAAGAATAACATGCCGCTGACCAGACATTAACATCCGGGGAGTCATTGGCTTTATACGATTTATGATTGTCATAAATAGCGGCAATTGAAATAACAATGCCCCGGCTAGCAAGTATGTCATCACAAACGAAAGATACGACTCAACCGTCAGCATAGGGCTGATGTTTTTCAAGTCAAAACTAGTCAAGAATTGAATAGCTGCCGGCAACGCTAGAAAGTATGAGAAAGCAACACCAACAGCTGCCAGCAATAAAGAACTTAGGGAATATCCAAGCACGCCTCGTAACGTAGTTTTCTCGACTGCAGGCATAACAAAGCGATATGTATGATATAGCGCAACAGGTAGTGCCCCAATCATTGCAGCATAAATGCACACTTGTACAGCAAAATTAAAAGCACCCCCTGGCGTTAAATACACCAAAGATAGATTATTTCCAAGCGGTTTAAGTAATAACGCTACAATTTTATCGAAAAATGGATACACCGCCGCACCAGTTACCAAAAAAGCAAGTGCAACAATAGCAAGTCGCCACTGCAACTCTCGGATGTGATCCATAAATACTGGCGATGAACCAGAAACTTGTGACGAATTACTTATCTTTCGCTTCGCCGGATTGCGATGCACTACTCTTTTCATCATCCTCCTTGAACGCTGTTTTTAGCTCTCTTGCTGATGAACCGATACTTCGCGCCAGCTCGGGCAATCTTTTTGCACCAAACAATATAAGTAAAATAACTAGTATTACAACCAGCTCCGGAACGCCAATCTGTGGCATAACACATCCCCCTTGTTTTTATAGTATTACTCCTCTATTATAGTAGTAATGCTTATAAAATCAATAGAGTCATGATGAGTAATCGAATTATATTTCACAATTTTTCTGCCACTTATAACTGTAGTAGCTACGGTGCAGGCAGTTATACTAACGGTCAGCCATGTACTACTACTGGTCATCAAGAAAGCCATCAAGGAAGTAGCACTTCATATCAGACTGTTACACAGTCTAGTAATCTTCTCGAAAACACCGGAGAATCTTTATTTATAGGTCTTGCAATCGGTATATCTCTGATCGTTATCGCAATTATTCTATTGATAAATAAAAAGCGCCACTCCAAAAACAAGTAGCGCACTTATTTCATTATAAACATCTATTACTGACGGGCAACTTTTACCATTGCGTCGCGAATGACTGAGCCATTCAAAGTATAGCCGGCGCGAAGCTCTTCGGCAACAACTTCCTTGTCACCATCCGTCGATTCGTCAAATTGAACAGCCTGATGAAATTCAGGATTAAACAAAGTTCCAGGTTTGGCGTCAATTTTCTCCAAACCAATCTCCTTCAATTGCTTGTCAAGCTGCTTGCTCAGACCAGCCACACCCTTAACCCACGCATTATCTTGAAGTTCCTCTGGGACGTTGGCGACAGCTCGCTCAATCGTATCAATAACTGGCAATAATTTCATCACCGACTTAGTTTGGCCCATCTCATGCGCTGATTGTTTTTCTGCATCCACGCGCTTACGATAATTCTCAAAATCCGCTCGAGTTCGCTGCAAATCCGACGTCAGCTCAGCAATTTCTTTCTCTAAATCTTCAGCTTTTTTATTCTTCGTCATTTTTTCCTCCTTTTAAACGGCAATACCGGATCAACACCAGCCGTAACAGACTCAAAGGCTAAAATACAAATCGCTCCAATAATAAATATTATTATTGAAATTATTACAATCAGCCAAGCCGGCAAACCACTTAATAGTCCACCAATCCATTCAGCCATTACAATACCTCCTCTAGCATCGCGCCCGTACGACGCACCAGCTCCATCGTTCGACGATAATTTTGTCGCGTCGGACCAATCACACCGATGTAATTATCACCACCAGACGATGACTTAAATTTACTTATAATCAACGTAGCGCCACTGCTTTTACCGATTGGGTTTTCGCTACCAATAAACACATTTAATGGTTCGTCCGGCGCCGCTTCACGTAGCCACGGCTCGATATTGTCAATCAATTTAGCAACCGCCTGAACGTGATCACCATCACCAAACTCTGGCTGGCTGAACAACTGAGTCATTCCGTTCATATACAAACTCGAGCCAAATGACGCAAAACCAAAATTGCCAGTCATTTCCACCAAACCGTCAACCGCTCGACGAATCGCTTTATCTGAAGTATCAACATTTGAATTGACATGCGCTTCAATCGCCTTCGTGCTGCTATCAATACCGCTCGGCAATTCCGTCATTTGCGCCGCCGTGATTCCATTGACATAAAAACGATATCCCTTGTCCGTCGGAATTCGACCCGCGCTCGTGTGAGGTGCCTCAATAAATCCCATCTCCTCAAGCTTTGCCATTTCACTGCGAATCGTGGCGCTACTCACGCCAAACAGTTTGGCTAGCGTTACGCTACCAACTGGCGCCGCAATTTCAGCGTATTGCTCGATAATCGCGACAAGGATTGCTTGTTGACGTTCGGTCATAGTTAAATTATATCGCAAATCTAGCACTCATACAAGCAGAGTGCCAAGCCTTATCGTCTTTCCGTAAAGTAGCGCGCTGCATCCGAAGAGAACAACATCATGATCATAATATGCACGCCAATTGAGATCAAAAGCAACATAATCGACGCATTAATTCGCCCAATTGTCACGGATAAAGATTCGGTAACAATAGCTAATGCCGCCACAGAAAGTAGTGAGATTCGCGCTCGACTACTTCCTCGAAGTAGCAGCCCAACCAGCACGATTTCCGCCACAACCAACAACACATTAAAACCAGCCATCATTGACAACATGGTATTCGCGGCATTTATATCAATTCCATCAATATTCGCAACTTGCACCAAAGTCGTCGGCCAGCTAGAAAAGTCCACCAACATTTGCCCAATTGTAAACAACGACGCCAGAATCATTAGTCCGCCGCCAATTAAAATCTGCGGCGGTCGGCGACCCCAAAGCTCTTCTAGCAAGGTTTCGTGATTTCGCGGATGACGATCATAAATTGTGCCGTCCATAATCACCCCGAGCCGCGTTGAAGCCGTGACATTATCGTCAGTCTTTATCCGACCAACTTCCAAAATCGGCAAATCGCCATCAGTGCGAATAGCATCTCCGAAACCGTTGCGCGAATGATAGCCCGTTGAAAAATCCTTTAATATCGTCACTCTAACATTTTTATTGTTACTTTTAACCGACTCAATGATATAATCTCGTTCAATATCAATATTCTCGTCAATCTTATGTGTGAACTGAAAAGTAAATAAAGAAAAGCCAATACTCTTATCGTACGTACCAGCCGCCAACCAATCAACTCGATGACCGCCAGGAAGAAGCCAGCCATTTGGGCAGCGCCAAAACCTAACGTGGTGGCGACGCCTTGGATTACCGTCAACTTCCTGCTGATAGGCAAAGTCTTGCCGCCTACCAAACAAAAATGCTGGCGACACTGGTGCATTTGGATAACTACGACCGCTCAGCACCGTAAGCACCATTTTCCAAGCCGACCTCGGAGTTATGTCATCTGCCAGAACCCAACCAGCCTCAGTCATTGCCTTATGGAGCTTTTCTTCCGAGCCACGCACACTCAAATTGACGGGGTCGCTTAATACTCCGTCCGCCGTTCGCGTCCTGCCGATAAAATAGTTCGGTACGTACATATTGCTCAAAATTCGATGAAGCCTAGGTAGCGCCAAATACGCCACAATTATCCACACAACAAAGAACAAGCCAACTAGCCACCAGCCACCCGTCGCCCAACCTTCTCTAAGCACCAACCACGCCAACCAAAACGACGCCAAACCTGCAAAGATAAAAAAGGATTGGTCTAACAATGTAGTCAAGGTCTTCGAGGAACGATCTTGCCTGGCTGCTATTTTTTTTGGAGTTTTTACTGAACTCATAGATTAATTATATCATTGAGGAGATTTCGAGCTACCAAACGCGCCTCGTCATCCTGACGCTTAAACACGTCGCCGCGCAAAATAATTTCCTCGGTCACTCGAATTGCTCGCTCCAAATCGTCATTGATAATCACGTGATAATACGGAACTTCAAGCGCGTAAGCCAACTCTTTTATCGCCGAGGCGTGACGCTTTGGCCACTCCGCTTGAAAATCTTCTTCGGTTGCGTAACGCTTTTTTAATCGCTCAATCCAAGTTTGACTATTTGGTGGCACAATGAAAATCGCAATACTTTCAGGCGCCAGTCGCTCATATTCCTCCACACCCTGAACGTCAATGTCGGTGATTGCCACGCGGTTCTGATCGTGCGCTAATTTCAACTCAGCCACCGATGTCCCATAAACTGTACCGTGAACAAACTTCGCTTCGATGAATTCATTATTTTGTAGCATATTTTCGGCAGTTTGCGAATCAATAAAATGATAGTCAATTCCATCTTGCTCGGCACATCCGTTATTTGTGCGTGGCGCGCGCGTAGTGTGAGAAACGATATCGCGAAACTCTGGAGACTTCAGTAATTGTTTTTTTATCGTGTCTTTGCCCGCACCAGAAATTCCCGCAAGTAGCGCAATTTTCGTACTTTTGACCAACTCAATTGTCGATTCAGTTGGCTGATAATTTGTAATAAGATCTTCAATACTTGGCATAATATTTACCTATAATAACTCATCAAGTACAGATTGCCAATTGGGAAATTCAGAACTTCCAAAACGAATAAGCCAACCAGAAAACTCGCCCGCGCCGTTCGCCGTCCGATCGTCAATCAAAATATCGCCTCGACTCAAATTCTTTGCTGACGAAAAAATAACCTTACGGAAGAAAACATTATCCGAACCTTCGCCGCCAAAATACTTTTTCACCCACGCCAACTTATCGCCCAAAGCCGTCGGATTTTCCCACGGAGAAGAAGATAAAATATATAAATCATATTTGTCTTTCAGGGCGTAAACTGCCTCGATAGCACCAGGCACTGGATCCATTAAAGCAAAAATTCCTGGAATATTATCATGCTGACTAGCAAACTCATCAATCAACTCAGGCGACATCTTCGTTAAAGCAGATTTAAAATCCGCTAAAACGCCATCCATATCAATATAAACAATAGGTTTTTTCATAGTTAATCCCTTTTTAGCATCACCATAAATGCTTCGCTCGGTATGTCAACTTTACCAAAGCGCTTCATTCGTTTTTTACCGCGCGCCTGCTTGGCGAGAAGCTTCTTTTTACGACTGACATCGCCGCCGTAAAGATAGCCCGTAACGTCTTTTCGGTAAGCGCCGATATTTTCCCTGGCAATAAATTTACCGCCAATTGCCGCTTGCAATGAAACCTCAAAACTCTGACGCGGCACAACTTCCTTCAATTTCTTAACAATCTCACGCCCCAAATGCTGCGATTCCGACCGATGACACATCACGCTCAGCGAATCAACCATTTCGCCCGCCACATAAAAATCGACGCGCACCAAATCTTCCACTTGATAATCTGCCAACTCATAATTAAACGAACCGTAGCCGCTGGTAATAGATTTCAATTGGTCATAAAAATCCGTCAACAAATTCGCAAGTGGCGCCGCAAATGAAATCAGCGCCCGCTCGTCGATGTAACTCAGGTTTTTCTGGCGACCGCGCTTACTCACGATCAACTGAATCACCGCACCGATGTAATCCTGCGGCACAACAATTTCGCCATCAATCCATGGCTCGCGAATCTCTTTTATTTGCGCTGGATCAGGCAATTCACTAGCAGACTTAATATCCAACTCCTCGCCATTTGTCAGGCTCACTTGATAATCAGTACTCGGATTCGTCACAATTAAATCCAAATTATATTCACGCTCTAGTCGCTCGCGAATAATGTCCATATGTAGCAGACCCAAAAATCCAATTCGCACACCGTAGCCCAAAACCGGCGAATTCTCCGGCTCGAATTGCAGCGCCGAATCGCTCAGGCTCAACTTTTCAATTGCCTCTTTCAGGTCGTTATAGTCTTCATTGGACACCGGGAAAAACCCCGCATAAACAAACGGCTTAACTTCTTTATAACCTGGAAGTGGTTTGACAGTAATTTTTTCAGTCATAACTATGTATTATTATATCAGCTCAGCGTTCTTGTATAAACGCACAATAAATCGCTCCTTGCGCGCCTACTTATTCTCAGCAAATTATTCCTTACACACTGAGGTCTAACCTATAACTGCTCAAAAATCTTATGAGCTTGATTCTTGCCAATAACCTGAACCAGTTCAGCGTAACTCATCCACCGACCGCGTTTAGCTTTGTCGCGACGATAGTCCTTCTCGTCAGTAATATCACCCTTAACTATTACATCAACATTACGCCAAGCGACCCAAGGCATGTCATCACTCAAAAAGCTATAATCTAGATGAACATAATTTTCGTTGGTCAGTTTATAGTCTGACGATGAAAATCCGCGCGCATACAACTCGCGGAGAATAGCGTCTGCCAGCTCGGCAAAACTGTCAACCGTAACACACAAAAAGTCATCGTATTCCTCATCGATTTCGTATGATCGTCCATTCATAAAAATACTATACGAATCATCGTCAACAATTTTCTCATCTAGCCACACACGGCGGTCGCGTGTTATCGGAATTACGCGACATCTAATTTTCTCTGTAAAGTTCTTGAAATTACTCATAATTGCCAACAACAGATATATCAATACCTATTTCGTGCATTTTATTACATCTGCACCTTTCAGTAATAGTATATATTATTTCCACTGTCGCGTCTGGTTGATCTTGTGCTTCTCAAAATACACTTCCGCCAAATTGACGTCAAACCGATTTGCCAATTCCATCAAATAGTTCAGCACGTCCGCAAACTCCTCGCGCAGATTGTCATGATTGTCAGGTTTTTTCTCATCCTTAAATCCTGTCTCTTTGCGAACTGCTTTTGCCAGCTCGCCAACTTCCTCAGTAAACAATAAGAATACTTCAGTGACAGAATTTTTATCCCATCCCTTTTCTTTACATGTTTGATCGAGGTGTTTTTGTAATTCAGTTAAGCTGATTGTTTGTGGATTCATGATTTTTCCTTCTTTAATCTTAATTAACTTACACTTGATGGAATATAAACATAGCAGGAAGCAAGAATCTGCTCGCTATCCAATCCTATTTTTAATTACTATTATACTCTGATTTATCAAACAATATATCACTTTGGTTAAATATTTTTTCCTGTGATAGTCCAAAATCTCTACCAGCAACTTTTTTATGAAGTTGCTGGTTTTGTTTATATAACTTTTATAAAGAAGTAATAAAAGTTAAACCGCCTAATATCACTCCCGCTGCATTGGGAATGATGAGGATCCAGTCTTTTTTAGGTTCTTTTGTCCAACCATAGATTACCCAAATTAAACAAGAAACTGCTGCGAATAGTGGTTGGAATGGTTGAGCTTTTTCTCCTTGTAGGTTAGCGATAATTTGTGGAATATATGCAATAAAGACAAGGATCCCAATAAAAGCTCCAATAGATCCGACAAAGCGATTAATTTTTTGTTTAGACATATAATACCTCATGAGGTTTTATTATATTATAAAGGAAAAGATGCTGTCAATAATTTTGTGTAAACACTCTAGTAGAGTCTTCAAACAAAGTAACTAAGTAACGTTCCAGAGCCTCCTCGTTAGGAAAAAGAACCTTCTATTTCGTTTGACGTTTGATTTCTTTATTAAGAGACTTAATGAGTTTTGTCGAATAAATGCTATGCCAAATCTGGTAAGGAAACTGATTTCAGCAATCATACGCGTCAATACTACGAACCAACGCCAAAAAAATTCAGTTAAGCTTATTGTTTGTAGATTCGTGGTTTCCCTTTTTAATCTTAATTAAAATATCTCCCCAGTGTTACCGTATCGCCAACCCGCGCCTCGCGTGTCGTCTTCAGGTTTGTCACAATATAGCCAATTTCGCCAGTTTCAAGCGAAGGGTCGGGCTGCATGGCTGGGTTAAGATGACCAACTTCCAGAGCTAGTCCATTTGCGCCAGTCGCCATCATTCGGATAGACCCGCCCTTTTTAATTCGCCCATCAACCACCCGCACGTATAAAATCACGCCGCGATAATCGTCATAATAGCTATCAAAAATCAGTGCCCTAGTCGGATCATTAACCTCGCCAGTTGGCGCCGGAATTTTATCAACAACCGCATCCAAAACCTTATCTACATTTTGACCAGTTTTAGCAGAAATATGAATAATCTCGTTCTCATCGCAGCCCAACAAATTAATAACTTGCCTGGATACGCGCGGTATATCGGCGGCCGGCAAATCAACCTTATTCAGGACCGGAATAATCGTCAAATCCTGCTCCATCGCCAAGTAAACGTTCGATAGTGTTTGCGCCTGAATTCCCTGGCTAGCATCAACTACCAATATCGCACCCTCACAAGCCTGCAAACTACGCGAAACTTCATAGCTAAAATCGACATGCCCCGGAGTGTCAATCAAATTCAAATCAACATTTTTATATCGCATTCGCACCGGCGCCAGCTTAATAGTGATGCCCTTTTCCCGCTCCAAATCCATTGAATCCAGCAACTGCGACTTCATTTCGCGCTTCTCCACCGTTCCAGTCATTTCCATCATCCGATCAGCCAGCGTAGACTTGCCGTGATCAATGTGAGCAATAATACAAAAATTCCGAATATTTTCCATTAGCCCTTAAACTCCAATCGCCCAAATAACACTTTTTTTAATCGTGCAAGAATCGGGTCAATTTCTGGCAATTTTAGCCACTTCGAAGCCGCGGCATACGTGCCAAAACTGACCAATGAAATGATAACGAATTTCGGAAAAGCGCTAAAGAAGCTGTCGTCATGATAACGAAACGGCATAATTAGCACGGCGATGTAACAAACCACGCCCGTAATAGTACCCGCAATTATCATCTTAAAAATCGCTCGCACAAACGTCATGTCGAATAATTTTGGCATTTGACGATTCATAACCGCCAAAAGCACAACCACCTCCAAAACCGCCACGGTTGATTGAGCCCAAGCCAATCCATAAGCGCCCATTTTCAAGACCATTGATAGAACAATTGCTAAAATGATATTCAAAGTAATCGAGAAAATTGAAATGTATAGCGGAGTTTTTGTGTCTTGGCGGGCGTAAAATGCTCGCGCGGCCATGTGGTAAATAGTTCGAAATAAAATCGCCACGACCAAACAGCCCAAAATTCCCGCAATCAGTTGATTGCCACCATTGCGAATAAAATGCACGACGTATCCCCTGGTAAAGAAAATCACCACCGACACCGGAAGTGCCATCCAAAAAATAATTCTCAGCAGGGAACGCAGATCTTTTTGAAATAGGTCATTCCGACCTTCGCCCAAATGCTCAGTCAATTGAGGAAAGGCGGCATTTGAAATCGCCACGCCAATAAGATTGATCGGCATCATATGAAGAGTCAAAGCCTGTTGGTACGCCCTAACCGTTCCATCGGCTAAGCGCGAAGCTAAATTGACCTCGACCAAGCTAACCACATAATCCATTCCTTGATCAACAGAGCGCGCCGGTAGTAAAGATAAAACTTTTCTAAATCCCTTATTTCGCCAATAGATTTTGAAATTGTAATCAAACCCAAGTCCAGCCAAGCCAACCGCACTGACGATCAATTGCAAAAATGATCCCAAAACCACACCCAGCGCCACACCCATAATGCCGCCGTCAAAAATCTGCCAGCCGAATAAATTGACGCCGCCAGTGAACCACACCGTACCGATAATAATACCGACGTTATACAGCATTGGCGCCAGCGCACAGAACATAAATCGTCCAACTGCCTGCTGAATACTAGCAATCACCGCCGCAACCGCAAAGATAAACGGATTTACTGCGATTACTTGCATCATACTAACCGCCAAAGCATGGCCAGACTCACTCAGACCAGGTGCGATTAAATACTTCATCAACGGATCGGCGAAAATAATAATCAACACCGACGCCGCCATAGTTATTAGCGCCATAAAATTAATCATACTTGAGCTAATTTGCCAAGCTGATTGTTTATTACCCTTAACCCACCGCTCATTAAATACTGGGATAAACGTTACGCTAAGCGCACCAGAAACCAGCACTGCAAACATAAAATCTGGCACCATAAAAGCTGCAGTGTAGGCATCTAATCCAACCGGATATCCCGCCAGCGCACCGTTTTCACTTGGCATGTAGGCGGAGTTCAGCAGACGATCACGGAAAAACCCCAGTAAGCTCGACAACAACGTCGAGCCCGCCAGAATCGTAGCAGCCAATTTCACATTAAGCCGCTGATTTATTTTCGTAACCGTACTACGAACGCGCCCCATAGTATTTTACGAATGAAGTTTAGCTTCTTTTGGTAACTTAGTGCCTTTAAGAATCTCGTCAACCTCAGATTCTTCCAGAGTTTCTTCCTTTAGCAAAGCTTCAGCTAACTTATCAAGGAACGAACGATTCTCTTTCAATACCAACATTGCACGATGTTTAGCTTCGGTAATCAATTGCGCGACTTCCTCATCAATCATCTTCGCAGTCTCATCAGAATACGGACGCTCTCTGGTCATTTTATCGAACATTAAGCCGCCGTTATCTTCGTGGAATACTTGATCGCGCAAGCCCTTGCCCATTCCTTGCTCAATCACCATATCACGGGCAATTTCAGTCGCTTTTCGTAAATCCGAACCAGCTCCAGTAGTGATTCCGTCATCGCCATAAATCAATTGCTCAGCGATTCGTCCACCCATTGCCCGAGCCAAAATATCCTTGAACTCGTAAACATTTGTGTAACTCTTATCTTCTGGCGGCAAGAACCATGTTACTCCACCAGTACCGCCGCGCGGAATAATTGTAACCTTATGAACCGGGTCAGAATCAGGCAAGACGTGACCAACAATTGCATGACCAGCTTCGTGATAAGCAGTCAACTCTTTCTCGTGATCGTTCATTATCTTAGTCTTGCGTTCTGGACCAATTGCCACACGCTCAAACGCCTCGGTTAATTCGTCATTTGTGATCTTCTTCTTGTTGCGACGCGCAGCGATGATCGCGGCTTCATTAGCCATATTTGCCAAGTCTGCACCAGATGAGCCAGCGGTTTTTGCCGCCAACTTATCAAGATCAACAGTTTCGTCAGTTGGCTTTTTCTTAAAGTGAACTTTCAGGATTGCCTCACGATCTTTACGTTCTGGAAGCGTAATAGTCACCCGTCGGTCAAATCGTCCAGGTCGAAGCAAAGCCGGATCCAAAACATCCGCACGGTTAGTTGCAGCCAAAACAATAACATTAGTTTCGCCATCAAAGCCATCCATTTCCACCAAAATCTGGTTCAGAGTTTGCTCGCGCTCATCATGACCACCACCCATACCAGAGCCACGCTTACGACCTACGGCGTCAATCTCATCGATAAAGATAATACACGGCGCATTTTTCTTAGCCTTAGAAAATAGGTCTCGCACTCGGCTAGCACCAACACCGACAAACATTTCCACAAATTCAGAACCGGAGATCGAGAAGAATGGTACACCAGCCTCACCAGCGACGGCTCGGGCTAGCATCGTCTTACCTGTACCCGGATTACCGACTAGCAATACGCCTTTCGGAATCTTTGCGCCCAAATCTTTATATTTCTTCGGATGCTTAAGAAAATCAACAACTTCCTGTAGATCTTGCTTGGCGTTATCATTTCCAGCGATATCCGTAAACAGAACCTTTTCTTTATCTTGGCCGTACAGGCGAGCCTTACTCTTGCCAAATCCCATCGCTTGATTATTTTGACCCTGAGCTTGGCGCATCATAAACATAAAGAACACCACGATAATCAGCACAGGCACAACCATAACCGCCAGATTCCACATAGTTTCGCCGGTTGTGGATGGTGGAATAACTTTCACCTCAACCTTAGCGTCCTTGTTCAAGCCCTGCTCATAAATGCTACTAGATTCCTTGACTGAATGCTCGGTAGGTTTTGATTGATCTTTTGGAGTAATCTTAATATCGTTTCCTTGAATCTCCAATTGAGCAATTTTACCGTCATTTGCTCGACGCACTACATCAGATAATGCAACATCTTTAAGATTTGACGCAGGGAAGAGTGTTGCGTAAAAAATTAACGCTACAAAAATTATAATTGCCCAAAACAATCCAAATCGTAAAATTTGACTTATTCTATTCTTTCCATTTCTTTGAGGCATCTTAACAGCCATTCTCAACTAATCCTTTCGCCTATACTAATCAAACTCTCTTTATTATAACACTTCTTAGCGTCAATTTCATCACAATGCCACCACCAACTTGCCAGCAAGAGCCAGCTTTTCCAGTTTTTATAGCAATTAGCATATGCTCCAATTGAGAACCCAGTAATGACACATCATAATGTCGTAAAACGTAATAATATAGCAATTCTTGTGCGACATTATCATCTATCATCGTCAAAAAATACCGACCCAGAACTTCTCCATCAAACTTCTCTATTTCCTGCTCAATTTTTCCTCTTAATTCTCTCTGTTTTCGCCACGCCTCATACACTCCAAGTTTCTGATATTCATCAAGCTCACAATTTATCTTGCGCCTAAATTTATTCCTTTGGTATAAGTCACTTTGATTTGTCTCATCTTCACACCATTCCAATTTCTGGCGAATCGCATATTCATAAATTCTCTGCTTCGTCCAACCATTCATCGGCCTAACTATTTGACTATCGCTCATCCCCGCCAAGCCTCGCCATCTGGAGCCACGCTTAAGATTCATCGCTACAGTTTCAATAATGTCATCTCGATGATGCGCCGTCACTATCACGCCATCAAAATCCGTCGCCACGCCACGCAAAAATTCATAACGCCTTTGGCGCGCCAATTCTTCACTGGCATCAGCCCCCAACTTTTCGCGCCGACAAACAAATTGTATTTTATATCTATCAGCTAAAGCCTCGACAAATCTAGCATCGCTCGCCGAATCCTCACGAATTCCGTGGTCAAAATGAGCGACCACCAAATCTTTTTCCGTTCGCGACATCAAATCCAGCAAAACTACCGAATCAATCCCACCACTGACTGCGATAATATATCTCACATATCCATTATCTCACAATTTACCTAAAACGTATTTGGCAAATTTTATACTATCTGTTACAATCAATGCAGTGTGGCACCGTAGCTCAGCTGGTTAGAGCGCAGGACTCATAAGCCTGAGGTCGGTGGTTCGGGTCCACCCGGTGCTACCAGAAATTATCTTTCCTCGTCAATACGACGGGGAATTTTTTTATAGATACTGAATTAAATTAGCTCAAGCTCTTCAGATTGAACACCATCCAAAGCCGCCAATCGTCGTGACACAAAACTATCCAATTCCCATGAATTACGCTGACGCTCCCACGTTGCTAAATCCTTTTTTCGGGTTACTTCTAAAAATTCAGCTAATTCACTGGTGTTGATTTCCATATTTTTTCCTTTTTTGTGTTAATTATTTAACTGTCTTTATACTATCATAAATTTGACAAAAAAGCAATACCTTTTTCGGTCATTATTTACCTTTTCATTCCGCTTGTGGTACACTGGTAGGGAAGGATTTATACACAAAAATGACCCCCGTAACAATCTCGTCACTGGCCACCATAATTTTTGCAGCGATTATTCACGCTAGTTTTCAGCTTAGCGTCAGTGTTTTAACGTTACTTAGCGGACATTCAATTGGCAAAAAAACCGCCCAGAGAAAAATTTTTCGTATGAGCAACAGTTTTGTACTTGGAGTCGCAATGATCACCTTATTACTTATCAGCTCAATTTCCTATTTCTTATCCCTATTCATCCACCACATCACCAGCGCAGAGCAACTAGTTGCCGCCGTCTCTTCAGGGATGATGTTTGGCTTAGGAATCGCAATTTGGGCGTTCTACTTCCGACGACAGCCAGGAACTTCATTGTGGCTTCCACGCAATTTTGCGGAATATTTAAACAAGCGCACCAAAAAAACCAAAAATTCCATAGAAAGCTTTGCTCTGGGAATAATTAGCGTTATTGCAGAAATCATATTCATCATCGCGCCAATTATCGCCGCCAGTCTGGCTATTATCACCCTACCAAACCCTTTCTTGCAAATCGTCAGCATAGCGATCTACGTCATCGTGTCCGCACTGCCGTTGTTTGTCGTTATCGTCTTGATCGGCAGCGGACGCAGCATCTCTAATTTACAACGTTGGAGAGAAGACCATAAGAGATTTTTGCAATTCACCAGCGGCGGTAGCTTACTAATTTTAGCGGCATTCCTATTTGTCGACCGCGTTATTGGCGTCATTAGCTATGGAGGCAATTTATGGTAAAGCCAGGTCAAATTGACGTCATCAAACAAGGAAAACGACCGCCAGAGGAGTTTAGTCCGGACAAGCTCCACAATTCCATAATTGCCACCTGCCTAAGCGTTCGTACGCCAGAAGGTCAAGCTCAAGACATTGCAAAAACCGTCACTTTGGGCGTCATGAATTGGTGTGAAACTCACCCAGAAATAACCTCCGCCGATATCCGCCGCCAAGCACAACGCATTATGAAAACTCTACATCCTGACGCAGCCTATTTATATAAAAATTATAAAACCATAATTTAGGAGATTTGATGTCGCAAAAACCAACTTTTGACTATGACTATATCGTAATTGGTAGTGGTGCTGGCGGTTCACCCGCAGCCAGTATATTAGCAAGCGCTGGAAAAAAAGTTGCTGTTGTAGAAAAATCAACATTCGGCGGGGAATCACCAAACTGGGGAGATGTACCAACTGGATTCTTAACTCACGCTCTTAACGTTTATCAAACAGCCAAAGATTCCGCTAAGTTTGGATTGCGCACTAACTCGGTTGGGTATAATTACCCCTCTCTGCTCTCCTGGAAAGACAAAGTTGTAAAGAGGACTGGAGCTGGTGGTAATCGCTATTATTACGAGAAGCAAGGCATTAGTGTTTTTGCTGGCAATGCACACTTCTTGAGCCCAAACGAAATAGCCGTCAATCGCAGACACTTGTCCGCTCGTAAATTTCTCATTGCAACTGGATCTGATTGGCAAATTCCAGAAATACCTGGGTTAAGCGCCGTTTCTTACCACACTCCAAAAACTATTTTTAGCTTGAAGCGCCCACCAAAAACCATGTTCATTGTTGGCGCGGGAGCTACAGCACTAGAATTGGCGCACATCTTCTCCACCCTGGGAACAAAAGTTTACGTAGCAGAAAAATCGTCCAGAGTATTATCAACATTTGACCCAGAAATCAGCGCTTTGATTACGAATGACGCAAAAAATCGCAATATTTCAATCTTAGCTCGCACTAAGATTATCGCTATACAAAAATCGTCTATACAAAAGCGCGTCACTTTTCTGCAAGGGCGAATAGAGAAATCTGTACGCGTTGATGAGATTCTAATTGCCGACCAACAATTGCCTGCAACAGATTTAGGCTTAGAAAACGCTGGCGTAAAATATACCGAAAATGGCATTTTGGTTAATTCTTACCTGCAAACTTCCGCTCGGCATATTTTTGCCGCAGGAAATGCGACAGATGCCAATATCCAAACCCACACAGCCTTAGCGCAGAGTCGTATTGCGGCTCATAATTTGCTACATAATAATAAGATTAAATTCAATGATTCCCCGCGCCTACAAGTTGCATTTACTCAGCCAGAAATAGCTCAAATTGGATTGAATGAATACGATTGTAAGGCGAAAGGAATAAGCGCAAAAATAGTAATTGTTCCGCTTACAACTACCGTGCGCAGTAACATTACCGACCAGCGAATAGGTTTTGTGAAATTGATCGTTGATAAGAAGCGAGTTGTCGTGGGCGGAACGATCGTCGGACCGCACGCTAGCGATATGGCAGCCGAGCTAGCCCTAGCTGTTCGACATAAAATTACCAGCGAAGAACTAGCGTCCACTCCGCATTGTTTCACTTCTTGGTCAGAAGCCGTGCGAATTGCCGCCGGAAAACTTCTATAATTACCTCTGATGCGCTATAATAAGTCTCACGGGGGCGTAGCTCAGGGGTTAGAGCAGTCGGCTCATAACCGATTGGTCGCTGGTTCGATCCCAGCCGCCCCCACCACAGTCTGAACTTGATAATCATAAGATGAATATTTTTACCATTCCTGCTACAATATTATGTGGTAGATATTAAATTTGCAAAAATGAACAAATTAAAACTCAAACGATTAATTTACAGAATACAGCACGACTATTTAACCCTAAATAATGCCGTTATTGCTGCTGCGATTTTAATCGCTATGAGTTGGGCTTGGGGCTCCATTGAATCAATGCAAAAAAACTACGAACTGCAACGCTCTATCGACAACAAACGCCAGCAAGTGGAAATAGAAAAATTACAAGTCGCCTTGCTGGAATACGAATCGAAATATTATCAAAGCGAAGAATATCAAGAATTAACCATTAGACAGCGCACAGGAAAAGGTCTACCCGGCGAAAAACAGCTCATCACCCAATCTTTCGAAAGCGCCACACCCGCCCAAAAACTTGCGTCGAGCGCGAAGCGGACTGACAGCAATTTCCAGCAATGGATGAACTTTCTATTTGGTGGCAATAGTCATAAACACTAAGGTGTTGCAATTATTACGCTAAGCTGATATCATAATTATGTATCGCGGGGTAGAGCAGCCTGGTAGCTCGTTTGGCTCATAACCAAAAGGTCGTAGGTTCAAATCCTACCCCCGCCACCAAGAAAAATCCCTCTTCATTCAGAAGGGGGCTTTTTCTTTAGTATTTGCTATCATCGTTGGCGTAACGTTTACCTCTATTACCAATTCTCACGTGCGGACACTTCTCTCCAGGATTGATATTCCTACAACAGTCACCGCAGAAGAAACCTTTTACAGCCTTATCACCAATTCCTCTAGTAGATCCCAGATTCTTCATATAAGTTGCTTTATAATACGCGGGTCTTCAACTGGCAGCCCCATCGATCTTCTAGCGTCATCGTAAGAACATCCTGTAGTATTAACAATATGATCGAGCTCAGCTTCCTGTTCAGGAGTTAGCTCAGAATTTATATTAGCCTCAACCGATGATCCTTCTTTTTGTGTCATAAGCAATTTATACCACAATATCCACAAATAATCAATCCCAACAAAAACTCCCCTGTTTTTTACAGAGGAGTTATGGCACCTGTTTGTTTGGTTCTACTATATCACCAAACGCGCTTATGGTGCAAGCAAAGGACTATTTTTTCTTAGAAATTGTCAAAAAGCCGTTGCGTGGGTTTTCTTTCACAATACGATCTTCTGGTAGATCACATGGTGTGCCCTTTTCATTCTTCTCAACCTTAGCGAAGAAGTAAATAGTTTGAGTCTTGCCGCCGCGCAAAGTTACGTCAGTCTTGTGCAAGTAATATGTGATGCCCTTTGAGTTGGTATGTTTATAAGCCATTTGGTTATATACCTCCTATTAATGATATACCTATATAGATTACTATCTCTATATCACCCCTGTCAAGCTAAAAAAGCTTATTTCGTCGCCTAAGCATCAACTTTAACATCCCCAGAACAACCAACCTCATTACGATAATCATGGCAATAAATATCGTCACTAGCAAAGACCACCCCGCGTAATCAGCTGACCATATCGGCGAGACGAAAGTGTGATAATACGGCTCAGTTGAAGGCGCTTCAAACTGCAAGTTAGTAGCTTTCGCGGCAGGATATTTCGCCCACTCCTCATTAATACAATTGATATACCTCGGATCCGCCTGTGTCGTAAATCGGCCGTAACCGCCTTGCTGTGCCCTGGCGTCACAGACAGCCCTAACCTTCGACACAGTATCATTGTTAGACTGATTTTTTATCTCCTCCTCAAACTCTTTCAGCTTCCGGTCATACATTTGTTTATACGTATGATCCAGCGCAATCTTCCCCGGATCAGCGTTCATGTGCGTAGATACATAACGCTGCAAATCGTATAGTCGCTGCTGAAGATTGACTATATCTCCAGCCTTATCTGCATTCTCTACAGATTCTCGTCGCTCGACCATACCAACATTATTCAGCCTCAAAAAAGTTGCCGAAATAAAACCAGACATAATCAATAAAATAACCAGCTGCCAAGTCTTAATCTGACTGAGCCGCTTAATTCTGAACTTGGTTTTCTTCTTATCTATAGCCATCCCACCACCTTCTCTATGATTTTAGTATAGCAAATTATCCCAATGACGTGAATATTACTACCGATACGGTGGTATAATATTTGTATGCGAATTTATTTTTCAGGAATCGGCGGCGTTGGCATCGGACCGCTGAGTAGAATTGCTTTAGAGGCTGGATATGACGTTTGCGGCTCCGACAGATCACCAAGTCTAATCACAAACGAATTAGAATCAGCCGGAATTCCTATTTCTTTTGACCAATCTGGCGCGTTCTTGCAATCAGAACACGATAAATCACCATTTGACTGGTTTATTTACACCGCTGCTTTACCGGAAAATCATCCAGAACTAGTCTTGGCGCGAAAATTAGGCATAAAAACCAGCAAGCGCGACGAATTGCTGGCGCAAATAATCGCCGATAAAAACCTGAAACTTATCGCGGTCGCTGGCACCCACGGAAAAACCACAACAACAAGCTTGTTAGTCTGGACAATGGAGCAATTGCAAATTCCTGTTAGTTATTCTGTGGGTTCGACTTTAAGTTTTGGACCGAGCGGAACATTCGATAAAAATAGCCAATTTTTCGTATACGAATGTGATGAATTTGATCGCAACTTTTTGCATTTTTCTCCAGAAATTAGCCTCATCACATCTGTTGATTACGACCATCCAGACACATATTCAACAAAAGAATCTTACTTAGACGCCTTTCGTGAATTCGGCAAAAAATCTAAAAAAGTTATCGCGTGGCAAGAAAATTCCGCCATATTTGATGAGAAAAATCTAACAATCTTGCACGATTCCAATAAAAATATCACTCTGCCTGGCGAGCATAATCGAAAGAACGCTACTTTGGTGATTGAAGCTTTGAAGAATATCGGAGTGGATGCGGAGGAGTCAGAAATATGTCAAGCAATAAATTCCTTCCCCGGATCAGGACGACGTTTTGAAAAGCTCGCCGAAAATCTATATTCTGACTATGGACATCACCCGGTTGAAATTCAAGCGACATTACAGATGGCTAAGGAGCTGTCAAGCGATGTAGCCCTAGTTTATCAGCCACACCAAAATGTTCGCCAACACGAGATAATTGGTCAATACACTGATGATATTTTCCGTGATGCCAATGAAATTTACTGGCTACCGACTTACTTAACTAGGGAAAATCCAGATTTGCCAACTTTAACGCCGCAACAACTTGCCAAAAATATTGACAAAGAAAAAGTTCATTTTGCCGAATTGGATGACAGTTTATGGCAAGAAATAACCGCGGCAAGGAACTCTGGCAAGCTCGTCCTGTGTATGGGCGCTGGCACAATCGACGGATGGATTCGCGAGCAATTAGCTAAAAATTAGCGATCATCGCCGCTGCCGTGAATCTTCCCCCGACTCTGGCGACTGAGCAGTTTATCATTATTTCTGCGAGCCACTTCCTCTAAACTACAACCAAGCAAATGCGCTATAGAATTGACATACCAAAGCACGTCACCGAGCTCTTTTATTATTGCGTCGCGATCATTCTCTGAGATCTCGCCATTTTTATCACGTAGGATTTTCTTAAATTTCTCCATAACTTCGCCAGATTCGCCACTTAATCCCAATATCTGTGCCATCAATCTCGCGTCAACATCACCATATTTATGGGAATCTTTATCTGTTAAGGTAGAAATTGCTTTTGTTGAATAATCGTTAAATTGCATAATTATAGTGTAGCTGGTTATGCTTTTTGAGTAAATAGACTTCTTTGACAATTTATGCTAAAATGATGCAATAAAAATTTGAGGAGAGTCTATGACAGACATAGCAGAATTGAATACCGGTAGTGAATATAATAATACTCTCAAAACTCTGCGCGAATGTGGCGGTGTTGATGAATGGGTGGCTTTAGATGAACCTGAACATTCACCACATACTCGAGAACTTTTAGTAAAACTGGCTCGAGGAGCCATCGGCGCAGCAGGATTCATTGACCAATATTGCTTTGTCGATAGAATACCTCGACTCTCTAATGGTGATCGTGAAAATGATGTTGAACACAGCTTCTCGCTGGCGATCATAGCCACGAACTTAGCTCAGGAGCTACGCCCAGATCTTGACGTTAATCGTATACGCCAGTTTTCGCTTGTCCACGATATGCTTGAGACTAAGACTGGCGATGTTGCAACTTTCAGTACTTCGCCCGAAGAACAAGCCGAAAAAGAGCGACGCGAAAAGGAAGCTCTCGACGAACTACTGGCCGAACTACCACCACTCGAAGCCGAGGCTCTCCGAGAATACGAAAAACAAGACACCCCAGAGGCACGCTGGACTCGCTATGTGGACAAAATGGCTGCCATCTTGGTTGACATTACTGGCCAGGGTGTTCGGGTCGTTAAGGAAGATTTTGGTGTTACAAGCCTTGAACAGTTGCGCGATGAACGCGACAGACTAGCTACCAAATACCACAACATGTTTAGAAACGAGTTCCCAGAACTCGACCAACTCTATGCCTTATTCTCCTACCTTTTTGAAGAGCGCTACGCTCAAGAGAGTCAAAATTACTGCAAAAACAACTCGCCCGAACGTCCACATCAGCTCAAAGAAGTCGAACGAAAGTATCTCGTTGACCCAGAAAATATACCAATAGATTTAGAGCGCTGTCAACGCGCAGAGCTCAAACAGGGGTATCTTGCGATAAGTGCCGATGGATCTGAAACAAGAATTAGAAGTTTTGGCGATGGCAAGCGATTTGAATTAACCGTTAAGAGCAGTGGCACTGTAATACGCGACGAGCAAAACATTAAAATTACCGAGGAGATGTTTAACACACTATGGCCACTGACAAGTGGAGCAAGGGTTGAAAAAACTCGTTACTACATACCGCTAGTAGACGAACATGGTCGCGAATATACAGCAGAGCTTGATATCTATAAGGGTCATCTAGAAGGACTAGCAACCATTGAAGTTGAATTTGGCGGTCGAGAAGCTGACGCATCAGTACGAGCCGACACATTTAAACCACCGGAATGGTTTGGCAAGGATGTTAGTGAAGATAAGCGCTATAAAAACCGCTCACTAGCATCGCAGCAGCACGACTTCCTAAGCTTGGGTGGTTAATTCTCTGCCCGCACACAGTGCGTCACCCTACCTTCACCCAACCAGCGCTGCTCGTAGGCGGTGAGAATTTTGTAATCTTCGCCGAGGTTTGATTCGTGAAGATCAAAGGTCAATTCTTTCAAACGCCAACCTTCGGCGACTAACTGCTCAAGGCTCCAATTGAAAAAGCCGGGATTGTCGTGTTTGATGATTAGCGAACCGTCGGCGCGTAGTAACTCGGCATAAGTTTTCAGAAAATTCGGATGCGTCAAGCGACGTCCAGCACTGCGCTTTCTCGGAAACGGATCAGAAAAAGTTAGCCAAATAGTACTGAGTGAGTTAGGCGCAAACAACTCGCCAAGCTGATCAGCCCGAGCCCTAACAAAAAACACATTATTAAGCCCGCGAGCCTCCGCTTCCCGCGCACCTTTCTGCAAGCGGTCGCCCTTGATATCAACCGCCACAAACACCTGCTCCGGATGACGGGTCGCCAACTCGACCGTAAACATGCCATTGCCAGCACCGATTTCCACCACATCAACATGATGCGGCACCCACTCGTCAAATTCAAAACATAGAGGTGAATTGTGGAATAAAGCGAATTTATACTTCTTACGTTTTCTGGTGATAATAAATTGATTCGGATCGACAAAACTCATATTTTCTATTATACTAAATCAATAATGGATAAGCTTATAAAACAGTTTTTGGATTCTTCTACGTTAGGTCAATGGCTGCATGGCAACAACCTTGGCTGGTTAATTAGTGAGCGCATTATCGACACAGTCAGCATTATTATCGGCTCTGTTTTTGTTTATTTTCTGGGGAAATATTTATTATCTTGGACTATCCATTATTCTATACGCTCCACCGCCAAACATCGCTCTTGGCACCGTAAAGACATAGAAAAGCGCGAAAAAACTCTCATCCAATTAACCCGGAGTTTCTGGCGAATCATAATAATTTTCTATGTCGCCGCAATTGTCGCCAATAAGCTATTTCTATTTGATTTATCACCGCTATTTGCTAGTGCTGGTATAATCGGTGTGGCATTAGGATTTGGTGCTCAATCACTCGTTAAGGACTTCTTGTCTGGTATTTTCATCATCGCTGAAAATCAATATCGTGTTGGCGATGTTGTTGACGTAATGGGAGCTGCTGGAACCGTCGAGAGAGTCGGCACTCGCACTACTGTTATACGAGATTCTGAGGGTAACGTTCATTATGTTCCAAATGGCACGATCCAGCACGTTATCAATAAAACTATGGGCTATAGTATGTCGCGCTTCAGTATTTATATCGACCCAAGTTCTGACATTTCTGCAGTTACAGACATCATTAACGCTACTGGCCAAGAATTGGCTAAAGAAAAGGCTTGGCAAAAGAAAATTATCGATCCGCCTAAATTTGTTTCCGTTGGCGATATTACCGGACGAGGGACGGAATTGATCATTGCCGGAAAAACTCAGCCATCCGATCAGTGGTCTGTTACCTCTGAAATGCGACATCGATTGCTACAAAACTTCGATCGCGAAGGAGTTCTTTTGGCGACTCTGCCGACCCCAACCTCAATGACCAGAAGATAAAAATTAATTATTAGACAAACCCAATTCTTTATCGCTCAACACATCATTAGAAAACGCTTTGATTTTATTAACGCTCTCTACTTCTTTATCATAAATTCCCAAAAATTCCTTCAATGTATCCTTACTTACTGAGCCTTGCGCGTCAAATTCGTGACTTTTTTCATTCGCATCCTTGCTAATTTGATTGCGGCGAGAAGCGTATTCTGGGCGACTCAAATCTAATCGATAAGCGTCAGTCTTGTAATACATAAACATCGCGATCGATACCAACACAACTGAGACCGCAATAGTCAGCCCAATAAATGTAGCGAATTTATAACTACGAAATAATTCCTTAGCCCTATTCATTAGAACCTCCAGACAGCGAATTTTTAATAACTTGCACTTCTTCTTTATATCTCACCAACAATTCATCCAAGACCTTCACGTCCTCAGAAAGTTTATTACGAGCCTCGCGAGCAACGGTCAATTTTTTATAATAGTCCGCCACATTATTAGAGCAATTTGCGCGCTGAAGATCAGTCATCGCAGTATCGTAATCGTTGTAATTGCTATTAAACTTAAGTCTCGTCGACTCGAACTCATTAGTAATATTCACCAACTTTGAACTATCCAGCTTATTGATCGCCAATCGACCGTTTAGTCTGGCCATAAGTTTGGTAGAAATAGAATTATACCTCTGTCCAACATTTACCCTAGTTAGAGCGTCATTGGTGTGGATGTTTTTAATAGCAACCCTTACGGAACTACAGTTTCGATCAAGCGTTTTTATAATCTCAGAATCAGCCGTAGCATCGACAGACTGAGCCTCAACTGCCCGTGGCGTCACTAACAAACTAGAAGCAATCAAAAAAGACGCGAGATAGAAAGTAATTTTTTTCATCACTTATATTATCTCACGTCTTCTTGAATAGAGTCAAATATTACTTGAAACGTTTTTCGACGTTACCCTTAACATCTTTTGCAGTTTCTACTACGGCGTCTCCAACTTTCTGAGAACCAGCTTTCAATGAATCTACACTGTCTTTAGCTGCAGCGGTCGCTTTGCAAGCTACTTTTTCAGTGTCGGCTTTCAATTTTACAGCTTTATCTTTCAAGTCTTTCCTTGTTTCCTTACCGCTCTTTGGTGCAGTTAAAATTCCAGCTGTAAAACCTGCTGCCACTGCTCCGATAATTGCTAAAACTTTTTTCATATATTTACTCCTTTTTTAATTATTTTTTACGAAACAAACCTGATATTTCACTAAAAACTTTTGTTGGCGACAACCACTCAGTCGCACTAGCTACGTTAGTTGTAATTTTACTAACGCTTTTCATGACCGTATTAAGTCTTACCAACAAGGCGATGACCACTGCCAGTAGCGTTACGATAATAACCGACAACAATCCTACGATGATTGATAATAAAACGATGGCTGTTTGGATATCTTCCACGCTTTACCTTTCTGCAAAAGTTTATATTTGTTATGTTTATTTTAGCATGCTTGTTAAATTGTTTGTATTAGATAATCTAACTATTTCACTATAGCATAAGCTTATTAAATTGTCAATAAAGACGTCCGCTAATCGTTAATAATATGATAAACTGGTATGGTTATGCGAGATTTTTTCAAACGATACATACCGGAATTTGTTTATGGCGCGGTCGACGGCACAGTAACGACATTTGCAGTCGTGGCAGCTTCAGCTGGAGCTGGAATATCCAGTTCAGTCATTCTTATATTGGGAATTGCTAATTTAATAGCCGACGGATTCTCAATGGGCTCTAGCGCATATTTGGCAGCCAGCGCCGAACACGAAGAGTCCGTTCGCGACAGCCAAAAACGCTCATCCCCAAAGATCATAGGCGCAGTAACATTCTTAGCTTTCGTGGTAGTCGGTAGCGTACCAGTATTGCCATATTTGATTGACGTAATTGCAAACTTAAAAGCGCCAAACGCAATATTATTCTATGTTAGCTCGGCGCTAACTGCGGCAACGTTCTTAGCAATCGGTTTCATCAAAGGTAAAGTCAGCAAACAATCACCTTGGCAATCTGCAGGCATCACGTTACTTCTTGGGATAATTGCGGCAGGACTAGCCTACTTTGCGGGCGACATTTTGGCGGCCTGGCTGGGTATTAGGATTTAGATTTTCTGCGATAAAATTTATTATTTTATCTATATTACACACAGCCTTTTCACTCACCACACCACTATTCAAATAGACGCGCCTATTAATTTCCAACATCACCGACCGTATCTTTGGATTTTCATCGTGATAAAATTCCATCGGAACCAGCGCCCCAGAATACGGATAATTTAATTCACAGCCATATCCCATTTTTTCAATATACGTTTTTAATTTTGATGCACTGTCTTTACCGAACCATTTTTCATCATAGCCAAGGCAAATATCTGGTAAATTCTCCACCCAGCCAAACAATCTTCGCACCAATTCATCGCTATAACTATGAATATCAATAATTACACACGAACCATATTGATCAACAATTTCCCTACTCAATGCGTTTAGCTGTTTGTGATGTAAGTCGTATGATTTGATCAAAATTTCTTCGCGGCGGGATGATCCTATTTTGCGATATTGCGTACCGTCAGATAAATGCGTATAAGTCGCCCCCATACCCAGCTTAGCCATCGACTCAGCTTCGTCATCACGAAACCTCTCAACATCACAATATAGTCGCGAATATTTAGCTATAATTTTATGGCTATCTATATTCTTAACGAGCTCATCAACTTTATAATCAGCAATGAAACGCAATTCTCTCTCGATAATTTCTTTATCTACCGTAATATCACGCCAAAAATCAGGCGGCAAGCACAACGAGGCATGAGGAATGTGAAGAATAATATTGTCCATCATCCTACGAGCATCTCCCGTGAACTCAATGCTAAATCTCACAAACCCAATTCGCGTAGCTGAGCGGGATCGACAACCGATGGTGAATTCATCATCACATCCACACCAGAGCCATTCTTTGGAAACGCCAGAGTCTCACGAACGTTTTGCTCATCGGTCAGTTCCATCAAAATACGATCAACACCAAAAGCACATCCTGCGTGAGGCGGAGCGCCATATTTGAAAGCACCCAACATAGCACCAAACTTTTCTTCAACATAAGATTCGCTGAAGCCCAGTAACCCAAACACTTTATATAGCACTGCTGGATTATGGTTGCGAACACCGCCAGAGCAAATCTCATAGCCATTCATCACCATATCAAACTGATCAGCAACAATGGATAATTTTTCGGCGTCAGTTTCAGCAGACTCCAGAGTTTGCAAACCGCCCTTTGGCATACTGAACGGATTATGCCCAAAGTCAAGCTTCTTACTACGCTCATCCCATTCGTAAAACGGAAAATCAATAATCCAAGCAAACGCCACGACCGATGGGTCCTTAAGATTAAAGTGTGAGGCAAATTCATTACGCAAGCGCCCCAATACCGCGTTAACAACCGAGCGAGAATCAGCGCCAAAGAACACTGCATCGCCATCAACCGCACCAGTTTTCTGCTGAATATCAGCTAATTCCTTCTCACTCAAGAATTTCGCAATTGGAGATTTTGCTTCGCCGTCTTGATATGTAATGTACGCCAAACCGCCAGCGCCTTCGCTTTTAGCGATGTTGGTGAAATTGTCAATTTGCTTGCGGCTCAAGCTTGCGCCATTTTTTACGCAAATAGCCTTAATGCATTCAGCATTTTTAAATACACCAAACTTAGTCTCAGAGAACACATCTGTCAGTTCTATCAATTCCATACCAAATCGCAAATCCGGCTTATCAGAACCGTAAGTTTCCATGGCGTCACGATACGAAATTCGCGGAATTGAACTGCCATCACCAACCGCCAAATCACTCAAATCTAACAATTTTTTACCAGCAAAATCAGTCGCCAATTGCTTCATTAAAGGCTCAACTTCAGTGCGAACTTCTTCACCATTTTCAGCAAAACTCATCTCCAAATCAAGCTGATAAAACTCGCCATACAAGCGATCTGCTCGCGGGTCTTCGTCGCGGAAACAAGCCGCCAACTGATAATAACGCGGCACGCCACCAACCATCAGCAACTGCTTAAACTGCTGTGGAGCTTGTGGCAAGGCGTAAAACTTCCCTTCCTGCAAACGACTCGGAATCAGAAAATCACGCGCACCCTCAGGACTTGAATTAGCTAAAATTGGCGTTTGAATTTCAATAAAATCTCGATTGTCCATATATTCATGGATTCGACGATACATTTCGGCGCGCTTTTTAAGCATGTTTTGCATTTTTGGACGACGCAAATCAAGATAACGATATTTGAATCTTAGTTCTTCGCCAGCTTGATTATCCTCGGCAAATGGCTGAATTGGTAAAGTTTCAGCTCGGTTCAAAATCTCCAAATTATCCACAACAATTTCCACATCGCCACTGGCAATGTTCGGATTTTTCAGACCTTCACCACGCTCTGCAACCACGCCACAAGCACGAACCACAAACTCATCTCGCAAGCTTTCCGCCAAAGAAAAAGCATCTTTTTTATCAGGGTTAATAACCAACTGAACCAAACCCGTATGGTCACGCAAATCAATAAAAATCAATCCGCCATGATCACGCCTGGAATGAACCCAGCCCGCAACTGTAATATTCTCACCAACTTTTTTAGAAGTTTCTGCCGCCAAAATTCTATTTTTCATATCTGTTATTATAGCATAATCTGGGCAAATTCCCAGAATTAAACATCTCGTCGAGTTTTTGTGGGCAAATTATTTTTCTGCGGATTAGCTGTGGCAGCCTTACGAATATCTCCATAAACATCATATTCGTCAATAATTTTCTGACCCAATAGCGCTTCAATTACGTCTTCTAAGCTAAGTAGACCAACTGTTTCTCGAAACTCATTTACAACAATAAACAAGTGATGCTGCGTTTTCAAAAATGCAGCCAAGGCGTGCTGTAGAGTTTGATTTTCGCGAATATAATAGACGTCTTTACTCATGGCTGTTTCCGCACGATGAGATTTTGCCCTGCGATCAATCGTCAACAAATCTTGAATCCTCAGCATGCCAACAACATGATCAATATCGCCATCAATGACAGGAAATCTGCTATACCCTTTTTTATGAAGATCATCAAGCACTAGCGGCCCGAGAAGTTCATTCATGGGCACCGATTCAATCATGCTTCGCGGCGTCATAATTTCCTCGACCTTCATATCGTTGAACTTCAGTCCGTTAGTAATAAGCTTTTTCTCAGAAGATGAAATCGCTCCGCTGGATTGAGCCACCATTTCCAGCAATTCTTCTTTCGACTCAATCACCTGACTATCACCAACAACTGGTGACACCGAACGAATTAGTGACAAAATTACTTGATGTCTCTCAATTGTCGTCAAGATTAGCGGTTCGTATTTTTCATAAAGCTGCTGTGAATACTTTTGCCACAAACCAATTCGCGCGACAGCTCCGATTTCTAAGGCTATTATAATTGACAAAATGAGCCCAGCCGCCCAATTGAACAAATAAACACTAATAGCACTTAAAATTACCAAACACAAAGAAGCCACGGCGCGCTGCAATGAAATAATATCTCGTAAAAATTCTCTTTGTCGCAAAAGAATTTTAGCCTTTTCATCGCCTAGTCCACTTCTCCGCCGCAGCTCAAATTGACTATGCGAAGACGTTTTCGGCTGAACTCCCAGCACTATCAGCAAAACCGCCAAAGTAACCAAATATCCAAAAATTAGCACAATCGTCATAGTTTTATTGTACAGCATTCCGTGCTATACTTACTAGAGTAAATGGAGGTAAAATGAATAAGAAAAGCTGGATAATTTTCGCAATTATTGTAGTAGCAATTGTTGGTGGAATGGTCTATATTTCGACACAAAATCGACTAAACATTAGCGATATCAATAACGATCAGCTAAACACGGCTATCGGCGCAGAATCAAGAAATGGCAATATCGCGGATCATGAAATTGGTAGCAAAGACGCCAAAGTGACAATTATCGAATACGCCGACTATCAATGTCCTGGCTGTGGCACCGCTGCACCAAAAGCCGAAGCGCTAGCTAAAAAATACAAAGATCACGTTCGATTAATTTTCCGCAATTTCCCAATTGCTAGCTCACACCCTAACGCACGCGCTGCCGCTGCCGTGGCTGAAGCTGCTGGTTTACAGGGTAAATTCTGGGAAATGAATGAGCTTCTATACGCAAATCAGGACGCTTGGAAAAATGCCAACACTACAGAACGCGACAACATTTTCAAATCTTATGCTGAACAATTAAAGCTTAATATTGATCAATATAAAACCGATATTGCCAGTAACAAGGTTAAAAATAAAATCGACTTCGATATGGCTCTCGGTCGCAAACACGGCGTTGCCGCAACACCAACTTTCTACATAAATGGAAAAAATACCGAGATGGACAGCTCTGGCTCAATTGAATCATCAGTCAAGGAAGCCTTGAAAAAAGCTGGCGTTGAAGTAAAAGATTAACGCATTTTCACACAAACCAAAATCCCGCTCCGGTGCCTTGGAGCGGGATTTGTTTATAGTCGTCCCTATTCTATCGTTGGAGCGACTGCACTCTTTATTATTGTGCTATGTATGTTTGCCATTCGGCAGGCACCACATCCACCGCGATCTTTTTGCGCCTTGATGGCACAAATTTGATTGCTATTGGCATGTGTTTTGCACTCCTTATTATTATGTGCAGCCCCACGCGCTTCGACCTTTATCACTTAATATCAGCAATTTAATGCTTCGGCGCGAGACATGCTAACAATGTTACCAAACGTTTATTGGCACGTCAAGCAAAAACATTTTGAAAATGCTTATTATATCTATATTAGAATAAGCGGAGTCGCTTAGCAACAACCATAACAAGTAAAATCAACAACACTGTAAAACTGGTGATAACTGGATATGCCCAAGGCTCGCCCTGAAATGGTAACGCAATATTCATTCCATACATTCCGTAAAAAACGTTCGGAATAGCCAGAAGAATTGTTATGGCGGTCAACGCCTTCATGCGTTGGTTCAGCGTATTATTAGCAACCGTCGAATAAGCGTTTTGGATACTGGAAATTGTGTGCGTGCTGGAACTTATCGCCACTAAAACTTGCCTGATGTGTAGATCGACGTCCTCCAAGGCTTCCAGATCTCTAGTCTTAAATAGATGGCGGCGATTTTCCATTAGTTGTGTAATAACGCGGGACATCCCTTCCAGACTGCTTCGATATTCATTGAGCGTGTCTTCAATTGCGACAAATTTAATAAAATCAGAATTCTCAACTTCATGACGGCTTAATCGCCGACGAGCATCACTAATTTGCTCCGTTAACAAATGTACTCGCTGTTCATATTGAGAAATAACATACGCCAAATTCGCAGAAAAAACTCCCGCTGGACGCTCGGTTGTGCTAAATAAATAATCGCTAACCTCCAGAGGTGAAAATTTAACATGAGGCGATATTGTAATATAATGACCGCCGCTAATCGCAATCAAAAACGGTGCCGTTTTGCCAGAATCAGTTTGACCAAACGGTATGCGTGTAAAAATATATTCAACACCATCAGAAAACTCTGCTCGAGGTAATTCGTGGATGTCCAGTACATCACGGACAATATTAGCAGACAGTGACAAAGCCTTTGAAACTCGAGTAGCATCAAGACTACCGGTCAAATTAATCCAACCGTTTTTATGCATTCGTTGAGCTTGCGTCAACTTTTCAGTCAACGATCTGCGTTCAAAATAGCCCACCATCATAAGAAAATTATAATATACACAAGCGATATTAGCAATCTGTCGAATTGCAATTAAACTTTATCGGCGACGCAGGAAATAATAGCCCACAACGAATGCCAGCACTACACTGATCGAGGTAATCGCCCAAAACATCAACGGATTATCGGCGCCTGGAACCGGCACGTTCATACCATACAAACCAGCGATCATCGTCGGAATAGTCAAAGCTACGGTAATTACAGTTAGCAGACGGATCGTCTCATTAAGGCGCGTATCCATCACCGCCCTATAGCTGTCGCGCACATTAGTAATCGTCCTCAACAAACTTTTACAACGCGCAATCACCTGCTCCAAATCAATCGAAATATCCTCAACGTCTTCCTTATCGTCAGCCTTCAGTCGCAACTTCTGAGTCGCCAAAAGTCTCTCAATTGCCCAGTTCATCGGAATTAGCGCGTCAAGATAATCATTCAATTTGCGCTCATACTCCGCCAAGGTGGCAATGTCATTAACTCTCAGTGTATGAATACTGTCCGTAGCCGCTCGCATTTGGCGATTAATCGTTGCCACGCGCCGCTGATATTGCGTTGAAATCGCCTCAACCATCGCCACCAAAAGCTCAACTTGTCGATCCGTCCTAATTCGCACTTTATCAATAAATGGCTGCCACAATCGTCCCAAACTATCTCTAGACAACGTCACGATATGATCTTTATTGATGCAGAATAAAATCGGCGTGGTAAAATCGTTAAAATCGTCGTCGGTGTCTGGCAGTCGCGCAATCAAATAAGTCCACTCATCATCAAACTCAATACGCGGCACCTCATGTGGGTCAAGCGCGTCACTTATCAAATCCTCATCCAAGCCTAGCGTCAACAATTGCGAGACCTCTTCGTCGCTTGGCCTTTCACAACGCACCCACGAACCAGACTGCAAATTTTCTTGCGGGCTAATTATTGAATCGCTATTTGTCGAACGAAGATATTGCAACATAATTTCATATTATAAAATAAAACATACATAAACACAAGAAGCTCCTGCGCCATTCACAGGAACTTCTTGATTTTTATTACGATTTGACTATCGTGCCTGCCGAGCCGTTAATGGCTTCAGCGGTTTTATCCAGCGAAGTAATAATCGCCGTACGCCCTGATTTGCCGTCCAAGAACAACAAGGCGGCCTGAGTTTTTGGCAACATCGAACCTGCCGCAAATTGCCCATCGTCAATATGTTTCTGGAGTTCTTCTATTGAAACTTCCCCAAGAGATTGCTCATCTGGTTTGCCAAAATTAATTTTAGCAGCATCAACCGAAGTCAAAATTAGCAAAGTGTCAGCGTCCAAAAGATCTGCCAATTTTGCCGCACCGAAATCCTTATCAATGACCGCAGCGACGCCTTTTAATTGACCAGTTTCATCTTGTAAAACAGGAATGCCACCGCCGCCAGTTGAAACGACCGTCACGCCAGCATGAACCAGCGCCTTAATCACATCGGCCTCGACAATCGTCTGAGGTTTTGGCGATGGAACGACACGCCGCCAACCACGGCCAGCGTCTTCTTTTACCGTGTAGCCGCGCTCGCTAGCGACGGTTTTCGCCTCGTCTTCTGAATAGAACGGACCAATTGGCTTGGTTGGATTTTGGAACGCTGGATCGCTTAAGCTAACAATCGTTTGAGTTATAACGCTAACAGCGCGATTGTTCATTTGATTAACCATAAAGGCGTCATGAAAAGCCTGTTGCAGCCAAAAACCAATCAATCCCTGGCTCATGGCGCCAGAATCTTCCAGTGGCAAACTTGGCACATCTGGCGTGTTAATCGCCTCTTCGTGCAACACAATGTTGCCAACCTGAGGACCATTACCATGAACGATTGCTACGTTATGACCAGCCTGGATTAACGGTAAAAGTTGCCGAACGGTTTCATCGGCTACTCGTTGCTGTTGCTCAGACGCGGCTTCGCCCTGCCGTTGCAGGGCGTTACCACCGAGCGCTACTACAATAGTACGCTTCTTATCCATAGGCTACAGTGCTCCGAAAATTGCAATAACTGTGATGCTGATAATAGCAAATACCGCCATAATTGGAGCTGAGCGTTTTAGCCAGTCGCGATATGAAACGCCAGCCAAAGCCAATCCACCCATCAACGACGCGATAGTTGGAGCCATCATATTGATCAAGCCAGACGCTGTCGCAAATGCGGCAACCATAACTTCTTTGCTTGAACCAACCAAGTCAGCAATTGGCGCGATAACCGGCATAGTTGCTGCTGCCAAACCTGATGATGACGGAACGATAAATGACATTGGCAAGTAGAATAGATATGCCAACACACCGACAACGCCGCCACCAGCATCTTTCAGAAGAGATTCACCCCAGCTGATGATTGTGTCCTGGATTTCGCCATTAGACATCACCACAGAAACACCCGTTGCCACTGCGATAATCAGAGCAACTGGCAAGATATCTTTCACGCCATCGATAAATGTATCAACTGGGAAAACGCCCTCTTTCTTAAATTCTTTGTAGTAAATTGCGGTTATTACAATTGTAGAAATTAGGAATAGCGCAGTGATTTCATTGAAATACCAATCACCAAATGCCGCACTATGGACTACACCAAGTACCGCGCCAATGACTGGCAAACCTGCAGCCCATTCAAACATATCAGCGAAGAATGTGATATTCCAACTTCCCCATGGAATCAAGGAAAGAATCATTAGCACAAACGTAATAGCAAACACGGACATAACGACTTTTCGTGGACCAGTGAATTTTGGTACGCTTGTCATGTCAAGAGCAGCCGTAGCTGGCTTGTAGCGAACGTCTTCTTTGTACTTGCCTGCCTTAACTTTTGCGGCGTAACGCATAGTAAAGACAATCGCGGCAATCAAACAAAGTACTAAGATGATAGACATTATTGGAATAACGCTACCCAATTTCACGTCTGCAGTTTTTGCTGCAACACCAGTGGAGAATGGGTTGATTGTCGAGCCGAGCACACCAGTACCAGCACCCAACACGATAACCATCACACCAGTCATAGCATTATAGCCAGCAGCAATCATCATCGGTATGACGAGCGCATAGAACGCCACAGTTTCTTCTTGCATACCGTAAGTAGTACCACCGATAGCAAATAAAATCATCAGAATCGGGATGAGCCACTTTTCCTTGCCCTTCATCTTTCGAAGTAGTGCACCAAGAGAAGCATCAAGCGCACCAGTTTTCATAGTGACGCCTAAGAATCCACCAAGCACCATCACGAAGACGATGACATCAAGCTTGTCTGACATACCTTTAATAGGTGCAGTGAAGACGTCCCACAAACCTTGCTGGTCGTGTTTTTTGACCTCTTCCTTTTTACCATCTTTTTCTTCCGTGACGGTTCGATCTTTGTCGACTACGTGATACGAATTAGCTATACGATCGCCATCTTCGTTTGTCTTATATAGTCCAGAAGGAACAACCCACGTCAATGCCGCCATAACGATGATCACGACAAACAAAATAGTAAACGCCGACGGCGATCGAAGCTTCTGCTTTGCCTTTTTAATTTTTTCTACCATTGCCTCGGAGCCTCCTTAACCTCCTCATTACGACAACAACTACAATGTCAAAGCCATCACAGCCTTGATTGTATGCATACGATTTTCCGCTTGATCAAAAACTATCGAATGTGGCGAGCGGAACACCTCATCCGTCACTTCCATTGAATCTAAACCGAAATCTTCCTGAATCTTCTTTCCAGTAATCGTCAATGCGTCATGGAATGCTGGCAAACAGTGCATAAACTTGACCTCAGGATTTCCTGTCAGGTTAATCATCTGGCGATTAACTTGGAAATGTCGCAATTGGTTAATGCGCTCAGCAAACTTATCTTCCTCGCCCATTGAAACCCAGACATCCGTGTAAATTACATCAGCACCGCGCAAAGCTTCTTCGAAGTTGTCAGTGATGGTGATACGCGCGTGGCTTGACCTGGCAAAGTGATTTGCTTTATCAACCAAAGCTTGCTCTGGATGCAATTCACGAGGCGCCAAAATGCGGAAATCAAGTCCCATAATAGCTGAGCCAATCATCAGCGAATTTGCCATATTGTTGCGACCATCGCCAACAAATACCAGCTTAGTTCCCTTCAATTTTCCAACATGTTCTTCAATTGTCATGAAGTCAGCCAAAATCTGTGTTGGATGAAACTTATCGGTTAATCCATTCCACACTGGAACGCCAGCGTGACGCGCCAATTCCTCAACAGTCGCGTGGTCAAAGCCACGGAACTCAATTCCGTCAAACATTCGACCCAAAACCTTGGCAGTGTCTTCAACCGTCTCTTTCTTGCCTAGTTGAATATCATCTTTACCAAGGTATTCTGGCGCAATTCCAAGATCGTTAGCAGCCACCGTAAATGCGCAGCGTGTTCGCGTTGAAGTCTTTTCGAACAGCAAAGCCACGTTTTTACCCTCATGAATTCGGTGCGGAATACCAGCATATTTCAATCGACGATATTCACGAGCCGTGTCCAATAGCAAGCGAATCTCTTCAGCAGTATAATCGCTCAAAGTCAGTAGCGATCGTCCTTTCAAACTCTGAGCCATTAGAATACATCCTCTCGTACTAGCGGCATACTCATACAGCGTGGACCGCCACGACCGCGTCCAAGCTCAGCGCCACTAATTTCAATAACTTCTATACCGTTCTCGCGCAATTTCTGGTTAGTTACGTAGTTGCGATCATAAGTCACCACAACACCCGGCGCAATCGCCAAAGTGTTTGAACCGTCATTCCACTGCTCACGAGCAGCAGCAATCGGATCGCCACCACCACACTCAATCAACGTAACACTTGGCAAACCTAGCGCAACCCTCAGAACATGTTCCAAATCTGTTTCATGCGTAATTCGTGGGAATGGCTGGCCTTCAACCTTCTCCAAAATGAAACAATTCATCCTGCCACCGTGGTCGCGGATTTCTGGGTGAATCGTAAACTTATCACGATCAATCATCGTAAACACGGTGTCTAGGTGCATAAAGGCGTGAGATTTCGGAATTTCCATAGCAATGACTTTCTCGAATTTCGAGCCAGCAAACAATTTGGTTGCCATCTTTTCAATTGCCTCAGCAGTTGTTCGCTCCGAAACACCAATTGCCATAACCTTATCACTTAATATTAATTCGTCGCCGCCTTCCATTGAGAACTTCTCTGTGCGGTTGTACCAAACTGGCGCACGATTAGCAAAGCGTGGATGATGGTCGATGATGTAGCGCATAAATAGCGATTCACGACGACGAGCCGTCCAGTGCATCTTGTTGATTGTCAAACCGTTACCAATTGCGGCAGCTGGGTCGCGTGTAAAGTATAGGTTTGGCATTGGATCGAGATAGAACGGATAATGATTTTTCTCGATCATATTATGAAGTTGCTGATGCTGATCTGGAGGCAAAGTAATTTCATCCTTGCGAACACCAGCCATAATCTTGCGAATCATAGCGTGAGTTGGCAAGTCCAACAAGAATTGACGCAATGTTTGAGTAACGCGGCGTGAATCCTGCTTAGAAGCAGCCAACATTTCATCGACAAATTGTTCGCGCAGTTGATCTGTGCTAATTGCCTCGGCGACCAATTGATCCAGATACAAAACTTCGATTCCACGACTTCTCAACACTTCCGCAAAAGCATCGTGTTCAGCCTGCGCCACTTTCAGATATGGAATGTCGTCAAATAAAAGATCGGTCAGATAATCTGGCGTCAAATTTTCCAGCTCTTCACCTGGCCGATGCAATAGAACGGTCTTAAGTTTTCCTATTTCAGACGTGATGTGAATTGGTTCGTCCATCACAACCCTCCCCTGTTTATATTAGTGATGTTTTAATTGTAACACGTTTATGTTTTTGGGCAAGAGGAGATAATTGCCAGACTAGCCTCAGTTCTGACCGCGAATTGTCGGTTAGCTTTTAGCCATTCATCAGTAGCTTTTGCGGCACCCGGCAGAGCTTCATTTGCGTAATCATCAACAATAATTATCGTGTCTTCATTAAACTTACTTTCACAAACCCGAAAAGAATCGACAATTGACTCATAAAAATCGCCATCAAAAAACGCAAACATAATATTTTCCGGCGCATCATCAGAAGTAAAATCAGAGAACCATCCTTTGTGAATAATCGGCGACTTCAGCCCCGCTTTCTTAAAATTCTGGACAAATGTCTTACGCGGCGCTAATAACTCGCCAGCCTTAAATTGATCACCCGCGGCGCTATTGTCCTTCTGGGTTTTTTCTGGCAATCCCGCAAACGAATCATAAACGTGAAACTCGCCCGTAAAATTATAAGCATCCAGCAGTCGGCGAATAAATAAACTAGTCGTGCCAACATAACAACCAAACTCCACGATGTTTCCAGTGGCGCCACAGCGTAAAGTCTTCTCCAACTCTCTTAAAAGCGCGCCAAGCTCTTTTATATCGACTTGGTCAGAAATAATTGGGTATTTAGCAAGGAGTTGGTCTGCGATATTCATGACTTAATTATAAATAGTTCGCCAAATATCGACAAATTTATCAACGACGCAGTCCTATATATTTACGGTTTTATGAAGTAAACTATCAATTAGCACCTATGAATAATCACGATATTATCAAAACATTTTTACCGAAACAGCTGGACATAAATTCGCTTCAATCCACTTTGCGAAAATCAAACATAATTGTATACGGCGAAATCCACGGCATTAAAGAAAATGCCGATATTATCTACACTCTAGTTATAAAACTTGGCGTAAAACGATTAGCTATTGAAGTCAGCCCCACTGTATCCAACTTCATCAATTCAGTAAAGACCGACTCTTACGATTTTTCCTTAGTTGATGAAGACCTTTTTGATTCGAGCATTTTATCTCTTGAAATGATAAAGACAATAGCAATCCTCCTGCAACAAAACCAACTTAAAGAACTTATTTTTATTGATACATTTTTTTGATAATTTAGACGAGGACGCCATTATATCAGCAAGCCCTCAAGCGCGAGAAGAAGAGTTAGCTAAAAATATCCTTAAAATTGACGATTCCCTATTAACATTATGCATTATGGGGCAATGGCATACGCAACCTGAAGTCGTTAAAAATGGCGAAACGCAACATAAATCAGCGCTATATCGCTTGAGAAAAACAAAACCAAATGTACCGTTTATTCACAATGTCTACCGACAAGGACAATTATTTAACGACGGAAAAATAATTGAACTTCCGAAAAACCCATCAATTCCGTCTTATTATGAAATTATCCATAAAACTGATATTGATTTTGAACTGCACATACCAAAGGCTACAAAAATATCACTATACAAAAAGTAGCAGTCAATTACTCAGCAAACTGGCTATTATACAGCTCGGCGTAAAAACCGTTTTGCTTCAGCAGAGTTTCGTGATTGCCCTGCTCGATGATATTCCCGTCCTTAACCACCAAAATCAAATCGGCATCGCGAATAGTACTCAGACGATGCGCAATAACAAAACTAGTTTTCCCCTGCATCAACTTATCCATGGCTTTTTGGATAAGGACTTCGGTGCGCGTATCAACCGAGCTTGTCGCTTCATCCAGAATCAACATCGGCGCCTTCTCTAACATTGCCCTGGCAATTGTCAGCAACTGCTTTTCTCCCTGGGAAATGTTAGCAGCCTCCTCGCCTAGAACCATATCATATCCACCCGGCAATGACCGCACAAAATGATCAACGTGCGCTTCCTTGGCGGTTTTTATCATCTCTTCCTCGGTGGCTTTTGGATTGCCATACATCAAATTCTGACGAATCGTGCCATTAAACAGCCACGTATCCTGCAGCACCATACCAAACATTTGACGCACATCGCTACGTTTCATCTTACGAATATCCACGCCGTCAATCTTAATCGAACCGCTATTAATCTCATAAAATCGCATTAGCAAGTTAACCAGCGTCGTTTTTCCAGCGCCAGTCGGACCAACAATCGCTACGCGCTGACCTGGCTTAATGTGCGCCGACAAACCTTTGATGATTGTTTGATCTGGCTTATATCCAAAGACGACGTTGTCGAATTCAACTTCGCCTTTTACGTTGGGCAATCTCACCAAATCCTTACCTTCCGGCTTCTCCTCTGGCTCGTCCAAAAATTCAAACACCCGCTCAGCAGCGGCGGCCGTCGATTGCAAAATATTAGCAATATTAGCAACCTGAACCAGCGGCTGATTGAACTGATCGACGTATTGAATAAACGCCTGAATATCGCCGATTTTTAGCCGACCATTAATCGCCAGCCAACCGCCCAAAATTGTCATAGCAACGTAGCCAATATTGCTGATAAAATTTATAATCGGGTGAATCAAGCCAGAAAAGAACTGAGCCTTCCAAGCACTCTCCTGAAGCCGATTATTGATCTTAGAAAACTTAGCAATCGATTTTTTCTTACCATTAAAGACGCGCATCACTTGATGACCGCCATACATTTCTTCAATGTGTCCATTAAGTTCGCCAAGCTGAGTTTGCTGGCGTAAAAATTGTTTTTGCGAGCTCTTTGCAATCAGCGTAATCACGCCACCCGCCAACGGAAGCACCAGTAGCGCAACTAGCGACATCTGGCAGCTAATCGAAAACATCATCACCAAAATCCCCAGCACCGTAACCGTTGAAGTTACAATTTGCGACAAACTCTGATTTAGTGTTTGGCTGATCGTATCGACATCATTAGTTATGCGACTAAGAACTTCGCCGTAAGTTTGCTTATCGAAATAACTCAGCGGCAAGCGATTTATTTTTTCGGACAATTGTTGTCGCATTCTGAAAGTTACGGTTTGCGTCACCTGAGTCATTATCCACGTTTGAATATAGCGAAAAATCGCACTCAGCACATACATTCCGACTAGCAAAATAATTATTCGCCAAATAGCGTCAAAATGAAATTCTGGACGGCGACTAAGATCTAGCTTTTTAATCGATTCGAGCTGGCTGGACGGAATCTGTTTTTCAATCTCCGACTTATTCGGCAATCGGTTCAAAACGTCCGCGCCAGTAGTTCCCGCTGGCAAAGAAACACCTTTTGGCAATTTGCCAGTGATCGCCTCGTAAGCTTTCATATTGGCATAATCATCAACAATTTTATTCGTCGCGCCGCCTAAAATCTTCGGGCTGGCAATCGCAAAAATCGTACTCCCAACCGCAAAAACCAACACCATCAACATTTGCCATCGAAAATCTGACAAATATTTGATCAATTTCTTGACCGTTCCCTTAAAATCTTTAGCCTTTTCGCCAGTGCCCATTCCGCCCATCGGACCGCCCATTCGCACTTGCTGGCGTTTTTTCGTGGTTTGCCTAGACATTACAACACTCCTTTCGCAGCAATAGACATTTTCTGCAAATCATCTTCCGAGAGTTGCGAAGCGGCAATTTCTTGATAAACTTCACAATCTTTCATCAATTCCTGATGCGTTCCCTGACCGACAATTTTTCCCTCGTTAAGCACAATAATTTTATCGGCATTCATAATCGTATTAATTCGCTGACCGACAATTAACACAGTTTTATTCTTAGTTTCCTTCGCAAGCACAGCCCGCAACTTCGCGTCCGTCTTAAAATCAAGCGCCGAAAACGAATCGTCAAAAATGTAAACGTTCGGCTCAACCGCAATAGCCCTCGCAATCGACAAACGCTGGCGCTGACCACCAGAAACATTGCTACCGCCCTGAGCGATTTCACTTTTATAACCATTTTTTAATTCGCTAACAAATTCTTCCGCTTGGGCAATTTTGGCCGCCTTCTCGATCAACTTATCGCCAGCCTCAGCATTGCCGTATTTGATATTACTAGCAACCGTACCACTAAACAGCACGCCTTTTTGCGGCACGTAACCAATTTGACCAGACAAATCTTCTAATTTCAGATTTCTAATATCCACGCCATCAAGCAAAATCTGCCCCGCCGAAACATCATAGAAACGAGGGATCAAATTTATCAGCGTCGATTTTCCCGAGCCAGTACTGCCGATAAACGCCGTTGTCTGACCAGGTTCGGCTACAAAATTAATATCCGAAAGCACCGGCAAATCCGCGTCAGGATAAGTAAACGTAACGTCCTTAAACTCAATTTTTCCCTTAGCATCTTTTGGCAATTTTTTCGGCGACTTCGGGTCAGTAATTGACGGCAAAGTGTCTAAAACTTCTCCGACTCGACGCACTGATACGGCGGCTCGCGGGACCATAATGAACACTATTGACAGCAACAAGAATGAGATTATCACCTGCATCGCATATTCCAAAAACGCCATCATATTACCAATTTGCAAATTGCCACTACTTATCAAATGCGCGCCAAACCACACAATTGCCACACTCGAAAAGTTCATCACTAAAGTCATAATCGGATCAAGCAACATCATCAAACGGTTCACAAATAAATTCATCTTGTTCAATTCCACGTTAGCTTTTTGGAATTTTTTCTGCTCAATCTTCTCGTTATGGAACGCGCGAATAACTTTTAGCCCAACCAAATTTTCCCGCGCCACCAAATTAAGTTTATCCACCAGAGTCTGCAATTTCTTAAACCTAGGCACGGCAATCGTAAATAACGCGGCGATCACCACGAGCAAAATAAACACCGCCAAAGCGATAATCCAGCTTAGATCCGGTGCATTATTCATGGCTTTTTGTAGACCACCAATTGCCATAATCGGTGCCATTAACGCCAGTCTCAGCAGCATTATTGACGTTGTTTGAATCTGCTGAATATCATTCGTTGAGCGCGTAATCAGCGACGCCGTAGAAAACTTATTAAAGTCCGCCAAAGAAAAACTTTCTATTCGTTCAAACAATTTCAATCGCAATTTTTGCGCCATTCCCGTAGCAATTCGCGCCGCCAAAAAACCCACGACAATTGAACAAAACCCACCAGCCGCCGTCACCAAAATCATCATCAAGCCATTATTCCAAATCGCCGACATATCTTGTTTAATAATGCCGTTATTGACAATTTCCGACATTTTATCCGGCAGCCACAAATTTGCCATCACAACGCCATACGTAAATACAATCAAGATGATAAACAGCAGCCAATAGTCTCTAAAAATTCGTAAAATATGTTTCATTTATAGTCCTTTACGTTCTAAGTCCACCTTATATTATATCATTTTAGGGCTAGTCGACTCCATTTTAATAATTACAATTGGACAAAAATATCTGTTAGTTTTATACTGTTTTTTAGCGTCGGGGTGTGGCGCAGCTCGGTAGCGCGCACCGTTCGGGACGGTGAGGTCGCTGGTTCAAATCCAGTCACCCCGACCATGAAATTATTGGGCACACGTTCAGACTAATTGGACCTCTGGCTATTAGCAATCAAAGGAGGTTTTATGCGACGAAGAGTAAACGTACGCGGAATTATTATCAATGAAAACGGCGAAATTTTCTGCCAACAATTGACCGCCAATAATGGCAAAGGGCGTAATTTTTGGTGTACGCCGGGCGGCGGCTTGGAAATGGGCGAAAGCTTGTTGGATGGTCTACGCCGAGAGATGATCGAAGAAACAGGTGTTGAGCCAGAAATCGGTAAGTTATTATTTATACAACAATTCGCCGAATCAGGCGAACAATCCGCACATGGCCCGAACGAGCAATTGGAATTTTTCTTCCTCATCACCAACTGGCAAGATTACCAGCACATTGACCTGGAGCAAACATCGCACGGCGTCGAGGGAGTGGCGGAATGCGGCTTTGTTGATCCGAAAACGACGCGAATTTTACCGAGTTATCTGACAGAGGTTGACCTGGACCAGCTAGTTAACAAATTGACAGAAGTTCCAGTTCTAAGCGAATTATAGATGGGCTGCTTAGACTATTTAGCGAAGAATTTTTTGGCACGTTCAGTCTTCGGGTGATCCATAACTTGTTCAGGCGTCCCATTTTCGATAATCTCGCCCTTGTCTAAGAAAATCATCCTAGTCCCGACTTCACGGGCGAATTTCATTTCATGCGTAACAATTACCATCGTCATTCCCTTTTTGGCAACTTTCCTAATCACGTCCAAAACTTCGCCAATCATCTCTGGATCTAGCGCTGAAGTAGGCTCATCAAAAAGCATAATTTTTGGCTCCATCGCCAGCGCCCGCGCAATTGCTACTCGCTGTTTTTGACCGCCAGACAAACTATTCGGCGAAGCGTCCGCTTTGTCCAATAACCCAACATCGTCCAATAAACTTCGCGCCAATTTTGTCGCTTTTTGATCTGAAAATTTACGCAGCTTTTTCGGAGCTAATTTAATATTTTCAATCACGCTCAAATTTGGAAACAGATTAAATTGTTGAAAAACCATGCCAATATTCTGACGCAAAGCGTTTAGATTTACGTGTGGATCAGTAATTTTAACTCCATCAACAATAATCTCGCCCGAAGTCGGCTCCTCCAGCAAGTTCAGACAACGCAAGAACGTTGACTTGCCAGAACCAGACGAGCCAACCACCACAACAATCTCGCCCTCTTCAATTTCCACGTCAATATCGCGAAGAACTCGATTTGTGCCGAACGTTTTTTTCAAGTTTTTAACGCTGATCATCGTCATGCTTCAATTTCCTTTCTACTCGCCCCATTACTCGCGTAAAAATCGCCGTCAAAATTAAGTACATCGCAGCAGCAGCAAATAGCGATTGAAAAGCTGTCGCCGTTTGAAAACGAATATTGTCCGCGCCCCGCATAATATCATTCAGACCAATCCAACCAACAACTGAAGTTTCCTTTAATAGCGCGATAAATTCACTAATCAACGCCGGCAACGAATTTCTCATTGCTTGCGGCAAAATAACCAGCCGCATTGCCTGCCAATTGCTCAAACCCAAAGACCTAGCCGCTTCCATTTGTCCCTTGTCAATACTCTGAATTCCGCCACGAATAATCTCGGCGATGTACGCACCGCTATTTATTCCGAACGCCACCGCCGCCACAAAAATCTTCGGCATAAATTGGTACGACCCAAAAACGACGTAATACATAATCAATAACTGGACCAAAAGTGGCGTGCCGCGAATAATATCGACATAAATTTTTCCCAGACTAGCCAGCGGATTAAAGTTCGCGAGTCTGCTCGTTTTCATCCTGCCAAATGGTCGTAAATTCGACGTGCGCATCAGAGCGACAAGCACACCAATTGCCGACCCTAAAATAAGCGACAACACAGTCAAAACCAGCGTCACTTCTAATCCATGCCATAAAAATAGCCATCGACCGCCGCCAAAAATCACTTCCCAAAAATTCACGATTTAGCCTCCTCGCCAAAATATTTGCGGATCAGCTTTTCATAGCGACCGTCTTTTTTCATCTTGGCAATTTCTTTATTAACCTTTTCTAGGAGGTCTTTATTGTCCTTTTTAATAGCAATCGCATAACTTTCATCGCTGAGCGCGCCCGGTAAGATTTCTAAGTCAGAAAATCCAGCCGAATACTGCTTTGCGGGAGCGTCGTCCAGAATGACCGCTTCAATTTTTCCCGAACTTAATTCCTGCAAAACACTCGGCGCGGTTTGGAATTGTGTGACTGATGCGCCAGCAATTTTAGACGCCAAAGTGTCACCCGTGGTACCCAGCTGTACGCCAATTTTTCGCCCTGGCAATTGATATTTATTACGAATCGGACTGCCTTTTTTAACAATTATTCTCTGCGACGCCGAATAATACGGATCTGAAAACAACGCATTTTTCTCCCGCTCAGGCGTCACTGTCATTCCAGCCGCCACTATATCAATTTGCCCACTATCCAGCGCCGGAAGTAGCCCATCAAACGACATATCTTCGACCTTCAAATCTTTACCCAAGCTCTTAGCAATTTCCCTCGCCAGATCAACATCAAAGCCAACCACTTGATTATTATCAATATATTCAAACGGCTTAAATCCAGCATTCGTGCCCATCACCAGAACATCAGTTTTTGAGCCAATTACGCCATCTCGATGTAAAATATCGCCCAACATCAAACAAATCATCCCCGCAAATAAAACCAAACCAATCCACCAACTAATTCCGAATGTGCGCGTCTTATTCTTGCTCATGCTTTTATTATACCCCTTCATCCGCAAAAAACGTAAGTGATATAATAGAATGGTGAGAAAAATTAAATTTACCAAACGTTTCTGGATTAAATCGATATCAATCATTTTGCTTTTTTTGGCGGCATTTTGCTTAATTGCGGCACGCTATAAATATATCGTCTTTAAAAATTCGCAAATCGACGAGATAATTTTTTATTTCGTCAACGGATTAGCTGGTGGCAAATCTGACAATTTATGGTCAGCCGTCCTACAAAATCTTCCGCTGGTTTTCCTATTATTCGGCGCCTTATTAATCCCAATGTTCGATAAATCGATCTCTTTTATCAATCGCATAATCGCCTTCTGTTTGAAAAAAATCAAATCATCACGAAAATTCACTTTGCCGTTTTTGAGATTACGAAATCAAGCAATTTACTCACTGAGTATGTTTTTAATTGCGATTGTCCTTCTGATTCAAAGTTTCGGCATTCCTAATTATATTTACGCCCTAACCCAATCGACCAAATTATACGAAGAAAATTACGTCAATCCAAAAACCGCCAAATTGACTTTCCCAGAGAAAAAACGCAACTTAATATACATCTATTTAGAGTCAATGGAAAACACTTTAGCATCAAAGGCTAATGGCGGCAGTTCCGAAACCTCCGTTATTCCAGAGCTGGAAGAATTGGCGTTAAAAAATACCTCATTCTCAAACAAAGCATCCGGTGTTGGCGGCGCTTTGCCTGCAACAAACACTGGCTGGACTGTGGCAGGAATGGCTGCGCAATCCGCTGGCGTCCCGCTGAAAGAAAACTTGGTTGGCGGACGCGATCATAACGCCCTGGGCGAATTTAAAAAATTCTTGCCAGGCGCTTATAGTCTTGGTGAGATTTTAGAAAAACAAGGCTATAATCAAACATTTGTTATGGGCTCTGAAGCAAGTTTTGGCGGACGCGATAAATTATTAACTCAGCACGGCAATTTCAATATTGAAGATTACAATTACGCCAAAAAACATGGAAAAATCTCCGAAGATTACAAAGTCTGGTGGGGCTATGAAGACAAAAAACTATTTCAATTTGCCCGCGAAGAAGCCTCGCGTTTAGCAGCATCAGACAAGCCGTTCAACTTGCAACTACTCACCGCCGACACACACTTTACCGACGGATATTTGGACGAAACCTGCGCCAAAACTTTCAGTAATCAATACGACAATGTTCACGCTTGTTCCTCAAAACAAGTCGCCGCATTCGTCAATTGGGTTAAATCTCAGCCATTTTATGAAAACACCACAATTATTATTTCTGGAGACCATTTAGGAATGCAGACTTCATACTACGACGAAAAAATTGGCGGAACTAATTATCAGCGAACCATTTACAACACGTTTATAAATCCAGTCATTTCAACTCATCACTCAAAGAATCGTCAATTCACGACATTCGATATGTATCCGTCAACTTTGGCGGCGCTGGGAGTTAAAATTGACGGCGACCGATTAGGTCTGGGCACAAACTTATTTTCTGGAAAGAAAACCTTGGTCGAACAATACGGCGGAATTGAAAACTTAAATTCAGAACTTTCCAAACGTTCCGCTTATTACGAAAATAAGATTTTCACCAAATCTGGCAATTAGCCATTGTAGCCATTTGGATTATTGCTCTGCCAATTCCAAGCGTCGCGGCAGGCATCTTCAATCGTCAATTTTGCTTGCCACCCTAATTCCTTCTCCGCTAAGCTTGGGTCGGCATAACACGCCGCAATGTCACCTGCTCGACGTGGCGTAACTTGATACGGAACATCACGACCAGACGCCTTCTCAAACGCCTTCACTAATTCCAAAACTGAAGTGCCACGACCGGTGCCGATATTATAGACTTTATATTCGTTCGGGCGACCCAAATTCTCCAGAGCCGCCACGTGAGCCTTCGCCAAATCAACCACGTGAATATAATCACGCACGCCAGTTCCGTCTGGAGTGTCATAATCATCACCAAAAACGCTCAAATGGTCTCGCTTACCAACAGCAACTTGTGACACAAACGGCAGAAGATTATTTGGAATTCCCGAAGGATCTTCCCCGATGCGACCGCTCGGATGCGCGCCAACTGGATTAAAATAGCGAAGAGATGTAAATTGCCATCCCTGATTTGTCGCAGAAATATCGCGAAGCATTTGCTCAATCATCAACTTCGTCTGGCCATATGGATTCGTGGCAGACAACGGCATATCTTCGGTAATTGGTAATTTAGCAGGATCGCCATAAACTGTTGCCGAACTAGAAAACACCAGTTTCTTCACACCAAATTCTTGCATCACATCAAGCAAAACCAACGTGCTTTCGAGATTATTCTTATAGTAAAGAAGCGCCTTTTCAACCGATTCACCAACCGCCTTCAACCCAGCAAAGTGAATCACAGCATCAATTTTCTCAGTCTTAAACAATTCCGATAGTCGCCGATGATCACATAAATCGAATTCATGAAACGGTATTGATTGACCAGTGATTTCTTCAACTCGCCTCAGGCTCTCGACGGATGAATTTGATAAGTTATCGACCACTACTACGTTATGATTTGATGATAATAGTTCGATGATAGTGTGACTGCCTATATATCCAGCGCCACCAGTGACAAGAATATTCATACATTTAGCATATCATAAAATGACTATTTATTTTATTAGCACTCTTGCGCTGAGAGTGCTAATTTGTTATGATAGCTATATCAAATTTCACCATTCTGTCTTTTGCCGTGGCGCAACAAATTAGGACTAAAAAACCAAAAGGAGGATTTTATGCCACCAAACATGAATCAAGAAGAAACAACTAAACCGCTCGAAAAGTTCGGTACAGATATAACAGCGTTAGCACGCGAAGGTAAACTCGATCCAGTGATCGGTCGAGATGAAGAAATTCGACGCACTATGCAGATTTTGAGTCGCCGCACTAAAAACAATCCCGTCCTCATTGGTGAGCCGGGAGTTGGTAAAACCGCAATTGTTGAGGCGTTGGCGCAACGAATTGTCAAAGGCAACGTTCCCGCTTCATTGAAGGATAAGCGACTAATTTCCCTAGAAATTTCCAGTCTTCTGGCGGGCGCTAGTTTCCGCGGACAATTTGAGGATCGATTGAAAGCCGTTCTAAAAGAAGTAGAAGATGCGGCCGGCGAGATTATTCTTTTTGTCGATGAAATTCACACCATGGTTGGCGCTGGAAAAAGCGAAGGCAGCATGGACGCGGGCAATATGTTAAAGCCAGCGCTGGCTCGCGGAAAATTGCATATGATTGGCGCGACGACGCTCGCTGAATATCGTCAATATGTCGAAAAAGATGCCGCCTTAGAACGAAGATTCCAGCCAGTTTACGTTGGCGAACCAAGCTTTGACGACACCGTCGCCATCTTGCGTGGATTGAAGGAAAAATACGAAATTCATCACGGAGTAAAAATCGCTGATGACGCAATCGTGGCAGCCGCCAGATTATCCACCAGATATTTGCCTGACCGATTCTTGCCAGACAAAGCAGTCGACTTGCTTGACGAAGCGACCAGCTCGCTCAAAATGCAATTGGAAAGCGTGCCAATTGCACTGGATCGATTGAACAATAGACGCTTGCAATTGGAAATCGAGGAAGCGGCGCTGAAAAAGGACAAATCCGATCACGCCAATATTCGCAAAGATGAAATCAAGGAGCAAATTGCCGAAATTAAAGCCAAAGCTGAAGCGATTGATAAAAAATGGCAACACGAAAAAGACATTTTACAAACCGTCAATACGGCCAATGAGAAAATGGACAATCTACGTTCGCAATTGGAGATTGCTGAACGCGACGCAGACTTAGCCACCGCCAGTCGCATTAAGTATGGCGATTTACCGGAGCTGGAGAAAAAATTAGCAAGCGCCCGCGAGGAGCTAGCGGCAATTCCAACTCACGACCGATTACTCCGCGAAGAAGTTACGCCTGACGATATCGCTGGCGTGGTGGCGCGCTGGACCGGAATTCCGGTGGAGCGATTGATGGAAAGCGAATCCAGCAAATTGACCAAATTGGAAGAATCGATCAGCCGCCAAGTCATCGGACAAGATCGCGCCGTGGCAGCTGTAGCAAGCGCCATTCGTAGGTCACGCGCTGGACTCGGCGACGTTAATCGACCGATTGGATCATTCCTATTCCTCGGACCTACTGGCGTGGGAAAAACAGAAGTCGCGCGCAGTTTATGTCGTGAATTATTCGACGACGAGCACGCCATGATTCGAATTGACATGAGTGAATATATGGAGCGTCACGCCGTAGCCAGATTGATCGGTTCGCCTCCAGGATACGTCGGTTACGATCAAGGCGGTCAATTGACGGAAGCCGTTAGACGACGCCCATATAGCGTGGTTTTGTTTGACGAAATCGAAAAAGCACACCCCGACGTGTTTAACGTTCTATTACAAGTTTTGGACGACGGTCGATTGACGGACGGACAAGGACGAACGATTGACTTTAGCAACACCATTATCATCATGACCAGCAACGTCGGATCGCAAATGATTATGGACTACACAGGCGACGACATTAGCTCGCTCGACAATCAAATTTTAGAGACGCTTCGTGGTCATTTCCGTCCAGAATTCTTAAACCGAATTGACGACATCGTGATTTTTGATCGCATTCATCCTGAATCGATGCGCGCAATTGTTGATGTGCAATTAGAAAAAGTTGTTCGCCAAGTTAAGGATAGTCGCGACATAACGCTGGATTTTGACAATAGCGTTCGTGACATGTTGGCGCGAGACGGCTACGGCCCAAGTTTCGGCGCTCGACCACTTAAGCGTTTGATTCAAAAACGCGTGCTTGATCCTTTGGCGCTCGAACTGATCGACGGGCGAATTCACGACGGAGATATAGTAAAAGTTGCTGCCGTGGATGATCGAATTGCCTTTACGAATATCGTATAATAAATATATGAACCAAATTCGCAGCGAGTACTTGGAAAATCATACCAGCAAAACCTATCAAGAGCGGATGAACCAGACAGCGTCATCTAAATTCGGAGCCATCGAAAAACATCTTGGTGAAAACGTCAAATTGCTTGATTTCGGTTCTGGTTTCTCGCCAGAATTCATCAAACAAGTGACGCAAACAGGAACTCACTACGTAGCCTATGATGTTTCACAAATTGTTCAATCTCAGCTTCAAGAAAATAACATTGATTTTATCACTAAAGAACAGCTTGAAAACGCCGAAGATGAATTCGACATCATCTACATGTCTAGTGTATTTCACGAGTTGATGAGCTATCTATCTCGACCCGAGCGTACTAAAACGTTCGCAATGCTAGATAGAGCACTCAAGCCTGACGGCACCATTATCATCCGCGATTGGGGTCCCGGTGAGACGTCAAGCCTAGTCGCGTCTATCGAAGTAGCATCCGAGGACGTTAACGATGAAGTTTGCACATGGATCAAAGCGCTTGTTAAAAATTCAGTTATTAGCATGCCCGATATCGTTTGCGACGACAATGATAATCCTATCGTTCCGTACATCTACAAGGCAAATAACCAAACTATTTACGAAATCATGTTTCACGCGGTTTGGGGGCTAGATTCACTTGAGCGCGAATCAAAAGAATCGTACGTTATCGTGGACCACCTTATTCATAAATGGATTTGCGCGCCACACGGTTACAAAATAACACAGTCGCAGAATGAATTCGATGAAGCCTATTTGCCGCATTTACAAAAATACTTCAAAATTGATAGTATTCCATGGCCAACAAAGGTTATTTATGAACTAAAAAGAGATCGCAATAACACACCGGCAAACTTTATAGCACAACTACCACAATGAGTTACAACGATAAGCACTACAAACTAACCATCAAATCAGCGCTTTTAGGAGTCGGCAGAATGCTTGGTTTGCCGAAATATTTTCTAATAACAATTGCCGCGACCGTCGCCTTCGCCGTGGTAATTTATTTCGCAATCAACGCCAATTTTTACGGACCGCTGATAATATCGCGTCTGCCGATCCTCGATAAAATCGCGCTGCTCGGCTCGATGATTATAGACATCTTCAAACAAAGTTTCACTTCATTAAATGGCGCGCTGCTTATGGTAGTGTCAATCCTTCAAGGTGTATCGATCGCCGCTGTAATTTTTACAGCAAAGAATAATCGCGACAATGAAAAAACTATATCTCGACAAGTCGGACTAAGCGGAATTGCATCAATTGCCGCAACAATCGGACTTGGCTGTGTTCCCTGCGGAACATCACTAATCTTACCAATTGTAACCCTATTTTTCTCGGGAGCTGCCGCCGCCACCGCCGCGAATATCGCCAGCATAATAGTTCTTTTATTGGCTTTACTACTCAGTTTATTCTCGATATATAAATCAGGTCAAATTATTTTTATGTACACAGAATTATCTAAACAGGAGAAAATATGAATCGACAAAAATCATCAGGCATAGCACTTATTTGGGTTCTTTCGGGAATTGTAATCGTGGGAATTGTAGCTTTGTTTATCTATGGAATTGTCAATCGCCCGCCGAATCGTCACATTGGTGACAATAAACCGTGGAATGAAAAAATGTCACAAGGATCCGCTGACGCGAAAAACGTGTTCATTGATTATACTGACTACTTTTGTTCATTTTGCGCCGAGGTCGAAGCCGCAACCAGCACAGAATTCTTCAAAAATGACTATATTAAATCCGGAAAAGTTCGTTATGAGCATCGCGTAGTAACATTATTAAAAGAGATGACCAATAATACTGAAACTGGTGCTCACGCTGCGTTTTGCGCTGCCGATCAGGATAAATATTGGCAGTACACCCACGATATCGTCCCGCGCATTAAGCGTGATTACTTCGATAAAGGAATTGGTGTAAAAAACGTTGCTGTGCCGAAAAAAATCCCTGCTCTTCCACTGAAATATTTCCTGACTTCCGCCAAAAACGTCGACATGAATGAATCACAATTTTCCGATTGTATGACCAAAAAACCGCACCAAAAAGAAATTGATAGCAACACACAAAAAGCCCTGTCGCTTGGTGTGAATGGCTTGCCATATATGGTTATTAACGACTATCAAACCAGCGGATTCGTCGGTGGAGAAAACGGATTAAGAAGCATTCTTAAAGCCGGCGGCGTCGAATAATTATTTGATTTGTCGCGCAGAATTAAGCAACTCCCGTGATAAAAATATCAAGCACTCGCTTACGATAAGCATAATGTTTTTCTATTTGTTTCACTATCCTTGAATAGTTATTCCCACCTAAATAATTTAATAGCCACGAGGTAAATTGCGAAAGTCCAAGCTGCGATAATTCCAAATTGCGGCAAGACTTCCATAAAACTTGCGTGCTCAGTCATAATTAGCCGAAAACCATCCGTGATTGGAGTTATGGGGACAAATTGGGCAACGCTTCGCAGCCATTCTGGGAATAGATAAAGCGGGATAAATGTGCCAGACAGAAACATCATTGGAAAAGAAATCAAATTGCTTAATGCGGAAGACTGATCTTCGTTTTTCGACCAGCCAGCAATCAATAACCCTATTCCCACCATCATGAATGCCGATAATATAGATATAACCACAAACAACGCCCAATCGCCTCGCATATTAAAGTGAAATATCAAAGCGCCAGCGACAACCATCATGATCAAGCTAAGCAAGGAAATAATCGTATAGTGAATTGCCGTAGAGATAATCAACTGCCCAGAAGTAAACGGCGCTGCACGTAAGCGTCGGTACGAGCCACGCTTCTTTTCAGCCGGCATTTGATTAGCTAGGCCAAAAATACCCATACTTATCAAGCTGAAAGTTAATAGCCCCGTAAATATGTAGTCAAACGACTTTAATTGTTCATCGCCAACCGCTTTACCAACAGCTTTAAGCGGAGCTTCGGGCTGACCCATCTGACTATTGATACTATTGGTAATTTGGTTCATCACTGCCACTAGTGTATTACCCGCCTGCTCAGAACCTTTGGCGTAAAGAACATTCATTGTGCCTGTCGGAATAGGATGATTTCCGTTATTTTTTATCGCGCCAAAATCGCTTGGAAGCTCAATAATACCGTTAAGCTCCGACCGCTTCATTTTTTCGCGCGCGTCATCCATATCTTTAACGTCTTTAATTTTTAGAATCGAATCCTTCGAATTTTCTTTGGCATTTTTAACGAAACTTTTGGCAAATTCCGTCTGCGAATTGTTGACAATTGCAATATTAAAACTGGTCGAATCATTACTAAAAACCGACCCGAACACTAATAGAAAAATCAGCGGAAAAAGGAAAGTGAAAAATAGCGCCATTTTATCTCGAACGAAACGCTTTTGCTGAGCGCGAACTTGCCCGAATATTCCAATCCAATATTTTTTCATATTAATCCCGAATTGCCTTTCCTGTTAAATCAATAAACACGTCCTCTAAGTTGGCCTGCTCGACAACTTGCTCTTTCTTAAAACCGCGCGCTAATAATTGCTGGATAAGATTATGTGGCGTATCAATTGTAATAATCTTACCGCTATCCATAATTGCCAGACGATCGCACAATAATTCCGCTTCGTCCATATAATGCGTCGTTAAAAGAATCGTAATTCCCTCGTTGCGGATTTCCTTAATCAAGTCCCACAAATTTCGGCGCGCCTGCGGATCAAGCCCCGTGGTCGGCTCGTCCAGAAACAACACTTTCGGATTATTTACCAATGTCGAGGCAATTGCAAAACGCTGTTTTTGACCACCAGAAAGCTGCTCGACGTAATTCTTAGCCTTTTCTGTCAATTGAACCTTAGCAAGCAGCGCCTCGGTATCAACTGTCCGACCATATAAACTACCAAACATTTTCAATTGTTCACGCAAAGTCAGCTTATCATAAAAAGCCGTCGACTGAAGCTGAATACCAATTATATTCTTAATATCCTTAGGTTTCTTAGCGACATCTATGCCGTCAATTATAGCCACGCCGCCGTCAATTGGTCTGAGCGCTTCCAGCATTTCCAACGTTGTTGTTTTGCCCGCGCCGTTAGGACCAAGAATTCCAAATATCTCGCCCTTTTTAACTTCAAACGATACGCCGTCAACCACGTTATTTCCATCATAAGTCTTAACGAGTTTATCGACTTTTATAATTGGCTCAAGTTTCACTCCGTAAACTCCTCTCTGTTGTAATTATAGTAAAACCGGTCTTCACTTATCATCAATAATAACAAAACCAAAGTACTAGTGCTATACTTATAATATGCGCATTCAGAGAAAAAAAGCAAAACCAAAATCGAAAAAACTATTTATTATCATACCGTTTTTGATATTGCTATTTTCGGCGGGGCTATTTGGGATATATTTCCTCAACCAATCACACTCGCGACAAACGACTGCGCCATCTGACGAAAAGTATTATTTTGCCGATTCGAAATATTCTGGCATTCGCTCAAAATTTGTCACCAGAGATAACAAACGGGAAAAAGTTTCAATTGAATATCCGATCACGGAAAATGAAAAGATTAATCGCTTAATTAGCGAGTCGATTGATAAAATTGATCGCGATTTTCAAAATACGGTTTTACTGGCAACAGTTTTTGATAAGCCAATGACCGAAACAATTGGCTATCAAGTCACACATAACACTTCAGAAGCACTGTCGATTGTCGTCAATATTAAGCAGGATATGAACGGCGCACATCCAGCATCAATGACGCAATTTTGGACTTTCGACAAAAAATCTGGCGAAGTTGTCGGCTTAGCTGATTTTGCAGAACAGTCCGATAAAGCCGCCGAAGCAATCATATCCGCTGCCAAAAATAGCATTTCTCAGATCATCAAGCAACGCCAGCAGCCAGAAATTGACCTGAACGAAATCATAAATAAAGAAGCTTTGTCCAACTTTATCATCACCAATAATGGCAATGCGTTGGCTTGGCCACTCGGTCAGGCGTCGCTACTGCCATCATCTTACGGCGAATTGACAATTACTGTGCCAATTTCCTCCGTCTCTAAATATCTGCAAAACCCAACGGCGAGAAAATTCGCCAACATCCCCAAACCTGCAGAAAAACCAAAACCAGCGCCCGCAGCTCCAACGCCTATCGTCGCAAATAAAACAATTGCTCTAACTTTTGATGACGGACCTGGACCATACACCGAAAAACTGTTGGATATATTGGATAAATACGATGCCAAGGCAACGTTTTTCCTAATCGGCAGCAAAGTTTCAGCACGTGCCAACACATTACGCCGTATGCAGTCGCGCGGACATCAATTAGGTAATCACTCTTGGTCGCATCCAGAGTTAAATAAGGTTTCAGCAGAGCAACTCGCTAATGAAATCGACCAGACAAATAACGCCATAAAACAAGCTGTTGGCACCAAACCTAATATCATACGCCCACCATACGGCGCATTTAATCGGGCGGTTTTGGAGCAATTCCGTCAGCGCGGAATGTCGGCAGTTGTTTGGTCTGTCGATACGCGCGATTGGGCTGATCGTAATAGCGAAATCGTCTGTTCAAGAGCTGTCGCTGGCGCTCGCAACGGAGCTGTGATTTTAATGCACGATATTCATCCGACATCCGTGAATGCTGTTCCTTGTGTCCTTAACTCACTCAAACAGCAAGGCTATTCATTCGTAACGGTACAAAATTTAATCAGCGATATGACACCGGGCGCCGTTTATCCGTAAACTTAATCGATCTCAAATATCTTATATTTTGAAGTTGCACCGCGCACTAATTTAACTTTGGATGATGCAACCTTAAAATGTTTTGCTAATAATTTAATAGCCGCCGCGTTGGCTCGACCTTCAATTGCTGGAGCTTTGATATAAACCGTCAATGTGTCGTCGTCATTTTTCACAACTTCCTCACGATGACGAGAGTTTGGTTTAATGTGTACGGAGATTTTCATAAAACCTTAAAAATCTATCACTTCCAATTCCCGTGGCAAGATTTCTCTCGCTTCCGCCGTTCCCGCGACTAATTGATAATCCTGAAGTTTCGGCGGTAAATCATCTTCAATAAATTGATAATCGACCTGATGCTTATCGCTAAAATAATTAAGCAATTCCGCATTCAAGAAATGATCGCGCGGCGCACTTACCGAACCATCTTTATTAAAAACCAAAGCTATTGATACACCAGAAGTCGTCCCATTCTCATCCTTGGCATAATTCGCAGTCACTAAATGAACTGTCGGCTCAAATTCCAAAGCCGATTTACTAGAATAATCCACTTGCTCCTGACTAAGACGCGCAAGCTGCTGATTGATTTTTGTTGTTAATTCATCAACGCTATCCTTACCGTCACCAATACGGCAATAGTCGCAACCATCCGCTGCCTCGACATATTCCAGCAACAAATCCATATCGACTTCAGTATCCTTAACGCCATGCTGTGACAATTGCTCCACCATCTCATGCAGCGCGCCCAGCAAACTATAATCATTAGCATTTCTGGCGGCATCACCTATACGGATGATGGCGCGAGCGACGGTAACAGTTTTGTTTGGCTTGTTCATATATTATCCTGAGGGTATCTCGCAGCTCTTTATTGACATACTTACACCCGCCAATCATCAGGTGTTGACTTAGCGTAATCACGCATACCAATTGTCTCAAAATGTTTCTTAGCACAAGTAATTTTATGTAGTTCATCTTCGCGTTCGCCACCGTTCTTCGTCTCACGCACCATATATACTTTTTCTACGCCATTAACTTCTTTGACAATTGCCCAGTCTGGATTGTAGTCACCAACTGGCGTTGGTATCGTAAACTTCGACGGCAGCTTGAGGAATAGTTTGACATCTTCGCGACTATCCAAGTATTCGGCAAACTTTTGTTCAGTCGCCGAATCTAGTGCCAATCTATCTGTCACTGTTTTTTGTTGATTCTTAACTTGATACAGTCGATCAATAAATCGTTCGACTTCTTCATCGCTATCTTTTTGGAAATTGCGAAGTTCATAACTACGCTCACCCATCTTTTCATACTCAACGCCGTCCACTACAACCTGTGCCAGCACTGACTTTATTGCACCCTTCACCATCTGCACATAATCGTAAGGGTTTTTCAAAAACTCATGCAACCGATCGCTACCAATCAAAATATCAACAATTGTTCGTCGAGTGAGACCAGTACTATCCTGCAACTCAGAGATGATATCCGGCAGTTCAAACGTTCCCGCCAAGTCATGTGTTGCTTCGCCGACCATACCGTCATTATGAACGCCGCCGCGCTTCAAAAGCACCCTATGTCTTTGCACTTCAATTCTCAATGGTTTAAGCTCAGGCTTGGCTTTAATGGCATTGATGGCCGCCATAATAATCTGGCCGTTATCGAATACCACACAGTACGTTGTTTTATGCGAGATTCGCTTCCACAATTCCTCAAGCAGTGGACTATACAAAACTTCTTTATTGGGACGAATCTTCTCTTTTTTACGTGCATCCTTAACAAATTTATCAATCTTACAGCCCTCAATAATATCGACCACCTCGGCATGATATTTTTGCAGATCGCCAGGTAAATCAAGCGTAAAGCCAATATTATTCGGTGCAAAATTAGCCAGTACCCGACCCTCGTCATCAATCATACTGCGACGCTGCAAACACTCCCAGACCTCATTTGATTTCTGATGTCCCAATGTACTGTTTGGATCGTCATGTAGTGGTATTCGCGCAAACTCACCACGCCGCACAAAACCAATCTTAACACCAGCTTTCTTATATTCCTTTTGTAAATTATTAGCAAAATCACGATACGATTCATTAGCAACCACCAGCAACTGATTGAACTGCTCGTCAAACACTCGTGTACCGTCCTGACGTACTGGCAAACGCAGACCCCGCCCAATCGTCTGTCGGCGATCATTTTCACTACCACTTTCGCGCATCATACAAATTTGAAACACATTCGGGTTATCCCAACCCTCTTTCAGCGCTGAGTGGCTAAAAATAAACCGTACTGGATTTGCCTGGTCGAGCAGTTTTTCTTTACCTTTCATGATTAGGTCATAAGCCGACTCATCCTGTGCATTACCCTTACCCTCTTTGCTATCGACAAAGCTTGTTTTACCGCCCTTACGCATCTCAGCAAAGTATGCTTTTCGAACCTCACTTGGATCTTCAGGCATAATATCTTCGTAAAAACGGCTCTTTTTTCGCTCTTCCTGGTACAATTCATCAAACCAACGTGCAAATTTTCCGTCAACCATATTACCGTCATCATCATACTCTAAATAGCTCGCCACCTTATCAACAAAAAATAGACTCAGCACTTTAATCCCTTGATCGCGCAGTAAATATTCTCGCTTAATATGCTCGGCGATGGTCACACGAATCATCTCACGCATAACCTGGTCTTCATTGCCGCCCCAATTTTCACCAAGCATCAGGACCCCTTGCGATCCAACTTCCACACTCGCTGGAACCGTCGAAATTTCATTGATGGTATAGCCTTCATAAATACTATTACCGGTGCGAATATCCAGTTTGTCATGATGATTAACCCATAATGATTTTCGACCAACATTGCCATTTTTATCGCGAACCAACACTTCGACATAAGCTTGGAGCTTCGGCGTATTACGCACATCGATGAGTTTGATATACGGCTTAGCATCACTACCCTCTTGCTGAGCATTCGCCACCACGATGCTTTTCACCAACTTCTCCCGGTGAGCATCAACTGGATCGAGCCGATACATCATGTTGTATTCGTTAGTATGCGTGGCGCTATAACGCAATGTGCACATCGGGTTCAAATCCTTAATCGCACTCGTCGACAGTTCACTCTCCATATTTTGCGGCTCGTCCATAATGACAATCGGATTGACAGCAGCCAGATATTCAATTGGGGCAATACCATTTAGCTTGTCGCGTTCTTGATGAATTACTCGTGTATTCTTATTACCGCGAATTGCATCAATTGTCATGACCATAAACTGCGTCATAGTGCTAGTGGCATAACTCTGCACCACCTCTGGATTTTTGCCGTCATACACCGACGCTTCGTACGGACTATACCCCATCTCACGTGTAAAGTGTTCACGCATGCCATCAAGGCTACTTTTCACGCCCTCTTTGATGGCAATGCTCGGCACGATGATAATAAACTTCGAAAAACCATACAATTTCGCCATTTCCAGCGCTGTACGCAAGTATACATACGTCTTGCCAGTGCCAGTTTCCATCTCCACGGAAAAGTTCATGCCGTCCAATTCTTTAACCGGAGCGATGCCGTTGTCGTTTTGAATTGACCGAACATTCTCCAAAATAGCATCGTCATCAAGCAGCAAATTATTGCCAATTGCACCAATTTCGTCGAACAGCCCGACCTGGGCACCGCGCACCGATCGCGACTGCAAAACCGCATCGAACGCATCAGCACCGTCAGGCTGCCCTTCAAAAACACCAGTAATAGCGCTGATAGCTTGCAACTGGAACGGCTGGCTGGAATCGTATTTAATTTTCATGATTCAGCCTCTTTATCTTATCGTTTATGAACATATTATGCTGTTCTTCCGCTTTTAAGATTGAATCGTAGTGCCTTCTTGCATGTTCAGCTAATTTTATAATTCGTTCCTGCTGTGGCATTTTTTGATCTATCAAAAAAGCATTAAGACTCTGTAGGTTTGCTATTAATACAAGTTGTTGTTCTGTCGCATAATCTCGCTGATTACGACCAGCCTTAGCTAAAGCCGGATTTTGTCTACGCCATTCTCTAGCAGTCTGGCCAAAAGCCAACCGATTAAGCATATCTGCTTCGTCCGTATATACGTACTTATCTATAACACTATGGCTCAAGGATGGGATTAAACTATCCCTGATAGAATCAGTGTGTAATTTATAATTTACACTGGCAAGAATTCTTCTTGAATCCCAGTTAAGCTTCTTCTGTTCAATAGCCTTCAGTCTCTGATACTCAGTAATAATTAGTAATCGAAATTCTGGACTCAACCAAGTACCAAATTCAAATGCGATATCACGATGCGCATAAGTACCGCCATATCTGCCAGCTCGCGCCACAATACCTTTCGCATTTACACGCTCAACCCAGTGTTTTGCGGACATTGTAAATCTGTTTAAGCCTGCGATATTTTTAATTTCCTCGAATTCGAGGAAATTAAAATCTGGATTATTATATCTCTCCCAAACACCTAAAAAATCTATAGTATTCTTGTTACGCAACCAATTATCTATAACTTTGTCTGCTCCGTAAGCCTTTGCCATATCAGTTAGACAGATATAATCTTCACCGTCAATTTTTGTAACTTTGACTCCTTGATTATTAATATCAAGTGAGTTGTTTTTAGTTGTCTTATATACTGGAGTCATCTTACACCGTCCACAATTCTACATCATAGCTTTTACAAGTTTGGACCAGATTGGTTTTAAGCTGGTTGTCACCCTGGAAGGCGTCGTCGAGAATGACAAACTTACTCGGAGTCAGGTCGGTGATAATGGCGCGTAATTGATCTAGCGTCGGTTTGGTGTGTTCGTTGAGATACAGCACTGGCTGACCTTCCGTCGAATCGCCCTCGGCGACGACTTGATATACATGCAGACCATCGACGTCGACGGTTTGAGTGCGCGTAGTTAGCGGCAAACCCATTTTCAAAAGCACTTCCACCAGTAAATCTTCCTCGCTAGCATTATCGTTACTGCTTTCGCGCATCAGATCAAGTCGTGCCTGCAATTCGGTCAAATCGCCCGTCGGCGCGCTTTGCCACTTGGTGAAATTGGTGTCAGCCAGTTTGTAAGTACGATATCCAACATCCAGCGGAGTCTCACGCTCAGCCAGCTTGTCAGCAAAATCAACCTTTATCTTTTCGCCTGCCCGATTGATCCGTTCACGGGCAATATCGCTAATCTTTTTGTAGCCAGCCTTAAACGCCTCGCTCTTTTCATCGGTCGGCTCAGGCAGCTGCACCATGATGTGCTTACGATTACCGCCATCTTCGGCGTTGAGTTGCATAACGGCGTGAGCAGTGGTGGCGGAGCCAGCGAAGAAGTCGAGAATCAACGAATCTCTTGATGAAGCTATTTTCGCCATAAATTCAATCAAAGTTACAGGCTTTGGGTAGTCAAAATATTTTTTACCATCCATAAGATTCTTCAAGCTTGTAGCAGCCCCTTGATTGTGCCCCACATCTTTATATAACCACAAAGTCTCAGGAACCGAACCATCTTGCACTTCACTCAGAAAGCGCTTAATCCGTGGCACATTATCACCGTCTAGGCCAAACGATATCCTGTTATCAGCCACTAACTTTTTATAATTTTCATACGATGTTCGCCAGCAACGACCTGGGGTTGGATTTATTGTCCTACCAGAGGGTAAAGTTATCGGATAATCATATGATGCGCTGTATGTTGCAACTGTAAAGTTATCACTTTGCCACGGACCGCGTGGATCATTATCAATATTCTTATAGCGTGCAAGCTGCTCTTTACTCCTTGGTAGCAAATTGCGCGAAAATCTTTCTATAGATCGTGCATAGATAAGAATATAGTCATGACTTGTAGAAAAGTACTTGGCGTCATTTTGAGGTGCATATTTTTTCTGCCATACAATCTGAGAAACAAAATTTCCCTCACCAAAAATCTCATCACAAATTTTCTTCAAATTGGCTTGCTCGGCGTCATCAATCGAAATAAATATCACCCCGTCATCGGTCAACAAATTGCGCGCCAGCTTCAAACGCGGATACATCATATTCAGCCAGTTGCTGTGATAACGGCCGGCAGTTTCGGTATTAGTGCTGATCTTTTTGTTACCCTCGTCTACCTGCTGGCTAAACTCCAGGTAGTTTTGCAAACCTTCCTTGAAATTATCCGGATAGACAAAATCTTTACCGGTGTTATACGGCGGATCGATGTAAATCATTTTGATACTGTTGTGGTACTGCTTTTGCAAGACTTTCAGCACCTCGAGGTTATCACCCTCGATGAAAATATTATTGGTCGTATCCCAATCTTTGCTCTCGTCCTTGGCGGGTCGGAGCGTTGCAGTCGTCGGCTCTTGTGCCGCCCGAAGCGCCTGCTTCTTGCCCGGCCAAAACAACCCGAACCGCTCATTCGGCTCGCCAGCATCTTCCGCCAGCAGCTCCTTCAACTTGACCACATCCACCTTACCATCCGCAATCGCCTCCGGCACTAGCTCCTCCAGCTTTTTCGCTAGGTCGGTGCGGAAGTTGGGAGAAGTGGATGGCAATTTATTTATATCATTATCTACTATTTGGTCTCTCATATTATCCCCTTTTTGGAGTATTCGTTTTTTATATTAATCCTAATTGATGCAAAAACTCTCCCACTGTAGCAATAGAGCCGGCGATACTAGCAAATTTTGAAAAAACACTCAATGACGCCCATGATTTTTTTATGGTATCTTTATCAGGAATGCTTTTTTTCGATTGACTAAGAATAGTGCCAACTTCTGCTATTATTTCATTCTTGTCGTCATCATTTATTTCAAGTGATTTTTTTACCTCATCCGCCAAAGACATCAGAGCAGATTCCAAATCATTTTTTACAATAATATTGCCTGTATTGTGGTGTCCAGCAATAAGATTACTGATTCGATCAGCACTAATTGTAATGCTCTTATTGATATGACTTTTGTTATAATTTACATTATTTGTTACACTCTTTACCTGCTGATATATACCCAACGATTGCCTATCTTCAGGATTAAGTTTAGTTAATACAGAGGTGCCATTCTTTTCAGCGTACACCTGTGCAGCTGCATTTAGCGTTAGTGCACTATTCCGTCTGCGAATCTCAGAAATACGTGGACGAATCTGAGCCGCAGTTTTGCCTAATTTGGTTTCGAGGTGTTTGATTATATTGGGATTTAATCGATTCGCCATTATTTTGTACTTTCACCTTTTACTTTTTCAAGGGTTTTGTTCTTTTTGGTTTTGCTATCAGAAGCTATCTGCATTTGTACAGCTCTCTCTGTTTTTCCAAGCAACTTCGCAATATCATTCGTCTTCAGACCAACATCCGAAAGCATTTTATCAATTGATCTAGGCTTTGGTCTTGCGATTTCAGTCTCTCGAATATATCGATCAACCTGGATAGTCAGTTGCGCCAAAGCAATAATCTCTAGATAGTTACGTTCGTCTTTTACCATATTCTACTCCTTACTCTCAATTTTCACATTTTTTCTTCGACGGGGTACCCTGCGACTTATGGTTGCAGGATCAACTTCAAGCACGCAAGCTATCTCTTTCGATGAAACGCCTTGATTTTGTAATTGCAATACCATCAACCACTTAATTTGATCTAGCGTTTTTTGAATTTGTTTATCCATTCTGCTCATCACTTTCTTTTTGGATAGATGTCTTTTTTAGTGCCTTATTTATCGCAGCAAAGGTTTCATTACTCATTGAGCCAACAATACTCCTAACCTGAGTACGAGTCGCCCCCGATTTTATCAACTCGATGATAGTCAGTTTGTCTAACGCTTTCTTAATACCTTCTAGCGTAGTGTCGCTGCTAGATTTCTGTTTTACCATCTTTTTTTCCTTTCATTCTTGAACGAGCCATCGATACCGCCGAAGGTTTCATACCCAAAATAGTCGCTATTTCAATATTTGATAAACCATAGCCATCAAGAAGCTTAATGCCCTGCTTAGTATCTAACCCCTCTGGAAGACTCCTTACGACAAGTGCAATTAGAATTGATAGTTTTTTTGAGATGTCTTCTAATTTACCCTCCACTATTACTACTCCTACTTCTCAACAGTGACAACTCTTTACTTACGTATGCCGTTTTTTTATTAAGAACTGATGCTATCTCACTTGAACTTAGACCAAAACCATTAAGCATGGCTATTTTATCTCGTAAGGTTACGTTCTCGTCTTTTGTGGCGATAGTTGCTAGCAGTGCTATCACAACGTCTAACCGCTTACTTACACTCTGTATGTTTAACCCCTCTCTTTCCATAATTACATTATAAGTGAACAGGTATATCATTGTAAAGATTAAACATTACTTTTTTTAAAAAACATGTCTTGTAAATAATTCTTATGCTATTTTATAGTAAAATTGACAGCAAACAGTCGCTTGGCAACTACTCCCCCCTCAGACGCTTGCCGTGCTAGGGCTATTTTATCGGATATTTGCTCATCCATGCTATCTTCGAGGTCGTATTTCTCACGGTTGAGAGTGCGTACTTTTTTGCGTAAAACTTGGACTTCGCTGGCAATTTTTAGACGAGAAGCGGCATCGCCTGCCTGACGTTCTTGCTTTTGCAATTCTTGAATCTTAGCATTAAGCTTATCAGCCTTCATTTCGTATTCGACAATTTTGTCTTTATATTGACGCTCTAGCAGATCTTTTTTATCAAGGTAAGCGTCAGTGTTGCGACCCTTGACTTCCTCTTGGCGTTCAGCAATTTGCCGAGCCAGGTGATTTTGCAACACTTCTGTAGGGGCAACTGCTTTTTGGTTGCTATCAGCAGCGTATAGCTCGAGGATCTTGCGGCAAGTCTCCGTATCAAGCAACATGCCGTCTTCTGTCTGCGCTGACGCCAAAATGTAACTTTCGCTCATATCCGAAGAGTCTATTTTCATCGGAAAGGTTACCTGCTCGACAACCATTGTGCCGCGGGCGCCGATCAGCTTTTTAACCTCAGAAGCGACTCGATCAGACTGGCTCATGTCAAAGATAAGTTCTGCCGGCGGCGTTGGCGCAGTCTTTGCTGTACGGCGCACATATTCTGCCAAATCGTCGGCATATTTGTATTGCCGAGCGTGCAGCAAGCGTTCAGTTTTATAGAAATATGTTCCGCATTCGATGTCTTTTTCCGGTGCAGTTTTTAGATCAAAAACGTGTTCGTTTGCAAACGACGCGTTGCCGCGCAGTATATAGCGCGTCAGGTTCATAAACAATCGCTCAAAGCGCGTAAAGGCTTCTTCAGCTTGCTCGTCGTAGCGGCGGAAACGATCTTGCACGTGAGGATCAAGCCCCTCAAAAATCCGGGTACGCGCCGCTTGTTGCTCAGTATCAATTTCTATCTTAAATTCTTCTTGTAACTTTTCAAACCGTTGGCTAATCTCATCATCGGTGCGGCACGTGTTCAAAATATCGCTAATTTTCTTTTCAAAATCCAGTCCGCTTTCAATCGCGCCTAGTACATCATTGCTGGCGCCAAATGTACTTTTGAACAAACTAAATTTGTCAGTCAATAGTTCAAGAATTCGCTGCTCGGCGACATTGCCTTGATTGCTAAAATTCACCACAACAACATCGTATTTCTGCCCCATGCGGTGGACACGACCGATACGCTGCTCAACGCGCTGCGGATTCCATGGTAAGTCATAATTAATTAGCATGGAGCAAAATTGCAAGTTGATACCTTCGCTGGCCGCTTCGGTGGCGATCATGATCTGCATTTTGTCATCTTTGAATTTATCAATTAACGCCTTGCGGCGGTCCGCTGATTCTATACCAGTAACGACATCGGAATTTTCATTATCCGCCAACCATTGGCGATAAATCTCGGTACTTTCCGGCGAGTTATTTTGTCCGTTGAATAACACTATTTTTCCATCATAGCCCTGCTTTTTAAGCGTTTTGGCGATATAGTTCTGCGTAAGGGTTGATTCGGTAAAAATAATTGCTTTGCGAGCAGCTTTTGATTCCAGTGCATTAAAGCCGACATTGATCGCCTCGACCAATTTTTCGGCTTTGACATTTTCTTTGATTGAATCAGCAAAGTCGACGTATGATTTTAGTTCATCGATTTCAGCCTGAAACTCGACGCGCTCTTTGGCCGATTTAATTATATAGTCATCGTAAGCGCCAGTCTCCTCAAATGCCTCAATTTCTTCATCGTTCAGATCACCCAGCTCATCAATCAAGCCACCGCGGTTATCGCGAACCTTACCCGCAGCATACTCTTCCTTCATGCGCCGTACAATATTCCGGAGTGTACTGGCAACTGCGAACGTGGATGAACCGAGACGTTTGCGAAGAATCAGCGCTGACAAGTGGCGCTGCGAAGATGCAAATGCATACAGTTTATCGCGATGCAAATATTCGTCCACCAGCTCATATAATTTTTGCTCATCGCCAGATGGTTCAAATTGCACCGTCTTGGCAATACGGTCAGTGTATTTAATATATTTCTTGACCTCCGATCGCAAAGTACGCTTGGCAATTTTGCTCATGCGCGAGCGAAGATCATCGAGTGCAAACGGATGATTTGACTTAATATAGCGTTGGCGAAAAACATCAAGCTTATAAAAATATTTAGGGTCAACAACCGACACTAAGCCGTATAATTCTTCAAGTCTATTCTGCAGAGGCGTGGCTGTGAGGAGCAGCGATTTTTCAGAACCTTTAGCGATATCAGAGACCGCACTAGCGATACCCTTTTGGTTATTATAAAAATTCCTTAACTTATGCGCCTCATCAAGAACTAGCAAATTCCAGCCGTTTGATAACCTTGTCGAATGGCGATTGGCAAATTCGTAAGAACAAATATAGATGCCGTCTTTTTCGATGGTTCTTTTTGCCTTCATCCATTTGGAGTCGACAACGGTTGCTGGTAAATTGAACTTTTCTTGCAATTCCTGCGCCCATTGCTGGCGCAAGCTCGACGGCGCAATAATCAGGATCTTTCGTTTGCGTTCCGAGTAGTATTGCATGATAACGATACCTGCCTCAATAGTTTTACCGAGGCCGACCTCATCCGCCAAGATAATACCGCGAGCCATTGGTGAGTTTAATGCAAACAGCGCCGCGTCAATTTGGTGCGGTGTCGGGATAATCTGAGCATCGAACATCAAGCCCGACAACTTAGCAACGTCATCGTTAGCATAGACACGCTCAAGCTCATGGGCAATATACTTTGCCTGATAATCAGAGTTAATCATCAGAGTTATTATAACATTTTTCTAATCGATGGTTCGGAAGGATTGCTTGGTGATTAATAAATGAGACATAAGAGGTATGCCAAGTAGTTCGCCGGCACGCTTGAGCCGATTGGTCGTTTCTATGTCGGCCTGGCTTAGTCTCATACTCCCGCTCGGATGATTATGTGCCACGATGATGCTGGCGGCACGATCGGCGATGGCGTCGGCGAAAACCTCGCGCGGGTGTACCAGGCTGGCCGTCAACGTACCGATAGTCACCACCCGCTTGGCAATCAAACGATTCGCACCGTCCAGTGTCAGGCAAACAAAATATTCCTGCTTTTTGTCGCGAATGTCGGCCAGTAGCTCGACCGCCTTTTCTGGACTGTCGATGATTGGCTGGTCGCTGTCCAGCAAGTACCGCCGCGCCAGTTCCAAACTCGCCAAAATCACCGAGATTTTCGCTTCACCCAAACCAACCACGCTACGCAGATCATCATACGAAACATCACCGCCCTTTTGACGCAAAATTTTCAGCACCTCGCGCGCAATCTTGCCGACATCGGCCCGAGCATTACCGCTGCCAATAATCGCCATCAACAGCTCCAAGTCGCTCAGCCGCGCCGTACCGTAACGTGCCAACTTCTCGCGGGGACGATCAATTTTCGGCTTGTCGAGCACTTTCATAGTTTCATTATATCAGGCTTTAACCATTCATCAGCTGCCAATCTTCGCGCTATCATTTCGCGCAGCCCTATTTATCGCTTACACCACGCAAAGATCATCAGCTATTCGGAATCGCTCTAGCTTGTCGGCCGCGCGCCACACACATCGCCACCACCAACACACCAACCAGCCGCGACACCAATGATGAGTCATCCGCAGCCGATTGAGTCATTGTCACCAACCCCTCTTCTGGATTTAGCGGACTATCGTCTGACCATAAACCAGATGATGGATGGGTATTCATCAGCAAATCATCACCATTCGCGACACTTTCTTCGCCATTATAGACACAATCATCCAGAATATCGTTAAGTTCTGCTTGCTCTCCGGACAAGTTGATGCCTGATTTTATGTCACTAACATCCATAATTACACTTTCAATTTCATCATCACTGCGCAGCAAATCGCTTTTTTCCGATATTTTCACAAACTCCTCACGAAGCACGAAACATTCCTCTGGAATTTTCGTTGTCACCTCGTCCAACTCAACATCAAGTGTTGGCTCAATAATCGGTGAGGTGGAAATAATTACTTGTTCCACTGGCTCAGAGTCATCAGTTTCTTCACGCACTGTAATCGTTTCTACCGGCAGCGCAATCGTCACTGCTTCAGCAGAAGACGCTTCCGACTCTACTACTGGGGACTCCTGCCGTTCGATAAAGAAAACCGCATCTTCTTCAGCCCAAAAATCATTATCCTTACCATGACTACGCTCTATCGCCGTACCACTATAGTCAAGTTGCTCAATTGACAAGACCTGTGTATCAGTGAAAATTTGATCCGCCGCCAATATGTCAATCTCCTCGTTTGGAGGATCAACCTTAGCCTCATCAACTATTGCGGTATCAACCAGCCGCTCATTATCAACAATGTCAGTCGATTCGACAGAATTATTATAATCCGGCGTCGCATCTATATTAATCTCGTTAGATTGAATGTATACTGGTGCTTTCGTACCAGAATTGTCAATTGGTACCGTAATCGCAGATTTATCCGCCCCTACTGCATCAAATTGTGCTGCCAAGTGCTGCTGCTCGGAAATTGACGTAAAAGCACTTTCATCATTTTCTGCTTCTCGGCTCGACTCAGACTCTACAGCCTTAGCAGCAATCTTATTATCGCTAGCCGCAGGGTAAACAGTTTCATGTTCCAGCGAATTGCTATTATCATCAACGGTTTGGGTGTTCTTATCTATCACTACCGATACCGGCGCATTTTCCGTCTTTGCCGGCGCATCTAAGGACTCTGGTGCCGGCTTCTTGCTGTCATTATGCACTGCGTCAGAAATAGAATCAATAATGTGCGGCTTCATCTCCACCGAAGGGCTGACCACCCCTATCTTCTCAATGTCCACATCCTCGCCCGAAGCTTCAACCGCCTGGTTAGTCGAAGTTTTATCTTCTCGTTCCTGCGGTATGAGTTTCTCAGTTGACTTATTTGTTTTAGTTGTCAAATCTATGGGCTTCGCCTCTGATACCACTGGCTCAGGTGCTTTTTTAATAATAGGCTCTTGATAATCGGTAGACTCTGAATATCCCGCCAACACCAATTCTCCGCGTCCATTTTCATCCAGACTATCGAAATCATCTGGAGCCAATAGTCTATCCAAATAGCTTTGTTTTGGTGTCATTTCCAACAAATTAGGAATCGCCTCTTCATCCGCAGAATTCATATCATCAGATACATTCTCCTGTCTTTCCGACTCCTGTTTCATGACTAACGCCTGAGGTTTTACGCACTGACTAAGAAATGGGCAGCCAACACATGTCGCACATGCCGTTTGACCAATTGACGCTGATACTTTCTCGGTAGAAGGTAACTCTGCTTCACCGCTAGCTACCGCCACCAAATCAAACCGACCTACACCATCAGTCACTTCTTCACCAACACTAGACGAAAAATCCTCGCTAATATTGCCATCTCTCAGCGACAAAAACACACCAAAATCATTACCATCAATTACTGTCGATGATAATTCTACTGTAGTCGTCACCCCAATCATTGCTCAAAAAACGTCTCCGTTGAAATTTTCAATTCACTTACGCCGGCGGCGGATAATTTTTGCCAAACATCTCTAACAAAGGGCAAACTTCCACAGACCAAAAAATGCGCATCTTCTGGCGTTTCATGAACAATTTTTTCCACATTAAATCTACCGTTAAACCAACCATCTTTTTCTTCAACTTGCTGGCGAGTACTAAACTTCTTCACTTTAATATTTGACTCTGCTAGTTCATTTTCAAAAACCATATATTCTGGCGATTTTTGGCTAAAATATAAAAACGTCGGCTGACTAGAACTTGCCATAACGCTCCAAATTGGACTAAGTCCACAGCCCGCAGCAATTCCAACCAAAGGACTTTCTGTTTGCGGATTAAAATCGCCGTAAGCGTGGCTGATTTGTAATTTATCGCCAACATTCCGTGAACATAAATAGCTAGAAAATTCACCACCAACATTCTTCACGGTAATCGACATTAGCTCATCGTCAGGAGTAGAAGAAATACTATAAGCCTTCCCCTCACGCACGCTACTACCATCAATAAAAACCGTAATATATTGTCCGGCGGTAAAGTCGAACGGTCGCGCAAAATATAACGTCTTCACCTCAGGATTTTCCTGACGGACGCGCACAATTTCAACCTCTAATGAATCACACATTCTCCAACGTACCTTTCCATTATTTTCTGAGCTTCTCTAAATTCTTCGTCAGTAAAAGTGTGGTAATTCGCAAACTTTGGACTAATTGTCGTGCCGGTGCGAAAATGTTGCAAGGCAAATCTCTTCGCACCCTTAACTAGCTCGCCAATCTTCTCAAAATCGCTAACTTCCAATTGCTCGCGGACAATCGTCGTACGGAATTCGTGATCAATTCCCGAATCAATCATCAACCGAACATTCTCCTTAATCGCCTCCAAATCAATCGGTCGCGCCGCAATTTCAACATATTTTTCCAGTGGACCTTTTACATCCATAGCAATAAAATCAATCAGTCCTTCTTCAACCATTCCGCGAACTATATCTGGATGCGTGCCGTTGGTATCCAATTTAATATCAAAACCAAGTTCCTTAATCATCCGACATAACTCCGGCAAATCTTCATTTACCGTTGGTTCACCGCCAGAAATCACCACGCCGTCCAGCCGACCAACTCGTGATTTTAGAAATATCATCACTTCATCAACTGGAATACTCGGCGCTAACCGTTCAGGTAATACCAATTCAGGATTATGGCAATAACCACACCGCATATTACAACCAGAGAGAAACAGAGCTGCCGCCACGTGCCCTGGATAATCCACGAGCGACAGCTTCTGAATTCCACCAATTGACACCTTAAGCTGCCGCGACGGCGCTAAGTCGCTGGTGTTCGGCGGCATCGTCATAATGCTCCCTCATTTCAAATTCCGCTTGCTTGCCCTTATTCCATTGAGAAACTGGACGCAAGAAACCAACCACACGTGAGTAAACTTCAGTCGCTTCACCACACTTTGGACATTCTGGATGCTCACCAACAATATAGCCGTGATTCTTACAAATTGAGAAGCTTGGGCTGAACGTAAAGTATGGCAATTTGTAATTTTCACAAATCGTTTTCACCAATTTTTTCAAAGTTTGCGGATCGTCCATGCGCTCACCTAAGAAGAAGTGAATCACCGTGCCGCCCGTGTACTTGGTTTGCAAATTGTCCTGAAGATCCATCAATTCAAACAAATCGTCCGTGTAATTAACTGGCAAGTGGCTAGAGTTGGTATAGAACGGACATTTAACTTCCGCGCCAATTCCATTAGCAAAATGCGCTCGATCTGGAAAGCTGGCTTTATCAAGCTGCGCCAATCGATACGTCGTGCCTTCAGCTGGTGTTGCTTCAAGATTGTAATTATTGCCAGTTTCCTTCTGATATTCCACCAAACGATCGCGCATAAAATCAAGTGTTTTCTCAGCAAAAGCTTTACCTTTTTCCGTGCCAATATCAACGCCTAGTAAATTAAGCGCCGCCTCGTTCGTGCCGATCAAACCGATAGTTGAAAAATGGTTCTTCCAATATTGATTGAAGCGTTGCTTAATGTTTCGTAAATAAAACTTGGTGTACGGATACAAATTAGCGTCGGTCAATCGCTCCAAAACCTTGCGCTTGGTTTCCAGGCTGTCTTTTGCCATATCCATAAGTTCAGCCAAGCCCTTAAAGAATTCTTTCTCATTCTTGGATTTTAGAGCCAGTCGTGGCAAGTTTATTGTTACCACACCGACCGAACCAGTCATTGGATTTGAACCGAACAGGCCGCCACCACGATATTCCAATTGACGATTATCAATACGCAATCGACAGCACATCGAGCGCGCATCTTCTGGATCCATGTCGGAATTGATGAAGTTTGAGAAGTACGGAATGCCGTATTTAGCGCTAGCCTCCCACAAACTTTCAATCACCGGATTGTCCCAATTAAAATCTTTAGTAATATTAACCGTTGGGATTGGGAAGGTAAAGACTCGACCATTAGCGTCACCCTCAGAAAGAACCTCCAGCAGCGCCTTGTTTAGCATATTCATTTCTTCTTGATATTCGCCATAAGTCGTATCCTGCATTTCGCCACCAATAATCACTGGATTATCTGCCATGTGTTTTGGACATTCAAGGTCAAGTGTAATATTAGTAAACGGCGTCTGGAAGCCAACACGAGTCGGCACGTTGACATTAAAGACGAATTCTTGAATAGCCTGTTTTACTTCTTTATAACTCAATTTGTCGGCACGAATAAATGGTGCTAATAGCGTATCAAAATCAGAGAAAGCCTGCGCACCAGCCGCTTCGCCCTGCAATGTATAAAAGAAGTTTACGACTTGACCAAGCGCTGATCGGAAATGCTTAGCCGGCTTAGAGGCAACCTTACCGGCCACGCCAGTAAATCCTTCTTGCAATAAGTCAGTTAAGTCCCAACCAACACAATAAACACTTAGCAAGTTAAGGTCGTGAATATGCAAGTCGCCTTCTTTGTGAGCTTGCCCAATCTTCGATGTATAAATTTTATCCAGCCAGTAAGTCTTCGTAATTTCCGCTGAAACATAGTTATTCAAACCCTGCAGACTGTAGCCCATATTAGAGTTTTCATTAACTTTCCAGTCCAAATTTTCCAGATATTTATCAATCAAATCAACGTGTGCATTAGAGGTAATTTCGCGCAATTTTTTATGCTGATCGCGGTAAATAATATACGCCTTTGCAGTCTTCTTAAACTTAGAGTCAATCAACGCATCCTCAACAATGTCTTGAATATCTTCAACGCTTGGTAGGCGCTTTTGGTTACGAGTTTCCAAAACTCCCAAAACCTTGTCGGTCAATTCAACTGCTTGAGCAGCGTCAAATTCGCCAGTTTCCAACCCTGCTTTTTCAATTGCTTTTTCAATTTTTTTTCGATCAAATTTAGCGGTTCGACCATCGCGTTTTTTAATTGATTTATACATTCCCCCTCCTTGTTTATAAAAATAGCAAACCAGCCCAACCTTTCCAGTGAGCGCATGTTGCAAAAAACGTTATTTATTTTCTAAAACACCATATGTAGTGCTTAATATTGAATATACACGCGATATATAGCGTCTGTCAATGAAAGTACATTGTATTATTTACATTTATGATTTCTTTACATAGATTGCAGCAAATCATAAGCAACAGCCGCTGATAGCGCTTGCATTTGACGAAGATTATCACCCGGCTTGAGTGGTGGCTTGAGGCTACGTGTAAGGAAAAATCCGACAAATGACGCCAGCATTTCCGCGTTCAACTCACCTAGCCACGGCGTTACATCATGACCATGGCGCGCCATATCAACCAGAAATTCTGTCGCACCAGACCCCTGGGGCGCATAGGAAGCCCAGTTCCAGTCAACCAACTTCAACTCGCCAGTTTGCGGATTAAATGCCAAATTATCACTACGAACATCCGAATGATTAAAGCAATCTTCCGTCTGCTTGGCAAATTCTTTAGCGCGCACCGAAACATCAATCAACTCATCGCGCTTTTCTAACAGCTCAATTATAGCCTGACAACGCCGCTGATTAATCTCCAACTGATTTGACAATAGTTTTTGATAATTATCAATCAACCGACGACGAATATCAGCGTCAGCAATAATCTGATCAATCCCATCATCTAAGCCAAGCTCTCTTGCCGCAAACGGTTGTAATTGCAATTCTTCAATTAGCTCCTGCGGCAATTTTATTTTTTCCAACTCTCGAACCGCGGTTATCACCGTCGAAATATAACGTTCCGCGACAGAGTTATCCGTCGGAGGCTGCCACAACCACCCATCTGACGAAGCGTAACTGCTCGTCATCAACACGTGACCATCATCAGCCAATTCAGTCCAATCAGCAACATATTGCGGATAAGTTTTCTGCAACAAGCGTGTTACCGCATAATCTTTTTTTAGCCAGCCTAATTCCCGCTCACCCTCATCCGACAATAAATTAGCATCAACTTCTTTAACAAAAATCGTTCGACCACCAGACGACACCAGCGCTCGACGATTAAGCGAAAAACCGCCACTTACCGGCGTGATCCGTAATTCAGATGAATCAACGTTCAGGTCCGTCGCCGCACACTGCAAGGCTCTGTCGGTTAATAATTTATCGTGATCCGGCAATGTTTCCATGCGTAAATTATAGCATATTCTATCTGTTATTAATTTGGAATGACTAGTATAAATTCCGCGCCAGCTGACGGCTTGCTTTTGATGCGAATAGTATAACCGCAGCGATCCGCCAGAGTCTTGGCAATTGCCAGACCCAAACCATAGCCCGACGCGTCGGTCCGAGTCCGTGCTGCGTCTGCACGATAAAATCCCTCGAAAATATGCTTTTGATCATTTGACGAAATGCCTGGTCCATTATCTTTAACTATAAATTCCACGGAATTCTTATTCAGCCTAGCCCAAATCTTTACTTCACCGACCTTTTGCGGCGCGTATTTAATAGCATTGTCCACCAAAATTGATAAAATCTGACGAACCGCATTTACTTGCAAAGTTACTTTTTGACCATCTGGAATATTATGAAAAATCTTAACCTGCTTTGCTTTTGCGATTTGAGAATACTGTCCTATGACCTCTTTAATGATTTCAGAAATATCAATTAACTCTGGATCATTCAAAGCATTTTCCGACTTCGCCAAATCCAGTAGCGAATTGCTAAGGTTAGTCAGTTTTTTAATTTCATCAACGTTTTGGCTCAAAACCTGACGAGCTTTTTCATCGGTCAGCACACGCTTACGCATCGCTATTTCATTACTCAAAAGCAACGCCGCCAACGGAGTTCTTAGCTCATGGCTGGCATTAGACACAAATTGGGCTTGCCGCTCAATTGACCGTTCAATTGGCGCCAGCGTTCTTCGCGCCAACACTAGACTCAACCAATAGCCGAACACCAACATCGCACCATTTAACGCAATTAAAGATATCACCACCATTTCGCGCGTTTCATTGTCGCGTCGCTCCAGCCGATGATGAAATTGATCTTCAATATCCGCAGATTGCTTAATATGATCATCAGGCGGCAATTCTCGGTTAAGTTGCGTCGAGGTAACGGCATAAATAATCACGCTAAACACCAGTGACAACGTCATAATTACAGCTAAATAGCTCAGTGCTAGTCGCTTGATGCGTTGCTGTTTCATGATTTTTCCTCTAATTTATAGCCAAAACCAGAAACCGTGTGAATTAATTTCGACTTAAATGGCTTATCAATTTTTCGGCGCAAAAACATAATAAATAGCTCAACATTATTCGGCAATACGTCCGCATCAAAATCCCAAACGTGCGATATAATCTGTTCTTTCGATAAAACTTTACCTTTATTTCGCATCAAATATTCCAGAACACTGTATTCCTTAGCGGTCAAGCTAATTTCCTGCGAAGCTCGTGTTACTTTTTTCGAGCTTGGATCAAGTTTCAAATCGCCCACCTGAAGAATTTCCTCCAATTTCTCATTCGGCCTACGAAGCAACGCCCTTATGCGAGCCAATAGCACGTCAAAGCTAAACGGCTTAGCTAAATAATCATCCGCCCCCGTATCCAAACCTTCAACAATATCACGTTCTGCGTCGCGCGCAGTCAACATTAAAATCGGCGTTTTATTACCATCATTTCTCAGGGCTCGACAAACTTCATAGCCATTCATTTCTGGCAACATTATGTCCAAAATAATCACATCATAGTCATCAGCCGCGGCGGTTCGATAGCCTTCACTGCCATCATTCGCCACATCAACCGCATACGACTCGTCTTCCAACCCTTCTTTCAGCGACCGCGCAATTGCCGTGTCATCTTCTACTAGTAAAATTCTCATTAGCCAACTATCCTCTTTTTTACTTTAGCACAGTCATCTGAAAAATTACTTAAAGCACCCCCTCCAAAAGTCGCCTAGTTGCTACAACGAATGACAATTTTAGCACCATCTCCCGCTACAACCTTACATTTACCGCCAACCGGATACGTGAACTTCGGGTCAGTGTGACCAAAATCAAGATTGACCACTACTGGAATTTTTGGATCGATGTTCTTTGAAAGAATAATGTCGCTAATCATGTCGTCGGTCGCCCGAGATTCACCCTGAAAACGCCCAACCAAAATCGCTTTTACTTGACGAAAGAAAGGCTGCTGCATTAAGGATTGAATATTTCGTTCAACTGTCTCAGGGATTGAATCATAGCTATCGTCTTCAATACACAAAATAATATCACCTTCAATTTTCGGAAAATATTCCGTACCGTTCAACAGGTTCAAGCTACAAAGATTACCGCCAATCATTACTCCTTCAGCCGATCCGCTCTGCACGACTCGCGGCCCATTATTTTTCAAAGCTTGACGCGGCGAAACTTCGTCATAGTCCCACGGAAGATCGTAAAATGTCTCCGATTGTTGAACGACAAATTCTGCTGGCTGATCTGAAAGCAAACACCGCCGAAAATACTCCAACGAATAATTAACTTCTGACGGCAAACCAAAACAATAGAAATTTGGCATCGCATAAGTCACCAACCCAGTTTTTGCCAAAATCGCATGATTGAGAACGGTGATATCAGAAAAGCCACCAAAAATCTTCGGATTGTCTTTAATAATTTGCCAGTTAATTTTGCCTAACAACTGATTTGAATTAAACCCGCCGATAGCCGCCAAAACACATTTCACATTACTGTCCACAAACGCTTCGTGTAAATCTTCAACCTTTTCGTCGTCCGTCGGGCAGCCCCGCTGACTCCGGGAAAAAGCATTTTTACTAAACGAAACCCTTAGTCCAAGTGACTCTAACGCCGCTTTCGCTCGATCTAAAACTCTTTCATCAATATCACTTGCTGAGCGCGCCGGCGCAACTACTCTAATTTCATCGCCTGGCTTTAATTTATCTGGTATCATATATTTCCTTTCCTAAAATTAATCAATCAAAAAACCTCCCGCAGGAGGTATACCACAACAACAAAATACCTCCTGTCTACACGCGGAGATGATGGTGATGTTGCAAAAATAATTTCGTCATGTAACCTATTATACCAAAGATTAATTCAATAAGAGAGTAGGCGGTAACCTCGCTCGTACCGAGCGGGATATCGTACTTCATGACCAGATCCTTTCTACTAGTCGGTCAGTTGAGTGCAGACTTAAACTGGTCATTTGTCAGTGGAACAATCAGCACTTCAGCAATTGACTTCTTCTGAGGCTTAACTATATCCTGCTCGACTAGCTGACTAAACAGCCGGGTCAAACCAATAGACACGCCAACCCCAGGAAGTTTTTTGTTGATATAGTGAGACGATAAATCATCGTAGCGACCGCCAGAGCATACCGATCCAAGGCGAGGATAATCATCCAGCGTTGTCTCATAGATAGTGCCGATATAGTAGTCGAGACCTCGTACAATCGTTAGGTCGATCCTGAAATAACTATCAGGAATTCCCATATCACGTGCTCCTCAATGCCCTTCTGTAGCTCTAGGCTATCAATTTTGGCGGCACGAAGTGTAGCCAAAAACTTGTCCGAGTCACCCTCGGCAAAAATGTACTGATTCAGCAAATCAATCTGATCGGTATTCATACCAAGCTTTTTCAGTTCAGCGATAAACTCTGTTCGACTGATTTTATTTACCTTGTCAATGACACGCATTACTTCAACCGAAGAACTGCTCAATCAATCCAGAGAATCTTTCTGTTGCTCACTCGAATAGTGAACTTACCGAAATCAAATTGCGAAAAAATTGAGTAGATTACTCGTGGTATTTCTGCATCATACACAACTGACAACTCCCCTTCACCAATCACATCAATATCACACTGGTAAAACTCGCGGTAACGACCCTTTTGAGGACGCTCTCCACGGTAAACCTTGGCGATATGAGATCAACGATTAACGGTGAATCGATAGACTCCTCGATAATCCGTTTTATCCTGTCGAATTCAACCTGCATGTCTGGTGTTAATTCCGTAAAATAGAACACCGTTGCATAGCGCTTAATTTTCAAACCATACCTTATCCTAGCGACTTTCAAGTGACTCTTGCCGCCTCTTGTCCTACTCCCAACTAACAAGCCTCAGAATGCTATAAGCGGTCTACTCGCAAACACAGGATTTAATGTCTTCTTAGGTGTTATCGCCACTCTAGCATTAGTTGCCGCAGGGCTATTCATTCTACGCTGACCTATGGCTACATAAAATTACCACCCCGCGATGAGGTGGTAATTTTTTATTGAGAACTAGGTTTTTATTGTCGAGAGGATTGAGAAGTTGGTTGCGGTGCTACGCCAGACTGTGAAGCGTCTGATGGCGGCGTGTTTGTTGTGTTATTTTGAACTGACGGAGTTTGTCCAGTTGAAGACGAACCCGATTGTCCCGATTGATCAGGTTGAGCTTGAAACGTGCTGCCATTTCCGCCAGCTTGCTGCCTAGATCCGCCAGGACCGCCTTGAGATTGGCTCATTCCTGGAGGGCCGCCAGCTTGCCCGCCCATTTGGCTTCCGCTGGAGCCGCCAACTTGCATACCTGCAACAAATCCCAGTCCGCACAAAACCACGCCACCAATTGCTATTCCCATTGCTGCGCCGACGTTAATTGAGCGTTTTTCGTTCGAAGCGTTTTCCGAATTGTTAAAGATATTTTCTGGTGTTGTTTGAGATTCTTGATCTAATTTTCTCATAATATTTCTCCTTTGGTTAAATTTATTTCCTATGCAGACAGTTCGTATAATGTTACATCACTACCTCCATAATTGACGACTTTACCGTTTTTCTTAATCCAATTTGTGATTTCGCTATTTCCACCGTTTGGACCGCCACCATGACCGTGCGAACTAGCGGCGTAATATTTCAATTTGCCGTCCGCCACCAATTGCTTAAATTGCTCAAGCGTGAGTGGCGTGTCGCTGCCATTAAAGCCACCAATTGCCATGACTGGTTGACCGCTGGTTAGCTGAACTGCCGCTGATTCATTCGCGCTATCCACTGCCACCAACCAAGTCGCACCATTTTGGTTTTGTAAAAGATACTGAACCAACGCGCTGTCTGCCTGAGATTTTTCATTATTGCTTCCCTGCATCGCTGTTGAACTTGGACCCGCCGTCGGAATGCTGCCCGTATGCGTAACGTTGATGGTCGACAGCGTGTAGACAATTGGAGCGGTCATACACACAGCCACAGAGATGATAATTGCCAAGTTCTGAAGCCAACGTTTCGGCGTATATAGATTGACCAATAGTCCAATCATACCGATAGCCCCCAGAATACCAACCGTCCACATTAGCCAAGTCATCGTACCAGCGTAGCTAAGAATAATTATCGCAATCACCGCCGTCACGCCGACCAGCATAGGCAAAATCCAAGCATACGACTTTCGTCTGACGTACGCGCCCCACAGAAACGGCACGCCAATCCCAACCAGAGCCGCCACAGCCGGTGCCATAACCACCACGTAGTACGGATGAATCACGCCGCTAGTCATACTGAATATTACGATGTGAATGATCAGCCAAAGTATCCAGAATATCACCGCCGCTCGTCCACGATTAGTTCGCGGAGTTTTGCGTAAAATCCATAAGAGTAGTCCGCCGCTCGCTAATGCTAAGACTAACAACCATGCGATGTTTGGTCCGAAATCATTATTGAATATCCTAAATATTCCCGTTTGTCCGCCAAATCCAGTACCTCCAGGACCGTGACCGCCACTAGGAGCGCCGCCACCCATTCCGCCAGGGCTTGCCATTGCTATTCCACCACTAGGATGAGTTCCGCCGCCTCCGCCGCCGCGGTTTCCCAATAGTCGACCAAAACCGTTATAGCCAAAAATCAAACTCCAAATACTATTGTCATTCGTACTACCAACCCACGGTCGATTACCAGACGGCGTCAGCCAAACAAGCACGCTCCACCATAAAGTCGACACCGTCGTAATCACGCCCGCAAATATCAAATGTAGAAATCGCGTAACAATTGGCGGCTTGGCGAACGCTAGATAGGCAATTACCATCGCAGGCAAAACCATCAAGCCCTGAAGCATTTTCGTATTAAAAGCCAGCCCCGTAAATAGTCCCGCCAGACCGAACCATAAAAGCGGACGCCTACCTTCTAACGACCTGAGAAATGCGTAACCGCTGGCGGTGAGCATAAATGTCAAAATAGCATCTGGATTATTAAATCCGAACATCAACGCCGCAACAGGAGTTAACATTAATGTGACTGCAGAAATTATCGCGCTAGTGAAGCCGAATTGTCGTTTCACTGCCGAATATAATAGCCAGACCGAACCGACGCCCGCTAATACACTTGGTAGTAACATTGAAAAGCTGGAAAATCCAAACAGTCGAGCGCTAAGTCCCATTATCATCGTCGCCAGTGGAGGCTTGTCGATTGAAACATAATTCGCCGCGTCCAAACTACCAAACAGCCACGCCGTCCAGTTTTGGCTTGCTGCCTGCACCGCCGCCGCGTAATAACTATTCGCCATACCATTATGCATCGCGCCAAATATATACAACGCGCCCGTCACAATCAACAGAATCGGAAGAGCTATTTTCTCAAGCCACGAACGATTGTCCAATTCCTTATTAACTCGATGCAGTCCTTTTAAATCATCGACCGCAGTTTTTACAATCTTCACACGACTATCAGTATCTTCAATCCAAGTAACGGGTTGCTCGTGAATCGGCACGCCCGCGCGCTCCGTTTTAATCAAAAGCTCGGTGTCGAAGAACCACTCATTGTCCTTAATTCTTGGCAAAAATTTCTTCGCCACGTCACGACGAATTGCCTTAAATCCGCACTGCGCATCGCTAAATTTGGTCCGCGACGTCAATTTGATAATCTTGTTATAACACCGTGAAATAAACTCCCGCTTAAAACCGCGGCTAGTCTTTGATTTTTTCATCAATCGAGAACCAATCGCCACGCCCGCTTCGCCCGCCACAAGCGGCTGAATCATCGGTAGAAAATCATCCAAGCTAGTGGATAAATCGACATCCATATACGCCAAAATATCCACCTGACTGCTTTGCCAGACTTGCTTTAATGCTCGCCCGCGACCGCGTTTAGCCAGCCTTACAACACGAACTGATTGATGGTTTTGTGCCAAGTTTTTCGCTATTTTTAAGGTGTTATCTTGACTGCCATTATCCGCGATCGTTATCTGATAGCGATATGGCAAATTTTCCATCATATATTCGTCAAGCGTTTCAATGCTGCTTTGAAGAATTTTCTCCTCGTTCAGCACCGGCACGACTATGTCGACAAATGGATTAGCTATCGCCCGAAACGGCGATGGACTAGAATCGGACGTAATAAGTCGCGACCTAGCTAATGGTTGGGGCGTGGTCATTGCTCTCATGCAAACCACTATAAACAAGTGTTCTGTAAAAATGCTTTAAAGATCAGCCAGACTATTTCAAGTCAACGCTAAACGGCGTAAAGTTAGTCTTATCGTCGTAAGCATCAACTTTTTCGATCTGTTTCATCTTATCTATTACGCGATATGTGATAGGCAAGAAAACAATCTCCACTACAGTCTTAAATATCCAGCCAATCAGAATATACGTCAGCATGTTCATTCCCTGAAGTATTCCACCGAACGCAACAAAGGCGAATACTACAGTATCACATAATTCACCAACGACTGTCGATCCAATTAATCGTAACCATAGTTTTTTGCCCTTAGTTTTAATTTTCAATTTCGCCAATACAAATGAATTTAAAAATGATCCAGTCAAAAATGCGGCTAAGCTAGCTGCAACAATCCTCGGGAAGAATCCTAGGACCGCTTCGTACGACGCCTGATCCGCATACTCCGGCGCCGGTGGCATATAACGCACAATTGTAAAGCACATAACCGCCAAAAGCATAACGCCTAGCCCCACCCAAATCGCTCGTCGAGCATATTTATAGCCATAAATCTCAGTTAAAACATCGCAAAGAATATAAGATATTGGGAATAAAATAGCTCCGCCATCTGTAATAATCGGACCAAAAGCAATTAATTTAGTCCCTGCTAAATTAGAGATTAATAATATAGCGGCAAATACAGCTAAAATAATGTCGTAATATTTGAAAGTTTTTCCCATAAAATATATCCGTTAAATAACCTACATAAAACTGCCCTATTAAGGACAGCTTCATAGAAAACTAATTTGGCTCCGGCAGCTGGGCTCGAACCAGCGACCTATTGGTTAACAGCCAACCGCTCTACCACTGAGCTATGCCGGAATATGTCTTGTATTATAGCGAGTTTTTGAATAGTTGTAAAGTTACTGACGGACAATTTCCAATGCTTTTTTTAAAATCTCCACTTCCGAGCGTGATTTTTCGTCGTCCTCGGCTTCTCTCTTCTTAATTTCTTTCGCTAAACTCTGCCACCAAACTTCTTTTTTCTCACTACTCAGCGTCAAAGACCTAACTTCGCCGTCCTGCTTCTCTAAAAATCCAGCAGCCACCAAATTATCAACGTGTTTCGCTACCGTCGACACCGATTTATACCCCAAGGCGCGCATAATTTCCCGAAGTGTCGGACTATAGCCATTGCCCTTTATAAACCCATCGATAAAATCCAGCATTATTTTTTGCTTTTTCGTCAGTTTCATATCTAAAGTATACACCATACGCTATACTTAAAATATGGCAAAAAAATACATTAACGACGTTCGATTCTGGCTATTGGCTATTATTATTTTTGGCGGCGGCTTCGCCCTGCACCCCAGCGTCGGCTTATCAATTCTGGATTTCCCGTCGCTGCGCATAGGATTATATCAAATCGCTGCCGTAAGCCTATTGTTATTTTCCTTGCCATTGCTGCTTAAAAAACGCCAAGAATTATTGAAAAACCGATGGCTAATAGGCGGATTTTTGGCAATTTTTATCGCCATTGTCGTCGGCGTATTTTTCGCAGAAGCACGCCTGCGCACCGCGTTATATTCATTATCGCTATTATTCTTACTCACCGTCGGATTATCCGCTGGCTTAATTTATAGTGAATTGTCAAAATCAGAAAAACGCAAACTCATCAATGTCGGATTATGGAGCGGGCTGGTTTTTGGGATTTTAGCAATCATTCAGCTCATCGTCGCCACTTTTGAACCAACAGGATTTGGTACGCTTTGCGCTGGCTGTAAAGCCGACGTTTTTGGATTTCCACGAATCAATTTATTCGCCGCCGAACCACAATTCTTCGCCAATTCTCTACTTCCAGCATTCTTCCTTGCGCTCTTTCAATCAAAATCTCACTTAGCCAAATTTAGCCTATTTTTCACAACTCTCGCCATATCTTTAACATTTTCCCGTGGCGGATTTTTGGCAATTTTTATCGCTATCACAGCCTTATTTATAATCGCTTTTGTAAAACGAATTGACGCATCTTTTATTCGTAAAAAACTTCCAGTCATCTTCGCTGGATTATTACTCGGATTCATCTTATTGTTCTCGTCAGCCAACATTAGATACGCCAATACGCCCTTCATCGCACACAATACCTTCGTCAGTATGGTCGATCAATTATCTCTCGGGAAAATTAAGATTCCACAAAAATCCATCACCAAAAATCCATCACCAAAATCCGCCGAAAACATTCCACCAAGCAATAATTCTTTCCAGCCTGCCGGTTTCGTTGAAGCTTCCGCCAACGACAGACTCAGCGCCAGCGACTTAGCCATAAAATCTTGGCTGTCATCGCCACGAACATTTCTCTTTGGCGTTGGACTCGGCAACCTCGGAAATTTCATCCAAAAACACCTTCACGTAAACGTCCCAACAGACCAAACAGTCTACGTTTTTTACATATTATTACTCAGCGGCTTAGGAATTGTTGGACTATTTACTCTTCTAATTACCCCATTGATAATCATATTTTTCGCCATAAAAAATATCCGTAAAATTAAAGCTCAATTTATCTTGTCGCTGACCGTCGCGATATTTATGCATTTTTGGTTTTTTGGCAGTTTCATAAATACGATTCATTGTTTTGCTATAATCGGCATATTTTTGTATAATTACCCCAGAGATTATGCGGAAAAAGTCTGATTTTTACTTCAAAATTGTTCTGGTCGTTCTTGATATCTTAGCTTTATTGAGCGCATTTACTATTGCCTACATTTTGCGAATTTCCCTAGACCCTAGACCATTTCATATCAGCATTAATGCTATAGATTTTATTACCTCAATTTTTATGACGTTGCCGTTGTGGATTGCAATGTTCTACTTCTTTGGCTTATACGACCGAGAGGTTTACACACACCCATTGCGAAACTTTGGACGAATACTTTTGGCGTCAATCACTGGAATTATGATTATGATTTCCGTGACGTTCTTCACCAACACTCCGTTATTCCCAGCCAAACTCGTCGCTGGTTATGCCACTGGAATTGGCTTCATCTTACTAATGATTTTCCGCAGCGCCGCCAATATTGTTCGTCTGAAACTATTAAAACGCGGTTTGGGGGCTCGCCGTGTTGTATTAATTGGTAATTGTGATCTAACTCACGTTTTGGCTGACTTCATAGAAACTAATCCGTTAACTGGCTTTAAGATTAGTGGAATTGTTGCGCAAACCCAGTTCATTCCTATTGAATTAAAAAAGCTTCGACGCTCGTCATTAGAATCGGCGCTCACCAGGGATAAAATTGACGTCATTATCCAAACCGACTCAAAAAACGTTAGCGAACATTATCAAATTGCCCAGAAACATTATCTGGATTTTTATCAAGCGCCGGAATTCGACGGAATTATGACCACCAAGCACACTATTGATATCATCGACTCCGTGCCGCTAATTCACACTCATCCGACACCGCTAATGGGCTATGGGCGAATTGTGAAGCGAATTATGGATATTATAGGCGGGACAATTGGGATTATCATCGCCTCGCCAATTATGCTTTTGGTGGCAATTGCCGTAAAAATTAGCGACCCAGCAGGACCGATTTTAATGCACGGCAAACAACAGAAACGTCTCACTCGCTACAATCGACCATTTAAGGTCTATAAATTCCGCTCGCATTACGCAAAGTTTGATGGCAAAACCGACGAAGAAGTCTTTCGAATGGTTGGTAAGCCTGAGCTAATTGAAGAATATCGTAAAAACGGCGACAAACTTGATCATGATTTTCGCGTGACGCCAGTTGGTCGGTTTATTCGCCGCTTCAGCCTTGATGAATTGCCGCAATTGTTTAACGTCGTAAAGGGCGACATCAGCCTTGTCGGACCGCGAGCGCTGGTACCACACGAATTAAGCGCCTACGACAAAAAACACGTTTTATTAGCGGTCAAATCTGGATTAACTGGACTGGCTGTAGTGTCTGGTCGACGCAGTATCAGCTTTGAAGAACGGCGACGAATTGACTTATATTATGTTCAGAACTGGAGCATCTGGATGGATATCGCGATTTTATTAAAAACCTGCTTGGTTATTTTCCAGAAAGATAATTAATGAGTAAGCCAAAAATTGCCATAGTTCACGACTGGATTTACGGCGGCGGAGCCGAAAAGGTCGTTTTGGAAATTCACAAATTGTACCCAGATGCGCCAATTTACACTTCTTTTTGCAGCGATGAATGGCGAGAAAGATTAGACAACAAAGTCGTTACCGGCTATTTACAACGATGGCCATTTTCAAAAATTCGACGATTACTGCCGCTTCTTAGACAGTGGTGGTTCGCTAAGCTTGATCTTAGTGAATTTGACATTATTATCTCCAGTTCGGGAAATGGCGAGGCAAAATTCGTCCGCAAATCCAGACCAGATCAACTTCATATTTGCTATTGCCACACGCCAACGCATTTTTATTGGCGACACTACGATGAATACATCAAACGACCAAGTTTCCGTCCGCAATGGCTGGCACGCCTAGGCTTAAAAACCCTAGTACGACCACTGAAAAAACGAGATTTTAACGCCGCTCAGCAAGTTGATGTTTTTATCGCCAACTCTACGGGAATTCAGGCTGACATTGAAGAGTTTTACCAGCGAAAAAGTACGGTTATTTTTCCGCCAATTGACGTATCGAACTTTTCGCCACTTGCTAAAAATCGCAAGCAAACATTCATCCCAAAAAAACCTCGTTGTCTGATTTGGGGACGAATTGTACCGATGAAACGGCTTGATATTGCTATTAAGGCTTGTCAGAAACTTGGCTGGCAATTAGATATTATTGGAAAAGGTCCAGACGTTGATAATCTAAAAAATATCGCCGATAAACATACTAATTTCTTAGGATTCGTTGATAATGCCACGCGAGAAAAATATATTAAAAAAGCAGATTTATTTATTTTTTGTTCGCACGAAGATTTCGGAATTGCGCCAGTCGAAGCGTTAGCATCCGGCATTCCAGTGGTTGCGTATAAAGCTGGCGGCGCACTTGATTATATAAAACCTGAAAAAAACGGCTGGTTCTTTTCTGAGCAAACAGATTCTTCATTGCTAGAAACCTTAGAGAAACTTCCAGGAAAAAAAGTTTCACCAACAAAAATCTCAGCCACGGCAAACGAATTTTCAGCTGCAATTTTCCATAAAGCGATAAAAAATATAGTTGATAAATCATGGAAGGAACATTATCGTGAAAATCGTAATTGACGCCCGAACATTAAGGACTAGCACTGGTCGCTACATCGAACGGCTGATTCATTATTTGCAGAAAATTGATAATAAAAACGATTATGTTATTCTGCTCAAGCCAAAAGACTTCGATGGTTGGCAACCAAGCAATCCAAGATTTCAGAAAGTTATTTGCCCATATAAAGAATACACTTTCGCCGAGCAAATCGGCTTTAAAAAACAACTTGAAAGTCTCCATCCAGACTTAGTTCATTTTGCGATGGTTCAGCAGCCTGTTCTATATAATTCCAGTCCAGTTGTTACTACAATGCAAGATTTGACTACCGTTAGGTTTAAGAATCCAGATAAAAATCCTGTCGTTTTCTGGATTAAGCAGCAAATTTATAAATGGGTCAATAAAAAAGTTGCGAAAAAATCTTCGCATATTATTACAATTTCTAACTTCGTAAAAAATGATTTGATTAAATTCACCGGCGTAAACCCAGAGAAAATTACTGTAACTTTGGAATCTGCGGATGAGTTACCAAAAGGCAACAAACCTGTTGACGAGTTGATTGGTAAAAAATTCATTATGTATATCGGTAGACCGACGCCACATAAAAACCTTCGACGACTAATTGACGCGTTTGCCTTGTTACAGAAAAAATATCCAGATTTAACACTGGCTTTGGCTGGTAAAAAAGATAGCAATTACGCTCGCCACGAGACATATGTAAATGAGCGCGGAATTAAAAATGTCGTGTTTACCGGCTTTATATCAGACGAACAATTGCGCTGGATGTATGAAAATACGGCAGTTTATTGCTTCCCTTCGCTCAGTGAAGGATTTGGTTTACCAGGATTAGAGGCAATGCTACACGGTGCGCCAGTCGCTTCGAGCACGGCTACTTGTTTGCCAGAAACCCACGGTGATGCTGCTCACTATTTTGATCCTTTCAGTGTCGAGGACATAGCAAAATCAATTGACGACATCTTATCTGACGACAAATTACGCAATGAACTCGTTAAAAAAGGCAGGAAACACGTTAAGACATTTTCATGGCGGCGCATGGCCGAGCAAACTTTGGCTGTATATGAAAAATATGGTCGGAAAAGCTGAGATTAGCTTTCCTGTCCAGTAGCTTGATTAATTCGAGTAGACGAGTCTGCTTTATTTGAGCCGCCAACTCCATAGACCATTTCAATGTTGTACTTTTCGCAAACATCACGCTCTGGAACAACTTCCGGTGCCGATCTATCGCCACCATTTGCAAACACCAATTGACATCCCGGATATTGCCGAGCGATCATCTCTAAGGTTTCTATAACCGGAGGATTCTCGTCAATAGAAAGCATCACCTGATCCACGCCTTTTAATGCTCGCATTAAGCGGAGTCGATTTTCTTCATTAAGGATAATTTTTCCTTTTTTTAGCAATTGCTGTTTGTCGTTATTTACCACTACAATCAAATAGTCACCCATTTTTGCAGCTGCCTCAATCATATCTAAATGTCCACCGTGTAATGGATTAAAATAGCCACTAACAATTACAACTTTCATAATATCCTCCTCTATAACTTCTCTATTATACCTGATATACTATACTTATGACAAAGATGCTAGTCACGGGAGGCGCGGGATTCATTGGCTCGAATTTTGTGCATTATACCGTAAAACACAAGCCAGAATATGAAGTCACTGTTATTGACAAATTAACCTACGCCGGAAATCGTGCTAATTTGGAAACTGTAGCTGACCAAATTACATTCGTAGAGGGCGATATTTGTGACGCCGAATTAATAGACAAACTAGTCGCTGAAAATGACATAGTTGTACACTTCGCTGCTGAAAGTCACAATGATAATTCTTTACGTAATCCATGGCCATTTGTTGAAACAAATATAATTGGCACATATACCATTCTAGAGGTTATTCGAAAACATAATAAGAGACTACATCACATCTCAACTGATGAGGTTTTTGGTGATCTAGAGCTTGATGATCCAAATCGCTTCACAGAAGACACTCCATACAAGCCTTCCAGCCCCTACTCTAGTACTAAAGCTTCCAGCGATATGCTAGTTCGTGCCTGGATTCGTAGTTTTGGTATTAAAGCAACTATCTCAAACTGCTCTAACAATTACGGACCATATCAACACATTGAAAAGTTTATTCCGCGGCAGATTACCAATATTTTAAGTGATATCAAGCCAAAACTTTATGGTACCGGTGAACAAGTACGCGACTGGATTCATGTTGATGATCATAACTCAGCGGTTCATTTAATCCTAGAAAAAGGCGTTCTAGGAGAAACCTACATCATTGGCGCAGATAATGATCATGTTAATAATAAGATGGTGATTGAATTGATTTGTGAGCTAATGGGTAAAGGTAAAGATTGGTACGAACATGTTAATGATCGTCCAGGTCATGATATGCGCTACGCAATGGACTCCAGCAAGTTACGCCGCGAGTTAGGATGGCAACCGCAATACACAGATAATAAAACCGGTATGCACGATGGATTAATGCAAACTATTAACTGGTATCGCGAACACGAAGACTGGTGGCGCACCCAAAAAGACGCCGTTGAAGCAGCTTATGCAAAGCAAGGACAATAATTATGTTTGACCCAACTGATTATAATGAACTTACAGTCACTGAATCGTCAATTCCAGGGTTATTTGTTATTAAATTACCCGTACATGGCGACAATCGCGGCTGGTTCAAAGAGAATTATCAAAAAGAAAAAATGGAAGCCTTAGGCTTACCGTCGTTCAATATCGTACAAAACAATATCAGCTTCAATGACAAAACTGGCGCCACTCGCGGACTTCATGCTGAGCCTTGGAACAAATTTATATCGACCGCTAACGGTCGTGTTTTCGGCGCCTGGTGTGACCTCCGTAAAGGAGATAGCTTCGGCCGAGTATTTACCCACGAGATTAATCCGGGTACGGCAATTTTCGTTCCTAAAGGCGTAGCTAACGGCTATCAAACACTTGATGATAATGTCGCCTACACATATCTAGTTGACGCTCATTGGTTCCCGGATGCCAAATATACTTTTGTTAATTTATTTGATCCAGAACTAAAAATCAACTGGCCAATTGATAAGGATCAAGCAATCATTTCCGAAAAAGATGCCACACATCCACTATTAAGTAATGTAATTCCTATGGAGGTATAAAATTATGGACGATAATAAAATTTTCATTATTGGTGCTAACGGACAACTAGGATTAGCCCTACAAAGACAATACCCTAATGCCAAATCTACTGACATTGACACTCTTGATATCACAGACCTAGAATCAGTTGAGTCTTTCGACTGGTCCAACATTGATATTGTACTTAACGCTGCTGCCTTTACTAATGTCGATGGAGCAGAAACCGAAGAAGGTCGCGTAGCGTCTTGGAAGGTTAATGCGTCTGCGGTGTCTAACCTTACTCGAGTATGCCGAAAATATGATATGACAATGGTTCACATTTCCAGCGATTACGTATTCGATGGAACCAAAAAACCTCACACAGAGGACGAGCCGCTTAGCCCTCTTAGTGTCTATGGTCAGAGTAAGGCCGCAGGAGACCTATTGGTCGAACAATTAGACCGCTTCTATCTACTTCGGTCTACATGGGTAATTGGTGAAGGCAAAAATTTTGTCCGCACCATGCTAGGATTGGCAGAAAAAAATATCTCACCAACCGTTGTTAATGATCAAATAGGCCGTTTAACGTTTACTAGTGAGCTAGTGCGTATTATAGACCATCTATTATCAGCTAAAGCTCCGTTCGGAACTTATAACGCAACAAATGACGGACCACTCGCTTCTTGGGCGGACATTACTAGAAAAATATTTGAATTATCTAATCATAAAGACTTAATCGTTTCTAATACAACTACCGCAGAATATTTTGCCAACAAGCCAGGAGTTGCACCACGTCCACTCAATAGCGATATGAGCCTAGATAAACTGCACTCTACAGGATTTAAGAGCCGTAACTGGGAAGAGGATTTAAGGCAATATATATTAAACAACGCTTAAAATGCAACCTTTATAAACCTCAAAACCGTTTAACCTTGATACTGTCGAATCATATATATATATAATCATACAACATAAGGGAGAATATGATGAAGGGAATAATTTTAGCGGGTGGATCAGGTACGCGTCTATGGCCAATTACAAAAGCCATAAGTAAGCAGTTGATGCCTATTTACGACAAGCCAATGATTTACTATCCGCTAACCACGTTAATGCAAGCAGGAATTCGTGATATTTTGATAATCACTACTCCAGACGATCAAAACGGCTTCAAGAAACTTCTTGGTGATGGCTCGCAGTGGGGCATAAATTTAGAATACGCTGTTCAACCTACACCAGACGGTCTAGCGCAAGCTTTTATTATTGGTGAAAACTTTATCGGCAATGATAAAGTGGCGCTAATACTTGGCGACAACATATTCTACGGAGCCGCCCTTGATAATTCACTACAAGAGTGCACAGACCCCGACGGCGGCATTGTATTTGCATATAAAGTGCTTGATCCTGAACGCTATGGAGTGGTTGAATTTAACGAGAATAATCAAGCTGTTTCCATCGAGGAAAAACCAGCGCATCCAAAATCCAATTTTGCAGTGGTAGGTTTATATTTTTATGATAACGATGTAATAGATATTGCTAAAAATGTAAAGCCATCCGACCGAGGAGAACTGGAGATAACATCCGTAAACGCTGAATATCTACATCGCAAAAAACTCAAAGTGCAGACTTTAGACAACGGTGACGTATGGCTTGATACTGGCACGATAAATAGCCTAACCGATGCCGAAGATTTTGTACGTGTAATCCAAACAAGGACTGGACAAATAGTCGGATCACCCGAAGTGACCGCCTTTCAAAACGGTTGGATTTCCAAGGAGCAGTTAGAAATACTTGCCGAACCATTAAAAAAATCTGGGTACGGCAAATATCTATAAACTCTTACAAGCACTAACTACATCGTTCGTAGACAATCCGTCCACATTCACAACCACAACTCTGTCATAGCCTAGGGTATTATATATAGTATTTTTAGTTAAATCATCCCTAGTTAGAATAAGCCATTTTTTATTTGATGCGATTTTACTATAATGTAGTATTTGTGTTATGTTTTTCATGGCTACTGCATACCGAAACAGCTCTGGAGCTTTAAAGGACTTTTTAATATCACCATTCAAATAACGACCAAATGTACCCTGACTAATAGAAATAGCCAATATTAAAATCCCGACAGCCGTCATCATTTTAACTAAATGCTCCGATTTTGATCTGTCATAAATGCGCACCAATATAAGTACGTCGATATTATATGCAACCTCTTTACTTTCAGGAGTTTTTTATTCCACATTTTTATCATTATCCTTTGAAAAAATAAATAAATTAAAAACCAGAAAATTCCAAATTGCAAATACTGCAGTAACTACAACTTTCGCCCATTGGATATCCAGCACGTTAGAGTTTACTAACGTAGCAATAATTACTGAAGTTGCCACCATATTGAAAATACTAAGTAATGCATAGAGAATAATTTGCGACCTTAAAGAGAATCTATCATATTGACTATGATTAAAAACTTTCTTACGATTCACAGGAAAGTTAAAAACAAATCCCGACAAAAAGCCGATACCACTAGCCAAAAAAGCCGGCAAATGTATATTGTGATATAAAATATACGATATTGACGCGTCTATTAGTAATGTAATGCCACCTACAACAAGAAATAAAAAGATTTTTAAAAATATACCATTTTTCATATTATCTTTATTAAGAATATCATATTCGTTCATAATGCATATACGATTGTAGTATAATTGATTATATGTACAGAAAACTAGAGACCGCAGTCGTTATACCTTGTTATAACGAAGAGAAAATGATTACTCAAACAATAAAGAAAATACCAGAATATATAGATCATATTATAGCCGTCAATGACGCTAGCACTGACAACACTATTGGAGTTTTGAACAAACTAAAAAAACAATACAGTAAGCTTATTGTTGTTGATAATAAGGTAAATCAAGGTGTCGGAGGAGCTCTTATCACTGGATATAATCATGCGATAAAAAATACTAAAGCAACAGCTATCGGTATAGTCGCAGGAGATGATCAGTTTGATTCATCATATCTAAAGGCAATGCTGGATGATTTCATAGATCAATCAGCAGACTACGTAAAAGCAAGTAGGTTTTTCCATCGAGAAGCCTTCAAAACTATGCCAAAATATCGCCAATTTGGGAACATATTCATATCTCTACTCACCAAATTTTCTACTGGGTATTATTCTATTACAGACATCACTAACGGGTGCGGTTGGTTGCGTCGTGAAATAATCGAAAAAGTCGATTTTTCTATAGTAGAAAAACGTTATGATTACGAAACTAGTATGCTGACTGCTCTGTCGATAGCTAATGCTAAAGTTATCGACCATGCTGTACCAGCACATTACGGCGACGAAAAATCAACCATCAAACTAATCCCGACAGCCTGGAGAAATCTAAAGGCTGTATGGAAAGGATTCTGGCGCAGGATTTATTACAAATATGTATTATATGGTTTTCATCCTGTAGCACTATTCCTATTCACGGGTATGTTTTTCTTAATAATATCGCTATTATTGGCTATATTTTTGTTATATGTTAAGTTATTCGCCCACCAATCACCGACCGCAGGCAGCGTAATGCTAGCTGTACTGCCGTTTATATTAGGAATACAGCTAACGTTGACAGCCCTTACAATCGACGTATCCAATGAAAATAATAACTTTAAGAAATAGGTTACCAGATTAAAAATTAATGTTAGCTACGTCACCAATACCGACAACTAAATAGTCTGGCTCCATTGATTTCAAGAACTCCTTGCTACGAATTCCACTCAAAAGAGCAATACTGGTCGCGTTGAGCTGCTGAGCTGCAGCAACATCAGCTTCAGTATCTCCAACAATAATAGAGTCTTCGGGATTATCTATTGTTTGCTTAATTATATCTGCCTTTTTTAATAATGTGCCTTCTTTTGTGTCACTATGCCCTGATAAAATTTTCTCGAAAAAGCGCCCAATTCCCAACTTTTCAATCTGCTTATCTAAAGCGTCTGAGTTTCGCCTTAAACTAAGTAAGTATAGCTTATTACCATTCGAGGATAGCTTTTTTAGCGTAGACAAGCTATCCACGAAAAGCTCATCTCTATACAACTCCTCCAATGATTCTATATGATCGATAAATAATTTGAGATAATAATCCCTATTATTTACCTCAAGCCCACTCATCGGCAATAATTCATTCCAGGAAATATTATCACGTTTCAATTCCCAATATTTCTTCCGATCAAGAGGTGTGCCGCCCATTTTTTCGACACACTTCTTATATACTCTATAATGGCGAGGAGCAATATCGACCAAAGTACCATCAAAATCTATAAATATATTTCTATTTACAATTTTCATAGAGATCGCCCATCTCCTTAATTTTATCCGGAAAGAACACTTTAGGATGATAATCAAGTAGGCTCTCTGCCTTTGATATATCAATCACTATATCGCAACCACCGTTATCGGATATAATATTTATACAGCTACTCGATCGCATACTTTTAATAATTGACTCCGCTGTTTCTTTAATAGAGACTCCCCTACCCGTCCCAATATTGATTACCCCAGCGCCCGCCGAATTAACTGCACATATAATACTACTAGCTACATCGTCAATATGTACATAGTCGCGAAGAACTAGTGGACCATTGATAGTCAGATTATCTCCAGACTTAGCCGCCCTAATAAAGTTAGGGATAGCCCTAGCAATTGGGTCATATCCGCCATACATTATTGAAAATCGCAGAATGGTAAGCTCTTTGTTATTTTTTTGCGCAAATGATTGAGCAATTACTTCGCTAGCTATCTTAGTGGAACTATAATATGAACTACCAGACACGACATTATCTTCCGTAATCGGACCACTAATTTTTGTTTTATCATAAGCTTCTACAGTACTGCCGATAACAATCTTTTTTGCCTTTTTGCCGAAATACGTTAGAAGATTAATAGTCACATCTATATTACCTTCTTTGCACTTCTCTAAACTGTCTTCGATAGATTTTTTTGGTACAAAAGCCGCCAAATGAACTATAACGTCAAACTCTTTATCAGCCAATACATCAGCAGCTATCTTTGAGCTCTCCTTACTAGACAGGTCGCATTCAACCCACTTAACATCATCATAATCAATATTAGATCTGCCTAAACAAATTATCTCCCAGCTGGCAGGCGCCATTTCCAAAAAACGCCTGCCAACAAAACCAGATGCACCAGTAACGAGAATTTTCACCTATGATATTTCCTTAAGGATACGATCACGCTGAGCAACGCTCTCTTCTATAACTCCCATATCCGACAAAACTGGTCGGAAATCCATTCCTCGAATCCATACTAGACCATCTGGTAGAGGATTGGTGTTATTATCAATCGCAGGAATCTCTTCGCCATAGCCAAGCTTAACAAACATTTCAGGCATATTAAGACCCGCTTGTGTAAAGAATTCGTGAGTTGTAAAGAATCGGCCAATATTAATTTCTGTTGGATTCGGTACACCATTTTTGTCGTAAGCCATATCCACACCAAATAGACCATCTGGCCTACTATCAACAGCCAACACAGCCCTACGAGCAATATTATCAAGTTCGTCATCCGAATAAGTTAATCCCGTTCCAGTAGCACCAGTGACACCTGATGGAGAAATTTTTGACAACTCCCAATATAAGCGCTTGCGTCCTTGAGCAACAACTAACTCGCCATCTTTCCATAACGACATCCAAGTAACCGTCTCCGGCTCAAGCAATTCTGATACTGTAAAATTACCAGACCACGAGCCATTTTTCTCTTGGAAATCTAACCAGTTCTTAGCAGTCTTAACATCGTGAACTGGAAGAGATCCACGACCGCCGGCTCCTGATATTGCGCGAATCCACATAGACCCGCCCATCTCTTCTAATAGAGCATCTAAATCAGTATCTTTACCTTCAATTAGTTTAGTCTTAGGAACTTTAATGCCGGCCTTCTCCCATAGTTTAAACGACTCAAACTTATCTTGAAGGATTTTAACAGTTTCTTTGGCTGGAAAGAATGTTTTGGCTTTAATTCTCTCTCGATTCTCGCTCAAAAACCCAACCTCAACATCGTTTTGAGCGTGTACAAACTCAATATTTTCCTTCTCTATAATGTAATTCAAAAAATCAATATACTTTGGGTCGTTTGCCAACGGTGCTAGATATTTAACGTCAACTTCAGCACGCTGTAAATAATATTTATCAGCATCTGTGCCAACAATGTAATATTCTTCATCCGCAGCCCTAAGAGATCGAATAAAGTTTGCAGAAGGCGATCCACCAGCACCTGTTACTAAAATTCTTTTCATATTATCCTCCTATTTAACGTCAAAAGGCGCAACAGCCTCTAATGATATTTTTAACGCTTCGCGCGCATCTACCGGATCAACAATTGATGCTGTCCTGCCCATAGATTTAGCCATAAAAGCTTTCAATTCAGCAGCTAAAGGCTCTTCAAAATCAACTTTTATCACACGCTTTTCTGGATCACCAACCTGCAAAACAAATTCTGTAAATCCATCTTTCTGAATTTCTTTCATATTATGTTTATAATATGTAAGTTCCTGTGTTATATAATTAGCCTCTAGATAGCCTAACGATCCAGTCAGTGCAATGGTACGAATTTTTACTGGAGTCAGCCAGTTAGCCTGAATAAATCCTGATGCCCTACCATAATCCATCAATATTTCTGCTGAATCAATTTTTTTACTATGACGAGTACGCGATCCATGACTATGAATAGCTTTAGGTTTTTGTCCCAATAGATAATTAATTATATCAACATCATGAACTGCAAGGTCAATAATTACATCCGTTTTTGGCTCAACAGCAGGAAAACCACCAACACGCTTACATACTACCGATGTTATGTCACCTATAGCATTATCATCGATCATCTGTTTCAACTTCTTAATGACTGGATTAAACCTCTCTATATGACCAACTGTAAACGTAACTTTATTTTTCTCAGCACAAGCAATTAGTTTATCAGCCTCTTCCACCGAAGATGCAATTGGTTTTTCAAGCATACAATTAATGCCTCGAGACATCACCTCAGTTGCAACTTCAAGATGAAATGGAGTAGGCACAACCACAGACACGGCATCTGGATGAACTTTCTCAAGCATTTCCTTGTAATCAGTAAAGAATTTTGTTTTGTATTCGTCAGCTAACGATTTTGCGGCTGGATTAACGTCTGCTATCGCCACTAGTTCAGACTCTGGAAGCATGAAATAATTACGCACATGATTGCGTCCCATATTTCCAGTACCAATGACAGCAACCCTTATTTTGCCTTCTTTATTATTAGTCATTTACGGCTTCCTTAATTGCGCTAGCAATTACTTCAATATCAGCATCTGTAACTTTTGGATGAACAGGCAAAGATACAACTCTTGCAGCCAAATCTTCGGCAACAGGAAAATCTCCCGCTTTATACCCAAGTTTTGAAATATGTGGATATACGTGCAACGGTTTTGGATAATAAACTCCAGCACCAACCCCTTTTTCTCTTAATTTAGCTATAAAATCATCTCTTCGTACACTCTTATCTAGTAAAATAGTATATTGGTGATATACATGATTCCTATTGCTTGCAATCTTCGGTAAGACTATCTTTTCAATTCCAGCCAACGCTTCATTTAACATATTAGCGTTATGCTGTCGCCTATTTGTAAAGTCTTCTACTTTCTTTAATTGCTCAACAGCTATAGCACCGTGCAAGTCTGACATACGATAGTTATATCCCAAATCAGCGTACTCGTAAGATGAAGTCATTCCGTGCTGCCTGAATGAGCGAATAGCAGCCGCAGCATCATCGCTATTAGTGGTAACAACGCCACCTTCACCACACATAATATTCTTTGTAGCGTACAGTGAAAAACACCCAAAATCACCCAAGGCGCCAGTTTTCACGCCATCATATTCTGCGCCAATTGCCTGACATGCATCTTCAATAATTTTGAGTTCGTGCTTATCTGCAATTTCTCGTAACTCCTTCCAATCGCAAGGTTGACCATACAAATCAACTGGAATTATAGCCTTAGTCTTGTCCGTAATAGCTGCTTCTATTTTTGAAACATCGATATTAAATGTCTCCTCATCTATATCTACAAGAACTGGTCGAGCACCCAACATTAGTATAGGGTTGATCGTAGCAATAAAGCTGTATGGCGTAGTGATAACTTCATCACCTTCACCAACTCCTGCAGCATATAAAGCACAGTGAATAGCAGCCGTACCGCTATTTACAGCTAAAGCATGTTTCACTCCACAATATTTAGCCCAACTTTCTTCAAGCTCAGCGACTTTCGGACCTTGAGCCAGCATACCTGACTCTATAACTTCATTTACTGCCCGACGCTCTTCTTCCTCTATAACGGGTGATGCAATATTTATCATTACGTAGCCTCCTTATACTCTTACTACCTTCAACAATTATAGCACATTACTCATTTTTTATTTTTCGTTTTTTAGACTTGTTCTCAAAAAACACAATCTTTATACTTGCTATTTTTACTGTATACTAATAAATGTTATGCAAGTTCTACGTTCTATTTTTACAAAATTAAAAGACGATTCGTATAAAAAATGGATTTTCCCGTCTACTATTATCTTTTGTCTAATTTTTGCGACAGGATTTAAGATATCTGGATCTTCATTTGGCTTATATTATGACTCTTTCCTTAATGGCAAATCATCTAATCTCATATCAGGCGAAGCTCGACCTATTCGCAGCGACGAGTGGCTAGTCGTTACACAATTCACAATTGCACAAAAAGAAGCTGGATATCCACTAATCAACAAGAACTTTGGCAATTCTGGCAAGAATATGAGCCTTGTGTCTGATGCGCCATATAAAGAATGGTCAACAGTATTCCGACCTCAAAATCTTGCCTTTTTAATAGTTCCTTTCGAGTTTGCTTTTGCCTTTAAATGGTGGCTATTATTAGCATCATTGCTATTAAGTATATACTTTCTATCGTTAAAATTTCTTCCCAATAAATACGCGCTGTCAGGATCTATCGCTATCATAGGCTCTTTCACTCCTTTTATATTCTGGTGGTACCAAACCATTACTATAATGAGTATTGTCTGGGGAATTGTTATACTGCTATTAATAATGAAATTAATAGAAAATAAATCTTTGTCTTTTTTAAAGAGATATAAACATGGTGATATAATATCGAATCTCACACTATCACTTTTATTAACCTATTCAATGGTAAGCTTCGCCCTACTATTATACCCGGCCTTTCAAGTGCCTGTTGTCATCACTGTATTTCTAGTGGCGATTGGCTATTATATAAATACTTGGAGAAAAATACCCAAAAAATTGCGAAAAATACTATACGTAAATACAGCATTCATAGTAGGATCTGCTATAGCAGCGATCGGCATAGTTGGTATATTTTTAATCACCAGAATAGATGCCGTACAAGCCATTTCTGGTACAGATTATCCCGGGGCACGATTCGTACATTCGGGAGCTCCATCGCAGGCTGATCTAATCGGTCTCACTGGCTATAGTCAATACCGACTTATGGATGACGCATCCATTTCATCGATAGATCCGAGTAAAGGATCCATTAATCAAAGTGAAATGTCTGCATTTATCATCACGCCTTTTGCATTTATCATTCCCATACTGTTTATTTTATATAGCAAATGGCGTAAAAATAAAACTATAGATTGGGTTGGAGTTGCTATTTTTGTTTCCTGCTTAATATTCATATCTCATTTATTTATTCCAGGATTCTCTTCAATAGCAAAACCTTTCATGATGCATCTTGTACCGATAACAAGGTTGCAGCTTGGATTAGGTTTTATAGGAATCTTTTCATTAATATACACGCTTACCAATACTATAAAATTTTCATCACAATATCGCTATTTACCATATCTATATTCAACAATGGTGATTATTATTTACGTCTGCACCATCGTATATGTCGTAAAGTTCAATCGTAACTTTGCTGGGGATCTTCGCGTATTATTATTAGCCGCAATAAGCCTTTCTGGTGGACTAGCCCTTATATTTATAAAAAAGGAGAACCTTGGACTGTTAGTACTCTCTTCTTTATGCATTATGTCAACAATAACCATACAGCCGTTATATAGAGGTCTAGGAAGCGGATATAACGATAATACTATAATCAAAAAGATTATCTCTACCTCGTCTAGTGACGACACATGGGGATTGTCTGGCACAAGCGTGCTAGAAAATTTCCCTCAAATGGCAAATAGGAAATCAATTACGGGAGTCAATACTTACCCTGATAAAGATTTCTGGTCAAAAGCGTCAAAAGATAGGACAATTTATAACAGGTATGCACATATACTTCTATCTGACACCATAGATAAAGATCTCGTACTTAGTCAGCCGGACGTATTTATTGCAAAATTGAGTTGTAGCAATCATATAGGAAAAACCGTTACTCGAGTCTTAGCTACAACACCATTACAGCTACCTTGCTATGAACTAATCGATAAAGTCACTGTACATAATGGAGATATTTTATTCTATAAAAGAACTTTTTAAAGCTTTACCGTTTTATCTATATCTGCTATAGTAGTGTTGATTAGGTAACAATTATGAAAATACAGAAAAAACAAAATAAAAAAAATAAAGTATTGATTCTGATAGCTATTATACTATTGTCTATAACAGGCTATGGCTTAATTTCCTATAAATTTAAGTTCTGGCCCTTCATCCAGAATCAATTTAACACGGTCACCGAGGAACAGAAAACAGCTGGTCAAGACATAAAAAAAAGATCATTAAATGATGCATCCAATAAGTCAGGAAAAGAGTCATCAGGTCAAAAATCTAAAACACTACAAGGAAGCGACCCTTCGCCAGAACCGACTCCATCATCCAACGGAAAAAAACCAACAGTTGGAGTAAGTATAACAACCACAACAGTCGATAAAGATTCAAACACTCTTTATATCCGTAGTTTGATCCAAACTATATCATCAAGTGGAAGATGTACGTTATCAATGCACAATACTAGCGGACAAACGTACTCCAATAGCGTAGAACTGCAAGCTGGTCCAAGTACGTCTAGCTGTAAAGGATTTAACGTTCCGTTATCTCAATTGTCACCTGGAAAATGGACAATAAACATTCATTATGAAGACAACAACGTGACTGGAGATACTGAAGGAGAAATAACTATATGAAGAAATTAATATTAAAATTAGGCATACTTACGTCAATATGCTTAGGGGTGATATTATCTTCTACGCCAGCATCTGCAGTATTAAATGATTTTGACCCAGGCAATATTATGGATGATGCCGTAGCAACAAATTACGGATCCATGAGTGCTAGCCAAATTCAGTCATTTTTAAATAGTAAAGTTCCCCAATGTGATACAAATGGCGCCAAACCAGCCAGTGAGTTTGGAAGACCTGATATAACTCGCGCTCAGTATGCCGCATCGAAAGGGTGGCATAGCCCTCCATATACCTGTCTCCGTGATTATAAAACAAAAGACGGGAGAAGCGCCGCTCAATTAATCTTTGATATCTCTCAAAAATATCATGTAAACCCACAGCTTTTAATAGTTTTACTCCAAAAAGAGCAAGCCCTAGTTACCGACACGTGGCCAACTCGTGGGCAATTCAAAAGCGCAACTGGCTATGGATGTCCAGACACCGCCGCGTGTGATAGTAAATATTTTGGTCTAGAAAACCAGCTAGAATGGGCAGCGAAACACTTTCACTACATAATAACACGTAGTCCTAATTGGTTTTCACCATATACAACAGGCATAAATTTCGTTCAATGGAGCCCAAATGCTGCTTGCGGAGGATCAAATATAAATATTCAGAATTGGACAACCGCCGCTCTTTATAGTTATACACCATATCAACCAAATGCCGCTGCTATGTCATCTGGGTATGGCGCAGGTGATGGGTGTAGCGCCTATGGTAATCGTAACTTTTATAATTACTTTACAGACTGGTTTGGAGATACTAGATCAAGCAGTTCATTCTCTTGCAAAAACGGACAGAATATACCTAACGTAGAAACTGGTGCTAGAATTATACCGACTAGAATAAATGGAAATAATGACACCTTAACCATATCCGTTCCTAATAATACCGGCAGTAAATGCGCCGAAATGCATACATGGGCCAATAGTAACTTACAGGCATGGTCTCAGCATACAGCGACAAACTCATACACCTTTAATCAGCAGTACAGCAAGGTTATATCAAGGAAGGTTAATAGCAAAAATACCGTATTAACAAAGGTTGATTACAATGGAACCGCAAGTGGTAGAGTAGAGTTTCATACGTGGACTCAAGATGGATTGCGTTGGCTAGCCCACACTGCAACATCTGCCGGACCTATTGATCCGCTATTTTCTGAAGTTATAACAGCAGATACTGATGGCGATGGTAATGACGAATATTATCTGATTAATTATGAGCAGACTAATTCTGGCATGATTGAAGTGCATGGTTGGAATAATAATGGAACTAGTTGGTTTAGGCACACAGCAACAAGCCACCCTTCAGCTAGCATGAACACAGGAAGAGTTATTGCAGCAGATCTTGATGGAGATAAAAAAGATGAATTCATATATGTTAAATATGACAACACTACGAGTGGTCTTATCGAATTTCACGTATGGGATTCTTCGTTAAAAAACTGGGTACGTCACACCGCAAGTAATTACCCAGAATCTGGCTATGTGATAGGATCGAATGACATAGTAGCAGCCGACTTGCAAGGAAGAGGAAAAGACACTATCTATTATGTCAAATACAGAGGTACAACCAATAATACCGTCGAAGTACATGGATGGGGCGACGGTCAACAATCATGGGCTAGCCACATATCTACATCATCAGGAATATACTAAGTATAATAACTCATACATCTTTACATCGTAAATAATATAAATAACCACGGCAGTACAACTTACTGTCGCGGTTATTTATAATTAATAGTTAACGTTATTCGGGTAACCTATAGCCCGGACCAAATTGCTCAAAATTATCATTATAGAATGGATCCCTCTTCAAGTATTCACCCCATCTCTTACGCATCTCTTTTTGGGCGCTCTCTAGTTCGCTAGTATCTCTCTCGCTCGTGTTTATGCGACCAACACTCTTAGACTCATAATGGAATAACTCTGCGTATGGAGTGTAAACATTATAATAGCCTTCTTTGCGTAATTTAAGGTTAAGATCTACATCGTTATACGTTATACGAAGTTTATTATCAAATCCACCCACCTTATTGAACTTATCACGACTAACCATACAACAAGCACCAGTTACTGCCGAGACATTACGAATATTGGCGGTATAAATATACGTAAATATATCTGTACGCTCATCCTGACCATAAAACGGATGGAATGCGATATCTCTTTCAGATAAGACTATTCCAGCATGCTGTATTGTCTTATCTTCAAATATAAGCTTAGGTCCAACCATCCCTACTTCTGGACGCTGAGCATGCTCAAGCAATGACTGGATCCAGTCGTGAGTAATAACCTCTGTGTCATTATTAAGGAATAGCAGATATTCTCCACTAGAATTATTTGCACCATAGTTACATGCATCTGAAAAATTGAATTTCTTCTTGTATTTAATAACATGCACATTGCCATTATTATCTATCAATTTTTCATAAAAATCATTTACTCGAGAATCCGTAGATCCCGTATCTACAATTATTATTTCAAAATATGGATACGAAGTATTTTCAATAATTGAATCTATGCATTTTTTTATATATCTAAAATTATCCTTGGTTGGTATAATAATTGACACCAACGGATTTGTCGGGATTACATATTTTTTACGCCAAAATCCTAACGCAACATGAGAATCTATATAAGCATTTTCTCTTCTTTGTCTTACACTACTACGAAGGACATTCTTTTGATTTATATAAGCATACGGTTTACTATCAGCATTCATAGCAGTAGATGTCTCAGATTTACGCCAATGATATAAAATTTTCGGAATATGATAAATATTATTAGTTTTAGCAGAAATCTTCAAAAATAAATCCCAATCTTGCGCGCCATGTGTTCCGACAGTAAATCCATTAACACCTCTAATTATACCTGCCTTTATGGTAGCAAAATGCGTTACCATGTTGCATGAATTCATAAAATCAGGACTCCAGTCAGGTTTAAAAAATGGTTCTATATGAATACCGTCACTATCGATCTTGTCTTCATCCGTATAAATAAGATCTACGTCAGGATTTTTATTTATAACATCAACCACTTCAAACAAGGCATTGGGAGGTAAAATGTCATCATGATCGAGTAATGATATATAATCACCTTTCGCCATCGAAAGAGCTGTATTAGATGACTTTGATATATGACCATTTTCTTTACGAAATGTAGCCTTAATATTATTATACTTTTCTACATATTCATTTATAACACTCTTTGTTTGATCGCTAGTAGAATTATCATCAGAAATACACAACTCCCAGTTGTCATAACTCTGAGATAAGACAGAGTCAATACAGCTACGCAGATATACTGGATTTGTATTATATGTCGGCAACAAAATACTAATCAATGGACGCTGCTTAAACTCCTTGGAGTATTTTCTTTGCAGTTCAAGTTGCCCATCGGTGACTTTATGCTTATCAAACCATTTAATATAATCTTCATATCGTTTCTTATTAATAGATCTACGATCGCGAAACAACTTTACTTGTTCACTGCCGTACGACGGATGCAATGTTGCTCTAATAACAAATTTTGTACTCTTTATAATCTTATTTTTCATCTGATTTTATCTCCTCTTCTTTACGCTCCATTTTCCCGTCATTCTCATTGGACCATCACGAAAATCATCTTTACCTGTAATAATAAACGAAAATGCTCGTGGCAAATGTTTAATTATGCCATCATCAGCCCTACGGTGTAATGACATATGAATATCATATTTGCCAGGATTAAAGCCATCCAAACTCTGATTGAAATTAACCCTCCTATTGTTTTGTATAAAGTCACTAGGAGTGTCTCTACAATTGCGATCAGCAAATACAAACCCTCCGTACACAAAGGATATATTCACAAAAACATCTTCAGTAATACCATCTACAGTCACGCCAATATCAATCGAGTCTTCTTGCGTAAAATTTTTTTTACTAGGTATATCAACAGACATACTAACTGAATCGTCATGAGATTCTTCCTCTGCACTAGTAACCGCATCCATATTAACCTCCGTATATATATCGGCAATTTCCTGAGGTGATCCAATATGTTTTATCGTTCCATTTTCTATATACATGGCTCTCGAGCAAAATCTGCGTACAGCATTCATATCATGCGTCACAAAAACCACAGTCTGATTACTACGTTTAACTTTTTCAAAATAATCAAAACACTTCTGCTGAAAAGCCGCGTCCCCTACAGCCAACACTTCATCAAGCATTAAAATATCGCCACGAGCTTTAATAGCTACAGAGAAAGCTAACCTAACCTGCATCCCTGATGAGTAATTCTTAAGCTTCTCTTCCATAAAATCTGCCAACTCAGAAAATTCAACAATATCATCATACATCAGTTCCATCTCTTTATGGCTAAATCCCAGTAAAGCTCCATTTAAAAATACATTTTCTCTACCTGTTAATTCTGGATTAAAACCAACACCCAGCTCGATAAATGGGACAAGAGATCCATTTACTCGTACTGAACCCTCCGTCGGAGAATAAATTTGAGCTATAGACTTCAATAAAGTACTCTTACCCGAACCATTTTTACCCACTATTCCAAAAAATTCACCTTTTTTAATATCAAAAGATATATTTTTTAATGGCGTAAATTCCCTGTAGCCTTTTTTGCCTTTAATATAATTAATAGTCTTCTGTTTAATCCCGTTGCTAGACTCTGTTGGTATCTTAAAAGTCTTAGTAAGAGAGTTAACCTCTATAACTACGTCCTTCATATATCCTAAATCTCCTCCGCAAATGTCTTTGACTGCTTCTTAAAATACCAAACTGCAAACAGAACTATTATAGCTATAGCTAAAAACGGTACAGACATCATTAGCGGGCTTAATCTATTCCACATAATCATCGTATCTTTAGTTATAAGCACATATCTACTATCTTGAATAATTTGTGCAACAGGATTAAGAAACAACAGATCAACAGCAAAATTGCTCTTCTGTGAAACCATCTGCATTGGATAAATAACAGGGGTGGCGTAAAATGCAGCCTGAGTAAATACCTCCCATAGATATCCAGTATCTCGCGACTTAACATTAAGAGCGGACAAGAAAAAAGCCACTCCTAAAGCAAATATATACAGTTCAATTATTAGCGGTACGATTAATAGCGACATCCATGATAATTGAACCCCATTTACTAACACAAATAAAAGCACCACTATCATATTAAATAGTAAATTTATCAATGATGATACAGTGCCAGAAATTACAACAATATATTTAGGAAAATTAATCTTTCTGAGTAGGTCACCTCGACCTACTATAGAGTTTAAACCTTGATTAGTTGCTTCTACGAAGAAGTTCCATAAAATTATCCCCAACAATAAATACACTGGAAAATGTTCTATGTTCCTTCCTACTCCTAAAAATTTATCAAAAACTACATACAATATCGAAAATAGAAAAAGCGGCTTAAGAACACTCCATACATATCCGAGAGCAGAACCCTGATATCTCAATTTAAAATCCGTAATAACTAACTCCCTTAAGAGAATCCTATTTTTTCTATTAAAAACCTCTAGCCACTTCATAATATACATCACCTATTATACAATACAAAAAGAACATTATGAATAGACTTGCAATTATAGTTCTTAACTGGAACGGATCCGACGACGCTATAGAGTGCGTAGATTCATTAATAAAACAAACCTTAAAACCTACTATTGTTATAGTAGATAATAATAGTAGCGACAATTCTGTTACTGTATTTGAAGAATATATATCATCACATAAAAAAGAAAAGATCGTTTTACTCGAAAACTCAGACAATCTAGGATTCGCGGGAGGAATTAATACAGGATTAATCTACGCCCTAAAAAACGACTTTGAATATATTGGAGTACTTAATCCGGATGCGATAGCTGATAAAAACTGGTGCGAATCTCTCATTTATCAATTATCAAAATACCCACAATGCGGAATTGCGACTGGAATCTTACAAAGACGCAATAGCAAGACTCTCGATACAACTGGAGATTTTTACACAACGTGGGGACTTCCTGGACCAAGAAACCGTGATGAGCCCATAAAAAACACACCAACTAAGCCTGGAGAAGTATTTGGTGCAACTGGCGGCGGTGCTATTTATCGTGCAAAAATCTTTGATGATATAGATATGTTTGATGAAGATTTCTTCATGTATTATGAGGATGTCGACTTAAGCTTCCGAACACAATTAGCCGGCTGGAAAGTTCGCTTCACACCTAAGGCTATCGCTTATCATAAAGTTGGCGCTAGTAGTAAAAAAGTTCCCGGATTAGCTGTCTACAATACTTTTAAAAACTTGCCGTTAGTCTTCATTAAAAATGTTCCGGGTAAACTATTTTGGTATATTGGTGTACGATTTTTACTGACATATTGGTTGATTTTTGCCAGCGCAATCCGCCACGGCAACGGTTGGCCTGCATTCAAGGGAGCTTTAGTATCAATTATTCACAAACCGGCAGCTTATAAAAAACGTCTTCATATCCAAAAAAATCGTAAGGTTTCCGTCGACTATATTCGAAATATTATTCACGATGGACCGCTACCAAATCAAACTGGTTTATTAAAATTTAAGCATTTTTTCAGAATAAAATAATATATTTAATACCATGAAAACCATCACTCTTCTCATTCCTGTCTACAACGAAGAATCCGTTTTGTCGCAATTATTTAGACGCTTGGACGAATTTACAAAAAACACGCCCGATTATCAATTCGAATTTCTCTTCATAAACGACGGCAGTACTGATAAATCTTTTTCAATCATAGCCGAGCAATCGAAAAAAGATTCTCGAATTAGCTATATAAATCTATCGCGAAACTTCGGTAAGGAAATTGCCATGATAGCTGGAATTGACCACGTAAAAAGTGACGCTCTGGTGATTATCGATGCGGATTTACAAGACCCGCCGGAGCTCATCCAGGAAATGATTTCGTATTGGGAAGATGGTTACAGTGACGTCTATGCTCGCCGCAATAATCGACAAGGCGAAACCTGGCTGAAGAAGAAAACCAGCCAATGGTATTACAGAATATTGCAAAAATCGACCAACATCCCCATTCAGGTCGACACTGGAGATTTTCGCTTACTGGATCGCCGATGCATTGAGGCTTTGCAAAAATTCCGCGAATCCCAGCGCAACACAAAAGCGATTTTCAGCTGGATTGGATATAAGAAAAAAGAGATATTTTATAATCGCGACCCCAGATTAGCTGGTCAAACTAAGTGGAATTACCGGAAACTACTTAACTTGGCAATCGACGGAATTACCAGCTTTACTACTGCACCGCTACGAATGGCAACTATTTTCGGCTTCATCATTTCGTTCATTGCTTTTGTCTGGATTATTTATCTTTTAGTTCGCCCTTTGTTCGGAGTTTCCACCGGAGCTGGCTATTCTTCCTTAATGGCAGTTATCTTATTCCTCGGCGGAGTTCAGCTATTATCCCTAGGTATAATTGGCGAATACGTAGGACGGATATTTATTGAGACAAAAAACAGACCGCTATATTTAATAGAGGAGTATCATGCAGGAAATATTAAAAAAACACGCCGATAAATTAAGATTTCTTATCGTTGGTAGTACTAATACAGTACTAGATTTTGGCATACTTTTTAGTCTAACAATCTTCTTAAATATCCCAAAAGAGTTTGCTAATTTTATATCAACATTCGTTGCCTTTTTGTTCTCGTTTTTTGCAAATAAAAAATATACTTTCAAGTCAACATCCCAAAACTTGAAAAAACAATTTCTTTTATTCGCGGCAGTTACACTATTTGGTTTATGGGTAATTCAGACAATTATTATCGCTATTATCACACCGATATTTATAAACTTTGGATTAAATAAATCACTCGCTCTATTAATTAGCAAACTAGCCGCCACGGTGGTCAGCCTCGTTTGGAATTACGTTCTATACTCCAGAATAGTCTTTAAAGATGCTAAGAACTCTTCTGACTAATAATCAACCGTCGTTCGCGACCTTCACCTTCAGAATGCGTATTGATATCACTATATTCACCAGCCAAGTGATGCACTGTCCAGCGATCAGCAGCATTCAAATTCACTACCTTTGACTCGCCAGTTCGTCGAACTTCCTCAATCCAGCCGCGCGCCTTTTCGGCAATTTTTTCAGCATGCTGCTTTTTATAGTCCGCAATATCCAAATTCACCCGAACAGTTGACGCTTCTTTATGACGAAGCGCTGTCGACAAAAGGTTCTGGATACTACGCAATGTCTCCGCATTTCTACCGATTAAAATGCTACTTCGCTCGCTATGCGGAATTGAAGCTACAACAATTCCATCTTCGATTTTTACTGAAACTTCCAGATTCAAGTCAAAGAACGTTAGCAAATCCTCTAAATATTTTTTTACAAATTCAACCGTTTCAATTTGGTCCATAAATCCTCCTTAATCCTTAGCCTTGATCCGAGTTATCCTAGCCTCTGTAGCTTTTTTAACACGTTTGTCGATTTTTGTCGATGCTTTAGATTTTTGAGATGATTTTTTATCTGCAATTTCTTGCATTTCTTTAGAGTCTTGCTTGAATATGATATAGTTCTGTAGATATCCCACGGCGCTGGCTGTCGTCAAATAAAGCGCCAAAGCTGCCGGCAAATACACAATCACGAAGAACATCATTACTGGCATAAATTTCATCATTTTTCGCGTCATAATAGCATTTACTTCCGCCTGATCTGCCTCTTTTCCATCGCCAGCCTCAGCTAAAATGTCACGCAATTTACGATTGCTGTCAGATTGGGGCGACAATTGTTTTGAAGTTAAATATTGCAAATACGCTGCGACTGCCGCCAAAATAACCAAGCCAATAACAATTCCATTCTTTGATATTGCGTGTTGCGTCAAATCTATAATTCCCAGAAAATTCTGATTAAATTGATCCGGATTATTCACTAAATTATTAGCAACCGGTAGATTTTTCATAAAATCATAAACGTATTTACCCAAGTCAGCGCGGCTAGAGACGAAAATCTGCACCACTCGATACATCGCAATCAAAATTGGCAGCTGAATAATCATAACGCCAATTGAACCAAAGGCACTGACGTTGTGTTTTTTATAAAGCTCCACCATCGCTAAGTTGCGCATTTGTGGATTTTTTGCGTACTGTTTTTTGATCTTCACAAGCTCTGGCTGCATTTTACGCATGGCTTTCGCCTGATGAAGCTGCTTCTTAATTAGCGGCCAAAGTAAAAGTCTTACAATAATCGTAAAGATAATGACGCTAACACCAAAATCCGGAATCAGGCTATAAATAGCCATTAGCAAATTTAAAATCGGTCGAACAATAAACTCATCAAAAAAACTCATGTCTTAATTATAGCAAAAAAGCGCCTATTTATACAGTTGAGCTTGAGAGAAAAGATTCTTTATTGTCTGCTTTAAGTCTTTATGTGGCATCGATAAAACTTCCGCCGAAAATATAATAACAGCCACATCTTGGTCATTTTTCATATTAGGCAATTCCAGGCGAATAATTTCATAAACACGTCGACGTATACGATTCCGGCGCACCGCTGATTTTAGAACTTTTTTACTAACAACAACCGCAAATCTGCTATGACTTCGATATGGGTTCTTCACATATTTTATCGTGGCTATAGACGAACGAACCGCCTGTCCATTTTTATAGACAAACTTAAGACTGCCATGACCGTGAAACCGATTACATTGTTGTAACATATTTTACAATTATATCAAAAAATCCCGCCTTCATCGACGGGATAATTTTTAGCTATTAATTAAATAGCAATTTTAGCGCGACCCTTTAGGCGGCGGCGCTTCAAAACCATCCTACCAGCCTTGGTAGAAACTCGTGCCCTAAAACCATGCGTCTTTGCACGGTGTCGGGTGTGTGGTTGAAATGTTCGCTTTGGCATATCAACAAATAGTATATATTCTTTCAGTACTTTTTGCAAGTCGACAATGACTTTTCCACTATCGACGTATATTTTTCCACAGTTTTAACAGATGAGAATTTTAATTGTGGAAAACTCCACCCCTGTTTTGAATGGTAACATTTCTACTCCGTTCATACTTGTGGAAAACTCCCCATATTTGTTATAGTAAAGACAGTTAACAGAATTTGAGGGAGTGATTTTCGTGGATAGTCATGCGGTTTGGCAGGGTGTTTTAGGTGAGATTGAAGTAACTGTATCGTCTTCGTCGTTTACTGCGTGGTTCAAAAATACCAAATTGGAAATAATATCCGACAAAGAGGTTCTTATAATTGCGCCGAATATTTTTGCTAGAACTCAACTTGAAAAGCGATTTCATCCGCAAATATTAGAGGCCTTGGCTCACAACGGCATTAATGCCCCATCCATTTCTTATAACGTCGAATCTAGCAATAAAAAACCGCGCGTTAATCGTGAGGTTGATAAAAGTGGACAACAAGAAGCAGTGAAGCCGCTGATTTTACCATCGAGGAAATCCCATTCAAGTAATCTTAACCCCAGGTATACCTTTGACAATTTCATCGTCGGTTCAAGTAATGACTTGGCCTATGCCGCTTGCCAAGCGGTCGCCGCACATCCAGGAGAAAAATATAATCCGCTCTATCTTTACGGAGGCTCTGGACTTGGTAAAACTCACTTAATGCAAGCTGTTGGTAACGAGATAATTAAAAAACAACCTTCGGCGCGCGTGCTTTATATTACTACGGAAACGTTTGTTAATGAGTTTCTGGATTCCATTCGATTCAAGAAAAAAGGTTTTTCTGATAAATATCGCAATGTCGATGTATTGATTGTCGATGATATGCAATTTATCGCTGGGAAAGAAAAAACTCAGGACGAATTTTTCCATACATTTAACGATCTTCATCAAAACAACAAGCAAATCATCATTAGCTCAGATAAACCACCAAAAAGTATTCCTACTCTAACAGATCGTTTGCGCAGTCGATTTGAATGGGGTATGGCGATTGATATTCAGATGCCCGATTACGAAACTCGTTGCGCTATTGTTAAAGCAAAAGCCGAACTCAGCAATACCGAACTAGATTCCGATGTTGTAGAATATCTAGCGACCAACTTTAAGACGAACATTCGCGAACTGGAAGGCGCTTTGAATCGACTGCTTGCTTATGCGGAAATGCAAAATTTCACTCCTGATTTAGCGGCGGCTGAAGGAATTTTGGGAGATATTAAACGCAATAGACCGCAACATATAACCGCCAAACAAATAATTGATAAGACGGCACGCTATTATAATATTGACGTAAAAGATATGTGTTCATCCAGACGAGATAAATTTATCGCGATGCCAAGACAAATTGCAATGTTCCTTTTGCGTAGTGAACTGAAAATGAGTTTTCCGAAAATTGCCCAAGAACTTGGGCGAAAAGACCACACGACCGCTATGCATTCAATTGAAAAAATCACCAAGGAAAGCCTTACAAATGTCAGTATTCGCGAACAAATTAACGACATCAAGGACAAATTATATGTTCATTAATTGTGGAAAAGCTGTGCAGATGCTGTGTTTTTGCGGCGACTTACTAGCACACAGATCTGTGGAAATAAATCGACAAGTCGGCGAGCGGTGGAATAATACGCAAATATCCACTATAAAGTCCACAAATAGCACACAGAGTTTTCCACCTATTTTATCGCCACTTTACCCCTGTTTGAACACATTTTTTACCCAGTTTCCACAGCACCTATTACTATTAAGACTAATTAAAAATTAAGGAAAGTATAATGAAAGTATCAGTCACCCAAGAAAAACTTGCAAAAGCACTTAATCTAATCAAAGATATCGCATCAAGCCGCAATGAACTGCCGATATTAAATAATATTTTATTACGTACCGATGGAGGAAGATTATTGATTGCTGGAACAAATTTGGAAATTGCTTCCACTCAATACATTGGTGCGAAAATTGAAGATCATGGATCTATTACAATCCCTGCCCGATTGGTATCAGAATTCATTACAAACTTGCCAAGCGGTCCAGTGGAACTTGAAACCAAAAACGAGCATTTGCATATAACTTCAGGAAAATTCTCATCAGTTATCAATGGCGTGGTGGCTGACGAATATCCTGAGCTGCCTACAATTGATGAAAAGACCGCTATGCAATATGAAATTGACGTTGAGGATTTAAAGAAAGCCATAGTCCAAACGAAGTTGGCTGTTAGCTCTGACGTTACGCGAGCGGTGCTCACGGGAGTTTATTGGCATAATTATGAAGGATCGCTATACTTGGCTGCTACTGATGGCTACAGGCTAGCAGAAAAGCGTCTGATAAAGTCGGATAATGAAGTTTCAGCGATCATTCCTGCGTCTACTCTGGCGGAAGTCAGTAAGAGTGTCGGCGATGAGAAGAAAATTACGGTTCTTTTTGACGATTCTCAAGTTTGTTTTAAGACGGGAGATATGGAAATTGTTAGCCGATTGATTGATGGGAAATTCCCTGATTATCGTCAATTGATTCCAGCGACTGCGGAAACTGAAATTGTTATTAAGAAGTCTGATTTTAGTCGAGTTACGAAAATTGCGGCGTTATTCGCGCGTGAATCTGGTGGTGGAATTACAATTACCGCATCAGAGGAAAATTCCCTGCTTTCTATTCATTCGATTGCGTCTGAACTTGGCGAGAATACTTCAGAGGCAACAGCCAAAATATCCGCAGACGGTCAAGTTACTCTCAATTCGCGCTATCTAACTGAGGTTTTGAATATTATTGACGCGGATGAAATCGTATTTTCGTTCAATGGCAAATTGTCGCCGTGCGTAATTCGCGAGCAGGTAAAAAATCCTGATTATACGCACATTATTATGCCGCTTAAGAGCTAAATATCTCTGTAGGTGTAGCACCAGTCAGGATTCGAGCCTCTACATTGAACTGCAACTCCTGTAGACTTCTCTTTCTCTGTTGGCCAGATGTGATTATTGACTTTGATGTCATAATCTTCTTGGTTTATCCCCTTTTCTTTTAGCTTGGCAAACGCCTCGTCAATTTGAGAGCGGTTAAAATAGTCTGTTACTGTTATACATATTCCTATAGTCTTATCTCCTTCAGACCGATATCTGTCGCATGGAAATATATAGAAATCTCTGCCGTGGATAGGTAAAGATTTGATAGCGGGATTTTTATTTTCCAATTGACGAGTAGCTTCTTTACCTTTTTTACCAGCTATACCCTCCTTGATATCAGCGTACTTGTCTTTTGCATATTCTTTTTTAGCTTCATCTGTAACAGGTTCTAAGGCGAATATGATGTTTTTCTTCTCGTTTTTGTTAATATTTATTTCTGTAGTATAACTTTCAAATCCGTTAGCTGAGAAAGTAAATTTATGGTTACCGTGCTTTACTTTAATATCTTTCCTAGATGAAATTCGCTGGTTTTTTACGTCACCATAAGACATCGTCAAGCTGTCGGGTATGGAATATACATATATCGTGGCATCGAATTGCAGTAGATAAACTGCATATATAATCAGTGAGATAGATAGAGCTACGAATGAGACGATAGCTATTTTGACTTTGCGATCTAATTGCGTAAAAATATTGAACATAATTATTTATTTAACCTCGCTACTACATTATCTGAGAACCCTAGCTGTGTCTGTACACGACCAATATTAGCATACCTAGGTGGATGATCTCCAAGCGATGCTTCTGCTGCAACATTTCCGTTACCTTGGTCGCCTATATACAACATAGTGTGTCCGTTATTTACTAATATGTCGCCAGGTTGGAGATCGCTAGGTGATTTAGTATTTATGATGGTATATTTTGGTGAATTCATCACATAATTTCTCTGAATGCTTGTTCCTGCTGACGGATAGTCTGGGTCAGCTCCACTGGCACGCATAACAGTAGCAATATATTTGCCGCAATCTGTCATGTCATCTCCTGCCTCCTTGTTATATTTAGCTCTGGCGTCTCTATATGCCTGTGATGCTGTGCCTGGATTATCTTTATTTATCAGTCCTTTTGCTGTTTCTACTATACTTCCGGCATGTATGCCGCCAGTATTGTTTGCGCAACTTGATGCACTTACAACACTACTTCCGTTGCCACCTTCTCCGGTGGATGCTGGATCTCTGTAGTTTGGATGACCTGACTTTGTAAAATCGCTATTGAATAATTCGTAGATGTTTTTAAGATAGTTTTGAGTTTCTGTCGGAGCATCAGTCAGAGGACTAGAATCAGAGGTGTGACTTTGGACATTACCGCCACCCCAGTTATATTCTCCTGCCGCATATAAAATAGTCTTAGGTTGTCTTTTCCATGGACTGCCAATATCTCCCAAGGGAGTCTTTTTATCTGTGCCCATAGATTTGATTAGATGCGCAGCTCCAAAAACTGCATCGTAAGGGTTTGTTACTTCAGCTTTACCATCGCCGTTACCATCTTGAGCATGGCCAGCCCATGTTCCCGGTATAAATTGCATAGGACCACTAGCGCCAGCCCGTGAAGATTCCCAATGAGAGTTTAATGGCTTCCAGGTATTTCCCTGCTCTGTTAGATATAGTGCTGCTAAGAAATTAGGATTAACATCGAATTTTTCTGCAGCTGCTGAGAAAATTTTTCCCCAGTCTGATGGAATATTTTTAGATAAATCGGCTGACACGGAACCTGCAGCTTCGGTGCAAGCAGAGCTTTTTGGATCATATAATCGTATATTCTGAGCAGGGTAGTCTGCCTCTGTTAGTGCTAAGGTTGATTGTGGCAACAGTAAGATTGTGACTAGGGAAAATATAATAATTTTTTTCATCTTAATTAACCTTCCTTGCGTATTCCCAATGCCATTGTTCAGGATTGCTACCGCCTGGTTCAGCCCAAGCTGGATGTACGTAACCGTATTTATGAGCGTTAGCCTTCAGCCAATTGTATGTAGAAGACCCAAACGCGCCAACTTCAATATCTGCGGCAAGGCCCCAACCGTGGTTTGATCTACATGGAGGAGCTGGAGCAGCTTTTTCCCCTAGTTCTTTTCTATATCTAATCTGTGTTGCGCAATCTCGATATGCTTCATTAATAGTTAAGTTTGACCCGTTATCGGCTTTGTATGCTTTATTCATTTCTTCCATGGCCGCCGCAGCTTTCTTATTCATTTTATTGCCCGGCGAGAAAGATAGAGCTTGCAATTCTGAATCTGGAATTTCTCCGTTACTATGGCCTCCCCATCCGTTTTGTTGTGCTTCCTCTAATTGTGGTTCGCCAACCGCTTCTCCAGTTGATGATGAAGTTTCTTTAGAAGCGCCTTCTCCAGGATCTTTAATATAATATTTACTATCTGTGTCTCCAGCTTGATTAGCCAATAGGCTGGCTATTACTTCCTCTAGAGCGCAAGGATCAGATTTCTTATAAACAGGAACAACATATCCCGTACTTCGGTCCCTTTCTAAACTCTTTTTTCGGGCATCGTCATAAGCTTTGCAAGTTTCGGCAGTATAAGTGTTTGGATCGGCTTTTAGTACTGCAGGATCTGTATATCCATACCAAGGTATTCCCATAGATTTCATGACGGCTAATCTATTAGTAGCAGCTGAAGCTCGATTGTTCGGCATTAATGGCGACAATAATAAGGCTGGTGTTTTTGCTAAGAAATTAATGGCAGATTTTTTACCGATTGGCATTATGGCAAGCATTTGATTTGCTACTGAATTTCTTAAGTTTGGATCAAATATCTTCGCTAGCATTGGTTGTTGCTCAAAATCTTCCTTATCTTCTTGCTCTGTTTTTGTTGCTATCATCGCCAATTCATTATCGCTCAATAATTTACCTCCAATTCCAGACCCAGACTCTGCTTTACCGTTCTCTAGACTATCTGCTGTTGCTGTCATTTGTGCGCCAACTAGACCTTCATAGTTATTATTTCCTGGCGCATCAATACCAACATCTGGAATATTAAATATGTAGCTCATTCCCCATTGAACCACTTGACTTATCAAGTTTTCTGAAAGATTTGCTATCTGTTTAATACCAGGTAGGTTAAGTATGAAGTTCGTCAAAGGTTCTGTAATTTTAGATACTAAATCACCAGCTACGTCAATTACAGCTCCTATAGAATTATTCCAAAAGTTAGCTACTGCAGCGAGTACTTGCCATACTGGATATTTAGTAAATGCTGTATAATCCTGGACAACTTTCTTTTCAGGACAAACAAGTTCGCCTGGATCTAACGTAACAACCTTCTCTTTGCCGTCAACAGTACATTTAGTTCGTATTCCGCCAGATGCTGATACGCTGTTGCCAGATAGTATCGGAAGTATGGATGACACAAATCCGCCAGTTTGTATTTCACTATATAATGGTGATGATTCAGCTCCGTCAAATAGGCCTGTTGCAAGCTCTAAATAGCGCATATCCTTTAAATCTCCAGCCTTCATCATGTCATTTACTACAACTGGACTAATGCCTTCATCGTAAGCAAAAGAAGCATAGGTTTGCGCAACTTGAGCTCTACCTGTAACTTCAAGCACGCCTGAATCTACAGCTCCTATAGCGCTAGCTATCATATCGATTCCACCAATAACACCTGATGCTAATGCGAATTTTTTAACTAGTTTATTATTGATGATTTTAGAAATAGTGTCTTTGCCATCTTTTATATCAGAAGAGAAATGCTCAAAACCTTCTTTTTGGGATTTAGCAGACTCATAATCTAATTTTGCTTTAGCATCGTTAGGGTCTTTTTCAGAAGCTTTTCTTTTTTCCTCTAGATTATCATCTAATTTACTGCTAATTTTATCAAGAGTTTCTACGCAACCTAATGCATCTCTTCCGTTAATACAAGATATAACCCCAGCAAATTTTGGTGATATTTTTCCGATGGCGCGAGAAGTGAATTCGGATTTAATTTTCGCTTTAAAATCTTTCCATGCTCTAACACGTTTTTCGGGTATAATATTAAACGATTTTACGCCGTATTTTCTATATAAAATACGTTTGGATATGTGGCGCATCAACCAGTTGCGACCATGCATCTTCTGTACATCTTTTTTAATTCTTGCCCTCATTTCTTTATGGCCGATTTCCTTTTCTATGCCTTTCATTACGCTATCGGGGTCTTTGTTAACGGCTTTGATAGTGAAATGAGAAGCCTTGCCTCCTAATCCCGAACGTCCATGGGAATTTATAACTACTTTTACGTTGACGCCATCTTTTTCAAATTTAGCGTCTAGCATTTCCTCAAACCAAGCGGCATATTTTGTTGATGCAAGAGAACAGAGCATACCTCCACCCTTACAAAAAACTATATTTTCATCTCCTGGGTAGGCTTCTTTCATAACTCTCATGGCTAACCAGCGTGTAGTTAAATACTGTAGGCGCTCCTCTACTGAATAATTAGCAACGCTTCCGATTTGCTGATCTATATTGTCCAATAGAGAGTTTAATTTTAATGGTAGAAGAGCTGAAAAAGTGGCCGCTATGGAAAGTAAAATACTGACTATAGCTATTATGCCCCTACTGTTTTTTGCGAGTTTTAAAGTTGCTTTTAGATTTTTTCGCTTTTTTCCCGCAGATGGCTGATAAAAACCGTTATTAGGAACAGAAGATTCTTGGTTATTAACGGCAGCGCTGGCGGAATCATTTTGATTAGGATTTAAGTCCGAATCTTTATTATCAAACTGAGGTTCAAGGTCATTTATGGCATCTTTTTCGCGATCACTTAACTCTGACCCGCTGTCATAACCAGCCGAGATTTGATCAAACTTAGCCTGTTCAGCAGGGTTTAATCTGCTGTCAGTCTCGGAATCCGTCGTATAATCAACTCGTGCCATATCTTCTCTTTATTTTTTATACTGCTCCATAGCCGCCGATTGGTGAATCTGACGGTTTTATTTGTTGCGATACAGGATTTGTATTGATCAAATTATACTCGGTATCGCTAGCCTGAATCTGGATGTGAACGTGATTTTGTCCAGCAAAGAATAATCCTTGCCCAACTGGGAAATTGGCTAGTCGCTTCTGCTCTTCATCTGTCAATTTAAACACTTGCGCTAAAACGTCAACGGCGCTGGCAGACTGCTTCAAAAGTAGTTGCATTGAGGAGTTGGAAACGATTGCTCGTCCCATTTTACTTCCAACGAAGTCTTCCACGTCCTGCGTGATTGTCGTTAGTCCTAATTGATATTTGCGGGCGCGCTTGGCTAATGAGAATAAGAAATTGGCAGAATCGTCATATTTCATCAATTGCCAAGCCTCGTCAACAATCAACATACGTTTTCTCTGGTCGGTACGCGTAATGTTCCAGATGTGATTCAGAACAATATACATCGCCGTCGGTCGCAACTCATCTTCCAAGTCGCGAATATTAAAGACAACCATATTATTATTAATATCAATATTGCTCTGTTGTGAGAATATTCCCGCAAACGTTCCAGAGGTAAATTTGCGAAGTCGCTGAGCCAGACTTGGGCCAGTTCCGCCCATATGAAGTAAGGTGTCGTATAGGTCGGAAATTGTCGGTGGCGTGGAATTGTGTGTCAATGGATCTGAAGTGATACCAACACGTGCATAAGTGTCGATTAACGCCTGATCAATATCAGCTTCTTCTGCTGGCGATAATCCTGCTACGACTTGCCCGCCAGCTCCTACTCCTGCGCCGCCCAGCATTTGCCTGAGTAGTCCGTGTAACGTCACCAAGTTAGCTCGCAGTGCGTCATCTGCCTCATCAGTATCAATAACACGTGGCAAATCGAACGGATTAATCCTCGTGTCGCTGCTTAAGCTTAATCGAATATAACTGCCACCAACCGCGTCGCATAGTTTTTGGTATTCGTTTTCTGGGTCAATAATCACAATATCAGCCCCGACCATCATACTTCTTAAAGCTTCCAATTTAACGGTAAATGATTTACCAGCACCAGACTTAGCGAACACGACCATATTGGCGTTTTCCAGAGAGAATCTGTCAAAAATCACCAAGCCATTATTATGCATATTAATTCCGTAAAGCACGCCCTTATTGTCCGTCAAATCGGCTGAAGTGAATGGGAAGCTGGTTGAAATTGCGCCAGTATTCATGTTGCGGCGAATCTGTAGTTCATCAGTCAATTGTGGAATAGAGCTATTCAATCCCTGTTCCTGCTGACTGGAAGCCACTTTTGAGAACACCAATTGCTGACCAAAAATAGTTTCAATCTTATGCTGGATGAAGTTTAGCTCGTCCAAGCTGTCGGCGTAAAGCGTAATATATAAGCCGTAGCGGAAGAACTTTTCCGCGCCAATCTGCAATTGATCGCGCAATTCTTCGGCGTCTTGCAAAGCCGCTTCCAAGCCTGGATCGCGCACCTTTCCTTTTTCCATGTTGATATTCATGGTTGCTTCCAACTGAGTAACTTTTTTGCGCAGGTTATTCAGGACAATTTGCGTATCGACTGGATAAATGAACATACTGATATCCAGCACTTCATCGATGTTAATGATTGAACTAAGCCAGCCGGTGTAGATTTGGCGAGGATAGCCATAGACATACATTGTGCGACCATATTTTGAGCCAAGTCGAAAATGGTCAGAATGAAGCTCAATACTACTTGGCGCGATAAAATCACGCAGAGTTCGAACGCCGGTTAAGAAGGCCTGTTCGACTTCGGCTTGTTCACGAGCTCGTTGCTGAGCGGCAATATCAACGGCATCTAATTTCTTCTTTGCCATTATGACCTTCCTCCTCTCGGTGACGGACCAGTTCCCTTAGTTACATAAGTGGTCGTAAGCTCGCTTGGGTCAATTTCTTCTAGCGATTCACGTGACGACGTGTCGGGGTTATATGAGGTGTAGAATAGCTCACCCAGTTGCCTGGTGTTTAATTGCCAGCTTTTTACGCCCATTTGGAATAGACCATTCATAACCGAATCAATGCGGTTTTTAATTTCATCTTTGGCTTTGGTGTAAGTAACTTGATCAATTTTTGTTACGGTTGCCTCTTTTTTTCCACTGAAGAAGCTATTGAACAATCCCTTAGTTTGCTGCTTGAAGGCATTTTCCTCGCCAGCTGGATAATATGGAACAACAACGTAAAAGCTCTTATCCATAATATTTGCCTCTTGCGCCAGAATATCAATGAAATCCATATAATCGTCCATTAAGACGTTGAGGAGCATATTGTCTTGATTGCGGCGAATTTCCGCCAATCTATCCAGATACGGACCGATGTCCACGCGGCGTGAACGGATAAGAACTTGAATTGGAAAATATAGAGAGTTAATGAAGTTTTGATAGCTAAACTCAATTCCCTCTCTTTCGCGTGAACTCATCAGATCAAAGTTGATCGATTCACATTCCACTACCGCTCGAAAACTGCCGTCGCTCATAATGATCATATTTTCGCGCATTTCAGAGAAAAGCAGTGTATTCTGGGTGCTAATTGGTCCTTTTTGCTTCTTGTTGTCAGGTGTTTTATCTGGAGCTGGTGTGGTTGGATTTGGTCCCGAACCAATTGTTGCTGATGGCTGCTGAGAGACACCAGGAAGAGCCGCATTGGTTTGCGGACCCTGCTGATAAGATTGTTGATTTTGTAACTCTGGTTGCATAAACCCCACCTAACGTAGTGAAATCACCACTTCCTCATCTGATAATTTATTTTCTTGCTGAATTCGATTTGCCTCACGCGCAATCGTTTCAATCGAGAGGTCGTGGTTATTTGCCAGTTCTATTATAGCAGGTGACACCTCGTTTACGCTAGATTGCGGCGTGGTTGTCGGTTGAGTTTGAGCTGGAGTGTTCGCGGCAGGCCGTCTGGACACTGGATTTAATACAGATTGACGCATTGTTGGGTACGGATTCATTTGTAGCGGTGTGGCTGGAGCAGGATTATCTGATTGAGGTGTTTGCGTAGGAGGCGGCGTAACAGATTGTCCTGTTTGCATCTTTTGGATAACTTCTTGTCGCCTACGAACATCTGACTGATTTATTAAGTGATTGATATTTTGCGCCGTAGCACTATTTTCATCCAATATGTCGTTAGCTGCCTGTCCTTCGTTGAATAAATCGGCACGCATCGAGCTATTCGGATTATTGACGCCACGAATTGACCAACCTTGACTATCTACCAAATTCGCCAAATATGACAATCTTCGCTGGACTTCGGCTTGATCGTAATTATTACCGTAAGTCTTCTCCTCGACTTTTGGCGCGATAACTTCGACTAATCTTTCAATTCCATCAGGCTGCCATAGTCGCTTTTTTGGTTTTAGCATAAAAGAAATAACTGCCGCCAAATAAACTTCCATTGGCTGGTCTTTTTTAAGAGGTAAAGCCAGCGCTCCAAAGAATAAAATTATCGGCACAGGAATTATTGCCAAAGGTAGAAAAATTGTACTCAAACCGTATGCAATAGCGATTCCGATAACAGCTATAATTAAGAACACAAACTGTCGGAAACTAAACGGCCCGAGCAGTTTGTCCTCCGCCTCGACATCTTGAGGAACTTTATACACCGACATACTGCTTATATTATATCAAAATATGGAGATTATAGCATATTGCGGAAAATCTTAAATTGTTCTTTAGCTGCGTCAGTTGCATTAGCTGACAACCTCTTATCGGTAAGAATAGTGTCGATGACATCTCTAATATCTTGACGTTTCTTATTAGTAAGAACAGATGTAGTATTTACAGCTTCCATCAATAACTTAACAGCGTCAGCATCCGTAGTCGCTAAAGTTTCTGGTTTATATTTACCACCCTCTAGCCAATTGGCAAAGTAATTCATGAGGTCACTTCTGTTATTAATATCACCTTTCAGCATATCATCGACAAGTTTACCGCCCAAGAATGACGCTTTATTCTTTACACCGGATTCCGCTAGCGCTGAGGCTGCGGAAGCGCGGAATTCTGGTGGTAATTCACTAAGAAGTTCGGCAACTTCCGCTGCGGTACCGTATTTAATTTGCTCTTCAATTGTAGCTTCACGTACGAATATGCTATCCTTAGTCAATCTTACTCCGCCAGGAAGATTTATAGATCTTCTGCCTAAGGCTAATCCCTGTCTCTCTTCTGAACTTAGCTTATAGTGTTTTATAATTTGGCGAGCTTCGTCGACCGACTTAGCGTATTCGCTACGGCTGGTTGCTATGGCTGAAGCTAGAGCGGCATTTGCTCCAATTAGGTTGCCATTCTCGTCTGTAAATACATGCCCGCCAGCCTTCTCTCGAAGTTCCTTGCTGTTTATCAATTGCTCTGCAAATTCACTGTGCTGTTGACGTTGAGCATTATTTTTAATCAGACCTGCAGTTGCAATTTCAGTTTCTAAGTCTTTAATGTCTGACATAAATTGAGCTTGTTGCTGGTAGGATTTAGCGTCTCGCCAAGTTGAGTATTTAGCTGACACGGCTCGTAGAGCGCGATCGTAATGTGGTCTTTTATCATATATGTCATCTGCCATATAACCTTGAGTCGCTTCAAGATAACGATTAGAATCTTGCTCAGATAACAGATCTGCACGCCTGGTGGCTTGTCTAGCTGACATATCCAGTCGTTTGTATCTGGCTGTATCTCTAAATGAATTCTCGGCATTTTTCTGTGAAGTTTCCAGCTCTTTTTTGAGTGCTCTACCATTATGATCTGTCCAACGACGTAAACGATTTGGGTTGAATCGCGCCATATTAGGATTAGCCAACTTCTTGTTTCTAATGATCTCACGACGACCTTTAGACCAGTTCTTAGTTCTGTCGTACCAGCCTTTGTTCTTATCGTTAACAAATCCGGCGAACTTACCTAATACTCCACCGCTGAACTTCATAATTAGAGGAGTTATAGCCAAAGGTATTATTTGAACCAGCATGCCTAATACGTGCATTATTGCGCCATTTGGACCAGTGGCGTTTTGGATAATTAATATTCCAGCCAATTGAGCTCCACCAAACACTACAGAAAATGCTGGGAAAAATACTAGCATTGTTAAGAATGAATCTCGCCATTTTTTAAACCACTTTTCTGTTCCGGGCAGTAAGTAGCAAACAAATGCTAGTGGTGAAATTATAATTAATATAATAATAAGCGCTTGACGAGCGGCCATGATTAGGAGTATGAGGAGTAAAGTTAAGCCAGCTAATGTCGCGGCAGGTACTAACATTGGTAATAATTCCGTAGTAAATGCTATTGCTCCTATCGCCAGCGCTCCATTCGACAGCGCTGTACTGATAACCTCCGACCATGTCCATGTACTTGTATTTTCTCCTACGGTGGATATGGTATTTTTAATTCCCATGAAGGCGTCCTGAAAAGCGTAGCCGGCTATATTTGATAAATCCAGTAATATAGCGCAAATCGTAAATGATAAGTTGACTAACACTGCTGCAATTACTAACCTAGGAATCATCTTTTTGACGCCGTAATTACTAATTCCTATAGAGGTCAATTGTGAGTATATAATCACCAAAAACGCCACGATAAACGCCACGTTGCTAATGTTTCGCATAATGACCCACGCCAGATAAATTCCGCTGTTTTGGTTGGTTGTTTCTAACGGCTTAGTTTTTAAGAACTCCTGAAGTGCGCTGTACATGTAATCTATGCCATCAGCCAGCCAGTTGGAAACTGGACAGATAAACCAACCTATTCCCTGTACGTCACAGGAAGTGCTGGTTGAATTCTCTGAGGGAGGATCAATTGAAATAGTTGAAGTATCGGTTTGATCATAAGTGTCTGGCGGTGTAAAAGAATAAACCGCATAGGTTGCGGAACTTAGTGAAGATATTTCGCCTGATGGGAAGTAAATAACTTTAACTTCTTTTTTATTCTTATCTTCATTAACATATACAAGCGAATTATCAGGTAAATTAAACTTCTTGACTTTGTTATTATCTGTTAGCCTGGTATATTTTTTATTAGAATAGGTTAAATCATGACCATCCCATTTTGCATCTGCGGCATAAACAGAGGTTGAGTGTGTTAAGGTATTAAGAAAAATGCCTACCAGCATCCCTGCTATCAGCAACATAAACCACTGCAACCACTTATTAAGAAGCTGCCTGTACGAAATTAACCACTCCATTCATGGTTATATTAGCATTTTTGATGGAAAAAGTCAAGAGAAGGTGCTATGTATGATTTTTCTCAATTAATGTCCTCTACCGTATTTGTTAATATCTTCTGTAGTAGGAAGAATTATTCCCCCCCCAGAGCTGCTATTGCTCTGCTGGTTATTTTGTGATGATTGTTGAGAATTGTTGCTCTGTTGGTTATTCTGATTATCTTGTTGAGAATTGTTATCCTGTTGGTTATTTTGGTCATTTTGAGGGGTTTGTGGAATAATTCGCTTTCCTCCTTTTTCCTTCAAGGCAGATATCACGGCATCATTAGCGGAAGAGTATAATATGTCGTTACTCAAGATTTCAGTAGCTTTATCAGCGGTAATATTGCTTTTTTTGATGGCCTTGGCGCTTTGTCCAGCGATATCTTTATTCGATAATTCGCTTACACCTGAAGCAGTAAGATTGTTAAATTGATCCGAGCTGAAATTAATTTCTGATAGTCCACCTTCTTTCTGAAGCTCTTGTAGTGCTTCAGATCCGGCTTTGGCAACACCCGCATGAGATCCTTTCATATCGGTGAGTGATTTAGCCATACTTACACTGTCCACCTTTCCTCCGCCACTTAGATATTCTGCTATTTTATCCGCACCGTAGGTTCCCTGACCCTTAAGTTGGTTAACGGCTGCAATCCTGATGTATTTGTCGGCATCTTTGTCATTCAGAGCCTTTGCCGCATCTCCGCCATATTTATACGTTAGCGCTCGTTCAGCCTTTTCCATAGCGGCTTTATCATAAGCTTCTTGATAATTGGTTGCGGCCTCCGAAAGTCCGAGTTTTCTTCCGAAGCCCCATAAGTGTTCTGTATTATCTAAGGTTGTTCCGATAGTCATCACTTTACCGAAAGTGCTCGCGAATTTATTATTACTATTTTTAAGATTGTGAGCCCAGGAATTACCAGAACGCCTTTCTGCTAATTTTTTTGCTGAGTAACGATCAAAGGATTTCTTGGCGTCTGCAAACCTGGATTTATTCATCACATTATCTTTAAGCTTGTTTGACGGTAAATTCATAAGACCGTTATTGCTAATTTTTGCACCAATACTACCTAACGAATTTAGGGAGCTCTTAATTACAAAAGGTGTAGCCATTAAGGGTAATATAGGAACACACATGGCTACAAACTGCATAATTCCACCTGATGAATTGGACAATACAGCCCCTGCTAATTTTCCAGATCCATACATTAAGGACACTACAGGAAATACTACTAATAATCCCTTAAATGCAGATACCCATTTTTTAAACAAACTTTCTGTGTTTGGTAATAGCCACGCTGCAAATGCTATCGGAGAGATGGCTATTAATAATATTACAGCTGCCTGTCTAAATACTAAAATAAGTAATGCTACTGCAATCGACAGAAGTGTCCATATTATCATAGGTATACTAACAGTAAGGAATGCAAATACAGCTGCTCCCGTTCCAGCTAGGGCCTCTGCAACTAAGACAACAATACCGCTACCAATTCCAGGTTTTGATTCGGCCTTAAGCGATGCTCCTTCTAATACCCCCTTTAATGCATACCCGAGAATATTGGATAGATCAACTGCCAATTGACATATATAGAAGGATAAATTTATAAGGATAGCGCCCAGTATAAGTTTGGGAAGAATCTTTTTAATACCGTAATTACTCACACCTACGTTACTGATTTGCGAGAAAATTACCCATAAGAAAAGGAGAACAAATACGACGTTTGCTATATCACGAAAGAAATTCCACGCTTGTTTTGCTCCTCCTAGCTCTGGGTTATCGCTGAATATGTCGGGTGAAATATCTAAGAACATCGATATAGAACTGTAGCCTGCGTCAGCCAAGTTTGCTCCTAAAGACATGGATGGGCAAATAAACCATCCAAAAGGTCCTATGTCTGCACTGCAGGAGTTCTTGGGTTTACCGTCTTCATCTTTCTTCTCTGAGATGTCTACATCTTTTTTTATGTCATCCCATGCGATTTCACCTTTTTCTTTATTTATACTCGCTGCATCCACGCCAGAGTTCCCCGCCAGACAGCTAGTAAACACAGCATCCATCGCGTCGCTTCCAGTATCTCCGTTGGTACGTTTAGTAACAGTTTTAACAGCACTAGCTATACACGTACCTATTAACATTTTCGCGAGTTTTTTCTTGGCGGCGTCATTACAGACCAACGCCTTATCTGGTGATGGTGTCCCTGGAAGCAATTGCTCCGTTTTACATCCAGCAGCAACCTTATCTGCATCTGAGAGCCCCAAATACCATGGACTGGCCTCGATTTTAGAAGCGATTAGAGTTACTAGACCATTCTTACCTGCTTTATTAGCGAGTGCTTCGGCATTTTTTTCAACAGTACTTTTATTCGTGGAGCTTTTATCCTCAACGCAATGACCTAGTTTATAATTTGTAACTATCCCTTCGCGTTCGTTCTTTCGAGTTCCAGTTTTAAAATCTGCCCTCCATCCTTTAGTACAGGTGATTACTGGATCTTTAGGGAAGAGCGACTTCCAGCTACATCCCCACCAGCCACTATTTCCATCTTGTTCTGGTGTAGATCCTTCAGGACATTTAACAGACCCGTTATTTATGCGATGCGAATTGTCTGTCGCAAAAGCCGGTTTGGTTGTAAGAATAGTAGAAAATAATGCCATTAATATAAAGCTCATACATACATAAAAAGCTTTATATTTTAAATTATTCCCATAACTACGCCCACTAATAAACATAAACACCTTCATTTAATCATATATGAAGGTGTTTATGCAAGATTTTATGTAAAGTTTTTATTTAGCTTCTTGGCTACTACGCACTTTATTCATGTATTCTCCTACTGCAGGAATGTTGCGAGGTTGCTTTCGAGTTTGACCATCGTACATGGGCATACTATCGTATAAGTCATCCGGTACGTCCCACCAGACCAATACGGGAGTTAGATAGAAATCAAGTCCTTCTTCTTCTGGCTTGTTTATATCCCACTGTTTACCAAGTTTATTTGTCTCTTCATTAAGCCATCTAATATCTGTACCTTGTACTCTTATAATATTCGTAGCCATTACATTAAGGACAGTGTGATTGTCTGTTGGATATACTGCCTCTACTGTACGGTGAATACCGCCATCTAACGGAGCTTTTTCGCCCGCTTGATTGAATACATTCTTACATTGATTAGGATTATTTTCACGATCACAATTTGCCAGTGGATCATCAGACTTCATCCTTAAGCCGTATGAAATATGCAAAGCCTTTGGTAATTCTCCATCGCCAAGAGTGCCTTTATATACGAGGGCTTCTACAGCTCCAGGATTTTCTTCGATTGTTTTACGGAATCCCTCAATCTGGTCTCTACCATATCCAGCAGTAAACACATCTAAGTACATGCCCATTATGCCGTCAGCTGTTAAATCGTTCTCACTGGTTCTTGGTAAGATAGATTGATCCTCATGATAAGCTAACGTAAGATTTCCAAGCAAAACTAAACCAGCTGTAACGATACCCATCATTTCGTCTTGAGTTTTATTAAAGTCTTCCGCGCTAGTACGCCAAGCTCCAGCTTCAGGGTCAAATGAAGTTGATTTATATCCAGTGATAGACTCTATTGCTTCTACGAAAGCAGCTCTTATGGCACTACGTAAGTGCTTTTCTTGTCGCTCATCTTCTGAAGCTTCGTCAAATTCTTTCTTTAGATTATTTAATTTTTCATAGAGTTTTGTGACTGCTTCTTTATTAATTTTTATTTCTTTAGTTTCTGGAGTTGGAGATTTTGTTGGTTCTTTAGGCTCTGTTCCTATTGATGATTCGTCGGTAGGAGTTTGTTCTATTCTTTTAGGTTTTTTCGCGCCGCAAGCACCTATAAGTGCTGCTGCTGTGGCGATTACGCCTGCTTTAATTACGCGCCTCCTAGTGAATATTGTTTTCTCTGATGAATCGCTTGGGTTAAGTCGTTCATGATTTCGAGCCATAACGCTTGGGATCCTTCCTCTGACATTGTCAGGTATTTTATTGTAAAACTCCTTAGACTTTCCAGTCCAATTGGCTATATAATGACATAAATTGCACATAAATGCAATAAATATGGCATATTTTCCATAAAAAAACACCCTGTCGAGGGGTGAATTATCTGTGGCGCGCTCGACCGGATTCGAACCGGCGATCTCCTCCGTGACAGGGAGGCGTGATAGGCCAACTTCACTACGAGCGCATATCAATATCCCTTATATTATCAGATTACTTCTGTCTTTTCAAGGAAAATGTTTGCTTTTTTCGCTTGACTATTTTACAATTTAGGTATAAGAGAAAATTTTATGACAAAAAGAAATATTGTAATCAGTATATTCATCGCAACAGTAATCGCAGTAAGTGTTTTTATACCCAGAGTAGCTTTAGCTACCAGATGCGGCGATGCAGAAACTTCTGTTATTTCTTGTGAAGGTAATGGCAGTACGGCAATCATTAATATAATAAAGCAAGTCATTAAGATTTTAACCGCTGGTATTGGAGTTGCGGCGGTTGGTGCTGTTATATACGGGGCATTCTTATATACCACTTCTGAGGGTAGTCCTGATAAGATAAAAAAAGCACGTGAAGTCTGGACGAATACTGTTATTGGGATAATAATGTTTGCGTTTATGGTGGCAATTACCAACTTTATTATTCCAGGAGGAGTTTTCGATTAATGAAAAAGATTATAATAGCTATGTCTTTAATGATTATGGGGTCGTTTGGGGCGAGTGTAACTTTCCCGGGCATTTCTTTTGCGGAAGGTGGTGTATGCTCTAATAAGGGGAAGATTTTAACGTTAAAACCATGGTATTATGGATTGACGAAAGATGACTGTTCTATTAAAGATCCTGGTTCAGACGCTGATTCACAGGCAAATTTTATCTGGAAAATCGCGCTTAATATCGTTGATGATCTATTGCAACTTATCGGCTACACGACTATTGGATATATCATGTACGGTGGTTTCTTGATGATGACCAGTAACGGTGCTCCAGACAAGGCCGCTCGTGGACGAAAAACTATTATAAGTGCCGCGATTGGCTTGGTTATCGCCTTAGCTTCTGTTGCGCTAGTCAACTTTATATCATCAAAGATAGGGGTATAAAATGAGATATATGGAATTTTTTGCTGGATTATTAGGAAAGGCAGATGCTCTTGGCGTGCCACAGAATAACGATGTAGATATTATGAAGTTTATTAATTTGGCGCTCTGGGTGGCTGGTATTGTAGCTGTTATTGTGGTGATTATTGCTGGAATAAACTATTCCCTGTCCTCTGGCGACCCGTCCAAAACTGCCAGCGCAAAGAATGCTATTTTATATTCAGTCATTGGCTTGGTTATTACCGCTAGTGCGATTGCTATAACAAGTTATATTATAGGAAAGGTTTAAGATGAAGATTTTTACGAAAATTCTGACTGCTGGAATGTTAATGGTTGGGCTTCTTGGAGTGTTTACTCCAGCGGTATTCGCAGCTAATGGTATTAATATTTGCTCAAATGGAAATGAAAACTCTGTCTATTGCAAAAATAAAAACACTGGCGAAACTCAAGTGAACGGTATTATAAAAACTATCGTTGAAGTTCTGCTTACGGCCGTTGGTGCTATTTCGATTATTATGATAGTTATTGGCGGTATTATGTTTGCACTTTCCAGTGGTGACGCCCAGAAAGCTGCAAAAGCCAGGAATACTGTTTTATATGCGGTAGTCGGTTTGGCTGTATCGTTATTCGCATCAGCAATTGTTAATTTTGTATTTAATAGGTTTAATTAGGAGAAAATATGAAAAAATCAATAATATCAATAGCAATTATGACCTGTGCGGTGTTTGGAGCATCGGTTTTATCTACTGCTTCCCTGTCAGGTAACGCTTCTGCTCAGGTATCTAAAGGAATTGATACGGCTACAACATCGGAAATGAAAGGTAAAAGTATTGACGGTGATAAAGGTCTAATAAAAACAGTAGTTAATGTTTTACTTTGGGCTGTGGGCGTTTTGTCTGTTATTATGATTATTTTTAGCGGTTTTCGTTACATTACTTCGGCTGGCGACGCTTCAAAGACAAAATCTGCTCAGAGCACGCTTATTTATTCAGTAGTTGGACTAATTGTGGCTATTATGGCGTGGGCGATCGTCAATATGGTTATAAATCGACTATAACTAAACCCATAATTAGTTTTACAAACTAACAGATAAAATGTATAATAGTAATATCATTAAACAAGGAGAAAATAACAATGAATAAATTAAAATTAATCTTGGCGGGACTACTGGTAGTGCCAACTGTTGCTTTGGCTGTAGCTCCAGCTGTAAGCGCTGATGGAGACTACACTCTAGGTAGCGGCGTTAAGAGCGCGCAAGGAACGGGAGTTGATCAGGTGTCTACAGACCCTGAATCTTTGGTTAAGCAGTTTGTGAACATATTCTTGTTTGCCGTTGGTGCATTGAGTGTTATTATGCTTATCTGGGGTGGTATCCGATACACTACTTCAGCCGGTGATAGTAATAAGGTTCAGGCGGCTAAGAACACAGTTTTGTACGCAATTGTCGGTTTGGTGGTTGCAATTTTGGCATACGCAATCGTCAATATGGTTATCGGTAAGATTGCACCAGGATCATAATCCTTCCTATTGATAAAAAAGAGCCTCGCCGACGAGGTTCTTTTTTTGTGGCTAAAAAAATACCGCCAACTTGTGACGGTATTTTCTGTGAAATGATTTTTTACAGAACTTGAATCTTCTTTGCTTTTTCTTGCTTTATCTTTTCAAAAGTAATTGTCAAAACGCCATCTTTTAATTCTGCCTTAACACCTTCTTCATTTACAGCGGTTGGCAATGCTAATGTACGACTGAATTCGCCCCAGTAGCATTCTTGGATGTGCCATTGGCGAACATCTGCTTCGTCACCGCTAGACAGTGTGCCGCTAATTGTTAAGATGCCGTCAGAGATGCTTACGTCTAGGTCATTTCGATCTACGCCAGCAGTACGAGCTTTGATAACTAGGTTGTTTTCTGTCTCAAAAACGTCAACAGCCAATTGACCCATTGCATCATCAGCCTCATCTTCCCAGTTGTCATCGGATCGTGTTGCTGGTGTACTGTTACTTCTACTATTGTCGTCGTTAAAACCAGGTAGTAGATCGTCGTTATCATCATCAATAAACGCCGCTGCCAATTCCTGTTCTGTTAGTAATGTATCATCTTGCTTTCGGGCCATAATTTCCTCCACTTTTATAATAGGCTCATTGACAAAGTCTTTATTAGTATAACTGTAATGTGCGTTATAATCAACAGAGAAAGGCTTAAAACGTAAAAATTACAATGTTTGACGCGCTATTATCGATCATCGCTCCTCACCACTGTTATAAGTGTGGTAAAACGGGTGATATTTTATGCTTAGATTGTAAAAAATACATCATGAGTCGGAAGTATGATATGTGTGTATTATGTGGTGATTTATTGGAGAACGGCAACTTATGTAAAAAGCATAATCTTCCCTGTGATATGATCTGGTGTTTTTCACGACGTACAGGTGTTGTCGCAAAGATTATTGATGATTATAAGTTTAACCGCGTTCAGGCGGCGGCTGGATTGCTAAGTGAGTTCTTAGACGAAGCTCTGCCTGAATTGCCGTCAGAGACAGTAATTGTTCCAATTCCTACAATTTCTAAGAATATTCGACGTCGTGGATTTGATCATATTCGAAAAATTGCTATTAAACTATCTCGACGTAGAAAAATAGAGTGTTGTTCCCTGCTCCGGCGCAGAAATAACGTCACTCAGCATTTTACAAAGTCTTCCGCCCAGAGAAAACGTCAAGCAAAGGAGTTTTTTGAAATTGCGGGTAAAGTTGATAAAAATAAGCGATATATCATTATTGATGATATATTTACAACTGGTTCAACTGTGTTGGCGGCGGCAGAAGGTTTGAAGAAAAATGGCGCCAAACATGTAGAAATTGCGATTATTGCCAGGCATGGGCGTCCGAAATTATGAGTGATGATAATGACTGCCGCGATGGATTTCTTGGGCGCGGTATAATTGCTCAGCTAAAATAAGACGAACTAATTGGTGCGGAAATACTAAGTTCGATAACGACCAAACGATGTTGGATTTTTGGCGCAAGTCGCTAGTAACTCCGTAAGCGCCACCGATGATGAAGACAATGTGCTTGTCAATATGTTCGGTTATTAGGTCAGATAATTCTGGCGATGATAGGTTTTTACCGCGCTCATCGAGCAAAATAACGAAGTCATCTGAATTAAGGCGTGAAAAAATACGCTCAGACTCTTCCTGGCGCGCTCTGTCGCCTTCAAAGCTTGAATGCGGTAGAATAATCATTTCCGCAGCAAAAGGTGCTCGTAGACGCTCTAAAAAACGAGAAACGCCTGGTTGAACCCAGGCTTCGTGCTTTTTTCCGATTGTTATAATGGTGATTTTCATAATATCTATGGCGGAGAGAGAGGGATTCGAACCCTCGATGAGTTGCCCCATACCGCTTTTCGAGAGCGGCCAGTTCAACCACTCCTGCACCTCTCCGTATCTAACTAATTCGGGAAATTATTTTTTATCAGTTTTCTTTGAATCTTTGGCAATTGTGGTGCCGATAGTGATCCAAATAATACTCAATAGTAAACTAATGCCTGCCAGTTCAAAGAATGCAATAATCCATTTACCAGCTTCATTCCAAGTTATCATTTCAATAATTACTGCTGCTAACAAGACTGAAATGGCGGTTACGAGAATCGTGGCAATTGTTAAAAGTGCATATTTTACGTACTTAATAAAATTCATACCCCTCCTTAGGTTAATTGGTACACCCGGCAAGATTCGAACTTACGACCTCTGGCTCCGCAAGCCAGCGCTCTATCCAGCTGAGCTACGGGTGCATACAGCCTTTCGAAAATCGATTGGCCGCAACAAAAAAATATAAGGTACCTTCATTGCTATAAAGCACTGAACTTTTGTATTCTACCACATAAAATATAGTCAATCAAGCTATAGCTTTATCAGTCGAATAAACTTCTCTAAGGCGTCTGGCTTAATTTCTTGCATCGGTAGGCGCGCTCCGAGCATATCGACAATTCTCTCGCCCTCTGCTTCGGAAAAGTAAATAGTTAAACCCGGCGAAAATCGCTTTACTGGCAATAATAGAATCGAATGTTGGTTGTTTTCGTGAATTAATCCAAATGCACGAAATTCGCTAAAATCGTGTAAAACATCGGCGATGTAAATGCCTTTGGGGCTAATCGCGTAGTTTATTATTTGTGGGGTTTTGTTCGATAATACAAACAAGGCTACAGCCATAATTGGTAGTAAAACTGCGAAAGTCAAGTTCTTAAACACCAAAATTGCTAAAGCCATTAATCCTATCAACACAATGACAAAAAACACGTACCACAATTTACCGCGTTGAACCTGCACGCCTTCTGGTGCGTTCCAGGCTATTGGCTCGGTTAAATCAATCCTGTCAGGTGATGGCGCTTCAAAGTCTTGGTTTTCTGGACTATCGTTCATGACGTTAGTATATCACGGTGAGAATTAACGGACAATTAAACGTTAGTGGTTGATCCGCCACTTAAAGCTGCGCTAAGGACGAAGTTGATGATGGCGTAAGCAAAGACTGCGATTAATAGACCGATGATTGCGTATAAAATTGTGTTTTTGGCGTTTGTGACGGATTCTTTTTTACCGCCAGATATTACATAGCGGAAACCGCCGAAGATTAGCATAACGACGCTTAAGACGCCGACGCCGAACAGCATAATGTTGATGGCGCGTCTTATGATTGATGAATCACCATTAGCCAAGTTGGACGGTGTATTGTCGCCGCGTGCCGCGCTAATTCCAGCTGGCGCACCACCTTCGCCTAATGCAGAAACTGGAGCAGTTGTCAAAACTATACCGAACCCAATTGTAAGTAATCCTATTGTAATTTTAGAGACGTATTCTTTTATCATAATCCTATTATACCCTATTTACGATAAAGCTATTAATAATTACACTTCTATGGTACACTAAATAGTGAATTTGGAGGAGTACCCAAGTGGCTGAAGGGGACGGTTTGCTAAATCGTTAGTATGGAGAGATCTGTAGCGGGGGTTCGAATCCCCCCTCCTCCGCCAAAATTCATAGATAGTACGGAAGGGTGACCGAGTGGTTGAAGGTACCGGTCTTGAAAACCGGCGTGCGGTAAAACGTACCGAGGGTTCGAATCCCTCCCCTTCCGCCAAAATAGTGCTATTGAAGTCGAAAAATAGGAGATTCATACGGGTCCCCTATTTTCTATTGGTTATTATGGAGATTTTTATTTATCTTGTTTGACTTGAATTGTACTTTTGTAACTTGCGCCAGATAGACGATCAAACATAAAACGTCGGTTAAATAACGCTACGGCAATTGTAATTAATACGAATAATATGAATGCCAAGAATGTAATTGCGAATAGACAGAGAAACAATAGCGAATTCGCTTCCTTATTCAATTCATCCGCGAGGTAAAACAAGCCTGCGGGAATGATGCGAAAATATATCGTGAGTAAGATTCCTCTGAAAATTGTGCGAATCCATTTTTTATTTTCAAATGTTAGCCCAAACTTTAATAATGCGCTACCAAAAGTTTTACCATTCAGTAGAGGAATTAGGCTGAAATAGAGGGCTAAAAATAGCGAAAACGGAAGTTGGGTTTTTGATAAAGTGTAAGGAATGCGGATGATAACAGCGTCGATTATTAGAGACAGACTAACGCGGATTCCAGAAACTCGCGAACCCGCCTCAAGGGATTTTTCATCTATTTCTTCCCTGGACGGAAGTAGCCACGTCGCAAACCAGCCCAGAAAGTAACCGATGCATCCGCCTATCGTGTTCTGGATGATATCATCGACATCGGCTAATCGGTAAGGCCCTGAATAGATGAAATAAAATCCAGATAATTGAGTTATCTCAAAGAATAAACTTAAAATAGCTGTCAATAACAACGTCTTTTTAAGGCTACATTTGAAATAGTATCGCAGATAAATTCCGAACGGAATAAGCATTAAAACATTGAAAGCAGGAACGTAAAAAGTGGGATGTTTTATCGCCGTAATCCAAGTCGAGCTATCTGTTGATACAAGTGGACTATTCTTTATAAAATCTGCGACGAATGAAAACGGAATTAAATTCAGATTTTCTGCGTAAGTTGTGTGAACGGATTCTGGATTTGGTAACGGTAAAATAACTAAGAAATATACAGTTAATAAATACAGAATAAAGGAATAGAAAATCAAAGTCCTAAGCTTATTGACGGAGCCATATTTTCGATAGTTCGCAATCATATACGGCAACGTGATAAGAAAAGCCAGAATTGGAAAAAGGATCAGTGCGACCTTAATAGAAATTAGATATCCCATAAACTCCATTATACTAAACATTTTCTCTGTAAAATTCAGGATGACTATTTCTATGCTGGGAAATATACTTGACAAAAAACAAAGCTTATGCTAACATTATAACCAGTATTCTAAAAATAGATACAAAAAAGAAAGAATAAAAATGAATTTAGTACAACAGTTTTTCACCGTTACAACTATGTTTGTCAGTTTGAATGTAGCGTTTGGTGTGCTGCTGCACGACACCAACGTCGATAAAGCGTTTTTGTCATCTTGGAAAACATATAGCGTTCAAAGTGACGTTGAGGGTGAAATAAAAATGCCAGAAACAAAGCCTCACACTCATCCAGAACACGCTCAATTGTCAAATGTGTTGAAAGAAAGTTCAGCGCGACCACGAACTACGCCTCGTAACAACGATAAGAAGCGATTGCGCCAAAAATATGCCGCCCGTGGTCAACATACTTTTGACGGATATCACCTTGATTTTGAAGGTGTGAGCTAGGCTATTTTAAGCTAATCACTTCCAGTTCTGAAACAAGCCGAGTAATGATTTTTTCTTGCTCGGCTAATTGCTCGCGAGTTTCCTCGACAAGGTGAGCTGGCGCCTTCTCAACGTAAGTCGGATTTTCCAGACGCTTCTTTAATCCCGCCAATTTCTGACGTGCTTCGGCTAGGCGCATTTCCAGATTTTCCTGATGTTGGTACAGAGTTTCACTATCGATATCTAACCACGCTTCCCTGTTCGCTGCCGCTAATCTCAGTCCACGCGGCTGATCTGTGTGCTCAATTGCCTCAAGCCGCATAAGATGCTTAATTGTGTCTTGATTGTCGGCGATAAGACTGTCATTGCCGTATAACAATCGATATTTCTTATTCCCTGGCAGCTCGGCAATCACCCAGCGACCTTCAGTAACCAGAAGCTTAAGTTGCTCGAATTGCTCGGCGGCAATCGGATCGAACTTTTCTGGAGTCGGCCAAGCTTCACGCATCAAAATGCCGTCGGTGTAATTGAGTGTTTGCCAAATTGTTTCCGTAACGAACGGCGCAAACGGATGAGCGATTTTCAAAGAAGTTGCCAAAACCCAAGATAACAACGGACGATTGATCGCAGTTTTAGACGATTCAATGTACCAGTCAGCCACGTCGTCCCAAATAGTGTGGTAAACAGTTTCTGATGCCTCTGAGAAGCGATATTGCTCTATTCTAACAGCAATGTTGTTGGCGGCGTCGTTCAATTGGCGAATAATCCAGTGATCGGCCGGAGTTTGTGGCTCTAAGTCGACAATTTGGTGATTATCGCCAATTTGCGCCTCGACAAACCTGGCAATATTCCATAGCTTATTGCAGAAATTACGAGCAGCGATAACAGAGCCGCGGTTGAAGGCCTGACTTTGAGCTGGCGCTCGCCCAGAAATAACTCCCATGCGCGTTGCGTCAGATCCGAATTCCGCAACCAATTCCATCGGATTAATGACGTTGCCCTTGGATTTGGACATTTTTTGGTTGTGCTCGTCATTAACCATTCCGTGTAGATAAACTTTTTTGAACGGCAACTTCCCTGTTCGGTATAGGCTAAGCATGATCATTCGAGAAACCCATGCGCGCATAATATCCATACCAGTTTCCATCATGTCAGTTGGGAAATAATTAGCTAAATCGCCGCCAGTTAAGTAATCTGTTACAATGTATGGCCATTGACCAGATGAGAACCAAGTATCAAAGGTATCCTCTTCTCTGATATATGTTGTGCCATTTACAACAATACTCTGCTCGTTGGTGCGAGTGTCGAATATCCAATCCTTAGGGTCATTTTCATTTACAAACGCAGGAATTGGTATTCCCCATGGAATCTGTCGTGAAATATTCCAGTCTTTCAATTGCTCAAGATATGCGATGAGCTCTTTGCGCTTGGATGCTGGATAAAAAGTAATTTCTTCTTTTTTAAGCGCGTCAATTGCTGGCTGTGCGAGTGATTGTGTTTTAATAAACCACTGTTCTTTAATCATTGGCTCAATTACGCTGCCACACTTATAGCAATGTCCAACGGCGTGTTCAATTTCAGTTTCGCCGCGGCGTAGCTCTAGCGCTTCCAACGCCTCCAAAACTCGAGCGCGAGCTTCTACTGGCGTTAATCCTAAGAACTGCGCTGGCACGTTTATCATCTTCCCTTCTGGGCTGATAATTGATTCTATAGGTAAATCATGGCGTTTTGCAATTTCAAAGTCGTTCGGATCGTGTGCTGGTGTAATCTTAACCGCACCTGTGCCGTAGCTCATGTCGACGTATTCGTCCGCGATGATAGGAATTTCCTTATCGACAATCGGCAGTAAAATGCGAGTTCCAATCAATTTTTTGTATCGCTCATCGTCTGGATGAACTGCTACAGCAACGTCGCCGAGCATAGTTTCTGGGCGCGTAGTAGCTACGATAATCTCGCCAATTTTATCTAGCGTCGGGTAAGCTATTTTCCACAACTTCCCTTTCTCGTTCTTATGTTCTACCTCGATGTCGGCAAAGCTGGTTTGGTGCTTGGTACAGTAATTAACAATCCTCTCACCTCTGTAAACTAAGTTGTCGTCCCACATTTTCTTAAACGTATCGTATACGGTGTTGATGACTTTGTCGTCCAGAGTGAATGTCAAATGCTTCCATGATGCACTAACACCTAATGCGCGCAATTGCAGCTCCATATTGCCGCGTTTTTCTTGTACAAAATTCCAAACTTGACTATACAATTGGTCACGTGAAAAATCGAAGCGACTCTTCCCTTGCTTCGTCAATTCCCTTTCATACACAACCCAAGTTTCAAACCCAGCGTGGTCGGCGCCCGGAATAAATACGGCGTCGTCACCCTTCATTCGGTGATAGCGAATCAGAATATCCTTCAAATTCATATCGAGTGCGTGCCCGATGTGTAGATTACCGTTCGCGTTAGGTGGTGGCATAATGATTGAATATGGCTTGCCTGCCCCTGTTGGCTCTAATGCGCCGCTGGTTTCCCATAGGGCATAAATATTCGGTTCGTAATCGTTTGGTATGTATTGTTTAGCTAGCTGCATAAGTTATTCCATGGTTTTTTCATGTGAAAAAAGACAAAAGAAAACAAAGTAGCTTTTCACGTGCAAAAGCCCTTATTTACGTAATCCTCTAATTTCTCCACATGTTTATATTACATCTTAATTATACCACAAATTTATGTGGTGTGATGGATGAAGTAAGGTTATTTTCTGATCGTTTGATACGCTCGATATAGCCAATATTTAAGTGGCTTTAAGGGAAGTTCCCAGGTTGACCCGGAATAGATATCTTCGCCGCCGAACGATCGCTTAAACTTCGTAAAGCCAGCCCACGGGTGATTTTTTGGTGCGTTTTCAGGCGCAATTCCGTATAAATCGACTTTCTCCATTTGACGATGTTTTGCATCGATTATCGCTTCGGTGAGCAGGGCAGTTCCAGCGTTAAGTTTGCGATATTCTGGCGTAGAATTTGCTGCTGCATGTGCGTAAATTCGAGTTGTTTTTGAGTCGAAAAATAGGGCAGTAGCAATTACTTTATTGTTGTATGTTGCGTACCAAAATGAGGCGTTCTTTGATGGCAGTAGGGAACCAGCTTGCTTATGAAAATATGAATCTGGGTGCGGCGACATGCCAGTTCGTTTGGCAACTTCGTGTATCAATTCTAGGAAATATTTAATATCGTCCGGGTTTTGAGATTGATGAATCGTTACACCTTTTTTGTGATAATTCCTATAACAATTCCTTACAGGTTGCGCCATGCTTGCTATAATTTCTTCCTCTGGCTGCTGAAGATTGATAACATGCGTATGTTCTGGCTGCAAATGGACGTAAGTGGCTTTCTTCCAATGTTCATCAGATAACACTTTAGAAAAGGCGGGTTTAATTGGTCCGACTCTGAGGAAAGTTACGCCAAGTTTTTTGCCGAGCTCTGCTAAGTCTTTTAGCGCCAATCGTAATGCTTCTTCGTTAATGGCAGTTGGACCGAAGGGGCAATATAAACGAGAATTGCCCGTGCCATGCTCTAATATTGCGAAATATTCCCATCCTTCACCTCTGTTGTGAAAGACTTTTCGACCGAGCGATTGTTGGAATTTTTCCCAGGCTGATGATTGTAGAAAATGTTGATTCATGTTGTAATCCTCACAACGCTATATTGCTGTCATTGATAAACTTGGCTGAACTTCTAAATCGTATGGATCTGTCGGTTCGTCAATTTGAGATCTGAAATAACCGAGCGTGGCAATCATCGCGGCGTTGTCTGTGCAGAGTTGAATAGGGGCATATTCGATGTCAATTGGCAAAGCTTCGCGTAATTGACGGCGCAATTCTTGATTAGCTGCGACTCCGCCAGCGATTACCACGGAAGCTGGTTGGAAATTGTCAAACGCCTTTTTGGTTTTATTTACGAGAGTTTTTATGGCTGTGTACTGGAAACTTGCCGCCATATTACGTCGTAATTCGTCATCTACGAGCGCTGGAAGCTCATGAGAGGGAAAAGTGAAGTCTTTACCGACTTCGTGCTGAACGGCTCTCAGAACGGCTGTCTTAAGCCCAGAGAAGGAAAAATCGTATTCGCCGGATAATTTGGCAATAGGCAAGTGAAACGCATGTGGGTCGCCAAGCTCAGCAGCTTTAGCAATAGCTGGGCCGCCAGGATATGGTAAACCGATGATTTTAGCAACTTTATCAAACGCTTCGCCAACCGCGTCGTCTTGAGTTTGTCCGATAAGTTGATAATCACCGTGATTTTTGAATAGGACAAGTTGTGAGTGTCCGCCTGAAACGATTAACGAAAGCATAGGGAATGACGGCTGCTGTTTCGGCAATGTTAGAGATAAATTGTCGGATTGCTTGTTGATAAAATTGGCGTACACGTGAGCTTCTACGTGATGAATCTTAAAGAGCGGCTTATTATGGATAATAGCGATAGTTCTAGCGGCAAGAGTGCCGATTAATAGCGAGCCAATAAGTCCCGGCGCGTAAGTAACGGCGATGGCGTCAATATCATCCCAAGTGCAATTTGCGTCAGACAAAGCTTTTTTAATGACGGGATTTACAACTTCCAAATGACTACGCGCGGCAATTTCTGGAATAACTCCGCCGTATTCTGCGTGAATGTCAATTTGAGAATTGACGACATTTGAAAGCAAGCGTTCGCCATCTTCAACTATTGACGCCGCTGTTTCGTCGCAACTGGATTCGATTCCCAAAATCCTCATTTGTTTTTATTATAGCAAATATAAGTGGTAAAATGGGTATTATGAAAAACGAGTTGGTAAAAATTGCTAGAAAAACGCTACCTCAAGGAGCTTTGGAAAAAACCGAAAACGCCTATAGAGTTGCGCGCACGAAGATGATTAGCCTAAGATATGGCAATCCAGCTCGTGGCTTGAGAATTATCGCAGTAACAGGGACGAACGGGAAAACTACGACCGCTTGTTATATCAATGAGATCTTGAAAGAAGCTGGCTTTAAGACCGCGTTATTTACGACGGCGGTGATTGAAATTGCTGGCGAGGAAAAGATAAATGATTTGAATGCGACGGTGCCGACTGTAGCGAGACTGTTTAGCTTTTTTCAGACGGCTCAGCGTGAAGGTGTGGAGTATGTGATTTTAGAGGCGACAAGTCACGCTTTATCACAGCATAAATTTGACGGCGTGCCAATTGAGGCGGCGGTGATGACTAATTTGACTCAAGACCATTTGGACTATCACAAAACAATGGAAGCTTATGCGGCAGCTAAGGCTAAATTATTTGAGAAAAAGCCGAAATATATCGTGCTGAATCGTGATGACGAGTGGTTTGAATATTTTGACAAGTTTACGGCTTCTGGAGAGAAAATGACTTACGGGACGAATCCGGAAGCTGAAGCTCACTTGACGCACGTTAAGTTGTATAAAAAGGGAACAGAGGCGAGTTTACTGATTGATCATCAAACTCATTTGGAGCTGGCGACTAATTTGCCTGGCGAATTTAACGTGATGAATATGTCGGCTGCGGTTTCGTTGGCATATTTGTTGGGGATAAAGTTGGAAGATATCCAAGAGGGCGTGGCGAATTTGGAAGCGATTCCTGGAAGATTCGAGCGAGTAGAAAATAAGCTTGGAATTGATATTGTTGTGGATTATGCTCACACGCCAGACGCGCTGGAAAAATTGCTAAAAACTACTCATAAAATTACCAAGGGGCGATTAACTTTGGTGTTTGGTGCGTGCGGCGATAGAGATAAGACAAAGCGACCGATTATGGGCGAGCTGGCGGCTAATTTGGCGGATAGGATTTTCCTAACTGACGAGGAAAGCTATAACGAAAATCCAGATGAAATTCGGGCAATGATTCGTCAGGGAATTGAGCGAACGAAAAAGGCTCATAAGATGACGGAAATTGCTGATCGGAAACAGGCGATTTATCAGGCTTTGAAGTCGGCTGTTCGTGGCGATACGATTCTGATTACTGGCATGGGTCATGAGCAGTACCGAATTGTAAATGGCAAGCGAATTCCGTGGAATGACAAGAAGGTCGTTCAGGAAATTATTTCTGAGATTGAGAAAAAGAGTCGTAAAATTTCGCTTTAATCTGTTTCCAGCTTTGTGATTGGCGAACTAATTTTTTTGCATCGCTTGGGTCGAGTAGCAGTTCTTTCACGGCGTCTTCAAGATAAATGCCGCCCTGCGAGCCTTTGAATAGAATTGTCGTATCTTTAATGTCGCTATTTTTCAGGAATTCTCCAGCTTCAAGCGCCGTGTCAAAAGAAATTACTTTACAGCCATTTTCTTCAGCGATTGGCGCGAGGTGTTTCTTAGCCAGTTTACCAACGGTGACGAGTAATTCTAGCTGTTTAGGGTCGCAAATTTCGCCGATTTTTTTATGCTCCGATTCAGATGTTTCACCCAATTCATTCATATCGCCCAATACGGCAATTTTATGATCGGCAGAGATGGAATAGAGCGTTTTTAGCGAATTTTCCATGGCAATAGGGCTGGCGTTGTAGGTGTCGTCCAGTAATGTGCAGCCGCGTATGCCGCGTAAAATATTCATTCTACCTGAAACTGGTTTGATTTTTGTTAAAGCTGCCGCAACTTCTTCAATATTCATTCCGCAAGCTAATCCCGCCGCCGCCGCGCCAGTGATTGAGCGGATGTTGTGTTTGCCTAATACAGAAATATTTATATCCTGAGAAGTTTCTTTGGAGTGTTTCAGATTGACAATACAACCAGTGTCTATAGTCTTTTTAATTTCCAGGAAAACATCAGCGGATTCGTCGCCATAACTTACGCGATTTCCAACTATGAGATTATGATATTTTTCATCGATATCGTGAAGGTTGAAGATGGTTTTTTTAGCGACTTGGCTGATGGACAATTCCTCATGAGCTACCGTATCCATATTTTTGAAAAACTCCATATGCTCAGGTGCAACAGAGGTAATTATGGCAATGTCGGGTTGAATATAGCGCATAAAAGTAGCCATTTCACCAGGGCAATCAATACCGCATTCTTGAATAATTACATCTGGCGATTCGGGGTTTTTTATGCTGGCGTGTGCCGCGAAGAAGACTTTTAGCCAGGCTAGGGGAGATTTGGCGTTTTTTGGTCCGTCTACGCCTAAGATTTCCAGCGGCGCACTTAAGGTTGTGTTCAAATTGCCACGACTATGGCGCACGGTGAATTTTTCTGATAAAACAGTGGCGGTTGCTGATTTGACGCTGGTTTTACCAACACTACCGACAACAGCGATCAGCTTAACATTGGGATGAGATTTAAGATATTTTTTTACATAAGAACCGAGAATTTTTTCTAAGAGATGTTTGAATAATTGCATGGAGTTATTATAACAGATTGAGGAATAGTAGGGAGAAGGGTGTGAGGTTGCATTTTTAATGATTTTATGGTATTATAGCAGTTATGACTCATGATAGACTGAGAGCACAGAGATCGCCAGGTGAAATCATTAACGCGATCACTCAGACAAATGAATTTTTGAAAGAAGCGTCAACCCTAGATAGGCGGAAAGCTGGAAGGGTGGCATTGGTGGGAGCTGCATTGAGCGCTGCGCCGAAGATTGTCGATAGAGTTAAAGAACGGAAAGGTGCTCGATATGAAGCAACGAAAAGTGATGAAATGCGCCAACTAGAGCTGATGGCAATTCTGCCTGATTGGCTAAAAGCTCAGCAGAAACTAGATAAGCATAGGGATAAGATGACGCGAAGGGAAAGAATAAAAACCCTTGAGCCAGTGGTGGCGTTTAATAAGACAGTACGTGAAATGATTGACACTGAGCAATATACTACCATGTCTCAAATAAAGCGCTTTGTCAGCGGAACTTTACTATATGCTGGATATAGTAAGGAGGAGATTGCTTATGCAGAGAATACTGCGGGAATTGCTATTAATGGTATGCGCCATGAAATTGCTGCCGAGAGCGTGTTGAGTTCTTTGCCTGAAGTCTGTGGAATTGACGGGGCTAGCGCTAAGGAGGAGTTTTATGGTAAGGATATTATCGTGACATATCGCGGCGTGACGTTAGGAATTGATATAAAATCAAGCCAGCAAAATGCTGAAGAAGCGAATAGGCGGGCTCGCTGGTATAGTGATCGGGGAGATTACGTTGCAATTTGGTCGGGATTCAAAAACAGCGATTTTGGCGATGGCTTAATTCCTAGTAGAAAACAGATTGAGTCAAGGCAGGAGTATTTTCGGGCGGTGATGGATAGAGCTATTGGATACGTGTCTGCAGATAATAATGTAATTAAATTTTATAGATAGGATGTAGTAAAGGAAATGGATTCTTATAGAATTGTTAGTCCGTCTAATGCGGAGGAATTAGACGCGATGCTGCGCGAACGGCCTTTGACTGGGGCAAAATTACGGTTAACATTAAGGGAAGACCTTGGTGATGAATTAGCAGCCAGAAGAGGCGATGAACCTGAAGAGCTTGAGGCTGATTTTTATGCTGAAGTGATTACAACCGATGATCGGCTGCAGGTTTTAGGCCGGGTTGCTATTAAAGAAGTTATAAGAACGGGCAGGATTCAAAGACGCCTATCTTCATCGTCGGAGGGATCGCTGCCGCATACCCAAGATCCAATGGCAGCTCTGTTTGATTACGGTGATAGCGACAGTGACGATATGCCGCAATTTGATGGTGACGACACGTTGGGTCCGGATCAGCTTGAACTAGTAATTGATTAAAGCAAGCGGACAAATACGGAAAATTAGCACTCACACTTGACGAGTGCTAAATTAATGCGTTACAATAGATACGTTGTTAACGAAATGGAGGATAACGTGAGTACACCTATTAAGCCTCTTGGCGACCGTGTTGTAGCGGTGCGTGAAGAAGCAAAGACTCAGACAGCGAGCGGAATTTACTTGCCTGATAACGCTAAAGAAAAGCCAGTGGTTGCGGAAGTTAAAGCAGTTGGCGGCGACGTGAAGAATGTCAAAGTCGGTGATCGGATTGTCTATAAAGAATATTCGACTACGGATTTGAAAATTGATGGCACGGAATATTTGGTTGTTCGTGAAGAAGATATTTTAGCAACGGTTGTTGGATAAAAAGGGGAGTTTAATTATGGCAAAAAAAGTTTTTTATGATGACGATGCGCGAAATCGCGTGCTTGGCGGAGCTAAATCGCTATACGACGCAGTTAAGGTAACTTACGGTCCGAAGGGTCGCAATGTTGTGATTGCGAAAGGTTTTGGCGGTCCAACGGTTACTCATGACGGCGTAACTGTGGCTGAAGGAATTGAATTGCCAGAAAACGATGACGAAACGCTGGGCTATAAAGTCGGTGCTGATTTAATCAAGCAGGCTGCTAAGAACTTGAACAAGCAAGCAGGCGACGGCACGACGACCGTAACGGTGTTGACATACTCGATTTTGAAAGAGGCGAATCGATTGATTGCGGCTGGACATAATCCGATGGAACTTAGAAAAGGCATCGAGCAAGCTGGCGCGGAAATTGTTAAAGAATTGAACAAATTGGCTGAGCCGATTGAAGGCAAGTCTGACCGCGTGGCTGAAGTCGCTACGATTTCGGCGGGAGATGCGGAAATCGGTAAATTGATTGCTGGCGTAATCGAGAAAGTTGGCAAAGACGGCGTAGTTACTGTTGAGGCTGGTCAAGGTTTGGAACTAGAAGCTGAAGTTGTTGAAGGCTTTAGCTTGGACAAGGGTTGGGTGAGCCCATTCTTTGTTACTGATGCGGGTCGCCAGGAAGCTGTGTACGAAAAGCCAGCAATTTTGATTACTGATAAGAAGATTTCTAGCGTGCAAGAATTCTTGCCAATGTTGGAAAAATTGGCACAAAGCGGCAAAAAGGACGTTGTTCTGATTGCTGATGAAGTTGAGGGCGAGGCATTGAGTATTTTGGTCTTGAACAAATTGAAGGGCGTATTTAATACCGTAGCTGTTAAGGCGCCAAGTTTCGGTGATCGTCGCAAAGACGTACTTCGTGACATCGCTGTACTAACTGGCGCGACTGTGATTTCTGAAGATCACGGATTGACATTCGAAAACGCTGGTTTGGAAGTTTTGGGTTCGGCGCGCAAGGTGATTGTTGGCAAGGACGAAACAACAATTATCGAAGGCGCGGGCAAGCCTTCAGGCGTGAAGGAACGAATTGCTGAGATTAAGTCGCTTTCAGAAAATGCTTCTAGTGAGTATGAAAAAGAACAATTCGACAAGCGTGCCGCAGCGCTATCTGGCAAGGTTGCGGTTATTAAGGTTGGTGGCGCGACTGAGACGGAAATTGACGAGAAGAAATTCCGCGTTGATGACGCTGTGGCGGCTACTAAGGCGGCTTTGGCTGAGGGAATTGTCGCTGGTGGCGGCGTAACTTTGGTCAATTTAGCTGGCAATCTAAAAGTTAGCGGCGCGGATAGTTTGTCGGTCGGTCGACAGATCTTGAAAGACGCTTTGAAGCAACCATTCCTACAGATTATGAAAAACGCTGGCTTGAATGCTGACGCGTTGCTTGCTCAAGTTGAATCTGGCAAACCTGGATTCGGCGTTAACGTTATGAAGCCAGAAGATGGTCTGATTGACGTGAAGAAGGCTGGTGTTATTGATCCAGCTCGTGTGACTAAAGAAGCTGTTCAAAATGCAGTGTCAATTGCATCAACTGCGGCAACTATGGGCGCTTTGGTGGTTGATATTCCAGAGGCTGAAGTTGCAGCTGCTCCTGGCGGTATGCCGGGAATGGGCATGATGTAAATCTGCCCCGAGCAATAAAAATCCCGCCGAAAAAGGCGGGTTTTTATTTTGGAGAAATGGCTTAACGAGGATTTGAGAAATAGTCGATTTCTTTAATGATATCCAGTAAAGCCTGAGCGCGGCGAGCTTCGTCAACAATAGCTATGGCAGCGTCGTGTGCCGGCGCGATCAGAGTTTTATCGTCCGTAGAACGAAGAAGTAACAGGTAAGTATCAAACTTTTCTTCTGGAGAAACGTCCAGCTTGTCAACTAATGGACGCAACTCGTTCAAGGCAGTTTGCTTAATCGTATCGAGCGCAGGATCTGCGGCTACAGCTGGAGCTGGTGCGCTGACCACTGGAGTTGACATAACTGGCTCTGGAGTAGTGGGCTTCGTTATGTCAGTAGCAGGCTCATCGTTCTGGTCTGTAGCGACAGGATCTGGTGAGATGGTTGCAGGATTAATTACAGGTGAAGCTGTAGCATTTGTTTCTTCGAATTGTAAATTATTGTCTGTACCTTGTGACACGCCAGCTAATACCTTAGCCAGTTCTTGGTCGTCACTGAATGATTGATTAGCTTGAGAATCCATTATAACCCACCTTATATATTAAATTGTTTAAGCTTATATATGTTACACTATAACATGAGTTAATCAAGGAGCGCAAGATGTTAGATGATATGAATGTGATAAAACAATACGATCCAGGCGACGTTTTAAGCGGCGTTTTGAATATTCCAGAACAAGCTCGATATGAAGTGTCGATTCACGAAGGTGCGAATCAGCGTCGAGATTTTAAGAATATCGTGATCGCGGGAATGGGCGGTTCGGCTTTAGCGGCTGATATGGTTCGAGTTTTGACTGCGGGCTGGTTGCACATTCCGCTTGAAGTGGTGAAGGGCTATGATTTACCTGGATTCGTGGGCGAGGAAACGTTGGTTATTGCGGTTAGTCATTCGGGCAATACTGAGGAAACCCTGAGTTGTTATCAACAAGCATTGGAGAAGAAAGCGTGCTTGGCAGCTATGTCGACTGGCGGGGCGTTGATTGAGCGAGCGAAGAATGACAACGTAACTTACGCCCAAGTTCCAGCTGGCGCGCAGCCACGAATGTCGACGGTTTACCATTTGCGAGGATTGTTGAAATTATTACAACATTTTTGGGTGATTGATAATGATTTATATGATCAGGTGAAAAATAGTGCCGATTGGTTGGCGGGCGAGATATCTAATTGGACAGCTAAAACGCCAGAAGTTGATAATTTGGCGAAGCAGATTGCGAAATTAACAATTGGCAAGACGTTGGTTGTTTTTGGCGGTGAATTGACTTGGCCGCTGGCGTATAAGTGGAAAATTAGCTGGAATGAATCGGCGAAGAATTTGGCATTCTCGAATCAATATCCAGAATTTAATCATAACGAGTTCATCGGTTGGTCGTCGCATCCTGTGGAGAAGCCGTTTACGATTTTTGATATTCGTAGCAATTTGGAACGCGACAGGATTCGTGAGCGAATGGAGCTGAGTGATCGTTTGTTGAGCGGCAAGCGACCAAAGGCGCACGTACTGGAGCTTCGAGGAAAGACGCTTATGGAACAATTGCTGTGGGGTTTGGTGCTGGCTGACGCGGCTAGTATTTACACAGCTATTCTTAATGGGGTTAATCCTGGTCCAGTTCAGTTGATTGAAAAATTGAAAGCGGAACTTAGTTAATTTAATATCGTAGAGATTCGATTGGGTCGCGTCTAGTGGCGCGGGCTGCTGGATATACGCCAGAAATTACGCCGATGATTATTGATAGTCCAATTGATAAGACGGCTGTTTGCCAATAAATATAAGGCGTGAGCGGCAAGTATAAGCTGGCAACATAAGCTCCCGTCAAGCCTAAGCCGTAGCCCAATATTCCGCCGAGAAATCCGATGATCGCTGCTTCGATTAGGAATTGATTGATAATATCCCAGCCCGTGGCGCCGACGGCTCGTCTGACGCCGACTTCACGCTGACGCTCGGCAACATTGACAAGCATCACGTTCATAACGCCTATTCCACCGATTAACAGAGAAATAATGCCGATGACAGTTAAGATTATTGAGAGAAACCTCGCGACATTAGACTTCTTTTCGTTTATCTCTTCGCCAGAAACGATTCGATAATTCTTATCGCTATCATGATTCTTCTTCAAAATATCGTCAGCCGATTTTATGACTGAATTGAGATTTTTATGATCTTTGGTGGTTACGATGATTTGCTGAATTTGCGGCGTTCCTTGGGTGAATTTTTTTATCACGGACAACGGAATAATGGCGGCGTTATTAAAATTCACGTCCAAATAATTGGCTGGATTTTCAATATTCTTCAACACACCAACAACGGTCAATGGTTGATTTCGGATGTAAATAACGTTTCCGATGGATCTTTCTGTGCCGAACAAATCGACCGACAATTGCTGACCGACGACAACTCCGCCGATGTCGTTAATAAATTGCCCAGTAGCAATTTGCAAATTGGCGACGTCTTTTAGCGATTCCGTACTGCCGATTAACGCGGCGTTTTGGATATCGACTTTACCTTCGCGGGCGCGCAGCTCGGCGTGTAGGAAAGCAATTGGCGCGGCTTTCGTATTGGCAATTTTTCCTATATCCCTGGCGTCCGTTTCAGTCAATGTGTTGACCGTCGTCGTGTTGTCGGATTCGGTCAGCAGATTCGGGACGGCTTTTTGATTACCAGACTTAACAATGGCGACAGGAGTGGATGATTGGTTAGAATTGTCACCGAATAGGTGATTAAATCCGCCAGCTAGAGATAGAACCATGGTGATGCTGGCGATGCCAATAGCTACGCCTACGATTGTCAAGAATGTTCGTCCACGATTAGCTCGTAGCGCCTGAGTAGCGTTCTCAAAATGATTTTTTATTAATATTTTCACGATTTTTTCACCCTCGATTTCTTTGAAGATTTTTGCTTCTTAGGTTTTTCTTCTTTTTCGTCGTCGACAATTAACTTCTTAGTGAACTTGCGCTTTTCCTTATGCTCGTCAGTGTCGATTTTTCCGTCCAACATAGTGATGACGCGACTGGCATAATGAGTCAATTCTGGGTTGTGAGTAACCATAATTATGGTGTTGCCGCGACGGTGTAGGTCGGACAATTCTTCCATAATAAGATGACTCGACTTGCTGTCCAAGTTTCCTGTTGGCTCGTCGGCTAAGATAATTGACGGACTATTAACCAACGCTCTGGCAATTGCTACGCGCTGAACCTGACCGCCAGATAATTGATGCGGCATGTAATATTCGCGCTGTCCCAGATGAAAAGTTTTCAGAATGCGGCTAGCTTCCTGGAGTCGTTTGACTTTCCCGAGTCCTTTATACGTTAGCGGCAGCGCCACGTTTTCAATTACAGTCAGACGAGGAATAAGATTGAAATTCTGGAAAACGAAGCCGATGTGTTTGGAGCGAATTTTGGCGCGTCGTCGTGAGCTCAGATTGTCAACAGCGACATCGTCCAGATAATATTCGCCCTCTGATGGCTGGTCTAATAGTCCAAGGGTGTTTAATAAAGTAGTTTTTCCGCAACCGCTTGGTCCCATAATAGCGATAAACTCACCCTTTTTAACGGTTAAATCGACGTTATCTAAGGCGCGAATCTCAGCGTCGCCAAAGCCAAATTTTTTGGTGACATTAACAAGCCTAATGCGTGGTGGAATAGTTTCTTTCATCTTTGACTTATTATAGAGAATGAACGCCAGTAAGTGCAACCATAAGGGGCAATAAAGTTGTGGTATAATTATCAACAAGGAAGGGTGCAGGAGTGGTTGAACTGGCACGCCTGGAACGCGTGTAACGGAGCAATCTGTTCGAGGGTTCGAATCCCTCTCCTTCCGCCAAGAGAATAATAAACCGACAGAACGTAGAGTTTGTCGGTATTTTTTTGTTGAAAAATCGTAGACAGGGGCGGCTCATCTGATTATAGCAAAAATAGGTTGTAATTTTTACTAAATAGCTTGCAAAACACTAGATATAGCGGCTATAGTTATTATTGTACGCTATATATATAGCGAGCCCATAAATAAACAAAAACACAAGCTACGAAGATAAGCCACCAGATGAGGTGTTGGTGGTTTGTTTTTAAGAGGGGAAATTAAGGAGGGTATGTGAAAGAAATTAACGTAGTCAAACGCGACGGAACAAAAGAACCGTTTGATGCTAATAAAATTAACACGGCTATTTTAAAGGCGTGCGAAGGTTTGCCGGACCAAATTTCTAAGGTTGTTCAAGTTGCGACTGAATTGCAATTGACATTATTTGATGGAATTACGACCGAACAATTGGATGAGGCGGTTATTCAAACGGTGCTCCAAAATGTTAAAGACGATCCAGACTATGATAAAATCGCGGCACGATTATTACTGAAAACTGTCTATAAGCAGATTTTGGGCGATTATGAAACGGCGGAAGAATTGAAAAAGCTTCATGCGCGCGAATTCCCGAAGTTCGTTAAGGCGGCGGTGAAAGAAGGATTGTTGGATAAGCGTATGGCCGACGGTCGATTTGACTTGAAAAAGCTGGCGGCAGAACTTGATCCAGCGCGTGATGATTTGAGTAAATATTTGGGCGTGGTGACCAATAAAAATCGTTATGCTCTTCGCAAGCAAAACGGCTCGCCAATTGAAACACCTCAGTTTACGCACATGCGAATTGCTATGGGGCTTAGTTATAACGAGTCTGATCCAACAACTGCAGCGATTGAGTTTTATAATCACATGAGCAATTTGGAATATGTTCCAGGTGGCTCAACGCGAGTTAATGCTGGCGGCTCCTTCCCGCAGCTCAGTAACTGTTTCTTACTTAATGTCGATGATGATATGGAGTCAATTGCTAAGGCTGTTCGTGACACAATGTGGATTGCTAAAGGCACGGGCGGAATTGGCATTGGCTTTACGAAGTTACGTGCGGCAGGTAGTCCAGTTAAAACCACCAACACTGAATCGACTGGACCGATTCCATTTATGAAGATGATTGATACGGCGCTTTTTGCGGTTTCTCGTAAGGGTAAAAAGGCTGGCGCGGCTGCAATTTACATGGAAAACTGGCACCTGAATTTTGATCAATTTGTCGATCTTCGTCAAAACTCTGGCGACCCATATCTACGAACCAGATTTGCAAATACCGCGGTCTTTATTTCTGATGAATTCATGAAGCGAGTAGAAAAAGACCAAGATTGGTATTTGTTTGATCCAGCGGAAACTCCAGATTTGACGGAATTATACGGCGAGGCGTTTTCGGCGCGATATAAAGAATACATCAAGATGGCGGAAGCTGGAAAATTGCGTGCGTTTGATAAAGTTCCAGCTCGTCAGCAGTTTAAGCGCATTTTGACTAGTTTGCAGGCGACATCACATCCGTGGCTGACTTGGAAAGACACGATTAACGTGCGAGCATTGAATAACAATACGGGTACGATTCACCTCAGTAACTTGTGTACGGAAATTACATTACCGCAGGATAAAAACAACATTGCGACGTGTAATTTGGTGAGTATCAATTTGTCGGCATTTCTCAGTGAAGATAAGACTTGGGATTGGGATAGATTGAAAGAAGCGGCTCGTGCGGCAGTGCGACAATTGGACAATTTGTGTGACATCACTCAAACGCCAATTCCAGAAGCGATGCATTCGAATCAGCAAACTCGAGCGATTGGCCTCGGGATTATGGGTCTTTCTGACGTGTTGGAAAAGTTGGGTTATTGCTACGAATCGAAAGAAGCGTATGATTTGGTTGATCAATTGACAGAGTTTATCAGTTATCACGCCATTGATCAATCGGCTGACCTGGCAAAAGAATTGGGCAGCTATCCAACATTCGCGGGCAGTGGTTGGAGCAAGGGAATTCTTCCAATTGATACGGTTGATAAGCTATCGAAAGATCGCGGCGTGAAGGTGAAAGTAGACCAAAAGACACGACTGGACTGGGATAGCTTACGAAAGAAGGTGAAGAAGGGAATGCGAAATGCTACTCTTATGGCAATTGCGCCGACGGCTAATATTGGTCACGTGGCGGGAACGACTCCTGGAATTGATCCGCAATTCGCACAGATCTTTAGTCGTTCAACTTTGAATGGTAAGTTTTTGGAAGTGAACCATAATTTAGTTCGCGATTTGAAGAAACTTAGATTGTGGGACAATTTGAAGGATGAGATTTTTGCAGCGCAAGGCGATATTCAAGATATTGATGGCATTCCGCAAAACATCAAGGATGTTTATAAAACAAGCTTCCAGCTCAGTCCGTATGCGTTTATTGAAGTGGCAGCTAGGGCTCAGAAGTGGGTCGATCAGGCGATTTCTCGAAATATGTATCTGGAGACGCGAGACATTGATGAATATGTGAAGATTTATTCGGAAGCGTGGAAACGTGGCTTGAAAACGACATATTATCTACACGTTAAGCCGCGTCATCAGTCGGAGCAGACGACAGTTTCAGTTGATAAAATTGCAGAACAAAAAGTCCGCACAAATAGTAAAGTGCGCGGATTTGGATTTGCGAAAATTAATAAATAAAGGAGGAAATTAAGATGGGAATTTTAGGTTCAGGATTACGTGATGGATTATCACTTCACCCAATTCGTTACCCTTGGGCGTATGATCTTTATAATCAAGCAGTGGCTAACACGTGGTTTCCAAACGAAGTTCAATTAGTGCAAGATTTGGCGGATTTTGAAAAATTGTCAGACGACGAAAAACACGCACTGAAAACGGTTATTAGCTATTTGAACCCAAATGAGTTATTGATCAATAAATCATTGGCGTTCGGTATTTATCCATATGTGAACGCGGCGGAAGCTCAACTATATTTGTCAAAACAGATGTGGGAAGAAGCCAATCATTTCATGACATTTGAATACATTATTGAGACATTTCCGTTTGATCGCGAGGAAATTTACGCTGCGGGCTTTGGTAAGAAATCATTGGCTGATAAGGCTGACTTCCAGAATAAACATTTGGACGTGATGCTTGATCCGAATTTGGATATTTATTCGCTGGAAGGCAAGAAGGACTTCGTTAGATCTTTGGTGGCGTATAACATTGTGCTTGAGGGAATTTGGTTCTATTCAGGCTTTATGGTTGGCATGAGCTTCCGCCAGCGTAATTTGTTGCGTAATGTTGGCTCACTGCTGGACTGGATTACTCGCGACGAAAATCTTCACTTGACATTTGGTATCAATCTGCTTTTGACAATTTTGGACGAGAATCCAGAATTGCAAACACAGGAATTCGCAGAAGAAATTCGTGGCTTGATTCTGCAGGCAGTGGAGCTTGAGAAGGCTTATAACAAAGATATGCTACCAAAGGGAATTTTGGGATTGAACGCTGATTATGTGAACCAATACGTTATGCATATGACCGACCGACGCTTGCAGGAATTAGGTTTTGAGCCTGAATATAACGTGCCAAATCCAGCCAAATGGATGGCAGCCGCCAATGATACGCTGGAATTGGTGAATTTCTTTGAAAGCACAAACACTAGTTACGAAGTTAATACCACGAAGTAATGGGAGTTGATGATATGAACGAATTAGCGAAAGAAATATTAGATACAGTTGAAGTTGGTGCGTTGGCGACGGTGAATGTTGATAGAACTCCTTTGGTGACGCCGCTGCACTTTGCTCGTTTTGGTAATTCTATAATTTGGATATCAGAACCGACTGCGCGCCATTCAGAAAATGCGTTTCGAAACGGTAAGGCGGAATTTGTGGTTTGGGATGATAAAAAGCGAGCAGTTTTCTTAAAAACTAATGTGACTGAACTTCCAGAGTCTGAGGAAGAGGCGGCAATGGCGGCTTATAAAGAGAAGTTGGCTGATTTTATGCCGCGTTGCCAAAATCCGCAAATATACGTTGCGCCAATTGGTGAACTTGATGAAAAAACTACAACGGGCAATTGGCTACATTTTATTGCATAAGCACTATATCTAGCGTAAAATTAGTTAAGTAACTACTAAATATAGGGGAAAATGAAAATGAACGCAAATCAGATTATTACTGATGACATGACTTTGGAAGAAAAATTAAGCGCTATTGACGCAGCTCTTAAGGCGGCGCAGGAAGCGGCTGATGATCAAGCAAAGTCGAATGGCACTGTTGCGGCACCAGTTGACCCAGCAAGCTTGACTATTTGTGACGGTTGCGAATAATATGTCGTCACCGCGCAAATATATATTTGTTACGGGTGGTGTATTGTCTGGTGTGGGCAAGGGAATTACTGCTGCTAGTATTGGCGCTGTCCTTCAAGCTAAGGGCGTTTCTGTTTCGGTTCAAAAATGTGATCCATATTTGAATGTTGATGCTGGACTATTGAATCCAAAAGAGCACGGCGAATGTTTTGTGACAAAAGACGGTGCTGAAACTGATTTAGATTTGGGTCATTATGAGCGTTTTTTGGATTTGGAATTAACGCAAAAAAATGCGACATTATCCGGCCGATTATTGCGTGATTTGATTGCGGACGAAAGAGCTGGTAAATTTGGCGGTCAAACAGTACAAATGGTCCCTCATTTAACTAATTCTATTAAGAAAGCTATCCATCTGGCTGCCGAAGGTGATGTTCATATCGTAGAGATCGGCGGCACGGTCGGTGACTATGAAGGACTCAGTTTTATTGAGGCTATTCGAGGATTTGCCTTAGATGTTGGTCGCGAAAATTGTCTATTTGTTCATGTTGTGTATGTGCCGTTTTTAGAGGCGTCACATGAATATAAGACAAAACCTGCTCAAAACGCTTTGGCTGATTTGCGTGGTTTTGGGATTATGCCTGATGTTGTGGCAGTTCGTACGGAAGGCCACGATAAACCGCCGCGTAGTATTGGCGAGAAAATTTCTATTTCGTCTGGTATTCGCAGCGAAGGAATCGTGATGATGCCAAATGTCGATACTGTATATGAAGTTCCACTAACAGTGTACCGCGACTTAGGTAAGCTACTTGGCGAATTTACTAATAATTCAGTTGAGCCAGATTTACGACGTTGGCAACATTTAGCCAAGCGAGATACATCAGAGTATGCTAAGCGCGTTACGGTAGGTTTGGTTGCTAAATATATAGATAATTCTGACACATATTTATCTGTAACGGAGGCACTTAAGTCTGCGGCTTGGGCAAATAAAAGTGAGATATCTATAAAATGGATTAATGCTGAGACTGCAAATGAAGCAGACTTTGACAGTGTTGATGCTATTGTTGTTCCGGGGGGATTTGGATCTCGAGGTGTAGAAGGTAAGATTGCTGCTGCAAAGTATTGCTTAATGAACGATAAACCATATTTGGGTATTTGTTTGGGAATGCAGGTGGCAGTTATTGCCGCGGCGCGTTTGGGAGGTTTGACAAGCGCTAATAGCGAAGAATTCGGCGCTGATTCTGATAACAACGTAGTGTACATTATGGATGGACAGCAGGGCAAAGAGTCTACAGGGGGGACTATGCGTCTTGGAGATTATGTAGCCGACCTAAAGCCAGACTCCGTTATTTCCAAGACATACGATGCAACTGAAGTAGTTGAACGTCATCGTCATCGATATGAAGTGAATCAAAAGTTTATTCAAGAAATTGAACGAGGAGGCTTGATTGTCTCTGGAACTTCACCAGATGGTAAGTTAGTAGAATTTGTTGAGGCGCCGGACCATCGATATTTTGTAGCAACGCAAGCACATCCAGAATTTAAGTCACGACCGTTTCGATCACATCCGTTATTCTTTGGTTTGATTAGATCTATATTGACAAAATAGGGCTTTATATTGTATAACTAAGGGCATCATGAAAAAAATTGAGACTTTTTCAGGATCTGAGGCTATAAAAGAGATTAAACAGTGCGCTAAAAAGGGCGCATCTGAAGGTCTATATGATCCGAGCCCAAGAAGACTGCGCGTTCCTCTTGAATTGGTTACTGATTTGCTTTTTGGTAATGTGGGGGATGTTGTCGTTGAGGGGGCTGATAATCTTTTTAAGGCAACTAAGAAAACCGAGGAAAACAAGGGTGTTATATTTGCTACGAGTCACCTAACGGACGTTGATGTTTCGACTGTTGCTAGCGTAGTTTCTGAGTTTAGACATATAGGCGTGACAGTAGCCTCCACTAATATAGGTTTTTGGCATCAGAGGATACCATATAAACTTGTTGGGATGGATAACTTTTTTCAGGTTCCGTATGTAAGAGATCCGTCTGTGGAAAAAGATGCTATTGATAATAAGCACGCGTTGCCGTTTAATGGTGACGATTACTTAGGTCTGCAAGAAAAAATAACAGATAGTGGACTTTCTGTTATTACTGCAGCACATAACCCGATGAGCAATATTGGGATAAAAAATGACGGTGAACTGCCAGAAAAGGCGGGTAAATTAGCTCCTCATCTAAGCCTGGCGACGGGTGCTACTATAATTCCTGTACTTATGCAGGTTGAGGGTCAGAAGAGAAATCCAAACCAACTTAATGACAATGCGATACATCTAAAACAGTATTTAGGTAAAAAAACTGTGCGACTGGTATTTGGTGAGACTATTAAGCCTAGTCCTGATGAAGTTGAAGCTTATGCCAATGTTTCGCATGAAGCGTCTTACTCAGAGGCGGCTCGTGAAAAGCAGTGTCGCATATTGGAAGCGTTTGGTGGGAAGGCGATATTGGGGTATATGCGTAATAAATATGATATGGCATTGGCTGCGTAATAAGGAGAGATAGTTAAAATGACTGCAGAAATAGATAAATTTAGCCCAACCCCAGAAGAGCAAGAATTGTTCAATAAAGTTTTCTATCCAGACATCACTGAAGAGTCTGATATTGACGTAAAAGAATCAGAGCCACAGAGAGAGGGTTTTTCTCTGTCGGTTGCGCTTGATTCTCTTAAGAAATGGATGTGTGGTAGACGAAAAAAGCGCAGCAAATCTTTTGGACTAACTAACAATTCGGCGGTAGAAAAACTTGAGGCAGCTGGAGAAGAGTTGGGACTGCCAGAAACAGACGTTCGTCTTTCCTCTGGACTTAAGCTACTGATGGGTTTAATGCATGGCAAAAAGGAAGTTGAAATAATTGGCGAAGATATCTTAATTGAGGCCGCCAAAAAAGCCAAAGAAGAAGGCAAGGGAAGTGTTATAGCGCCAACACATTTTAACGGAGAGGATGTTCCTACGGCTAGTTACTTAGCGTCTTTGTTGAACAAAATAAATATTGGCGTAGCGTCGACTAATAGAGATTGGATTAAGAAGGGCGTTGGCGGAATCAACCTAGAAGCTATACAGTATCTTGCGTTTGGCGCTAAAAACTTTTTTGGTGTGCCATATGAATGGGTAGATAAAAAGAGTAAAAAACCGGTTCACTTTTCAACAGACCATTACGAAGAAGCGGTTAAATTTGTTGAGGATGGTGGGTCTTTGGTTTTGGCTGGATATTCAGCGGATGACTCAGTAGGTCGAAAGCCTCGCAGTGAAATGGGCTCTGCAGCGATTCATACGGCATTGAAATCTGGCGCAGACTTGATATTTGTTTACGTATCGTCAGAGGACAAGAAACTTACTATTAGGGTCATGGAAGATGAGGATGGTATGCTTGCGGCGTTTAGCAATTCATATAGGAAGGCGCTAAAGATGAAGGACTCTGATGTATCCGAGCGTTTATTATCGTCATGCAAAGAGTACTTAAAAGACAGCGAAATAGGTAGGGTTATAGCAGAAGAATATAAGCGTCGATCAGATAAAAATAAAGCTAAGTAAGTGGCCGCAAGGTTCTAGTTATTGACAAAATAAAAATAATGTGATATCATTTCACTGTATAAAAAAATAAAACAAAAAAGGAATAAAATGGCTGAAGAAAAAGATATTCACGGACTTACCGAAGGCGTATTGAGTCGAGATGATATGTCGGCGTTGACATATGTATTGCAACACGTAAAAGGATCTAGTCCAAGTTCGGCGACGAAATTAAGTCTGGAACTGGAAGAGCTTGACGAAACAGCGTAGAGATTTAGCTAGATAATAGTTCACCTCTGTTGTATACTGGACAGTATGGAACAGATTATTTCTCAAGTAGTGAAGCAACTTTTTGATCAAGATATATCGGTACAATTGACGCGTCCTGATCCGAAGTTTGGTGACTTTGCTACAAATGTGGCGTTGCAATTGGCTAAGCCGCTAGGGAAGAATCCGCGTGAAATTGCGGAGATGATTGCTGAAAATCTGCGCAAGGAAGAAGAGTTTAGCAAAGTAAGCGTGGCTGGTCCAGGTTTTATCAATGTAAAACTGAGCGATCAATCCGTTCTAAATTCTTTGAAAAAAGAGCCAACTACGAAACGCGCCGGTCAGACGGTTGTAATTGAAACCAATTGTCCGAATCCATTTAAGGCTATGCACATCGGACACGCTTTGAATGCGATTTTGGCGGACACGATGGCTAATCTGTTGGCGGTTGATGGCGCAATTGTACATCGAGTGAGTTATCACGGTGATGTCGGAACGCATGTTGGTAAAAGTATGTGGGCGATTTTGCGTGAGATTGACGGCGATGTAAATAAATTGAACGAAATCCCAGCCGATAAGCGAAATGAATTTATGAGTCGCATGTACGTTGAAGGTGCGCGTGCGGCGAAAGAATCTCCAGAGGCGAAGGCAGAAATTGATGAACTAGCCAAACAATCATTCGTCCTGGATGATCCACTATATAAACAAGTTTACGAAATCTGTAAAAGTTGGAGTTTTGACGAAATTGACTCTAATGTTGGGCGACTTGGAAACGTGCCGATTGAGCGACGTTACGTTGAGAGCGAAACTGAAGAATTGGGTAAATCTTTGATTAAAGAGAAAACGCCAGAGGTGTTTACCAAATCTGACGGCGCATACGTCTTTAAGGGTAGCAAATACGGCGCGTTCGACAACGTGTTTATTGGATCTCATGGCAATGGTCTTTATGGGGCGCATGATATGGGGTTGATTCAGTTGAAGTATAAGGATTATCCGAACTTGGACTTGTCAATTACAGTAAATGGTGAGGAGCAAGCAGCGTACTTCCGTGGCGTGATTGCGGCTAGTGAATTGTCGATTCCGGCTTTGAAAGGAAAATTATTTAATTACGCGACTGGCTTGGTTAAATTGACGACTGGAAAAATGAGCTCGCGAACGGGTGAGGTTGTTACAATTGGCTGGCTGTTCGATGAGTTTAAGAAGGCAATTGAAAATGCTGGCGGCGAGCCAACTGACGACGTGATCGCTGGCGCGCTTCGTTATCAATTCTTGAAAGTGAAGATCGGCGGCGACGTCATATTTGATATTAACGACGCGGTAAGTTTGACGGGAAATACGGGAAGTTACTTGCAATACGCTCACGCCCGAGCGCGAGGTATTTTAGCTAAATCCGATAAAGAAATTGCCTTTCCGGCAGAGTTGTTTGACGAAGATAAGATGCTGGTCAGAAAGTTGAGTGAGTACGTGGATGTGGTTGATCGTGCTAAGGAAAGCCTGGAGCCTCACCACATATGTACATATTTGTTTGAATTGGCGCAGGAATTTAATCGATATTACGAGAAAAATCAGGTTATTGGTAGCGACAAAGAGGCACATCGTGTAGGAATCGTGGCAATTTACGCTGATATTCTTAAGGCTGGACTGGCTATTTTGGGAATCGTGGCACCAGATCGCTTGTAAAATATACTATATTAGTATATAATATAAATTTGTGAATGAACGACCGAGTAAACAACTAGACGAGCAACCATATACATCATTTTATGATCGATATTTATCTACTCAGCTATTAACTCCGAGAAGTGATATAGCAGAGAAAAGAGGCATTAAGCGAGAACTCTTGTTAGAATCAGAGAAGCTTTGTGACATAAAAAGTGTGTACGAAAAGTCAGATAAGACGTTTGATGATATAGCAGAGGCCGCTAAATCTGTTGCAGAACTTGTTCGTGAAACACTTTATTTTAGGTCTACAGATAGTAGCTCGCGAGAATTTAACGCAGAGAATATCGCTAAATATGAAGTTGCTAATTGTTATGGACATACAATTGTTGCGTCTGAGTGTTTGGAAGAATTAAATATTGAGCACTTTATTAGTTATGCTAATCAACACACGTTCATTACTTTATTTGATCGTGAGAGTGATAGGTCGTTTATGATAGACGTCCTGACAAAGGAATTATGTTGTGATATGACTACGGCCGTTGGGTTTACGTCGAGCCATCCGCTTGATAAATTTTCCTGCGGCGAATTGAAATCTCAAGATAGTTTGAAAACTGATGAGTTATTAAAACAATTACCAACGACTGTTAACTGGGCTGAATTTATAGATAAGCGTCCATGGTTTATGTTTCCTGACAGAAGAGATTATAGAGATGGTTATGGAAAGTTTGCTCTTTTACAAATGTTAACGTTCCCATCTATTCCAGGTAGATTACTTTTACTGGATGATTATAGTGCCAGAATTAATCAGTTAAACGGTCAATATGAGGTGGCTGCGGGAAAAATAGAAGATTTGTCAGGAATATATCTAGATACTGACCCTCGGAATAACTTGGAAGAGGCGGGTAAATTATGTAGAGAATTAATAAATAAGGGGGGGTGGGAGCAAGCTATCCGAGTAGCCAGTGCAGTAAATGATAGTTTACCATCATCTGATAATTCAAAAAATAGATTATTCCTGCCTGATGTTATGCGCAAAGTAGCCAAAAAGAATAAAGACCCAGATATCTTAAACGAGGCGATTAAATTATATGAAGAAATCATTAAGAGTAAGCCCTATAAACGTGACAGGTTAGCTGAAGGAAAACTAGATGCCGCGGAAAATTTGTTAAGAGAATTGAAAGTTTCTAAATCTCTCGGTGAAACGGCGTGTAGTGTGGCGTGTGATAAAATTAATTAATAACGATTAAATTAAAAGGAGTTTTATGGTAGCGAAATCTACTGAGTCAAAAAAATCAACAAATAAGGGCGTAAAAGCAGCGAAAGTATCAGCTAAAAAACTAGCTCCTAAGAACATTAAAGCTGCTAAAAAAATTGCTGCCATCAAAGAGAAGAAAATTGTAAGTGCAGCTATAAAAGATACTCATATGGGTGGGTTTGTAAACTTTATCCGTGAACAAGGTGTTGTCGGTTTGGCTGTAGGTTTGGCAATTGGTACTGCAGCTGGTGATACAGTTAAAAAGTTGGTGACGGCATTTATTGACCCGTTAGTGCAGTTGATCGTTGGTTCTCAACAAGGTTTACAATCAGCTTCATTTACGGTTGAAATTGCTGGACGTAGGGGTGAGTTTTTATACGGCGCGTTTATTAGCTCGTTAATTACGTTGATAGCCGTTGCATTTGTTGTATATGCAATCATTCACTTCTTGAAACTCGATAAATTAGATAAGAAAAAGGATTAAAACCTTAACTAATAAGCGTGCCTACCGATTCTCCGCGGGTTGCGCGGAGAATATTTCCGTCTGTGAGTAAATCACAAATTATAACTGGAATATGCTCGTCCATAGCTAGCCCAATTGCTGCCTTATCCATAACAGCAATGTTAGGATTTGTCAGGGCTTCTTGGTAAGATAAACGGTCAATTTTTACGGCGTCAGGGAATTTCATAGGATCTTTATCGTAAACTCCGTCGACTTTCGTTGTTTTAACCACAGCGTCGCACTGCATTTCTAGTGCTAGATTTAACGCTGCAGTATCAGTAGTCAGAAACGGTCTGCCAGTGCCGCACGCCACGATTACGATGCGGTTTTTCTTAATATGGCTAATGGCGCGTCGGAAAGTATAGTGATCAATAAATTGATTGACTTCAACTGTAGACAATGCGCGAGTTGGCAGCCCTGCGTCGTTTAATACGTCAGCCAGCGCAATGGCATTCATTAGCGTAGAAAGCATGCCGATATTATGTGCGGAAACGGGTTGAATTCCGTGACCGATGATTTGATTACCGCGAACGTAATTGCCACCGCCAACCATAATAACAATTTCAGCCCCGTCTTCCAGCGCTGGTCGAATTTGTTCAGCAATCCAGCGAGCGCGTTTTGGGTCAAAGCCGCTGGCGAATTCGCCTTGAAGTTGTTCACCTGATAATTTGAGTAGGATGCGTTTTGTCATGATTTTAGTTTAGCACGCCTTATGGAAGTGGTAAAATAGAGATATGAAAGCAAGTTTTAAGCCAAAGAAGATTTTGTGGGTGGATTTGGAGATGACTGGATTAGATCCAGTGCGTGATGAGATTTTGGAAGTGGCGGCAATTGCGACGGATTGGAATTTTAAGGAAATTGCGACGTACGAAGGAATTGTGCGCCACGATTCGGAAAAGTTGACTAAGCTGTTAGATCGAAATGCTGGTTTTTGGAATGAGCATCCGGAAGCGCGACGCGGGCTGGAAGAGCAGAATGAATCGGGCAAACCTTTGGCAGAAATAGAACGCGAATTGTTGGCGTTTTGTGATGATCATTTTGCGGGTGAAACGAAGATTTTGCTAGCAGGCAATTCAATTCATCAAGATCGTCGATTCATTGACCAATGGTGGCCAACGTTGTCAAAAAGACTACATTATCGTGTGTTGGATGTGAGCGCGTGGAAGGTTGTGTTTGAAGGTAAATACGGTAAGAAATTCGCCAAGCCAGAAGATCACCGAGCACTGGAAGACATCCGCGGCAGCATTATGGAACTTGAATATTATTTGAAAAAGGTGAAAGTATGACGCATAAACAATTTGAAGAATTTATTTTAAGTTTGCCTGGAGTGTGGCTTGATTATCCGTTTGGCGAGGATATTGCGGTATATAAATTTGGTAGAGATAATGACGGTGCAGGGAAAATGGTGGCGTTGGTGAGGGAAGACTCAAAGCCGCTCAGAGTAAGCCTAAAATGCGATCCGTTGTTGGCGCAGAATTTACGAGAAAAATACGAAACGGTTTTACCAGGCTATCACTTAAACAAGAAACATTGGAATACAATTATTTGTTCAGGTCAATTGACTGACGAAGAGGTCTTTGATTTGGCGAGGTTGAGCTATCGATTAGTCTCGGAAGCTTAATCTGCTTTAATTATTTGATTGATCTGCTTCTGGATATTCTCTAAATCGCCAGCAGTTTTTACTAGCCATTCGCGCATCTTTTTTGACTTGGTAGACTTATATACCTTTTTCATCATGTTGATTGTATCTGTTATTTGCACATTCATCTCGTGGGCATAGGTAATGTCCAATTGCGCATTCAGAAGGGCTTCGTCCAATTTTTTCTCTAATCTTTCTGACGGATCTAAAGCGAGGATGTCCTTCTGTTTTTCCTTATAGTTAATGCCGGCTGATTGAAGTGCTTCGCCCATTGAGGCATCTGCGGTAGTTAATACTGCAACCAGAGAACTATTAGTGGTCTGCAGGCTGGTTGAGCGGAACTTATTATTGTATTTTTTGGAAATGGTGAGTAATTTATTAACGCGTGATGCAACTTGTGATGGGCTAGCATTTGGCATAGAATCTTGTGAAAAAACAAATATCGCAATTAGGGTTATCAAGCCGATAAAGCTCAAAATAGCGATGATGATTTTGGTTTTTTTATCAAAACCTTCCGCTGGCGGAGGTGTGGCAATTTGATTCAGATAATCGATACCTTGAGGTTGGTTGTTCAAATTGTCAGGATACATATTTCTATTTAACCACAAACAATAACAGAGGTAAAGAGTGATATAATAAAAATATGAATGATGCCAAAGAAGAAGTGCGGGCGCGACTGAACATCGAGGATGTGATTGGTGAGTATGTTCAGTTGAAGCGAGCGGGACGCAATTTGAAGGGTTTAAGTCCGTTTACCGACGAGCGAACCCCAAGCTTTATGGTTAGTCCAGAAAAGCAGATTTGGCACGATTTTTCTTCTGGAAAAGGTGGCGATATTTTTACGTTTGTGATGATGGTGGAAGGAATGGATTTTCGTCAATCGCTGGAGTATTTGGCTCGGAAGGCAGGCGTTGATCTGACTTTGTTTTCTAACGGCGACGGACGAACAGCCAAGCGTCGCGCTAGGGCCAGGGAAGCGCTGAAGTTGGCTGCCAATTTTTATCAGCAGAATTTGGTGAAAAATTCATTAGCTCTGGATTACGTGGTTAAAAAACGGCGATTAAATCGACAGACAATTGGCGATTTTTTGATTGGCTATGCGCCGGAGAATGGCGACACGTTGACAAAAGCGTTGGAAAAAAGAGGATTCTCCAGGCAGGAATTGGCGGATGCTGGCTTGTCGAATCGGTTTGGTGGCGATTTGTTTCGCGGGCGAATGATGGTGGCTTTGAGCGATGGCAACGGCGAAGTTGTGGGATTTACGGGCAGAATTATTCGTGACGATCCGCGCGCGCCAAAATACTTGAATACGCCGCAAACGTTGTTATTCGATAAATCACGACATATTTTTGGTTTGCATCAAGCCAAGGAGGCGATTCGAAAAAGCGATGTAGCGGTGATTGTTGAGGGCAATCTGGATGTAATTAGCAGTCATCAAGCGGGCGTCAAAAACGTGGTTGCGACTTCTGGAACGGCGATGACGACGCAACATTTGAAGTCGCTTAGTCGATTGGCGGGGCGGATTCGCTTGGCGTTTGATGGCGATCGAGCGGGAGTTAACGCGACGGAGCGCGCTATCAACTTGGCACAGGAAGTCGGTGTGGAGTTGGAAGTGGTGAGTTTGCCTGATGGCATTAAAGATCCAGACGAATTGATCCAAAAAGATCCAGCGCTTTGGCAAGCGGCGATTGACCAATCTCAGCCAGCGGTGGATTGGGTGATTGCCAGATACGCGGAAATGGAGAATTTGAAGTCGGCGGAAGGCAAGCGGCGATTTTCGACTATTGCACTGAGGATTGTCCGAGGTTTGAAAGATCCGGTGGAGCAAGAGCATTATTTGTCGGTGATTTCTGAAAAAACTGGCGCGTCAATTACTGCGCTGAAGGCAAAATTGTCGAATGAAAAAGTTGCTGAACATCAATTGAAAAAGGCGAAAATTGAAAAAGAAAAACCGACTCCGGTTCAGGATGAAACTGAAGATATGCTGGCGGGGCTGGCGGCGAGTGAAAAATCTGTGCGGCGCTGGTTGGCGGCGATTTCTGGAGAAATGCTGGACGGCGACGGTGCGCGGCAATTGATTGGCTATTTGCGGAAGAATCCAGACGCGGATTTAGGCGAGGTTCCGCTGGACTTGCAAAAAATCGAACAGTATGTGAAAATAGTACAGTTGAAAAGTGAAAGTCGTTACGCCAATTGGGAGCAAAAAAGCTTAGACAAAGAAATGGCTCGGCTAGTCGAACGGATAACAATTAAACATCGTAAAAACAAAAAGAATCAACTATTAACGCAGCTTAGAGAGGCCGAGGCGGTGGGCGATGAGGTTTTGTATCAGAGTTTGCTTCAAAGCTTAAATAAGCTGATTAAGGAGAAAATGTGAGCGACGATATCACGACGAAGCCAGTAAACTTAAACGAAGATGATGATTTTGATCCAACACTTATAGACGAAGAAGAATCGGAAGATTTGGATTCGTTGACAACTGGGCAATATTTGGACGACGTGTCGGATGACTCAGTCAGGCTGTACTTGCGCGAAATTGGTAAAATCCCACTACTTAGCGCTGAAGAGGAAATGGACTTGGCGCGCCGAATTGTTGAAGGCGATAAAAAGGCTAAGGACAAGATGGCTGAGGCGAATATGCGCCTAGTGGTGTCAATTGCTAAGCGATATTCTGGTCGTGGCTTGGACTTTTTGGATTTGATTCAAGAGGGAAATACTGGACTTTTGCGTGCGGTTGAGAAGTTTGATCCAGATAAGGGATTTAAGTTTTCGACTTATGCAACTTGGTGGATTCGTCAGGCAATTACGCGTGCGATTGCTGATCAGGCGCGAACGATTCGTATTCCAGTTCACATGGTGGAAACGATCAATAAATTGCTGCGCACTCAGCGACGAATGACACAGGAATTGAACCGTGAGCCGACAATTGAGGAATTGTCTAAAGAGCTGGATATGGAGCCAGAGAAAATTGAATATGTCATTAAGATCAAGCAAGACATTTCTTCTTTGGACGCTGGCGTTGGTCGTGACGGTGAAGATGACGATTCAGTTTTGCAAGATTTTATCGTTGACGAAGATACGGTTTCACCAGAAGATTCCGCTTCAAATCAATTACTAAAAGAGCAAGTTCAGGAAATTCTATCAAGTTTGAGTGATCGTGAGCAGAAAATTGTTCGAATGCGTTTTGGCTTGGACAATGGAAAAAACCACACTTTGGAAGAGGTTGGTCAGGAATTTGCGGTTACGCGTGAGCGAATCCGCCAGATTGAGGCTAAGGCGCTAGCAAAACTTCGCAAGCACAAAGATGCGAAAAAACTTTACGAATATCTGGATTAATTAGCACTGTTCGGGCGATTTACAAAAATGGGCGTCGTGAGTTGCGGCGTCTATTTTTTGATGTAATTGCTCGAGGCTGCCGTCGTTAATGATGAAATAATCAGCAATAGCAATTGGTCCACCTTTTTCCAAATTCTCGATTTCTGACCAGTCGCGCTGATCAACTTCGTGCGGTTGCATTGGGCGTTCTATGCGCTTAGCCATTCGTTGATAACGGAGGTATTTCGGTGTAACAATAGCAATAACGACAACTTGTCCAGGAAATTCGTGCTTAAGGAATTTATATTCACTCCAAGTGTATAATCCGTCCAAAACGATTTTATTTTGCCCAGCGTTTATTAAATCGTGGATATTTTTTATGACGCGTTTGATTACGAAATCTTTGCCTTCGCGGCGACGAATCTCTTCGCGAAATTGCTGTTGATTGTCCCAAGTTTTTTCAATTCCAGCTTCGTCCATGGCTTTATAAATAACGCCACCGAAGTAAATTTTTGGAAATCCTTTTTCTGTCAAATATTCGACAGCCGAACTTTTGCCGCTGCCCGCCAATCCAACCAGGGCGATAATTTTTGCGTATGGTTGTGTCATGTACTAATTTTAACAATTTGTTGACATTCTTCCAAATAGAGAGTATCTTTAAGCTACACACTATGGAAACACTTCATGGACATACTGGAGAGTTACCTCAGGATCCACTTTCTGATTTTAGTATCTGGGGTCGTTTAATAGAATATCGTAAAAAAGTTCAATGGGATAATATATTAGAGCAAGTTAAGGAACTGGAATCGAAATTTGATCGTAGTAAGACATGGGAAAAATTTGTTAACAAACCGGTTATTGATCAGTATGGTCAGGTATGGATGATTTGGAAGAATCCTGACACTTCGTCACCTAATCCGAAAGATCGATATCAAATATATAAGATACCCAAGAATGAAGATGAGTTCAGATATGCTTTCATAAAAGAGCTTGAGGTTGATCGATACCCTAAGTACCATAAAACGTCTTACGAGTTTTTTGTTGGACCAGATGACGGTAGAGATGAGACTATAACTGTGTTCTTTAACGACGATGGAGTGATTGAGTATGTTCATTGTTATAGCTATCTGGAGGAGCACAAGATAATGCGTGAGAATTACAAAAGAGCACGTAAGAAACTTGCCGAAGCGTCAATAATCAACTCTCTAACGACAGTCGCTTAAATGCTACAATAGAAGTATGAAGCGTCTAGTGGTTATTGATGGAAAGTCGGTGTTTTACCGAGGTTATTATGCCATGCCGGGATTGTCGATGGCTGACGGAACTCCGACTGGCGGAGTATACGGATTTGTAAGTTTGGCAATTGAGCTGATTAAGAAATTGGAGCCGGATTATGTAGCGGTAGCTTGGGATAAACGAGGCACAAATATTCGCAAACGACGCGAGCTGTATCCAGAATATAAAGCTGGTCGTAAACCTGCACCCGATGACTTTTACCAGCAAATTCCGATTTTACACGAGTTGCTTGATGCGTTTGGTTGGCCGCTTTATGAAATTGATGATTACGAGGCGGACGATATTATGGGCGCGTTTGCCAGGCAAGCGGAATCTCGCGGAATTGAAACGTGCTTGATAACGTCTGATTTGGACGCATTGCAATTGATATCACCAATGACCAAGGTTTACGCTATGAAAAATGGTTTAAGGAATATCGAGGAGTTCACGGCGGAATATTTTGAAGAAAAATACGGAATTCGGACGGAGCAATTCTTAGACCTGAAGGCTTTGAAGGGCGATTCTAGTGACAATTTACCGGGAGTGCCGGGAATTGGTGAAAAAACGGCGGTGAAATTATTGCAAGAATATGAAACGCTGGACGGAGTTTATGAACATCTGGACGAGCAAAAAGGCGCTTTGCGAACGAAGTTGGAAAATGGTCGCGAGTCGGCATATTTGACCAAGCAAGTGGCGGAAATTTGGACGGACGCGCCGATTGAGCTGGACTGGGATGTGGCGGACGTTAATGATTGCGACTTTACGCGAGTAACGGAAATTCTGAAGAAGTTGGAGTTTAATTCGCTGATTGGACGATTGCCAAAAACAATGCAAATGGCGGAAAATGAAAAAAAAGAAGAACCGAAGTTGGATATTCCACGAATTGAAAAATTGCCCGATATGCCGATGTTTGAGGCGGAAAATATAATATATATCGATTCGTCAGAGTCTGATGTAGTTTACATAAGCTCAAATCCTGAATCAGTGTGGACGGCGAAAATTGATGAAATTAGTCAATCTGTGTGGCAATTATTGGCGCAGGGAATTGTGATCGCAGCGGATGTCAAGCAGCTATATCACGCGCTGGATAATCATGGCGTGGCGGTGCGTTTTCATGAGGTTTGGGATGTTGGGCAGGCGGCGTTTTTAATTGATCCGCTGAAGCGCGATCGTAGTTTGAATGCGCTGTCTGGTGATTTTTCTGATGACAATTCCGCGCCTTATCAATTGGCTCGCTTGCATAAAATTTATCGTGAACAAAAAGTTTATATGTCGAACAATTCGCAAATTGCGCGTGTGGCTTACGAGTTTGATTTTCCAGTAATTTGGGCGCTATTCCAGATGGAAAAACGTGGGATGAAGTTGGATGATACGCTATTAAAACAGATGGGCGATGAGCTGGCGGCGGAAGTTGATGAGCTTGAACAACAAATGTATTCCATGGCAGGATACGAGTTTAACGCGTCTAGTCCAGCGCAACTTTCTGAGGTTTTGTTTACCAAATTGCAATTACCAACTGCGGGCATAAAAAAGGGAAAAACTGGATATTCAACAGGTCAGAAAGAGTTGGATAAATTGCGCGGACAACATCCGATTATCGAGTTGATTGAGCGATATCGAGAATTGACCAAATTGATCAGCACGTACATTGAGGCGTTACCAAAATTGATGGCAGCTGATGGGCGAATTCACACTACATTCAATCAGGATGTAACCAGCACGGGGCGGCTGAGTAGTACAAATCCGAATTTACAGAATATTCCGGTGCGGACTGAATTGGGCAGGAAAATCCGTCAAGCGTTTGTTCCGAGTGATGGCAAAGTTTTTGTCGGCGCGGATTATTCACAATTTGAGCTAAGGCTGGCGGCTGTGTTGGCGGGCGATGAGAAGTTGATTGAAGATTTTAATAGCGATGTTGATATTCACGCAAAAACGGCGGCGGAAACATACGGAATATCGATTGACGAAGTAAGCAAATCTCAGCGTCGAGCAGCGAAAGTGATCAATTTTGGTGTACTTTACGGAATGAGCCCGCACGGTTTGGCGGCGGCTACGGGAATGTCATTTACAGAGGCGAAAAAGTTTATTGATCATTATTTTGAGGTGCGAAAGCCGATTCGTCAGTACTTGGACAAAATTTTAACTCAAGCACGAGAACAGGGATTTGTTGAAACGTATTTCGGCAGGCGACGACCAACGCCTGATGTAAAATCGAGCAATTTTATGGTGCGATCTTCGGCGGAAAGGGCTGCGATGAATATGCCAATTCAAGGCACGGAAGCGGATTTGATGAAATTGGCAATGATTCGATTGGAGGATAAATTGTCGGGCTTGGCTGACGCGATTTTACAGGTTCATGATTCGATTTTGGTGGAATGCAAACCTGAAGACGTCCAGAAAGTCAGCGAGATTATGAAAGCGGAAATGGAGGGCGTTTGTCCAGAATTGCCGATTAAATTGAAAGTAGATGTCGGTACGGGCGTAAATTGGGGTGAAGTGTAGAAAATATGGTATAATTACGCCATGAAATACACTCAACGACGAAATTCATTTTCTCGATTTGTACCAATTTTGCTGGTTATTGTTATCACGGTTGTGGCGGTAGCAGCGGTTATTGCGATTGGTCGGGCATTATTTGGTAAAAATGATTCAGGCCAAACAACTGATCAGAATGTTAACGTAGGGCAAGTTGCTTTGTTGTCGACGGACGTGGGAAGTGCGGTTCGATTGACAGTGCGCGGACCGATTGTAGCGAACGAGAATTTCCGCTCATATAGCATCACTATTTCGCCAGAATCTCGCGAAATGACAACGTACGAGGGATATTTAGACAAGCCAATTGCGCAGAAAAAATTGGACAATAACAGCAAGGCTTATACGGAGTTGGTTTATGCGCTTGATAAGCGAAAAATGATGGAAGGCACGCCGCTGACTGAACAGCAAAATGATTTGCGGGGGATTTGTGCTAGCGGTAAAATTTACAAATTCGAAACTTTGAAGGACAATTCCGTTGTGAAGAGTTTGTGGACGTCGGATTGTAGCGGCTCTAAGGGCTCGGCGCAAGCTAATGTAAACGAGATTTTGGATATGTTTTTGAAGCAAATTCCTGACGGCAAGAAAATGGCGGCTGGAATTGGACTAAGTCAAGAAGAAGCTTTGTTTAAGCTGTAGGACTTGCCGAATGCCAGAACTACCCGAAGTTGAGACAGTTCGTCGCGGTTTGGCGGATTTGCTGCCAGGTCAGGCTGTTGTGCGAGCGACTGTATTTGATTCGCCAAAAAGCTTTCCGAATTCACCCACTGACGTTCAGCAATTTTTATACGGTGCGCATGTAACGGCGGTACGACGTCGTGCGAAAGTATTGATGATTGATCTTGATACGCGTTATTCGCTGGTGATACATCTTAAGATGACTGGCCAATTGATTTTTCGTGGGGCTAATAGTTTTGCTGGCGGTCATCCGAATGATAGTTTGATTGGTGAATTGCCGGATAGATCGACGCGCGTACAAATTGATTTTACGGATGGTTCGCGCCTGTTTTTCAATGATCAGCGTAAGTTTGGCTGGATGAAATTGATGCCGACTGATGAGATAGAAAATTTGCCATTTATGCAGAAAGTTGGGCCGGAACCGCTCGATAAAAAAACTGAGGTGGGTGACTTTATTAAGCGAATTCGTCGTCGACAAAATTCGATGATCAAGCCGGCGTTTCTTGATCAGTCGGTAATCGCTGGAGTTGGCAATATTTACGCCGATGAAGCTCTGTGGGCTGCGAAAATTCACCCTCAGACGCGCGTCAAAAATGTTAGTGATGACCAATTGAAAGATTTGTTTAATGAGCTGCGCCAGATTTTGCAATTGAGCATTGATCAGGGCGGCTCGACGGATAAAAATTATGTTGACGCTGAAGGCAGAAAAGGTAATTATCTGTCGTTTGCGCATGTATTTCGTCGGGAAGGTCAGCCATGCCATCTACATCCTGATCAAGAGATTGTAAAGATGAAGGTTTCTGGACGCGGTACGCATATTTGTCCAGTTTGCCAAGTGGAGGCGAAGTGATTTACCTTTTTTACGGCGAAAATGAATTCGAGAAACGGCAAGCAATTGCTAAGCTGATCTGCAACGAAAAAGTGGCGCGACATGATGGCGAAGATTTGACGCTGGCTGGAATGCAGGAAATAGCAATTGGGCAGACGCTGTTTGTGAATTCGTCGGTGTATTTGATTTCAAAATTGAGCGAAAATTCTGAGATTTGGTCGCAGCTTCCAGATGTGAAGTTTGATGATGACAGGACGATTATTCTGGCGGAAAATAAAATTGATAAGCGAACGAAAACGTATAAGTGGCTGCAGAAAAATGCCAAAGTTCAGGAATTTTCACCGCTTAGTGATCGTCAAAAACCGCAACTTTTAAAGTGGTGCGTGGCGGAGGCGAAGGTTCGCGAGCGTGAATTAACGAATCGTCAAGCAGAGATAATTGTTGATCGTTTGGGATTTGATCAGTTGCGACTGAGTAACTTTTTGGATCAATTGGCGCTGGCGGAAAAAGTGACGGATGATTTAATTGACAACTTTATACCTTTGGCGAGGACGGAGAATGTGTTTGATTTGTTTATTTCGGCGCTGGCGGGTGATTATGATAAGGTTCACGACATAATTAGCTATCTGGAGTCAGAAAGTGGCGTTGATGGCGCTTATCAGACAATGGGATTGCTTGCCTCGCAGGCGACTAACTTGACAGCATTGGTTTTGGCTGACGGCGACAGTAAGTCGGTGGCTTCAGATTTTTCGGCTAATCCGTATGTTTTACGAAAATTGGCATCTTCAGCAAAAGGTGTCGATAAGGAAAAACTGAAAAGGATAAATGACGCGCTACTTCGGGCAGACTTGCAAATGAAAACAACTTCTGTAAATCCGTGGCTGCTTGTGGAGGCGGCGCTGGTTGGAATTGGAAAATATACTAAGGAATAGGGAGAATGCTGGATTTTATGGATGATATTCGCGTAAAAGAATATATTGCGAGTTTAGAAAAAGAATTTTCTTTGATAGAAAATGGTTTCAAAGAGGAAGAGAAAAGAGCCTTAACAGATTATAGATCTAATGATAAAGAATATGCTAAGAGCTTGGCGTTTTTAGCTTATAAATCCAATGTATATCAAGTCAGGATGTACGGTGCATTTCTTTTTGGATACTTATCAGAACAAGATGATGTCTTAGCATTTATGCGAGATGAAGTTTCCAAAGATGATAATTGGAGAGTTCAGGAAGTATTGGCAAAGGCATTTGATGAATTTTGCAAGAAAATAGGATATGAAAAAGCACTTCCAGTAATTGATGAATGGTTAAAAAACAATAATCCTAATACGAGGAGAGCAGTTACAGAGGGACTTAGAATATGGACGAGCAGACCATATTTCAAAGATAATCCGAATGAAGCTGTCAGACGAATTGCAGCATTAAAAGAAGATTCCAGTGAATATGTTAGAAAATCAGTTGGCAATTCTTTGAGGGATATTAGTAAGAGATTTCCAGAGTTGATTAAAATGGAACTCAGTAGCTGGAAATTAGAGAGCAGAGAAATCAAACAGGTATATAAATTGGCGAGTCGATTAGTCGACTGATGTTAAATAAAAATACCCCAGTTAATTCCGGGGTATTTTCTAGTAATCTTTACAGATTATTTTTCAGATTTTTTAGCAGCTGGCTTCTTTGCTGGAGCTTTTTTAGCGACAGTTTTCTTTGCAGTTGCTGGCTTTGCAGCTGGTTTTTTAGTAGCTTCTAATGTAACACCTGCTTTTTTAGCAATTTTGCTTAATGCGCTCTTTCGGCGAGCAGCAGTGTTTTTCTTAATCAAGCCTTTTTTAACAGCGGTGTCGATTTCGCTTTGTGCTGCAGCAAGAGTTTTTGCGCTTGGTTCTGCAGAGAAAGCTTTAACAGCAGTCTTAATGTCTTTTTTAATGCTGATGTTTCGCTCGCGGCGCTTTAGGGTTTGTTTAGCACGCTTGATGGCGGATTTGATGATTGGCATGTTTCTCCTTTACCTCTATAGATTTGTATCGCTAATCAGGAAGAATTATACAGAAAATAGCATAAATTGTAAAGAGGCGGCTTAGATATTGACTTTATGGTACTGCTTATGGTATAGTGATGCCAAGCGTAATTACAAAAAACAAACATAGGAAAAATCATGTCAAACGGATCAGCAAAGCAAAAAGTAATCCAGAGTATCAAGGATGTAACCAATATTTTAGTGACGGTGAGTTCTAGTCCGTCAGTCGACGAATTGTCGGCAGCATTAGGATTGACGATTTTCCTCAATAGACTAGGGAAGCACGCTACGGCTGTGTTTAGTGGCGACATTCCGCCAGCAATTACGTTCTTGAATCCTGATAAGACGTTTGAGCAGACCGCAGATTCTTTACGTGATTTTATTATTGCTTTGGATAAAGAGAAGGCTGACCATTTACGCTATAAAGTTGTTGATGACGCGGTGAAGATTTTTATTACGCCATATCGTACGACAATTACCGATAAAGACTTGGAATTTTCACAGGGCGATTATAACGTTGAGCTAGTTTTGGCGCTAAATGTTGAGAATAGTGAAAGTATTGATACGGCTTTGACTGCGCACGGTAAGATTTTACACGATGCTACGGTTGTGTCTATAACAGCGGGCGACGTAAAGAGTGGCCTGGGTTCTGTCGATTGGCACGAATCTAATGCGAGTGGTGTGAGTGAAATGGTTGTGGAATTGCTTGACGACCTGAAGACGCCGAAGATAACTTTGGACGAGCAGATGGCGACGGCTCTACTTACGGGAATTGTTGCAGTGACTGACCGATTTAGTAATGGAAATACATCATCAAAGGTTATGACTACGGCCGCAGAACTTATGGCGGCTGGCGCGAATCAGCAATTGGTGGTTTCAAAGATCGCAGAGAGCGAAGTAGAGGATGAACCGCAAAAGATTGAAAAGATCGAAGAAAAATCTCCAGAAAAAGAGGAAGCTTCAGAGGACAAAACTGAAGAAGTAGAAAAAGATGAGGAAACTGTACACGCGGACGGAACTTTGTCGATTAGCCACGAAAAGAAGGGCGATGTTGATGAAGTAGCTGAACAAACGGCGAAGGAAAAGCAGGAAGAGTCTGCTAGGATTGCCGAAGAGAAATTGGCTAAAATTGAGCCGATAAAGGAAGAGCCGCAAGCCGAGGAAGAAAAACCTAGTGAAAAAATAGTTTCAAAGGGCGAACTTTCTTTTGAGGAAACTCCACTGATGGGTGGCACGCTGAACGCAACGACTACACAGGCTGCCGAGGATAAGATTAGGGAATTGGCTAGCGATCAAAATAAAACCATCTTAACGCACGGTAAATATGTGGGTGATAGTACGCCGTCGTTTGGCGATACTCCGTTAAATGCGGCGATGGGTGCGTCTGATGAGCCACCAAAGATTGATCCGTTCGCGACAACTAACGCCGCTGAGCAAAAATTGTCGACAATACCTGTTGTGCCGCAATCTGAAGAGTCGATTATTTCGGCAATTACCAACGACACGAATCAATTGAATAATCCAGTAGCTCCCGCTCCGAGTCAGCCGATTGCGCCAATTGAGCCAGCAATAACAAATCCTGAGAATAGCATTCCAGGTTTCGATTTGCCAATGCCGCCAGCGATGCCAGATTTCGGCGCTTTGCCACCAATGCCGCCAGCGCCTACAGGTGTTGATGTAAATGGATTGCCACAGATTGCACCGCTAGGAGTGGCTCCTGAGCCGGCAGCCGCTCCGCAAGCTCCAGCACCTGCGCCAATCACCGCGATGCCAACTCAGCCAGCTCAAAACGCAGACTTCAATCCAGCGCAATTCCACATTCCAGGACAATAGTTGATGGACGAAGTGATTCTCATAGACAAACCTCAGGGAATGACTAGCTTTGGGGTGGTAGCGCGCTTGCGACGAGTTTTATCTAATCAGGCGGGAAAGAAGGTGAAGGTTGGTCACACAGGTACGCTTGATCCGTTTGCTACTGGGCTAATGATTATTGTGACTGGAAAGAAATGCCGCGAAGCTGAAACTTTTACTAAGTTAGATAAGTGGTACGAGGCGGAAATTATTCTGGGCAAGAATAGCTCTACGGGCGATCCGGAAGGCGAAATTACTGATGTTTCTGATTGTGAGCCAAGCTTGGAAGAAGTTCAGCGGGTGATTAGTCAGTTTGTGGGAAAAATTGAGCAGACGCCGCCGATTTTTAGCGCAATAAAAATTAACGGTGAAAGAGCGTATAAATTGGCGCGTGAAGGTAAGCCAGTTGAAATTCCTAAGCGCGTGATAGAAATTTACTCATTGGAGTTATTAGCATACGAATATCCCAAATTAAAGATCAGAACTCACGTTTCAAGCGGAACTTATATCCGAACGTTGGCGGTGGATATTGGCGAGAAATTAGGGACGGGGGCATATTGTGAAAATCTACGTCGTACGAAAATTGCTGACTATTCTATTGATCAGGCAAAGACTCTGGCGGACTTCGGGATTACTAGCTAATTGCAAAAAACAGAGAAGCTTGGTATAATTACAGAGCTATGATTAGCAAAGAGAATAAAGCGAAAGCAATTGCTTTGACTCAGGTCAATAAAAACGACGTCGGTAGCCCACAGGCTCAGGTGTCAGTTTTGACGGCTCGTATCAAAGAAGTCACAGAGCATTTGAAGGCGAATAAGCACGACTTCATGGCTCGTCGCGGCTTGATCCAAATGGTTGGTAAGCGCAAGCGTTTGCTGAAATATTTGGAGCGAACTGATTTTGAGAGTTACAAAGCAGTTGTTGCCAAGTTGGGTTTGCGTAAATAATTTACGTTAAAAACTGCTTAAATCCCCTTTGACGAAAAGGGGATTTTTGTTGTTCTGGCTATTTTTTCAATTTGGCGATAATCACATCTCGTCCGTCGTTTGCGCCGCCCAAAGTGCAGGAATAAAGAGTTAATTGCGGCTGATCTGTGCGTTGTTCGATCTCTACGGCATCTGGTTTAACGCTTTGTTTTTCGCTGATGACGTAATTGTAACGTACGCCGTTATAGTCAATGATAATTTCATCACCGACAGTCAATTTATCGATATTATAAAAAGGTGATTTCCTGAGGGTTTGCTGAGGAGTGAGACCCATGATAAAACGATGCGCAGACAAAACAAAATTGCCGCCATCTTTTGGGTTGCCGTTTTCTGGTTTACGCCACCACGCGCCATGTTCCATTGTCTCGGCACCGCCAGTACTATAAGGCAAATTTATGTCGATTTTCGGTATATAAAGTCGATTTTCGGTAATTTTATTCTCAGTTTTAGTGATGAGTTGAGTGGTGTGGTTATCTTTTGGGTTGATGTTTTGCGACAAAATAAGGGGCGTACTGATGAGGACAAGCAAATAAACTCCGCCAAGAATCATTAAGATTGCGATTATCGGCAGAATGTAATTTTTTCGCCGTTTTGTTGACGACTTCAATTGTAGTGACATGACTCAATTATAGCACTATACTCATACGGTATAATCGTGGGCGGGGATAGGAGTGGTGTGCTACATGAGTTAATGGGGGTTGAATTATTATGATTTTTATGCTATAATTTACTATTATGAATAAAGAACCTACACTCCCTAATAAGCCACTCTGGGTGCCGGAAAGAGAATTTCTTGATGAAGAAAATCGGCAGTCTATAATCAAAATCTTAGGCGTTATCGCAACAGATCGTTCTAACCGGCAATTTGCTGAAGCCGCGCAGGCAGTTGCTAGTGATGTTGAAAGTGGTGGTGAGTTAGCGCCAGGTTCGCGAGATTTCATGTGGGCGCGCTTTATGGGTGTCCAGCATGGCACTATGGAAGGTGGCGACGGTAAGGTACGGGTTAATGAGGAAAACTATTCTAGGTTGCGACCGTTGGCTGAACAGCTACACTATGGTGATATGCGTTTTCTAGAGTCAAATCCGGCCGATAGTACCGTAGAGTATGGTAGTAGTATTGTTCTAGGTGGATCAGCAGGAGAGATGCCAAAACGTCTACAGGCTGCGCGAGGTAAAAATCCACGAGATATCGCCGTTCAGGACACGTATTTACTAGTTGGACAGCGCCAGCGCTGGAATGGTATACCAACCGAAAAAGATCCTGATGCCATTTTGGCGGCAGTATCGAGATCACTTGATGGTGTTGACATGGACAAGCTCAAGGAAAAATCACCTTGGCTGCGGGATGAGCTACGCAAAAAGGTTGAGGCTGGTAGTTGGGGTGAGGCATTCGCTACGGAGATGGCAATTGGACGGCTGGGTCTTGAGGCTTACTTTGATAGGCATGGCTTAATTGACTGGGAGAATGGTGTTGAGGAGACTGCACCTAGCGACAACCAGCCAAGTATACCGGGTGTTCCGGATCGAGAAAATGTCTTAGTAACGTATCACTTGCTCGATGGAACTCGTGCAACATTGCTAAATGCTGCTGCGGTGCCGAGAAAGCGCGGTGTTCCACGGCCAACGAGTGATAGTCAGATCAAAGAACTGCTAGATCTAGGTGTCCTAGAGCGCAATAAAGAACACCCTATCAGCATCATTACAGATTCACCACACTATCTTCGAGCCGCTACTGATGTCGCTATTCGGATATTGGCGCACCCCGAGACAAGGGATATAGTCATTGTTCCCCCCGTCTCGCCGTATAGGCCGTCAAGCCCAGAGAATGTCCTAAAAGCACTAGGAGAGATTCCGGCAACCTATAAGGCCGATAAGCGTGTTCACGCCGTATTGCGTGGCGAAGATCCGGACTCTAAAGAGCTGGCTGATTTGTAGGAAATACGAAGCAGCAAACAGAGTTAAACGGTTAGACCAGGCGCTATAGGAGCAAATGTAACGTGTATTGTATGGTGAGCTGCCGTTCATCAAGGGAAATTGATTTTCAGAGTGGATTGTGTCTAGTTTTGGCTTTCTATAAAGCCTATAAAGCGCACACCGCTGTGATATAATAAAATACGCGAATATAACCCGCAGACGGTGATGGATGTGTGGTGTGTTGACCGGTAAACCAGCACGCACCTGTTACTGTCTTTGCGAGAAAGAGAGGATCTATGGCAATTATCAATCCAAGCGGCAAGGAGATTTTTAGTGTTACCACTGATTTTTGTGGTCGGCCGCTGACTTTAGAAGTGAATCGCGTCGGTTTTAGGACGACTGGTAGTGTTTTGGTGCGCTATGGCGACACTGTAGTTTTGGGCAGCGCTCAAGTTAGTCCGCGTCCAGTACAATTGGATTATTTTCCATTATCGATTGATTATGAAGAAAAATTTTATGCAGCAGGTAAGATTTCTGGTAGCCGATTTATTAAGCGCGAAGGTCGCCCGAGTGATGAAGCTGTGTTGATTGGTCGATTGATTGATCGTCCGATTCGTCCGCTTTTCCCGAAGGGTTATCGACAGGAAATTCAAGTTGTCGCGACTGTTTTGAGTATGGATCCGAGTTTTCGCCCAGATGTAATTGCGATGATCGCTGCGTCTAGTGCGTTAATGTTAACCGGTACGCCGTTTGATGGTCCAGTGGCTGGATTGCGCGTGGGTCGAGTCAATGGCGAATTTAAGGCGTTCTTGACTCCAGAAGAGCGCGAAAAGTCAGATCTCGATTTGGTTGTGGCTGGTATTGAAAGTGGTATAACAATGGTCGAGGCTGGCGCCAAAGAAGTTTCGGAGGATGTTATCGTTGATGCAATGGCATGGGCTCACCAGATGATGCAGCCAGCGATTGCCTTACAGCGCGAATTGGCGGAAAAAGTTGCGCCAACACAGCAGGAATACGATTTAATTTTGCCAGATGAATCAATTCAGCAAACGGTTGACGCGTTGGTTGATGGAAAATTTGGTGAAAAAATTCGTCGCCCATATCCAGAGCGCAATGAAATGATTAGCGAAATTCGTGCTGAGTTTCATGAGGCGATGGCGGAGAAATTGGGACTGGACGAGGAAGAATATAGCGAAGTTCGTGGCGATTACGACGAAGCGTTTACTTTGGCTTTACATAAAGATGTTCGTCGGGGAATTGTTACTGAACGAGTTCGTCCTGACGGTCGACAATTGACCGAGATTCGTCCGCTTAGCTCGGAAGTTGGATTCTTGCCGCGCGCTCACGGTTCCAGCTTGTTTACGCGTGGCGTAACTCAGGGAATGAATATTGTGACTTTGGCGCCGCTTAGTTATTCGCAATTGATTGACACTATGGAAATTACCGACGGCGAGCGACGTTATATGCATCATTACAATGCGCCGGGCTATACGGTTGGTGAGGTCAAGCGAATGGGCAGTCCGGGTCGACGTGAAATTGGTCACGGATATTTGGCAGAACGTGCCTTGCTTCCAGTTTTGCCAACTGAAGAGGATTTTCCATACGCTATTCGCTCGGTGACTGAGATTATGAGCCAGAACGGCTCGACTTCGATGGCGGCGACTTGTTCTAGCTGCTTGGCGTTGATGGATGCTGGCGTGCCAATTTCGGCTCCCGTGAGTGGAATTGCGATGGGCTTAATGATGGACGGCGATACTCCGTATGTGTTGAGCGATATCGCTGATGCTGAGGACTTTGCTGGTGATATGGACTTTAAGGTAACCGGGACCTCAAAGGGTATTACAGCCCTTCAAATGGATATGAAGGTTCATGGTTTGCCAGTAGCGGTATTGCGTCAAGCGATTGAGCAGAGTAAAGCAGGTCGCGCACATATTTTGGAACATATGCTCAGCGTTCTTCCAGAGCCTCGTAAGTCGCTCAGTCCGTATGCGCCACGAATTGAGAAGATTAAGATTGATCCAGATAAAATTGGCGTGATTATCGGTAAGGGCGGTGAGACGATAAATAAGATTACTTCGGAAACTGGCGCTGAGATTGATATTAAGGAAGATGGTTTAATTACTGTGGCTAGTCCAGACGGCGCGTCGATTGAAAAGGCTATGAACTGGATTAAGGGTCTGGTTGAGGAGCCGGAAGTTGGCAAGATTTACGAAGGCAAAGTTGTCGGTATTAAAGATTTTGGCGCGTTTGTGAATATACTTCCTGGTGTTGACGGAATGGTTCATATTTCGAAATTGGCAGAACATCGAGTTGAAAAAGTGACTGATGTCGTGAAAGAAGGGCAAACTGTTCGCGTGAAAATTACTGGAATTGATGAGCGCGGTAAGATTAATTTGACGATGATTGGTTTATAAATATATAATAGCGAAAGCGTAATTTTAGGAGGAAAATTTATGGACAATAGTAATAACAACAAACCTCAAACACCACCTCAGCCACAATTCCAGCAGGCTCCACAACAGCCTCAGGCTCAGCAGCCTCAACCACAACAACAATTCCCACAACAACCAGTCATGGGAACTCCATACCAAATGCCACCAAAAAAGAAAATGAGCAAAGGTGCCATGTGGGGAATCATCGGCGGAATAATTGGACTAGTCGTAATTATCGTTGGTGTAGTCCTAGCTGTCTTGTTACTAAGTGGTCCAAGCAAGGCGGATTATAAAGACTTGCTTTCACAGTTTACTGGCTTTGATATAAATAACGCCTTTATCAGTAAAAGTAGCACTGGTACTAAAAATAGGAAAGCTGAAATAGACGAGACTATTGGGAAAATTGACGATCTTAATAAAAAAATGGGCTCACATAAAGCGCTTCGCGATAAGGATGTGAAAGCGGCGTATGATAAATATTTGGACAGTTGGAATAACGGCGCAAAAGAATATGTTGAGTTCATAGGAGCTTTTACTGAAAATAATTTTTACGAGAAGTGTAGGTTAACTGAAGTAAGTAAGCATATTCGGGAATCCAAAGAAAGTGTTGAGAAATATTTTGACTCTAATATGAAAGACTGTATGGATTCTTTGGATAAGATGTCGAAATCTAACAACAAGCTAGTTGCTAAATATGGCGAAGATCTGAAGAAATACTACTCAGAAATAAAGCAATATTACGTAGAACTTTCAGAATACATTAAGAACGCGTCATCGGGAGCATCGAGACCAAAGGCACCAACATCACCGAAGATAGATATTAAGGCGGATACATTAAATAAATGGAAAGAAGCTAGCGAAAACTTTAAGAAAGTTTTGGAAGAAAAAGCTAATAAATAGTCTGTAATTAAAAATAAAGCACCCTGAGAAATTGGGGTGTTTTTATTTGACTGTAATTAAGCTATAGCGATATAATGACAAAAAGTATAAAAGTCAGGAGACTACTATTTATGGACGACAACAACAATAAATCACAGCCTCAAACACCACCTCAGCCACAATTCCAGCAGGCTCCACAACAGCCTCAGGCTCAGCAGCCTCAACCACAACAACAATTCCCACAACAACCAGTCATGGGAACTCCATACCAAATGCCACCAAAAAAGAAAATGAGCAAAGGTGCCATGTGGGGAATCATCGGCGGAATAATTGGACTAGTCGTAATTATCGTTGGTGTAGTCCTAGCTGTCTTGTTACTAAGTGGTCCAAGCAAGGCGGATTATAAAGCTGCTGGAGAAAAGTTGAATGATGTGATTAAAGTATACAATGAGACTTCTATATCACTTTCATATGTTTCTACCTCAGAAACCAAGTCTTCGTTAGAGTCTACTCGCAAGAAACTTGCTTCAACAAAGGAAGAAGTCAATAATCAATTAACTGAGATCGGCAAGATGAAAGCCATCACTGGCGATAAAGAGGTTCGTGAAAAGTATGATGCTTTGAAAAATAAGCTAGGTAAGTTTAACGATGCTATAGGCGCCTTTGATGAAGTTTACGGAAAGATACTTCCAGCAGTAGCTGATTTTTCTGATAGTAGTAACAGCTCTAATATATCTACCTTAGAGAGCGCAGTTAAGAAAGCTCGACAGGATCTTAAGGGTGCAGACATTAAGAATGAGCACAATAAGAAATTCGTCAAGGACTTTACTGCTCAATTGGAAAAACTTGAAGAAATGTTGCCAAAAGTTGCTGAGATGAAATCTGATTACAAAAAATACGATTCTAACTATATCAGTGATTTTTACGATACTCTTACTGCGATACAGAAGACTGCTCGCGAATGGTCTTCGGGACTACAAAAAATAGCAGAAGAGGGCGAAATTAAGAGTGAATTAAACGACCTAGGAATTATATTGGCAGACAAGGTAAATAAATAGTTTTACTAAATATCATAAGCGCCTCGTTTCTTGCGGGGCGTTTTTTGATAAAATAAATATATGGACAAGCAGGCTAAGTTGGACGCGCTGGCAGAAGAAATTGTAAAAGAGAAGGTTTGCTCGGATCTGGCGGATCAGGCTACGCAATTAGTTATGGGCGATGGAAATCCTGATGCTGATATCGTTTTTATTGGCGAAGCGCCAGGGAAGAATGAAGATTTGCAGGGTAAGCCGTTTGTCGGTGCTGCGGGAAAATTCCTTGATGAGATGCTAAAGTCTGCTAATTTGCAACGGTCAAATGTGTATATTACTAATATTGTTAAATATCGACCACCGAACAATCGTGACCCGTTACCAGAGGAAAAGCGACAATTTTGGCCATATTTACTCAGGCAATTAGAAATCATCCAGCCAAAGGCCATTTTGACCTTAGGGCGGCACAGTGGCGGCGGATTTATTCCGGGATTGCAGATCAGTAAAGAGCATGGTCGTCCACGTAAAGTGCGTCTGCACGAGTTCGAATTCGTAGTGATTCCATTATATCATCCGGCGGCTGCGCTTTATAACGGCGGTATGCGTCAGACTTTAATTGACGATTTTATTCAGGCTGTGGAATTTGTGAAGAATAATAGCAGCGCTTAATTAGACTATTTCCTTGCAAAAGTTTCCCAGACGTAGTATAGTGGATAGTCGATATCTATTATATCTAAGTCGAGAAAGGATTTGTATGAGATTATCGGGAGCTGTTGAGCAAGCGTGCTGTATTATGGCGATTCTGGCGGATCCGAAAAGGACGACGCCGGTAACTAATGATGCGCTGGCGGAAAAGATGCTGGTTTCGCCGACGTACTTGAAGAAAATTAGTCGGAAATTGGTAATAGCAAAGTTAATCACTTCAACGCAGGGAACTGGCGGTGGATTTATTTTAGCGAGAAAAATGAACGAAGTTACGTTGCATGATGTTGTCCTTGCAATTGAAGGAGAATCGCCATTTTTCCAACCTCAGGGAATTATTGAGAGAGTTTTTCAATCGCGTCCTCGTCAGGTGGAAATTGGCATGAATATGATAGAAAAGGTTTTTTCTGAAGCACAGGAAAAATGGAGTGAATATTTGAAAACTGTAACACTGGAAGATGTCGCAAAGGAGGTCGCACATGATTAAAAATAAGATGTTACAAGCCGAATGGAAGCATTTGTTTAATAACAAAATATTACTGATATCCATGGCTGTGATTTCGTTTATCCCGATTTTGTATAGTGGATTTTTCCTAGGCTCAATTTGGGATCCGTATGGACAGACAAAAAACTTGCCGGTGGCGTTCGTGAACGAAGACAAGGGCGCTAGCTTAAATGGCAAATCGCTGAATATTGGCGAATCTATTGAGAAAAAACTGAAAGATAATCACGATTTGGGCTGGGAGTTTGTCAGTAAGCAGCAAGCAGACGAAGGCGTGAATAGCGGACATTTTTATGCAGTGGTAACTATTCCGTCCGACTTTTCGCAGAAAGCGGCGTCAATTACCGAATCTGAGCCTCAACAAGCGGTTATTAATTTTACGACCACGCCAGCGAAAAACTATATCGGTTCGCTAGTCAGCAATCAAGCTGCCGCCAAGGTCAAATCTTCGGTGTCTGAGCAAATCACTCAGGCGTACGCTAAGGGAATTTTGGAGAATTTGGACAAGCTTGGAATAGGGCTGGACACGGCAGCTAACGGCGCATCAACTTTGCACGACGGATTAGGTCGATTGCAATCTGGCACACAAACATACGTTGGCGGCGTTAAGCAATTAGCGGTAAATCAGCAATCCTTGACTGGCGGACTGGCGCAACTCAGTGACGGCTCTCGTAAATTGCAGGCGGGATTGGGGCAATTGTCGAACAATTTGCCGACCGAATCTCAATTGTCGCAATTATCTGACGGCATGAAACAATTGCAATCGGGAATAAATCAGTTAAATGCCAGCGTGAGGAATCCATCGCCAGTGTTCGTGGCTCAGCAAAACAAGGTAGAAACGGAAGCGCAAACTTTGGTGCAAACAATGGAAGCTTCGAAATCCGACTTGTTGGCGGCGGGCGGCACTTTGCAGACTTTGGGTGCGCAAGCAGCCGCTTCTGGTAGCGATTCTACGACGATAAGTTTGCCGCAAATCAGCAATATTTCTCAAGCATTCACGAAAATTCAGACAATTAGCGCGCAGATGGAGACGCTACGTGAAGATCTTCAAGCGCTAACTCAGCAATTATCAGCGCAGCAAACGCAACTTCAGGCTGGAGTTTCTGTATTAAATAACGGCGTGAATCAATTGACACCAAACGCAATCACCGCATTTAACGGCTACAACAGCTTGCGATTTGCGAATAATCAATTGTTGGCGGGCTCGGCAAGCTTAACAAACGGCTTAAACGAAGCAAAATCGGGCAGTCAAAAATTGGCGAATGGCGCAAGTTTATTAGAGAATCGCTCGGGCGCGTTGATTGATGGAACTTCGCAACTAGCAAGCGGCGCGGATACGCTGGCGAATAAATTGGCGGACGCTTCTAATCGCATAAAAATTCAACCAACTGGCGCTACGACTCAGCAGCAAATTGCAAATCCAGTGAAGTCGGAAATGACCGAAAAGGGTAATGTTCCAAACTATGGCTACGCTTTGTCGCCGTATGTTTTGTCGCTAAGTTTATTCGTTGGGGCAATTGTCCTGAACGTCATTTATCCGATTCGCAAAACTTTTTCTGAACAGGAAAGTGCGATTCGTTGGTGGCTATCCAAAGCTTCGGTGGCTGGCGTGGCGGCCTTTATGCAAGCAACGATTTTGATGTTGGTGATGGTGTTTTTCTTAGAGTTAACTCCAGAGCATCCAGCGCATTTCATCGGGGCAATTTATCTGACGTCGTTTGCGTATATGTCGATTGTGTCGCTTTTGGTGATTGTTTTGGACAATCCAGGGCGATTCCTAGCGATGGTTCTTTTGGTGCTCCAATTGGGTTCCAGCGAGGGAACATTCCCAATCCAAACTGCCAACGGATTTTTCCAAGCAATTAATCCGCTAGTGCCGATGACTTACTCGATTCGTACATTGCGCCAAGCTATTTCGGGCGGGCTAGATAGCGCATTTTACGGCGGCAGTATGTGGGTTTTAGCTGGATTCTTGTTGGTGGCTAATTTATTGACAATCGGCTTCTTCGCTTATCGTGGCAAGCGTAAATTCGCACACACGTCGGTTGATGGCGACGATTAATTGACCTCTGTTATAAAACATTGTTCTTTGACAAAAAATGAGCGGTTTGCTAATATAAGAGTACTAACTAGAGGAATTTACGTCAGTTCACCTCTATACCTGGTTTTTGAATTATATTGTAATAAAAAAGGAGTATAACAATATGGGTCAGCGGCGACTAGCAACACCGCAAAAAGACGACGCCAACAAGCGTCCGCAGTCAAAGAAAAGCAACAATGCAGTTTTGAATAGTACAACTACTCGTAAGGGTGAAGTTTTCCGAGCTCAGCGACGAACAAGTGAGAATGTTAATCTCAGGGCTTCACAGCACTTGATTGATATTCCAGTAAACAAGTCAGTTTACAACGGATATGACGGTGAGCAATTTAGTGCCAAAATGCAACCAAAACCTGTTCGCGGCGGTCAGCCGAAACTTCGGATTATCCCAATTGGCGGCGTGGGCGAAATGGGAATTGGTAAGAATATGAACGCCATCGAATATGATGATGAGATTATCATCGTAGATATGGGTTTTCTGTTCCCGGGCAGCGATTATCCAGGCATCAATTACATCACGCCGGATATTACTTGGTTGGAAGAGAATAAGCACAAGATTAAGGCGCATGTTTTTACGCACGGACACCTTGATCATATTGGCTCGTTCCGTCATTTTATTCATCGTATTCCAGCGCCAGTTTATGGCTCTAAGTTTACGATTGGTATGCTTGATCGAACGATGGACGATTCAGAAGTGGATTTCAAGCCGGACTATCGCGTGATGGATCCGCTGAGTCACGAAATTGTTCAAGCTTCTAAGTATTTTTCAATCGAGTTGGTGCGAGTCAACCACTCAATTCCTGATTCTACGGCGGTAATTATTCGAACTCCAATGGGCGTGATTGTCGATTCTGGTGACTGGCGATTCGAGGAAAGTCCAGTTGATGGTCAGAAGTTCGACCTTGAGCGACTTACGGAAGTGGCTTCAAAAGAAGGTATTTTGATGTTTATGAATGAGTCGACCAACTGTGAATCGGCTGGTACGCACACACATACGGAGTTTGACATTCAGTATTCCATCGGTCAGGTGATGGACAAGTTTAGTAATAGTCGAGTAATTTTAAGCTGTTTCTCGTCGCAGGTGCATCGCTTGCAATTAATTTTGGAAGAGGCGCATAAGCACGGACGCAAGGTGGCATTTGCTGGATTCTCGATGATTCAAAACCTAGAGGTGGCGCTGCGTTCGGGGACAATTAAGATTCCTAAAGACACCATTATGAAGATGGAAGATATTGTTAAATTGCCAGATAATCAAATTGCCGTAGTTTGTACTGGCTCGCAGGGTGAATTTAACGCCGTCTTAAACCGCATGGCGACTGGCGCTCATAAATATATGAAAATTAAGGGCTCGGACGTTGTGGTGTTTAGTTCAAATCCAATTCCCGGCAATGAAAAAAGCGTGGTGCGAACAGTTGATGGCTTGATGCGCGAGGGTTCTGACGTCATTCAGAACGGAAAGACTCACTTGACGGGAATCGGTCCGTTGCACTTGTCTGGTCACGGCTATTACGACGATCACGTCAAATTGATCAACGCACTTAACCCAACTTACTACATGCCAATTCACGGTGAGTTTCATATGTTGGTGCATAATGCTAGATTGGCGGAAAAGGAATGCGGAATTCCTCGCAAGAATATTTTTGTGTGCGATGCTGGAGATATTATTGAGATTGATATTGAAAGGCAAGCAAAGAAGGCTGGGCGAATTCATGTTGGTGGTGTGATGTATGATGACACTGGCGCGATTGTTTCTGAGGTTGTGCTGAAAGATCGCATTCACATGTCGCAAGAGGGAATGTTTGTTGTGGTGCTGACCGTACAGCGTGGCACGGGACGATTATTGACTAGCCCGGACATTATTTCTCGCGGATTTATTTACTTGCGCGACTCTGAAGAATTGATGAATATGATTCGCCAGTACTTGAAGCAAAAAGCGGCACGTAGTTTTTCTGGTAAATATGATTTGGATGTGATCAAAAAAGAAATTAAAGATGAGATTACGCATATATTGTACGATCAGACTCGCCGAACGCCGATTGTTATTCCAGTGATTAACGAAGTTGGTGGATTGAAATCTGTAAAGTCGGAAGCTACGTCAGCTCATTCTGTTTCAAAATCGCCAGCGCGCGGTAAGAGACCCGCCTCGGGTGAGTCAAAAATGACTCTTCCAACTGCGCCGCGTCGTCGTTTTCCTCAACGCCAAGTACCAGATACGGAAGCCAATGACACAAAAGCCAGGGAGCGACAGAATACTCGCCCGTACTAGGGTTCTAGATTGATTTTACTGGTAAATTGTGCTATAATAAAAGCGTGTTAAATTGATTTTTACATCTGTTAATAAGTGTAAAATCAGTGTATAATAAAAACGATTATGGCAAAAAAACGAAAGAGTACGAAAAAATCCGCACCAGCCAAGCCGCAGCATAGTTTGCCGGCGGGTTTTTGGTCACAAGTTGGCGCGGTGATGCTTATTCTTTTGTCGTTACTACTCGTCGTATCGTGGTTCGGTGTTGGTGGTCCGGTTCTGCAATGGATTGATATGGCGACAGTAAAAACTATTGGCTACACCGCGTACGCCTTGCCGATATTGCTGATTTATTTGGCGGTTGAGACTTTCCGAGCAGAAGAGAATCAATTGCCTGCAGTGGTGAAATTTGCGGCAATTCTGGAAATTGTGTGGTTTTCTGGATTGTTTGGGTTAATGAAGACGGCTTCGCATCCGAATTCTGGTGGATTTGTGGGTGATATATTGAATACGGCTACCCTGAAAATGGTAGATTCGGCAATTGCTGTGATTATTTATCTGGTTTTGGCGTTTATAACAGTTCTATTTATTACTCAGACATCACCGTTTACGGTTTTCAGTAAACTTTGGGAGATGATTAAGAGCAATACCAAGGAGGACGATAATAATCGTTCTGTTATGAAGAAGGCGTCAATTGCTCAGCCGACGGAAGAAGAGAAAAAGACCGACCTGGGAGAAATTAAGCTAAACGCTGGTGTGCCAATAATTGATACAGCCAAAGAGAAAAAGAGCTTATTAAAGAAAGTAGAGAAGCCGGAAAAGGTCAATGAAGAACAGGCTTTAGTGGCAACTCGTGATCCAAATTGGGAAGCGCCAAGCTTGGATCTATTAGAGAAGAACGAAAGCGGTGCTGATGCTGGAGATACGCGCCAGAATGCCCAAATAATTCACGATACGCTGGCTGAATTTAATATTGAGGCGGCGATGGGCGACATTAATGTTGGTCCAAAAGTCACGCAATATACATTAAGACCGCCAAGTGGGGTTAAATTGACGCGAATTACGGCGCTGGAAACTAACATTGCGCTTAATTTGGCGGCACAAAGTTTAAGGATTGAGGCGCCAATTCCTGGCCAGCGAGCGGTTGGTATTGAGGTACCTAACCGCAAGGCTGCCGAAGTGCGACTACGAAGTACGTTGTCATCAAAACAGTGGGCTGCTGCTCGTGATCCTTTGAGTTTTGGAATTGGTAAAGATATATCTGGTCAAGTTGTTGTGGGCGAGCTAGGGAAGATGCCACATTTGTTGATTGCTGGACAAACGGGTTCTGGTAAGTCTGTGATGATTAACACTTTGCTGTGTAGTTTGCTGTATCGTAATAGTCCGAGTGATATGAAGTTGATTTTGGTTGACCCGAAGCAAGTTGAAATGGCACCGTATGCCGATATTCCACATCTTCTTACGCCAGTGATTAACGAACCGGAAAAGACCATTTCAGCTTTGAAGTGGGCGGTGAATGAGATGGAGCGACGTTACAAATTGTTGGCGGGCGAGAAAATCCGTAACATTAAGGAATACAACAAGAGGCTGCAGTCGCGCGCTAAGAAGATTGCGATTGCTGATGAAAATGGCAATGTTCAGGAGCATGAAGATGGATCGATGCCATATATCGTGATTGTGGTGGACGAGATGTCTGATCTTATGATGATGGCTAAAAAAGATGTTGAGACGTTAATTGTTCGCTTGGCACAGAAGTCTCGAGCGGTTGGTATTCACTTGGTATTGGCAACGCAGCGTCCGAGCGTGAACGTGATTACTGGTTTGATTAAGGCAAACGTTCCAGCGCGAATTGCCTTTACAGTGGCTAGCCAGGTTGACAGTATTACGATCTTAGACCAATCTGGCGCTGAGAAATTATTAGGCCAGGGAGATATGCTATTTTATGTAACGAGTATGAGCAAACCAAAACGTATTCAGGGTGCCTGGGTGACAGATGACGAGGTGAATAAAATTGCCGATCATTTGCGTATGCAGATGGCACCGCAATACAACGATGAAGTGGTGGCTCAGCCAGTTCAATTGGACGGCAAGGGTGGCGTCGTGATGGACTTGTCGGAAGGTGGTGATGATAAGTTTAAGGACGCGGTTCGTGTGGTAGTCGAGCGTCGTAAGGCCTCAACAAGTATGTTACAAACGCGTCTGGGAATTGGTTATCAGCGAGCAGCGCGAATTATTGAAGAGATGGAAGAGCGGGGAATCATTGGTCCGCAGAACGGTTCTAAGCCGCGTGATGTTTTGATTTCTAGTCCAGAAGAGCTTGATGAATTGCTGGCGGAATAGCGATTGCTACGATTTATCAGTAGTAAGATTGGCAATATTGGCTGTTTAGTGATATAATAGTGATTGAATATTAACCTAAGCTTGTGTGAGACAGCATAAGCATCCGTAAATGGATTCCAGAGGAGGAAACATGAACGAATACGAACTAACTGTTCTTATTCACCCGGATTTAGAGGCTAATCTAGATTCAGCGTTGGATAAGGTACGTGGTTTAATCACTGCTAACGGTGGTGAAATTACTAAAGAAGATAACTGGGGCAAGAAAAAATTGGCCTACACAATCAAGCGGGAAGATTTTGCAGTTTACGTTTGTTTTGAGGTTAAATTGCCAGCACCAGCTTTGTTGAAGATTTCAAATACGCTTAATATTACTGACGAAGTCTTGCGCTACCTATTGGTAAAAACTGATGAAAAAACTCGTCAAGCATTAAGCGAGCAAAAAGCACGCAACGAAGAATCTGATTCAAGCGAATCAAGTAAATAAGCCTAACTGCCGTAAGGTAAAAGAGGGGATAGAATATGGCACGAAGTATCAATCAAGTGATTTTGTTGGGTAGATTGACACGCGATCCAGAGCAGCGAACAACCGCTTCTGGCAAGAATGTAGTTAGTTTTAGTATCGCTGTTGATCGACAATCTCAAGACGATCAGGCTGACTTTTTCAATATTACAGCTTGGGATAAACTTGGTGATTTGGTAATGCAATATCTAAGCAAAGGTCGTCGGGTTTTGATCCAAGGACGACTACGACAGGATAGCTGGGAAGATAAGGATACTGGTAAAAGGCAGAGTCGAATTGAAGTTACTGCTTCAGATGTAACGTTCTTAGATGGTCCAAGCGGCGACAATTCAGGTTCTGCAGCACCAAAGACTACTAAAAAAGAGGAAGTCGTAACGGAAATTGACGATAAGCCAATTGACCTAAGCGAAATTCCATTCTAATAAGGAGATTAAAATGGCACAATTGAAGAAAAATCCACCGATTATTTTTGACTATAAAGATGTAAAAACTTTGCAACGTTACATCAATGTTTACGGTCAAATCGAGCCAATCAGCAAGACTGGTTTGAGCGAAAAGCAACAGCGAAGCTTGGCAGTAGCAATTAAGCGTGCTCGCCACTTGGCTTTGTTGCCATTTGTTACTAGCAACTAGGAACGTTTAACGCGCAATATCTCGTTGCTATTACATATTTGGCAGCGAGATATTTTATTGGAAAGGAGAGAATATGTATCAGCCAACTGATTTGAAAAAAGGCGTAGTTTGTCAAATTGACGGCAAGCCATATCGCGTCGTAGAATACGGTCAAAAGGTTATGGGTCGTGGCGGTTCGATTGTTAACGTGAAATTAAAAAACCTAATTGACGGAAGTGTTATTCCAAAGACTTTCAAGGGTCAAGAGCGAATCGAAGCTGCGGAAGTAAATAATAAAACTGCGCAATATTTGTATAACGACGGCGACAAGTTCTATTTCATGGATCCGACTAGCTTTGAGCAATTTGAGCTGGCTGCGGAAATCGTGGATGACGCTAGTAAATACCTGAAAGAAGGCGACGAATTAAGCCTTCAATTCTTCGACGGTCGAGTGATTAACGTTGAGCTGCCAAAGAACAAATATCTGGAAGTTACCTACACGGAAGATGTAGTTAAGGGTGATACGACTTCATCCGTATTAAAAGACGCCACTTTGGAGACAGGGTTGGTTGTCAAAGTTCCAGCATTTATCAAGCAGGGCGATATTATTAGCGTTGATACATCGACTGGTGAATATCGCGAGCGAAAGAAATAGTCTTATTTAATGAAACAGCGATTAGATAAAGCTCTGGTCGAGCGTGGTTTGGCGACAACAAGATCTCAGGCGGATAATTTTATTCGCCTGGGCTATGTTTTTTTGAATAAGAAAATTGTCCAGAAATCAGGAGCTATGGTGTCTGATTCGGACGAGATAAAGCTCGAGAAGAAAGAAACTTATGTTTCGCGAGCTGGCTTAAAACTGGCAAGCGTAGCGGAGTATTTTCATCTTAATTTTCAGGATAAAACTGTTCTGGACATTGGTTCGAGTACGGGCGGATTTACTGACTATTCGCTGCGCCATGGCGCCAAAAAGGTATTTGCTGTTGATGTTGGAACGGATCAACTTCATCCAAGTTTGAGACCGAATCCAAAAATTGTTCTTCACGAAAAGACGGATATTCGTGATTTTTATGCAGATGAAGCAATTGATATTATCGTGGGCGATGTGTCGTTTATATCTCTGAGGGAAATTTTGCCGCACGTAGCAGAAAATTTGATGAATAGCGGTACTGTTTTAATTGCTATGGTGAAACCTCAATTCGAAGCGGGGCGGCATCAGGTTAATAAGGGAATTATTAAAAACGATAAAGTTCGTCGACAGATTTTATCCGATTTTGAAGATTGGGCGAGGAAATATTTCGTTGTTTTAGACAAAAAGGATAGCGAAGTGGCTGGCAGTAAGGGAAATCTTGAGCGATTTTACAAATTGAAATTAACTAAACGTTAAACCGAAACTCAACAACGTCATTCGGTTGCATAACGTAAGTTTTTCCTTCGGTACGAATTTTACCGTTTTCACGAGCCTTAACTTCCGATCCTGCGGTGACTAAATCGTTAAAATCGACAATTTGTGCAGCAATAAATCCGCGCTCAAAATCCGAGTGAATAACGCCCGCGGCTTGCGGTGCGGTCCAGCCCTTGTGAATTGTCCAAGCTCGGACTTCTTTTTCGCCCGCAGTTAAGTAGCTTTGTAGTCCAAGAGTATCGTAGGCTGCGTGAATAAGTTTGGCGAGTCCAGTTTCCTTGACGCCGTAGCTTTCTAATAACTCTTTGGCGTCATTTTCAGATAAGCCCTTCAATTCTTCTTCCAGTTTTGCGCAGACAAAGACGGTTTTTGCGGGACTTACGAGTTCGGTCAATTGACTCTGTAGATCGGAATTGTTCAATCCTTCTTCGTCGACATTAAACGCGTAAATGACGGGTTTGGCGGTGAGTAGGTGTAATTCAGAAATTGCCTCAAAATCCACATCTGACAGGGCGGAAATTGGTACGCCTTTTTGTAAATTGTCGATTAAAGACTGCAGATATTCAACTTTTTGGCGAGCTTTTGGGTTTGCTTTAGCTTCTTTTTGAAGCTGGGGCAGGCGTTTTTCAAGAGTTTGCAAATCAGCCAGAATCAGCTCAGTATTGATTATGTCAATATCCTTTTTTGGATCAATTGGCGCTTCATCGTGGCGCAAAATCTTTGAATTTTCGAACGCACGGACAACGTGAATAATCGCGTCACACTCTCTGATGTTGTGTAGAAATTTATTGCCCAAACCTTCACCCTTGGATGCGCCAGCAACCAGCCCCGCGATATCGACGAAAGTGACGGTGGCTGGAATAATTTTTTGCGCATGATAAAGATCGGCCAAAATTTGTAGGCGATTATCTGGGACGGGAACAATTCCTGTGTTTGGCTCAATTGTCGCAAACGGATAATTAGCCGCTAAAATATCATTATTTGTTAAAGCGTTAAAAAGTGTCGACTTGCCGACATTTGGTAGGCCAACGATTCCAATAGATAAACTCATATATTTATTATATCATCTGCGGAATCTTTGATATAATTGTAAGCATGAGAAGAAAATACTCATTGCCTAAGGTGGGCATGCTGGCAATAGTAGTGGCTTTGGCTATTTCGGTAACGGCTTTTTTTATCTATACGTATGCGGCGCCAAGTTCGCCAAATTGGACTTTATGGGGTGAATCTTGGGTAACTAAGAATTTTAATAAGGCAGACACTGAAAATTACGGCTCTGATTGGAAGAGTGGGCCGAATAGATTAAGGAACGTAAAGCCCGGCGATACTGTCGACTGGTGGCATGGTATTCGTGTTCAGAACGGTCCTACGGATGATGTTATAGTTGGTGTTCAACAAGATGTCTTTGATCTAAGAACGAATCAGCCAATAGATAGCGATACGAGCTTAAACGGGCGAGGTGCTTGGCATAGTGAACGTTCTGCGAAATTTGAGAATAAATCTAAATGGAGCGATTATGCTTGGATTCGTAAATATAACCCAGCGGATTATCTCACTACCTCTATGGAGGCGCTAAATGGTAAATCTCGATTGGAAGATCTTCATGGCGAGCTTGGAAAAAATAAATTTATGTATACGCGAGTCATCAAGAAAGAGGATATGGGAAAGCGCATTTGTCAGCGAGTTTATTGGAGTAAGGGGAGTGCTCGATCAACTGCTGGTTGGACATATTCGTCTTATGCTTGTGCTGAGGTGCCATATGATTATGATGTCGAACCTTCGGTGAACGTCAATTCAGATTACATTAACGCAGAAAGTGCTACCAGTGTTGATGGCATAAATGCTGGTTTAAGTAATAAAGGACCAGCTAAAACGCAAGGCTCTTCGTATGCGCTTGCTAGGTTTATTTCTCGAGACACAGAAGTTTCGAGTATGGATGGAACATCAATTTCATTAGCAAGCGGAACGACTCATGATTGGTCGTGTGCGGTTGTGCGATTGATAAAAGAGCAACATAGGGAACTGAATATTGACGGTAGTACATGTAAAGAGATTATCGGCAATGGTGGAAATAACCAACTTAATGTTGGATTAACGACAATTGCGACTAATGCTACCGACACGCTTGGAGGTGTAAAATTGAACTCCAATGACAGTTTATGCTATGTTGCGATGGTCAGTGGCTATAACGGTCTGGTTTCTTCGACAGATTTTAGATATGCGATTAAGTGTGTCAAAACTTCAAAGAGGCCAAAAGTTCAGGTTTGGGGTGGAGATATAAAAACAGATAAAGATGTAATTACCAGCACGACATCTAATACTATAATTGGACCAGACAGTCAGACTATTGTAGATAAACCTACTATGCAATCAATGGGACTATGGGGTACAGGTTTAGATAGAAACGGTAATATTCTTAAAGGAGATAAGGTTGTTAATTCTAGTAATTATGGATATAAAGACGGTGATAAGTCGGATGAACATTGGTCAATAATTTGTTCGGAAGATTCATACGGAGGTAATGGCAATCAGAGAGCGTATAATAAATCCACCAATACAGCTGAGGATCTGCCAAATTGCCGAGGCAATGCGAATAACCTAACTAATGAATATGAAGCGAGAACTGCCGTAACGACTTGGTGGCGTGATGGAAGCGGACTTCATCAAAGTGAGGGTTTTGTTCCGTGTGATGCTATAGCTGATAAAAACTTGGTGGGAAAGTCTCCAATTATTCCAGGTAGCCCGTATTGTCATCAGGGTGTTTGGAGTGATATTCCAAATGCAAAGTGGATTAGTATTAATAGTTATGGACGTCATACTCACTCAATTGATAAACCAGACCAATCCATAAAAAAATGTCTTTTTGTTACTGATTCGAAGATGTTGGATTGCGGAAATACTTATGTTTTTAGGTTAAAAAATGTTAAATTGAATGAGTTAAAAAATGCTAAAAAATTGAGTCTTAATTTTGCTGGTGCTGCCGATAATTATGTCAGGGTAAAAATAAACGGCTATGAAATGGATACTGTAGGAAATGCAGGGGGCACGTCTAGTGGTGTACAATATAAAGGTTGGGCGCTTCCAGGGTTTACGTCTGGTTCTCGATTTACTGCCGAAATGAAACCAGGTACTGTTTTGTATGGAGATGGAAATGTGATTGATATTTACGTTAAGTCCAACCCATCTCATATGGGTTTGGTGATTAGTGATATATCGCTATCTTATACGATGGATCGTACTTATCAGAATATGTATGGCTCCTGGGGTGAATATGGAATTATTGCCAATGGTAATGCTGAATCAGCTTCAGGGGCTGGATTGTCATCATCATTTAATGGTCGCTCGGGTGTAAATCCACGCGATTACAACAAATTGACTTTCGCTAATACTCCAAAGTTTGGTAATTTTAGCAGCACCGGTTCGGTTCCAGATAATTTTACCCTACCGTCAGTTCGCGGGACGAGAGGTAATATCTCTGGCAATGTAGATGTGAATAGTCTAGCTTCGGGTGAATATAACGCTGGAAACGTAACCTTAACTGGGTCAAAATTAAGCGTAGGTAAGAGTATAGTCATAAAGTCCTCGGGCGTAGTTAGGATTTCGGGTGATTTGCTATACGCAGACACGAATGATGTGCACCAATTGCCACAACTAATTATCTACGCGAAGAATATTATTATAGAGCCTTCGGTTGGGGAAGTGAATGCTTGGTTGATTACTAAGAAAGACGGATATGTTAGTACTTGTGGCGTGGTAATTCGCGCCGGAGATTGGCTGAGTGGAGTTTCTGATGCTTCTTGTGGTAAGAAGCAACTGAGGGTTAACGGGCCAATTAAAACTGGACGCTTGTTCTTGCGGCGAACGTACGGCGGAAAGCATGCTTCATCTGCAAAGAATGATCCGAATATGCACCCTGGAACTCCAGCAGAAATCATCAATTTGAGGGCTGACACTTATATTTGGGCTTACAATAATTATCGAAACACTGGCGCGATCAGTACGATGAATGTTCGCGAATTGCCGCCAAGATATTAAAAGTTTGCAAATTAAAACGCTAATGTATATAATTGTTATTAGTTATGAAATTAGCAAAAGGGTTGGGCGAATTCTTCGGACTGGACATCGATACGAATGCGGTGCGGGTGGTTCAATTGTCTCGTACTGGCACGGGATGGAGTTTGTCTCATTACGGTTATACGCCAGTTGATTCTAAGATAACGAGTGGCGATTCTCCAGAGTCTAAGCGACGCTTAGGTGAGGCTATTATGACCGCCGTTGGTCAAGCCGGAATTAAGACGTCCAATGTAGCTGTTGGATTGCCGTCAAATAAGACGTTTTCTACTATTATTGACGTGCCAAAGGTTTCTGAGCAAGAACTAAAGGCGATGATGAAATATCAAGTTGATCAATATATTCCAATGTCTTTGGACGAGGCGGAAGTTGACTGGGTGCTTTTGGGTGAAAGCTTACACGCACAGAATCAGCATGAGATTTTACTGACAAGTACAGCGAAGTCTTACGCGGAAGAGCGTTTGGAGCTGGTTGAAAATCTTGGTTTCAATGTGATTGCTGAGGAGCCGAATGCTATTGCTATGGTTCGTTCTTTATCAGCTACCGATTCTCAGGATGCGCGTTTGATTATCAATATGGGCGAAAATTCAACGGATTTGGCGGTCGTCTATAACGGGGCGCCGCGACTTATTCGTATGATCCCGACCGGACTTTCATCTTTGGTTCGATCGGCGGTTCAGAATCTCAGTGTCCAGGAAGATCAAGCTCGTCAATTTATTTTGAAATTTGGTTTGGCACCGGATAAATTGGATGGTCAAGTATTAAGGGCGATTGATTCAACTCTCGACAATTTTTCTTCAGAATTGGTGAAATCTATAAAGTTTTTCCAAACTCGATATCCAAGCGTAGCAGTTTCTGGAATCCTGTTATCAGGATTTGGCTCAGCTATTCCACAGCTTGATGGATATGTGATGAATAAAACCGGAGTCCAGTCAATTACCGCAGATCCGTGGCAGCGCGTTCAAGTTTCTCAGTCGGATCAACAGCAATTGGCACCGATTGCTTCAGAATTCGCTATTGCCGTAGGTCTGGCACAAAGGAGTAATATATCATGATTGAGATAAATCTTCTCCCAAACGTTAAGCGCGAGCTATTGAAGACTCGAGCTATGCGCAATCGGGTTATTTCGATATCGTTTTTGGTGGGCGGTGCTTCGATTGCGGCAGTAGTTGTTCTGGCGTTGATTTTGGGCAGCCAAATTGCAGCCGAGGCAGTCCAGAACGGAGTTGTTAAAGATAGAAACGATAAATTGATGGCGGTCGAGGATCTTAATAAGGTCGTAACGATTCAACATCAATTAACAAAGATTAATGAGCAACATTCTGGAAAGAAGATTAATTCAAGAATCTTTGATGTTGTAACGGCGGTTAATCCGGTTGCGCCAAATAATGTTAGCTTTTCGGATATAAAAGTCAATCCTGGGTCAAAAACTATTACTCTGGAGGGTAGCGCGGTTAATGGCTATAGTGCGTTAGAGACTTTAAAGAAAACCATCTTGAATACGAAAGTTCAGACTACTGATGGCGATAAAAGTTCCGAGGTTAGTCTGACTAAGGAAATAAAAGATGGTGATACTAGTTTTGGAGAGAACTCAGAAGGTAAAAAAGTGTTACAATTCTCATTCTCGTTTGAATATGCGGAAGAATTACTAGCACCTGCAAATAACGGCACAGTTTCCGTATTGACGCCGACTGGTAAGGTTGATGTGACAGATTCACGTCAGGGAATTCCGGATAGCTTGTTTAAGAGTAACTCGAAAAAACAGGAGAAGAAATAATGGCGACCGATAATAAAGAAGTTGCAATACGCAAGCGTCAACAGATTGATTCGTCAAAAAAGACTATGTTTATTTTTGTGGCTTCTGCGGCATTTTTGGCGGGAATTGCGCTTGTTGTGAGTATATTTTTGGTGCAGCAAATCGTATTTCATTCGAAGATTCTTCTGGAGAAGCAAAATACAATTTCTCGTCTAGATAAAAACCTGTCGTCGGTTGACGAGCTAAAGAAGAATATTAGAGTCTTAGATACGAATACTGCACTTAATTCTATAAAATCAAGCAGCGAAAGTAATGCTCTTCAGACGATACTGGATGCGTTGCCAGATAATGCGAACGCCGATGCTCTTGGTGCTTCGTTGAAGAATAAATTTATTGACACGACTACTGGTGTGACTATTCAAAATCTGACCGTTGCTCAATCTGGATCTGATAGTGAAAGCTCTGAGTCAACATCTGAAAACGTCATATCATTTACTATGGAAGTGAGTGGTCCAGCTGAAAAGTTGAAAGAATTGTTAACTAAGTTAGAGGCGTCTATTCGAGTCATTGACCTGAAGACTGTGGAAATCCAGCGAAATGAGGATAGATTAAGCTTGGTGGTTCGAGGTGTCGCTTATTACGAGCCAGCACAAACAATACAATTAGAGAATAAGGTGGTTAAGCCATGAAGAAAACAGATATAGCAATGGTAGTATTGATCGCGGGCGTGGGTGTGGCAATCGGCTATATTGTCGCCTCTAACATCTCGTTCTTAAAAGTCCCAGAATCTGGCACAAAAGTACAGACTATTCGAGAAATATCACCTGACGTCGAAAAACCAAACCCAGCGATTTTTAATAATAATGCGATAAATCCAACTGTTGAAATATTCGTAGGTCAAGATGCAGCCAAATAGAGAAGGGGTGTAAATGGCTTTACTGACGGACGACATCCAAGATAAGTTGATTGAGCTGCTCGTAAACGAGGGGCTTATTGAGAAGTCTGTTATTGATGATGCCTTAAAGCGCGCCTCTGAGAGTGGCAAACCTCTGTTTAGTTTGCTTAGCGAAGAGGGGTTGCTTGACAATGAACTATTAGTTCATGGCGTGGCTCAAGTTTCGGGCGTGCCGTATGTCAATCTATCGAATAGTGTTATTAGCCAGGATATTTTATCTCTATTACCGTCCGACGTTGCTGAGAGATTTATGGCTGTGCCGCTAGCCGAAGTTCAGAATCGATTAGCGGTAGCGATGATCGACGCGAATAATGTTCAAGCGGTGGACTATTTGTCAAATCGTATCCAGCGTCCGATAAAAGTATTTATGGCTTCGGAAGAGAGTGTCCGTCATGTCTTAGATCAATATAAGACTGACTTGTCGTCTGTTAATGTGGCTGCACAGGCTTCGCAGGAAGAGTCTTTGTCGGAAGCTGGCAATATCAAAACAATTGTTCAAGATTCACCAATATCACGAGCGTTGTCGACAATTTTGGAGTACGCAGTGAAGAGTCACGCGTCCGACGTGCATATTGAGCCATTAGAGAAGGCTTTGAAGATTCGTTGTCGTGTTGACGGTGTTTTGCGTGAGATTATGCAGCTTCCAAAGAGCATTGAGCCGGCGCTAGTTAGTCGTATTAAGATTCTTTCCAATCTGAAAATTGACGAGCATCGAATTCCTCAGGATGGTCAATTCGCGGTTAACGTTGCAGGCAAGGAGGTTGATCTTCGTATCGCTATCTCTCCTGTCGTTTGGGGTGAACAGGTGGTTATTCGTCTGCTTGACAAGAGTGGAAGTTCTTTTAATTTGGAAGACATGGGCTACGCTGGGCGTGCATTAAGAACGATCCGTAAGGGAATTAAGCGGCCAAATGGAATGATCTTAACGTCGGGCCCAACTGGTTCTGGTAAGTCAACGAGTTTGTATGCGTTGATTAAAGAGATTAAAGACGACACTGTGAATATTGTGACGCTTGAAGATCCGGTTGAGTATAAGATGGATGGCGTCAATCAGATTCAGGTGAACGCGGAAGTTGGCTTGACGTTTGCTTCTGGGCTGCGCTCAATTTTGCGTCAAGACCCAGACATTGTGATGGTTGGTGAGATTCGCGATAATGAAACAGCAAATTTGGCTATTCAGGCAGCCTTAACGGGACACTTGGTTTTCTCGACACTTCACACTAATTCCGCCGCTGGAGTGCTGCCGCGTTTGTTGGATATGGGAATTGAGCCGTTTCTTATCGCCAGTACGGTTAACACAATTATCGGTCAGCGTTTGGTGAGGCGAGTGGCGCGCCGTCGAGATATTTATCAATCGTCACCACTGGAAACGCAGGCAATTCGCGAGGCGGTTGGTGGATTATTGCCGCAAACAAGGGAGCAGGTTGCTCAATACGCGCAAGATTTGGGGTATGAAAGTTTGCCACTAGCGACACAGACGTCATTTGCCTTGGCAAAAGGAAAAGATACGCCGCAAACTCCTCGCGGTTATGCTGGGCGAGCTGGTTTGTATGAGGTCATGGATATTACTGAAGAGATTCAGAATTTGATTGTTAAGCGCGCAACCTCAGCGGAAATCCAGCGAATGGCAATTCAGCAAGGTATGATTACGATGCGTCAAGATGGTTATCTGAAGGCGTTGAACGGAATAACGACAATAGAAGAAGTTAATAGGGTAGCGGCGGATACCGCGTAAAAGGAGGAAACATGAATAATCAAGAATTGCGAATTGAGATTTTGCTGGAAGAAGTCGTTAAGAAGCGAGCTTCAGACCTTCATATTCAAGTTGGTTTGCCGCCAATGCTACGAATTGATGGTGCGCTTATGCCAGCCGCCGGAACTCAGCCATTGGACGAGCCTGCAGTTGAGAGGTTGGTATTCCAGATTCTTGATGAAGATCAGCGACAGATTTTGCTAAAAGATAAGGAATTCGACTTTTCGTTTGCGTTTGGTACACTGGGACGATTCCGAGTTAATGCTTTCCATGAGCGTGGCAATTTGGCTGCAGCCCTACGCTTGATTCCAAATGAAATTAAGTCGGCGTCTGAACTGGGTATGCCGCCGGTTGTTAATACGTTTGCAGATTTTCCTCGCGGTTTGGTGTTGGTTACTGGTCCAACTGGTTCTGGTAAGTCAACAACTTTGGCGGCGCTGGTTGATAAGATCAATTCTGAGCGCTCACAGCATATTATTACCATTGAAGACCCTATCGAGTTTACTCACAAGTCGAAAAAATCAGTGGTAGTTCAGCGTGAAGTTCATTACGACACTTATTCATTCTCTGCGGCTTTGCGTTCGAGTCTTCGCCAAGACCCAGACGTTGTGCTGATTGGTGAGATGCGCGACCTTGAAACAATTTCAGCAGCGATTACAATTGCTGAAACTGGACACTTGGTGTTTGCGACGCTACACACGAACTCCGCAGCACAGTCGATTGACCGTATGATTGACGTGTTTCCACCACACCAGCAACCGCAAATTCGTGCTCAGCTCAGTAATATTTTGATGGCAATTTGTTCGCAGCGACTAGTCCCAGCTATTGGTGGTGGACGAGTTGTGGCAGCAGAGGTTCTGATTGCGAATCCAGCGGTGCGTAACATTATCCGCGAAGGTAAATCTCACCAATTGGATGCCGTGATTCAGACTGGCGCTGATCAGGGAATGCAGACAATGGATCGAACTTTGGTCAATTTGGTACAGAATGGTACTATTACGTATGATAGCGCTCGTGAATTTGCTGTCGATTTGACGGAATTCGAGAGGTTGATGAGGGGGTAGTAAATGAAAAAGTACGATTACGAAGCCAGAGATAGCGCAAGTAATAAAATCGTTAAATCAGTTGTTCAGGCTGATAGTGAAAATGCTGCCGCAAAGCTTTTGACGGCTCAGGGCTTTGTGCCGTTAAAAATTGAATTACAAGACGATAAAACAAATTTCTTTGCGAGGTTTTCTGGTAGAATCACCACTAAGGATAAGGTTGTGTTTACTCGTCAGCTAGCGACCCTTATTGGGGCAGGTCTACCTTTGGCGCAAAGCCTTCGAACGGTTCAGGAGCAGACTACGAATAAGCGCATGCAGGAAATAGTCCAGGAAATTATCTCTGATGTTGAAGGCGGTAAATCCTTGTCTGATTCGTTCGCAAAACATCCAGAAGCTTTTAATAAAGTTTACGTAGCTTTGATCTCGGCCGGCGAAACGTCAGGTACAATGGATGATTCACTTAAGAGATTAGCTGCTCAGCAGGAAAAAGACGCTGCTATGATGAGTAAGATTAGAGGTGCTATGATGTATCCGTCAATTGTCCTGGTAGTGATTATCTTGGTTATCGGATTTATGTTGTTCACGGTCGTTCCGCAAGTTGAGGGTCTGTATCGTGACCTAAATAAGGAGTTACCATTTGTAACTCTTTTGATGATTAAACTGGCGAACTTTTTTATTCATTTTTGGTGGCTTGTTATACTTACGATGATTATCGGCGGTTATTTCCTAGCACAATATCTGAAAACTGAACAGGGAATTAGAGCTAAAGACACCTTTAAGCTTAATGTTCCGATGTTCAAAGGGATGTTTAGAAAAATGTACATGGCACGATTTGCCAGGACTGGTCAAGTTCTTCTGAGTACTGGCGTGCCGATGCTTGATATGCTTCGAATTACGTCTGATGCTGTCAATAACGTGATTATTAGCGAAAGCATACTTCGTGCGTCAGATAAGGTAAAGGGCGGTAAGGCGCTCTCAGCTTCTTTATCTAATGAAGATTATTTCCTAGCAATGGTACCGCAGATGATTAAAATTGGTGAGCAATCAGGTAAAATTGATGAGATGATGGGCAAGACCGCTCAGGTTTATGAAGATGAGCTTGACGAGGAAATTCGCGCTTTGTCGACGGCGATAGAGCCAGTTCTGATGGTCTTTTTGGCTATAGTTGCAGGTACGATGGTCGCGGCTATCTTGCTTCCAATCTATAGCTTGGTTGGCAACATCAATATTCGCTAGACTGACTTATATTTTTAGTGTATTATAAACGTAAGCATTTTTGCGTAAATATAGGTAAACCATAGAAAGGTGGGAAATCTAATGACAAAAAAAGATAATAAAAAAGGATTTACAATCATCGAGGTCGTTTTAGTCTTGGCTATTGCTGGACTTATCTTTGCGATGGTGTTTATCGCATTGCCAGCTTTGCAGCGTAGCCAGCGCGACCATTCAAGGGAGAACGACGCTTCAGTAGTTGCCGCAGCTATTACTAAGTGGAATTCAGCTAACCGTAACAGCGGCACATTTAGTGAAGAGTCTCTACGCAAGTATGTCGATAAGCTTGATCAGTATGATAAAAATTCAGAACTGAAGGTTGCTGCGACTGGATCATCAATGTCGGTTGCTGGTAATGAAATTAAGGTTATGCGAGGTAAGAAATGTCCTTCTAGCACGCCAGCTCCATCTGCTGACGATCCAGCAAATATAACTTTGCAAAACGGATCTTCACGCAACGCAGCAGTCGTAGTTCTACTGGAAAATAACGGTTCTCAAAAGCAACTGTATTGCCAGGATGTATAATCCATAGATAAATTACGAATCAGCCTCGGTATGGGGCTGATTTTTTTATGGTTTTTTGTTACCATAAGAAGTATGATTGAATTTGTATTAGTGGGATTTTTAGGGGCTATTTTAGGCAGTTTCGCCGGAGCACAAATTTGGCGCTTGCGGGCTCGTCAACTGATGGAAGATAAAAAAGCCGGAGAAAAAGTTGACCAAAAGGAATTAAAGAAATTATCTCCATTGATAAAAAAAATTTCCAAAGATAGATCTCGTTGTTTATCTTGCGGGCATGAGCTTAAGTGGTACGATTTGATTCCTGTGGTAAGTTGGGTCGCTGGATTGGGTCGATGCAGATATTGCAAAGCATTTATCGGTTGGACGGAAATCTTGCTGGAACTAGTGATGGCTGGATTATTCGTTGCATCCGTGGTTTTTTGGCTTGGATCATTGACGGATATCTGGCAAGTCTCATTGCTGGTCTTGTGGTTGGCAAGTTTGGTACTGCTGGCGATTTTATTTGTCTATGACCTCAGATGGCTACTTCTTCCAGATGTAATTAATATTCCGTTTATCATTCTTGGTGCTATTTTTGCGGGAATAAAAGTATGTCTAGTTGGCGATTTCTCAAAAAGCTTGATGACGTTATTTGGGTCGATTGCGATTCTGAGCGGAATATATATGGTGCTGTATTTATTCTCAAAATATCGTTACGGGGAAGATAAAACTTGGATCGGTTTTGGTGATGTTAAGCTTGGACTTGGATTGGGTTTATTCTTAGGAAATTGGCTTTTGGCGTTTGCGGCATTATTTATCGCGAATCTTATCGGCACGCTTCTTGTCTTGCCATCAATGATGCGAGGAAGATTGCAAGCAACTTCACGGATATGCTTCGGCCCATTGCTTATCGTAGGGTTTTTACTCGCTTGGTTCTTTAGCCGACAAATTTTAGAGTGGGGCTTTCTTATTGTCTAAGTAAAAAGTGCTTATGCTATAATGGAGAAGTGATGGGCAATAAACAAAAAGGTTTTACTATAATTGAAGTGATTTTGTTTGTGGCTATTTCTGGTTTGCTGACCTCTATGCTGATGGTTGGCGTAAGTATGTCAATTAATCGCCAGCAGTATCGCGATTCGGTGCAATCATATGCTGGTTTTTTGCGAAATGAATACTCGAAGGTGGTCAATGTTGAGAATGAGCGATCTAAGGGCACTTGTCCAATTGAAGGTTCTGATGGTCGGGCTGAAACTCTGCGTGGTCAATCTGATTGTGTGATTGTCGGTCGCTATATTACCACTGAAGGTTCTCTGGGGTCGACAAACGGCAATCTGTATAAAACCTATCCAGTTTATGCCTATAGGTCAGATAAGGGTAGCGCGTGGACTTATAGACGTGGTGCTGAGTCTGATAAATATATCGTTAATTGGCAAGCAAAAACTAGGTTTTCTAACCAAGCCAAAGATAGTGCGTATATTTCTATTTTGATGTACCGCCACCCAGAGACGGGGCAGTTGGATATTAGAACTGACACGAGCCGATTCGGTGATAATTTGACTGATTTCGTCAATAATAAAAATAGTGCTGGAGTTGTGCAATCTGCTGGCGAACAGCGTCAACAGAGGGAAATCTGTGTTTATGATGACGGCTGGCTGCCGGGAGAAAGATTATCTATTTTTCTACGATCACATGCAGGTTCTGCTGATGCTGTAGTTGTGGGCAATGCGACAGGAGGCTGTGCTGATGCGTAAGTTTAACAGAGGCGACACGCTTGTCGAAGTGCTACTTGGAGTAACCATTTTTAGTCTAGTTGCCGTTATTGCATTAGAAACCATGAACCGCGGGATGGCTATTGCTCAGTATTCTTTGGAGACGACGTTGGTTCGCCAACAGGTTGACGCTCAGGCTGAAATGCTAAGATATGCGCATGATATGAAAAATGACACTTGGAGGAAATTGGTAGACAATAATTCAGTGAGCGTTTCTGCTGTTAATAGCAATGAAGGAAATTTGGGTGTCGAAAAATGTCCTGATGATTTTTCTACGAAAGAGTTTGCATTGGCTGCGACGCCTTCACTTGCTTCGAAGATTAGTATATTGAACAATCCCGGAGATTATAAAGCGGCAGAAACATACGCGCGAGTTGATGGTGATACTAAAAAAACGTATGGAATATCTGTTAGATTAGTTAAACCAAGTACGACTGTCGGGAGCAGGGATAGCAATAAATATGATGCGTACATAAAAGCGTGCTGGATGCCAGTTGGCGGTAAAATGCCGGCGACTATTGGTACGATTGTGAGGTTGTATGATTCGGGGCTATAAAAAAGGATTTACACTTATCGAATTGATGCTCGCCATGAGTTTCATCTCTGTCCTTTTATTGTCGATTGCAATGGTAGGCATCCAGGCGGGAAAAATGTATAGCAGAGGAATTGTGCTTCGTGATGTTAATCAAGCGGGGCGAGATATTTCGGACACTATTCGACGTGATTTTCTTCAGGCAAATGCCGAAAAGATTGACGGTACGGGATTGAGAGTGCCGAATAATAGCAATTGGTCAACTGGTCGACTTTGCCTTGGCTCTCATTCTTATGTGTGGAATAATCCAAAGTATTTGGACGATCCTAGCCTGTTGGGCGGAAATAGCCTGTTTAAGGTCAATGGTAATCCAGTGAATTTGGTGCGTGTAGTTGATGCGGATAGCGGATTATGTAAAAAAGATGCTTCTGGCAAATATCCAGAAACCGTCGATCTTGCGAAATCGTCCAATTTGCTCAGGTCTATTAATAGCGGCGATGGCTCAATTGGTGTACACGAAGTTACGTTAGAAAAGATTACCTCAGATAATTCAAGAGAGGCGCTGTATAAATTGACCTTTACGCTGGGGACAAGCAAGATGAGTGAAATAAGGAATTCTTCCTGTAAAGCTCCGACTGAAGATGATAATAATTTTGAGTTCTGTGCTATAAATAAATTTGAGATGATTGTGAGGACGAATGGGTAAAAATGCGCGACAATCAGGTGCTGTATCTCTTTTTGCGGTCATATTTGGCGCGATGTTGCTGACTATTGTTACTATTGGGTTTATCAAGTTGATGATTATGGATCAGAGACAATCCTCGAATAATGATCTGTCGCAAAGTGCTTATGACGCGGCTTTAGCTGGGGTTGAGGATGCTAAGCGCGTGGTTCGTGCCGCTCAAACGGGCAATATTCAAGCGGCGGGAGTGCTGAATGGTCCAATTAATTGTAATATGGTCGCGGCATCTGGTGTTGTTGGAGGTAGCTCTTCTGGTGAAACTATTATTAAAACTGGTACAGATGCGGGTAAAAAATTTGATCAAGCGTATACTTGCGTAAAGATTACTATTAAATCTCAAGATTTTATATATAAGTCTATCGAGGAAAAATCTCAAATTGTGCCACTACGTGCAACTGGTTCATTCAACAAGATATCTATCGAATGGTATAGGCGCGATGATGAGAGCAATTTGAATGGCGCCAACGCCGCTAACACTGAAATATCCACTTCTGGGGATTTGCCGACGAAAAACAACTGGAATGCTAATTCGCCGCAATTGATGCGTGTGCAACTTATTAACCCAGGCGCCACCTTTAATTTAGCGGCGTTAGATTCAACTGGCGTCACTTCTTTCTTACGACCGAATGTTTTAAGGTCAGACGTGGTAGGTCAGAATGGTACTGCTGTTTCTGGTAAGATTTCTGATCATCCACGCGCAACTGACGGGAATGAACATAATAATGGAACAAGTGTGGTTTCTTGCAGTAAGACATTCAAGTTTTCTGGCGAATATTCGTGTAAAGCGGTGATTGATGTTGATGAGATTCCAGCTGGTAGCGAAACAGCATTCTTAAGGTTATTGCCTATATATAAAGGCGGTAGTGTGAAGATTTCTCTCCAGAAAACCGACGGAACGATTGTCAATTTTGATGGAGTTCAGCCAATTGTCGATTCCACGGGGCGGGCAAGTGATTTGTTTAGAAGAGTTGAAGCTCGATTGCAAATAGGAGATGATTTCGCATATCCTAACAATGCGGTTGAATTGAAGAATAGCCTGTGCAAAGACTTCTCTGTATCTGGTGGCGGATCTGCTACCGTAGGTCAATGTAAGCCATAGGTTAAGATTCTGTGTCACTATGAAATCGGTCGTGGATATCTTTCAGATGTTGATCGGTAACGTGTGTATATACCTGTGTTGTTGATATATTGCTATGTCCCAGCATCGATTGGACTGAGCGCAAGTCCGCACCGTTCATAAGTAGGTCAGTAGCAAAACTGTGACGCATAGTATGTGGGCTTACATGTTTTGTGATACCGGCCAATCTAGCATATTGACCAACCATTCTCTGAATACTACGCGCGCTTAACCTGCGGTAATCTCCGGAAGTGTTGGGAGCTGCGTGGCGTTTACTATAGCTTAAAAATAGAGCTGGTAAATTATCTGTTCTGGCTTCCAGGTATGTCGATATGTGCTCGGCAGCACTTTTTGAGATAAAAACAGGGCGATCCTTTTGTCCTTTTCCTCGCACCATAAATTCGCGCCTTGTTAAGTTTATGTGATCGCGATTTAAATTGACCAATTCTGAAACACGCAGCCCGCTGGAAAATAGCAGCTCAACAATTGCTCGATCTCTCAGTCCAGATTCTGTATCGGTTGGTATTTGATCGATCATACGTAAAATCTCGTCATATTGTAAAAAAGTCACTTGTTTACGGACTACTTTGGGTAATATAATTCTGTCGGCCGCTAGACTTTTGATATTACGACGAGAAAGGTAGGTTAGGAGACCTCGCAGTGCAATAAGATGATAACTTTGGGTAATTAAAGACAGCTCTTCGCCGGTGTTGTCGTTTTTATAACGGTTTAGCCAGAGGCGATACTGGCGTATTAGTTCTGATGTAATTTTCTCAACATTTATATCGCCGGCAAAATCGATAAATCTCTCTAGATATAGTTGATAATTTATGATGGTTTTTTGACTGCGTCCACCTTCAACCTCTAGGTGTTCTAAGAAATCAGTTAAGGCTTCTGACATAAACATAATATTTATTCTATCGCTAATGAATATGTTTATCAAATTATTTATTTCTGCTACTATATTAGAAAATAATAAGCAGAGGAGTATCTATGGCAGAAAGCGAAAAAAACTACTGTGGTGTTGAGAGGACATTGATCGTCTTTAAGCCTGACGCAGTTCAACGAGGTATCGTTGGGGAAATTTTACAACGTTTTGAGCGAGTTGGTCTAAAAATAGTTGGTGTAAAAATGACATCACCATCCAGAGACCATTACTATGCTCATTACGAGGACATCGGTAAATTGGCTACTCGTCGAGGCGAGGATACTTTGAATATAACGCTAGATATGATGATGGACGGTCCAGTTATAGCAATGGTATTAGAGGGCGTCGAAGCTGTTGCTGTTGTTAGGAAGATTGTTGGTCCAACAGAGCCTAAGTCGGCTGACATGGGAACAATTCGCGGTGATTACTCGCACATTAGTTTTGGCTATGCAGATGAGTGCCAAAAGGGAGTTCCAAATTTGATTCACGCATCTGGCGATTCAGATGAGGCTGTTCGTGAGATCGAGCACTGGTTCAAGCCGGAAGAATTGGTAAATTATCACACATTAAGTGAAAAGTTTACTCGTTAAGCTAGTCTTTCCTGAGAGTTACCGTGGTATAATGGTTGTATGCCTCGGTAGCTCAACTGGATAGAGCAGATCCGTCCTAAGGATAAGGTTGTAGGTTCGACTCCTGCCCGGGGTACCATATATATGACAGAGCAAATTAAAGATAAGCAATTTGATGGGCAGCGTGACGGAGAGCAACTGTTGTTTGTGTTTCGTCGTCACATAATCGCTATGAGAAAAGGATTTTATCTGCTTCTAGGATCAATGACGCTTGGTTCATTGCCTTTTTTAATTTGGCAAGATAACTTGAACCTTTTATGGGTGTTTGTCGGCGGATTTATTTTTGGTCTAATGCTATTTTTCTATCATTTTTTGATGTGGTTTTATACTTACTATATTGTTACCGATCAGAGAATCCGTCAGATTACTCAGCATGGATTTTTTGGTAAAGATGTCATTGAGCTGAAATTGTCAAAAATTCAGAATATTAGTTATAGTATCCCGGGGTTTAGTGGAGAAATATTTAAGTTTGGTACAATAGTTATTCAAACTTTTGTTGGAGATCTTGTTATAAAAAATGTAGAACATCCAGATAAGATCTATAATAAACTACAAGACGCAGTGGAAATTTCGACAAAGAAGGAGGATATCAATGAAGAATCTATTGAACCGTAAAGATAAAAAACAGCCAAAGGAACTACCTAAGAGGATTACAAACGATACAGTAGCTCAGCACCGCGAGAAGGTTTTGGCAGCTGGTCGTAAGCATAAATATCCCATCCAATACACCAAACGTCGATTGGTATGGATAACGATGCTCGTTAGTGTTGTTATCCTGATTGTCTTTGTTATTCTTGGCTGGGCTCAGTTATATGTCTGGAAAGATACAAGTGATATCGCATATAGGATAACTAAGATTTTACCTCTTCCAGTGGCTAATATTGATGGAGAAAATGCTGAGTATAGTGATTATCTTCTGTATCATCGTAGCTCATTGGCGGTATTGCAATCTCAAGGACAGGCAGACCAAAAGGACAAAGTTAAGTTCTATCAAAACCAGTCCATAGACAAGGCATTAGAGGTGGCATATGCCAAAAAACTTGCGAGAGAAAATAATATTACTGTTGATGATAAAAAGGTACAAGATCTTATCAAAAAACAGCAGGAATCTAGCAAGCTATCGCAATCCGCTTATGAGTCTGTAGTGAAAGACAATCTTCATTGGTCAATGGATGAGCTAAAAACTGCTATGAAATATACTTTGTTAAAGCAGGAAGTGTCTTTTAAGATTGATAAAACAGCTAATAACCTAGTGTCTGACATTAAGAAGAGATTGCAAGAGGGCAAATCCTTAAAGGATATTGCTACGGAAATGGGCGACAAGGTGCAGTCAGTATTTGATCTATCCGTCTCTACGGATAATTCTGACGGAGGCCTAACGAAAGCGGCTATGTCATTAACAAAGGGTAAAATTTCAGGTCCTATAAAGACTCTTTCAGGTGACGGATATTATTTTGTGACGCTTAATAACATTGAAGGCAACACCGTAAATTACTCTTATGTAAAAGTTCCATTGACTGAATTTAATAACCAGTTTAACTACTTAAAAAATAACAATAAAGTAAAATATTTCATTTCTATCGATAAATAAGCTATCTAGTTTGAAAAAACTCCTATTTTTGCTATAATTTCCTAAGGAGTTTGCCGTTGTAGCTCAGCTGGTAGAGCAGCTCATTCGTAACGAGCAGGTCGCTGGTTCAAGCCCAGTCAACGGCTCCATTTTATGAAAGACACTATAAAGAAATCGATAAAAATTGTTTTTAGCGACAGGACTGTGGCAACTCTTTTAATCGTTAACGTTATTGTGGCTATTGTTATATCTATATTTTTAGGATCATCAATAAAACATAGCGAGGCTCAGGTTATTACGCGCTACACTACGTATGGTGATGCGAATTTTTATAGGAGCCACTGGTCTAGTCTACTTAGTTATTTTGCTTTGGCGTTTATGATAGTTTTTGGTCACTCTGCGCTAAGTGTCAAGTTAATTTCATTAGAAAAACGAAGCTTGGCTATATTTCTTTTGTGGTTGACGTTGGGCATTTTAGCTATTTTAGCTATTTTAGCCTATTCTATAATTAAAATTGCATCGATAGGATAATACATGGACATTGAAATCCCACTTGGTAAACGAACAAAAAAATATCGTTTTCTTGAGATGCTTCCTGGGCTGCTAAGTTATGGCGCTATTGTTCTTCTGGTTGTCTTATCCATAGTAAGTCCCGTTTTAGCATCAATTTATTTGTTGACTATAATACTAATTGCTTTTGTAAAAACAATAGCTATCAGCTATAGGATAGTTAATGGCCATAATAATATGGTAAAAGCTTCAAAAGTCGATTGGAATAAGCGGTTATCTGATTTGGAAAATCCGAAGGATGCGTATTCTAGACTGAGAGATAATCAATCTAAGGAGTTGTTATATCAACAACATGTAGACAATCTAAAATTTATGTCTGCTGCGGAAGATGGGTATTATCCTAAACCTAGTAATATTTACAACGCTCTTATTATGCCTGCGTACAATGAGAGTATAGAAGTGATTGAGCCTGCTCTTAAATCAGTTTTAGATACAACATATGATAAGAAGCGTCTGATTGTAGTTTTTGCGTACGAAGAACGTGGTGGCGTTGATATTGATACAACAGCTAAAATACTGAAAAAGAAATACGGCAAATACTTTCATTCTTTCCATATTGTAAAACATCCGAAAGATTTGCCAAATGAGGTAGTTGGTAAGGGTGGAAACATCACGTATGCAGGCAAGTGGCTGGAGCAATATTTACAACAGGAAGAAATAGCCTTTTCTGATGTTATTGTTACAACGATGGACTGTGATAATAAGCCGCATAAGTATTACTTTGATTATGTGACATATGAATATATTACTCATGAAGATAGAAAACATTTATCGTTCCAGCCAATATGTTTGTTCACTAATAATATATGGGATGTCCCTGCACCGATGCGAGTAGTGGCGACAGGGAACTCATTCTGGAATATTATCAGCTCCATGCGCCCATATTCTTTGCGTAACTTTGCGTCACATTCGCAACCGATGAATGCTCTCGTTGAGATGAACTTTTGGAGCACGCGAACAATTGTTGAGGATGGTCACCAGTACTGGAGAAGCTATTTCTATTTTGATGGTAATTATGAAGTTGTGCCGATTTTTGTGCCGATTTATCAAGATGCAGTATTGGCTAATAGCTATAAAAAAACATTAAAAGCTCAGTTTATTCAGCTGCGACGTTGGAGCTATGGAGCTTCAGATGTGGCGTATGTTGGCAACAATATATTTAATAAAAATAGGACGGTAAAATTTTGGCCCAGTCTGGCTAGGTTTGTGAGATTATTGGATGGTCATGTAACTCAGGCTTGTATTGCCCTAATTGTTGCTTTCGGTGGATGGGCCCCTCTTGTGCTGAATAGTGAAGCTGCACGCAGTGTCGCCGCCCATCAATTACCAGATACTGTTAGTTTAATACAGCAAGTAGCTATGATAAGTATTTTGGTATTGATTTTTGTATCGTTTAAGTTGTTGCCGCCTCGTCCAGAAAGATATAAGAAGAGCAGAAACACATTGATGGTTCTACAATGGTTCTTGATGCCTATTACTTCTATTGTATATAGCTCGTTGGCGTCATATAATGCACAAACTCATCTTTTGCTTGGTAAATATCTTGATAAGTTTGACGTGACAGAGAAGACTACTGTAGAGATGAATGATCAGAGTCGTGCTCAGAAGAATAAGAAAAAGAAGGACGACCACGACGCCTCTTTCTCTGAGAGATAATAAGATTATGTTGTGCTGCATATTGCAGTGCAGCTATTTGGTCAAAATTCTGTAATGTTGAGTGAGTTATTTCGGCGATGTGTTGCGATGATATCGCGGGTTTGTTGTGTAGGTGTATTAATTTATCTTGTATAGTATTGGCCAAGTCATAGCTATATGAGCCTGCTAATTTTTTGTTATGATTAAAACTTCGCGCAATACTAAGTATTAGTTTTCCTATAGAAAAGTTATTTTTCTTGCCATCTTGTGATGTGACAACGAGGGAAATAGCGGGCTTTTCGTAGGTTGTAAAAGAGTAACCGCATTGGTTGCATATATGTCTACGCCAGGTTGTTGGGTATTTTTTATTTTGACGAGAATTTGTTACGTGGGTTTTTTCGTGAAAACATTTTATGCATATCATATCAATATATTGACATACAACTATAAAAAAATCCAGTGGAAAAGTGCTGTGTAAAATAAAAATCGCCTCATTGTAGAGGCGATTACTTTATAAATCTGGGAACTTAATTAAGTATAGATCTTTCTTCGTTGATCTTCTTGTTATATTCGTAGTGAATTTTTGCCTTGCTCAATAAAGAACAGTGTTGCGGCTTTTTTGTGTCTAAACTAGGTGAGTCATGTTTACTCATACTTTAAATTCTAACATACTTATTAAATAAAGTCAAGGTCCGCATAGCAAATAATAAAAAGCCCCGTCTACTATCGACGAGGCTTATGTGTCACATCTGGTGGGCAATAGAGGATTCGAACCTCTCACCTCTTCAACGTCAATGAAGCGCTCTAGCCAAATGAGCTAATCGCCCAGATATAATAATATTATCATAACAGATGTCTACTATCAAGGAGCGTGGTATAATATTGGTATGAGTGAAGAAGAACTAAAATCTATGAGACACAGCCTAGCGCACATTATGGCACAGGCTATTCAGCATTTATGGCCTCAGGCGAAATTCGGCGTGGGTCCAGCTATCGATAATGGTTTTTACTATGATATTTATCTTGACAACGGGACAATTTCTGAAGCTGACCTTCCGAAAATAGAAGAGGAGATGCGAAAGATCGTAGCGGCTAATTATCCGTTTGAGAGGCGTGATGTGTCAGTAGAAGAGGCTATTGATTGGGCTATAAAGGGAGATCAGTCATTTAAGGTGGAACTACTGAATGACCTCAAAAGATCCGGTACTACCGTTGCTAGCGAATTAGCTGGAGAAAAAATGGGATCTGTATCTGATGGCGATAGTAAAGTCGAGACTGTTTCTTTGTATTCTCAGGGTGATTACACCGATTTGTGTAGGGGTGGACATGTGGACAGTACTGGAAAAGTTGGCGCATTTAAGCTTACTAAGACAGCTGGAGCATATTGGCGAGGCAATGAGAATAATCCACAAATGCAGCGAATATATGGTGTAGCGTTTGCTACGCAGGAAGAGCTGGATGAATATCTTAATAGATTGGAAATTGCAAAACAGCGAGATCATCGCAAGTTAGGCAAGGAGCTTGATCTATATACGACCTCTCCTCTGGTAGGGATTGGTTTGCCTTTGTTTACTCCTCGCGGTACGATTTTACGAGATATAGTGGCTCAATATTCGAACCAGCTGAGACAGAAGTTTGGCTTTGAAAAGGTCTGGACTCCTCATATTACGAAAAAAGATCTATATGAAACATCGGGCCATTGGGCTAAGTTCGGAGAGGAGTTATTTTTAGTTAAGAGCCAGGAAACTAGTGACGAGATGGCTCTTAAGCCTATGAACTGTCCACATCATACGCAAATTTTTGCCTCACGACCGCGAAGCTATCGTGATATGCCGGTAAGGTACTTGGAGACGACAACAGATTATCGTGACGAAAAAACTGGCGAGCTGGGCGGATTGAACCGCGTACGCTCATTAACTCAGGATGATAGCCATATATTTTGTCGTACTGATCAGATTGAAGGCGAGATTAATAATTTGCTATCTGCTGCTCGTGAGTTATATGGCTCAATCAATATGAGGCTCAGGGTTAGATTAAGCTATCGTGACGAGTCTGATTCGTATTTAGGCGACCTTAGCTTATGGGATTCCGCACAGAACCAGTTAAAGTCTGCTGTTGAGAAAGTAGGCTTGGATTATTTTGAACAAGAGGGTGAGGCGGCATTTTATGGTCCAAAGATTGACTTTATGGCAACGGATGCAATCGGCCGTGAACATCAAGTTGCAACTGTGCAGCTAGATTTCGTGCAACCACAAAGGTTTGGTTTGGAGTATGCGGATAATGATGGCAATTTTACAACACCAGTTATGATTCACTGTGCCTTATTGGGGTCGGTCGAGCGATTTTTGAGTGTATTTATAGAACACACTGGCGGATGGTTTCCGTTTTGGGCGGTTCCAGAACAGGTTCGTATTTTGACGATTAACGACACAGTGTTAGAATATGTTGATAAAATAACAACTATATTATCAGACATTACCCTCATGGAGCCAGTTAGATATAACGATGTAAGATTTACAATAGATTCTAGAAATGAATCATTAGGCAAGAAGATTAGGGAAGCTACCTCTATGAAGATACCTGTTCAACTTATCGTAGGACCAAAGGACATGGAAGCTAACGAGGTTAGTGTTCGCACGCAATCTGGCGAAGAAAAAATATCGTTGGAGCAGCTTGCTGAGTATATAAAGTCTTTGTAGGATTAAGCTAATTGGATGGGTTTATAAAATTGGATAATGGCGTTGATGAAGATCGCCTACCGCTAATTGTAATTATTGGTCCTACTGCTAGTGGCAAAACATCATTAGCTATACAATTAGCAAAGAAGTATAGAGGAGAGATAATTTGCGCTGATAGTAGGACTGTCTATCGTGGTATGAATATTGGGACAGCTAAGCCTTCTTTGAGTGAACGGCAGAGGGTCTCTCATTGGGGTCTTGACTTAGTAGATCCAGGAGATTCTTTTAGTGTGTCGCAATTTAAGGACTATGCCTGTCAAAAGATTAAAGAAATCCGAAGTCGAGGAAATATTCCATTTCTTGTTGGTGGAACAGGGTTGTATATTGATTCTGTTATATTTGATTTTCAGTTTGGAGCTAAATCCAGCAAAGAAAAGAGAACTGACTTACAAGAAATGACAATATCTGAACTTCAGCAATACTGCGTCAATCACGATGTAGTCTTGCCGGAGAATAGTAAAAATAAAAGATATCTAGTTAGAGCTATTGAGCGAGCCTATGAAAAACCGTCTGGACTGGAGGCTCCATTGAATAATACTATCGTTGTCGGAATTACTACAGAGAAACAGCTATTAAGACAGAGGATTACAGATAGAGCAAAAAAAATGTTCAAGGACGGTGTTGTAGAAGAAACAATAGGATTAGTCAATAATACCGGGTGGTGTAATGAGGCTATGACAGGTAATGTTTATCCTATTATTAAGAAATTGATCGAGAAAGAAATAGACGAAGATCAGGCTATTCAGGAGTTTATTGTTAGCGACGTAAACTTAGTAAAACGTCAGCTGACGTGGTTTAGACGAAACCCATTTATTGAATGGGGAGATGCTCATTCGTGTGAACAATATTTATCTCGAGTATTAGATAGTAAGTAAAAAATATGTTACAATTATAGTACAATGATTGATTCATTATTTGGTTCAAAAACTAGGGTAAAATTATTACATCTTTTTCTGAATAATCCAGAGAAGTCCTTTTACGTGAGAGAGATTACTAGAATGATTGATGAACAGATAAACTCCGTTCGTCGAGAGCTAGCTAATATGGTGTCTGTCGGTATAGTACAGCAGGATGCTATTGATAATAAACTGTACTATAGTGTAAATGAAGACTATCCTTATATTAAGCCGCTTGCAGCTATATTCTCAGATAAAAGTACAGAAGGCGGCACAGGTGCTGCAAGTAGTGTTTCCTGGAAAGATTCTTTAGGAAGAATGAGAGGTTTAAGATTGGCTATTATTTCGGGGAAATTAGTAGTCGGATCAAGTTCTGCTGTTGATTTGCTATTGGTTGGCGATAATATGTCTGCCGTAACTATAAAAAATCTTGTTAAAAAAATCGAAAAAGATAGAAAAACAGAGATAAATTATGCCGTAATATCTTATGATGATTTCTATTATAGGATGAGTGTAAAAGATAGGTTTATAATGGATATTGTAAGAAACAAGCACTCTGTATTAGTAGATACGGAAAATATAATGAGAAAGGAGTAGGTATGTTTGAAATAGAGTATAAAGGAGCAAATGCTGTTATTATTACTACAAAGAAACTTCGTGTGGTATTTGATCCGAATTTAGAGATTGTCGGAGGAAAAAATGTTTCTGTGAATAATGACGTAGAAGTGGTTACGGAGGATCGGTTTGCTGTTGTGGATTCTACACCAAGACTACTGTTTTCGGGCCCAGGTGAATATGAAGTCGGAGACATCTCATTATTAGGAATTCCGGCGCGCCGACATATCGACACTGCAGATGATGTTAAAAGATCTACAATATATAAAATTACGATTGGTGAAGCTAAGGGGGTGGTTGTTGGTAATATTGAGAATAAACTAACTGATGATCAGCTCGAAAATATAGGTGTTGTTGATTTTGCAATATTACCTGTCGGTGGAAATGGGTATACGTTAGACGTAATAGGAGCAACTTCAATAATTCGTCAGTTAGACCCTAAGGTGGTGATCCCGGTGCATTATAGTGACGCTACTTTGCATTATGAAGTTCCGCAAGACAGTGTGGATGAGTTTGTAAAAAACCTAGGAGCTCCAGTTGTTGAGGCTGGCTCAAAGTGGAAGTTAAAGAAAATAACGGATCTGCCAGATAATTTAACAGTTGTTCAAATATCGAAAAGCTAGGGTCTTCTTGTTGAGTTAAAAATAACTCCGATTGTATTATCGGAGTTATTTTATTAAAATTTGATTTAGCGATTACTTATCAGCAGTTGCGCCCAAAATACCTTTTTTCTTCAGGGTGCGAATAGCTTTTGTGCTTAAAGTCATGGTAATTTTTTGACCGTCAACGACAAAAGTTTTCTTCTGAAGGTTTGGTTTGAAGACGCGTTTAGTGCGGCGCAGGGAGAAGCTGACGTTGTTGCCATACTGCTTGCCTTTGCCTGTTAAATCACATCGTGATGCCATTTCCACTCTCTTTACTTTATTATTAATAACAATCCTTATTATTGTAGCGACATTTGTGTAATTAGTCAAGATTACGTATTGATGCTATAATAACACTTATGATTTTAGAAGTAATAATAGTTTTGATTGTTATATTATTGTCTATGACTATTCATGAGGCTATGCATGCTTTTATGGGGTATGCACTGGGCGACAATACTGCAAAAGAAGAGGGGAGGTTGACACTTAATCCCATAAGACATATCGATCCGGTGATGACTATTTTACTTCCTCTGATTATGGTGATACTGCATGCTCCAGTTTTCGGAGGGGCTAAACCTGTTCCGTTTAATCCAAATAGAGTCCGTTTTGGCGATTGGGGAGCGGCTCTTGTTGCTCTTTCTGGTCCAATTACTAATTTAATAATCGCCTTTATTGCGTTTGGCGTCGGAGTGTTTAGTGGTGTTATTAATAATGCTGGGGCAGTACAGCCTACGATATTTGGACTGATTATTTCTACTGCTGTATCTGTGAATCTGGGTTTTTTTGTTTTTAATATGCTACCAATTCCGCCTCTGGACGGGTCTAGAATACTATATGCCGTAGCGCCAAATAGCATCAGGGGTGTTATGCAAAAAATTGAGCAGAACGGCATTCTTCTAGTGATGATTATAGTTGTGCTGTTTTCTGATGTAATCGGGCAGGTTATGTCGGGCTGTATTCGGGCAATTTTGCGTGTATTTATGAACATATTTGGTGTATAATAGGGGTACACCCTGGATTTATCCGTGGGCGCGTATGATTTTCCTAACATCATACAATAGGGAGCTTTAATGATTTATTGTCGTGGCAATAAGTTGCGAGCACCCACCTTGCATTTATGCGGGGAATATCTAGCGCCCACAGACAAGTCTAGGGTTTAGTGCTATAATATATCATGTAGTCTGTTAGGTAATCGCTTAAGTTATACTTAAGAGGAAAGTCCGGGCAGCGAAGGATACGACAGTCGTTAACGGCGACCGGAGGCAACTCTAGGGAAAGTGCCACAGAAACGAAACTACCTTCGTATTTTATATACGAGGGAAAAGGTGAAACGAGTGGGGTAAGAGCCCACAGTCGTCTATGGCGACATAGACGAGAGGTAAACCCTGTCGGCTGCAAGGAGATTTGCAAATAGGATTATCCGTCCGCAGATCGATAACCGCTTGATTTGTTTGGCAACAAGCAAACTAGATAGATGATTGCCCTAGACAGAACCCGGCTTATAGGCAGACTATGAATAAAACACCCTGCACAATGTCAGGGTGTTTTATATTGGTAGATTTGTCCTATTATAGACTTGCTTTTACTATTTCAGCGAAAGCTTTTGGCTCGTTAACTGCCAATTCTGCTAATATTTTTCTATCAATCTCAATGTTTTTAGATTTCATAGAAGCTATAAGTTTGCCGTAAGTTGTGCCTTCTTGTCGAGCGGCTGCATTGATTCGGGTAATCCACAGGCCGCGTAGATCGCGCTTCTTGTTTCGGCGATCGCGGTAGGCATACTGTAGAGCTCTAATAACACCTTGTTTTGCAAGACGGAAACTTCTGGTGCGATTATGTTGCATTCCCTCAGCTGCTTTTAAGATTTTTTTGTGCTTAGCGCGTGCGGCAACTCCTCGTTTTACTCGCATAAACTATACTCCCATTGCTCGACGGGCGTTCTTGGCCATCGAACCAGTTACTGTTGCTGTTGTGTTGATTGCGCGTTTACGACTTTTTGACTTTTTAGCCAACAAGTGGCCGCCAAATGCGCGCTGGCGGGTCAATTTTCCGGTGCTGGTCAGCTTGATACGCTTCGCAGTGCCTTTGTGGGTCTTTAGCTTTGGCATTATTTACTCCTTATTACTACGCTCAGATTGCGACCAGCCATCTGAGGTTTTTGCTCTAATATTGCATCCTCACTAAGGTGCTCCATGATTTTGTCGATCAATTCGTAGCCGATCTCTTTATGGGCCATTTCGCGACCTTTGTAGACCACTTGTATACGAACTTTATGTCCGCCCTCTAAAAATTTACGGATCTTCTTCAGCTTAACCTCTAGGTCTCCAGCTCCTATCTTTAGACCAAAGCGCATCTGCTTTAGGTCTCCAGATTTGGCTTGGCGCCGATTCTTCTGTTGATCCTTCATTTTTTGGTACTGGTACTTACCCCAGTCAATGATTTTAGCAACTGGCGGATTGGCTCCCGGTGATATTTCAACTAGGTCAAGATTCATGTCGTTGGCTTTACTTAAAGCCTCCTTAAGGGACATGATTCCTAGCTGCTCGCCATCAGGACCAATTATCCGCAGTTCTCTTGCACGGATTGCTCCGTTGATACGGATTGATTTATTAATCTCTGGCTCTCCTTTTTGAAGCAATTTTAGATTAACTCAGTTGCTATTGTAACAGAGATGTTTGTTATTTTCAAGGATAATAATTAACCTATGTTAATCTGTCTGTATTGTAGGCTTTCTGCTATATGCGGAATTTCTATAGACGCGGATCCTTCTAAATCTGCAATAGTGCGAGAAACTTTTATGACCTTAAAGTAGCTGCGAGTGCTTAAATCTAGTTTTCTGGCTGCGTTCGTCAAGAAGGTTTTTGCAGATTCTGAGATTGATGTAATTTTATCAACGTTACTACTTGGAATGTCATTGTTGTATTTATAGCTACACTTATACCTGTCTCTCTGAACAGAGTAGGCCTTATGTATCTCAGATAAAAATGCATCTTGTTGTGATTTTGTCGACATTTTATTATTTAATAATTTTTCATGGGGAACTCGTGAAACCGATACTGTTAGATCTATTCGATCAAGTAATGGTCCCGATAATCTTTTTTGGTAATTTAGAATCTGATTTTGTGAGCATATGCAAGTTTTTTCTGGATCTCCAAGAAATCCACAAGGACAAGGATTCATTGTGGCTACTAATAAGAAATTGGCAGGGAAGTTGAATTTACCATTTGCACGACTGACGGTAATTTCGTGATCCTCTAAGGGTTGACGAAGTGATTCAAGTATAGTACGCGGATATTCGAGTAGCTCATCGAGAAATAGGACACCTCTATGGGCTAAACTAATCTCTCCTGGTTGTACTTTTGATCCTCCGCCAATAATAGAGGCTCTACTTGCGGTGTGGTGCGGCGACCTGAATGGTCTATCTACTATGGGATTATTTATTATAGTGTGTTCTCCAAGACTGTGAAGTTTTGTCACCTCTACTATCTCATCCTGTGATAGGGCTGGTAATAGATTCTTCAAAGATTTTGCCAACATAGTTTTTCCTGACCCTGGAGGGCCGGACAATAAAATATTATGTCTTCCGGCAACGGCTATTTGAATAGCTCTCTTTGCTTGCTCTTGTCCGTAGATGTCGTCGACGGTTGGAGTGTTTTTATGATTGCGAGATATATTTTTTATTAATGATCTGTCTATTGGCTTAATAATCTTTTCTTTTTTGAGATGTAAGAAGAGTGATTTTAGGTTTTCTACTGGGAATATGTCAACTCCAGCCACTAGCGCTGCCTGTTCGGCGTTTTGGGCCGGTACATAGACTGATTTAATTTTTTGGTTTTTGGCTACTTCGGCTGTAATGATTGCTGATCGTATTGGACGTAGGCTGCCGTCTAGCGCCAGTTCTCCCGCAAAAACCGCATTACTTACGTCGCTTTGGTTGAGTACGCCGCTGATGCATAAAATAGATAAGGCGATGGGGAGATCAAAGTGAGATCCGTCTTTTGGTAACTCTGCCGGTGCTAAGTTGATGATTATTTTTCCTTTCGGAAAATCCAGGGAAGAGTTTTTTATTGCACTACGTACTCGATCTCTGGACTCATCGATGGCCTTATTGCCCATTCCGACAATTTGCAGACTAGGAAGTCCTTTTGACATATCTCCCTCAACTTCGATGATTTGTCCATTAAATCCGTAGGGTGTAGCTGAAATAACTCTACTAATCATGAATCTATTAAAACATAAGCATGTAGATTTTTGAATGAGATAGAGATATAATATGAATCGATATATGGGGCTGATATAGCTTTAGACAATTGGACCTTATCATGACATTCTGCGAGCCGACGATACGCGTAACGTATATTTTTTAGATGCAAAAAACTTTGCAAGCAAAGTTGCGGGCCTATTTCAGGTTCGTGCTTTCGCACCAGCTGTAGCGTAATTTTCTATAGCCATCTTGCCGCGCAGGCAACATAGTGTGGACGAGGTGTTATATTTATGTTGCTCGCTGTGATTCTGGAAGTAGCAGACTCATGGGACTTTTTCTACGTAACGTAGCTCGGTATTTTTGGCTTATTTTTAAGTCGAGCGGCGTTATAAATTAAATTGAAATAAGACTATGCTTGTAGACGGATGTTGTGATACCAGTTGGACCCGGGGGCAGTACCCGGCAGCTCCACCAGATAGATTAGATTAAAAGCCAGCCTTGTCGCTGGCTTTATTTATGTTAAATAGTAGAATTTATCTTTAAGATAGAAAAAACAACCACCTGCGAGTAGTGGTTGTTTTCAAAAAAGTGGAGTTTTACAATTTCTTTTTATTTTTGGCCTCTGTATAACTTTTTTATTCAGAAGCTACCCCTATAATAAGCTATATAAATGCTTATGTCAACAATATTTTTGTAAAAAGTTGAGTAAAAAATACCACACATTTTATAATCTTCTTTCTAATTTTCGCAACTATTTTTCTAACGGCTTTTACTATGAAGTTACATGCCAGAGACTGGTGCTTGTTTGATGGTCTTTTTATGTGTATTACAAATTAAATTGCCGTACATTTTCTAGGATTCTTTTAATTGAAGCGTAAATGATGGTTTTGTGTACTATGAATAAACTTTATACTTTCGTTTTGTAATTTTTAATTAAAACTGTTGCATAACATTTGATGTATAAGATTTAATATGCATACTGATGCTTGGATGTCCTTGTAATAATATAAAAAATAATTTTGTTAAGTTTGCTATAACGCGACAATAAAAGCGAACAGAGTTTTATAAAGCGGGGAGTAAAGACTATTATTTTATCGCGGATTTGAATGTTAGACGTCGGTCTGATATTGACTGCATGAATCTATTTTTGTGGCAATGTTTGGATGACAAGTAATCATAGGTTAGTCGTGCAATTGGGCGGTCGCTAAGTCAACGATATCTTCATTGAATGGTGTGTAATCTGTGCTAGATAATACTCAAAAATGACAATCTTGTTGTAAAATACACATATAGCTATAAAGCAATAGGAGAATAATTAACAGATGATAATTTTAACAACATTAAAAAATAGGTGAAAATTACAATACTTTTTGATCGAGTAATAATTGACATCTAAATAGGGCTATGCTAATATAAGGTTAAGCTTTTAGAAAAACAAAAAAGCAAAAATACATTAACAATAAAATTTATATAAAGCCGCGTTTTTACGTATAAATCGACGGATAGTTGGCTGCATGATTTTTATAATGACGCAGCCAATGCTCCGCCTTTACTCCGCAAATTGTAAAAGCGTTGAGCGCGCGGTTAGTACCGCATACATCCAGTTAATCCTCGTTAAAGAACTAGCGGTGAGAGTCCTGGGTGTATGCAGAGGAAAACTGCAAGAATGCTCCTTAACTAAGGAGCGGTCAAATCGCCTCGAGCGGTAATAGGCAAGTAGCACCCGCGCCTAATAGTTATTTTTTATCGGCGGATGGTTTGTGTCTATATGCTATAGTATTATCGCTCAGGCTTCTTGTGTATAGTATGATGTGAGTATGGAGATGAAGATAATTATTTTTATAGCGTTGGTTGCGTTGATTTTGACTGCGGTTATTTTGAACGCGACAAACCCGAGTTCTGCTGGTCCGTTTGGGATTTTAGCGTTTTTTGTATGTTTGTATGTACTATTTATCTGTCTAACTTATGTAGTATTTTTAACATCGGAGCGAATAGCTGCGAAATTTTTTAATTTCAAGAATAGTCGCAATGAATCTAAGTATAAGACGTATTATTACTCTACTGTAATCTCTCTTGCTCCAGTTATTTATGTAGGTATGCAATCGATGGGAGATGTTGGGATTTTTGAGATATTATTACTTGGTGTGTTTGAATTGCTGGCGTGTTTTTTTATACATAAAAGATACTAATTCCGTCCTGAACGTAGTCGTGTATTTTAAGTAGTTACGTGGTACAATATATTTATGAATCCCGAACTGCCACAAGTTAATAGGACTCCTGAGGTGCAGCCACAAAATATAGGTGGTGGTGAGTATAATGTAGAAAATACATCATTAAATCCTGAAGTCGGAAGAGAGTCTGAGCAGTCTCTTGGTGCTAGGGTTGAACAATATAACAATATCCCCGTGGCTTTGCCTGTTGACAATACTACAACAGTTCCTTTATCTCAATCTCAAAACGACGATCAAAGTGCGAAGCAGTCAGGGGTAGTAGCTGATGATGATACTCCTCTGGTGGCAGCGGATGAAGACTTGATAGAAAGAGAGTGGGTGGATAAAGTTAAAAAGATTATAGCTTTAACAAAAGATAATCCTTATGAGAGGAATAGAGTTATTGCGCAGCTGCAGGCTGATTATTTAAAAAAACGATATAATAAGACTTTAGGTCAAAATGACGACGGTAGTAAGTAGGGTTTTATATGGGTGCGGGTCCTTTGATAGTTAGTTTTATCGCGATTGTTATTATAGCCGCTGGTTCTGCGGTAGCTTTTGTGTTGTATCGTAACATGCTGAGGGAAGCCAAAAATTATGAACGAGGCTTGAAGATGGTGCCGTTGCTTATACATTTGCCTCCGACAAGTGAAGACGTCGTCAATAGTTCAAATCGAGATGAGCGAGATTTAACTGAAGAGGTGCTGTCGCAAGCCCAGGTGATGTACAATATTATCTCAAGTACGGCAACTAAAGGATTCAAAAGTAAAGTCTACGGCCAACGTCATATATCGTTTGAGATTGTTGCACATGGTGGGTTAGTTCACTATTATGCTGTTGTTCCGCTAGTGTTAGTTGATGTTATTCGTCAAGCTGTAGCAGCGGCATATCCTTCTGCTAGTCTAGAAGAGGTATCTGATACTAATATATTCAGCAAGGTCGGCAAGATGAGCGGAACCATCGGCGGCGAATTCACCCTGAAAAAGTCCTTTGTTTATCCAATATCGACTTATCAGGAGTCGAAAAGAGATGCTTCCAGGGCATTATTAAATGCTTTATCTTCGGCGTCCAAAGAAGATGGAATAGGCGTGCAATTTTTACTACGTCCGGCGTATGACGGTTGGTCTAAGGCTTCGGAGTCTCATATTGACGGCATGAAGAAAAATAAGGGCAAGAAGAAAGGCTTTGGAGGCGTTGCTCCTATGGATATTATGGAGGCTCTGTGGAAACCGCCAGAGAATAATGAAAAAGACGGTGGCTCTAGTTCTGAGGACAAGCAGCTAACATCTTTAGAGCAGGCGGAAGTGGATGCTATCAGCGAAAAGGCTCGCTATCCTGCGTATGAAGTTTTGGTGCGTGTTGTAATTTCGTCAAATACTGCAGCGCGCTCTCAAGTGTTGTTAAAAAATATAATAGCAGCCTTCTCGTTGTTTGACTCACCGCGCAATAATGGGTTTAAGTTCTCTTTAACTAGGAATGTTGAGGAAATGACAACAGCATATATTATGAGGTTCTTTCCTCAGGAAACTCGTAGTAATATTCTCAACAGTGTAGAAATGGCAACGTTATTTCATTTGCCTGGAGCTAACGCGATCCCGACTTCACAAGTTAAGCGACAGATGTCCAAGCAGGTTGATGGACCAACAGACGTTTTGGATGAGGGTTTGCTGATTGGATATAACGAATTTCGAGGAGTCAAGAAGCCTATTCGAATCGGGACAAAAGACCGCCGCCGCCATGTATATATTATTGGTCAAACAGGCGTTGGTAAATCTGTCTTGCAGGAAAATATGGCTTATCAGGATATGATGGATGGTCGGGGATTTGCCTTTATTGATCCGCACGGTGATTTGGTTGAATCTTTATTGGGTAAGGTTCCAAAAGAACGCGTTGAGGATATTATCTACTTTAATCCTGCTGATATGACTAATCCAATTGGGTTGAATATGTTTGAGTTTGACACTCCAGATCAAAAAGACTTTTTGGTTCAAGAGGCGATTAATATGCTGTATGGCCTTTACGACCCAGGCCATACGGGAATTGTTGGTCCTCGTTTGGAACATATTTTTAGAAACTGCGCTTTGCTGTTGATGTCAGATCCTGTTGGTGGAACGTTTATTGATGTGCCGAAGTGTCTTATTGATCCTGAATTTGTGAAAAGCAAGCTTAAGTATGTGAAAGATCAGCAAGTTATTGACTTCTGGACGAAGGAATTTCCTGCGTCACAGAGGTCAAATGAGGCAGGTGAGGTTATTTCATGGGTTGTATCAAAGTTTGGTCCATTTATTTCCAACGATGCAATGCGCAATATCATTGGTCAGACCAAATCTGGATTTAATTTGCGTGAAATTATGGATAATAATAAGATTTTGCTGGTTAACTTGTCGAAAGGTAAGATGGGTGAACTTAACTCTAAGCTTTTGGGTATTATCTTTGTGATGAAGTTTCAGGCAGCAGCGATGTCTCGGGCGGATATCCCAGAGGATCAGCGAGTTGATTTCTCATTGTATGTTGACGAGTTTCAGAACTTCGCCACTGACAGTTTTGAATCTATTCTGTCTGAGGCTCGTAAGTATAAATTGAGTCTTATTATGGGCAACCAGTTTATGACTCAGTTAACAGATAAGATACGAGAAGCTATTATTGGTAACGTCGGTACGGTTATTTCTGGACGTATCGGTGTGACTGACGCCGAATTGATGGTTAAGAAGTTCCAGCCGACTTTCGACGTCGACGACTTGGCTAAATTGCCAAACTTCCAATCCATAACTTCTGTGATGATTAATAATGTTCCGTCTGCGCCGTTTAGTATGAACTGGATACCGCCAATGGGGCAAGTTAATAATCAGCTGAGAGACGCATTAGTAAGGTTGTCTGCTGCTAAATATGGTAGACCGCGAGCTGTTGTTGAGAAGGAGATATTTGACAGGATTAGAGGTAGTGTGCAACCAAAGACGAGTCCTTCTCAATTAGCGCCTTCTACTAATCAAAAGGCACCCGGCGGGTCATCGTTCTTGGATGAATGGCTAGCGAAGAGACAACAATTAGGAGGAAAGCCCGCTTCTAACTCAACCGTAAGACCAGTAAATTCGCAAACTCCACAGACTTCCTCACAAATACAGAATCCGCAAGGTCGCCCGGAGGTGATTAATAATGCGCCTTCTAATATAAATAGTGTAAATGCTACGGTTTCTAATCTTGATAGCAAACAGCAAAGTCAACCTTCTGCGATAGATAGTGCTGTCATCAATAGGACAAATGTGTCTATGACTACAAATAATAACCCTGTCTCTTCTGTAAATGTAAAACCGAGCCAACCTGTGGTTAAGAATCGGCTCGATTTGCGCAATGGTGATGATGACGATAGTGAAGTGATGATTAGCTTGAGATAAGATTTAACATCTATCTAGCTATTTTTCCTGTTGTTGATAAACCCTACTCGAGCGTATTCGATAACAGCGCCAATAGACCAGCCGGCTACAAACAGGATAATAGTTTCTGAACCTGATAATAGATATCCGTATCGTTTGGCGATAAAATACACAACGACAGAAGCTATTGCGCCTAAGGCACCAGAGATGATTAAGTTAGGGCGGGCAACGGTATTGCCGATTGCGTCACTAGTTTTTTCGACGACTGGATTATGAATGACCTTGCTGAAAGCTCTGGATGGAGCTGATAGTTGGTCTTGTACATTTTCCAAAGTCTTCTTATACGAAGCTTCAATATCTTTTTTTGTAAGAGGCTTATCTTCTTTTATCTCTTTAGATTCTTTTTGTTCTTGCTGCTTTTCTTGGCGGGCGGCAATTTCTATAGCCTCATGTTTAATGCTATTTTCATTTTCGGCATTTGATTTTTCTTTTTCAACCGCCTTTTCTAGGGATCTTTCGATTTCAGCAGCTTTTTCTCTGCTTAAATCTGCCTGTCTCTT
>CALDNO010000004.1 GCA_937915225.1 uncultured Candidatus Saccharibacteria bacterium
TAGTCACTTAAATAATAGCACGTAAGAGCATATTTGTAAAGGAATCTCCAATTTTATCATAAAAATCCTGCAATGACTTCGGATAGTGTTCGTCGGGCGCATCGTACAGGAACGTATCCTGCAGTAGCTTCTTCTGCTCGAGCGAAATATCATTAAAAAACTCTGGGTGAAAATCATAAAACCATTCTAGACGAGTTTGTAGTTCTAGATATATATCGTAGTTCATAGTTATATTATAATTCAAGAAATGACCCCTCTCCGAGTGCGAAGAGAAGGTGCCCTTGGGAATTATCTCCCGTTTGTTCAAGGACGGTTGTATTTTGCCCTGGAGCAATTTACCTTGGTTATTTATAGTTTTCTAAGGTCGATTACTTGCCAGTAAAATGATATAATTATATCAGTATGAAAGTTAGCTTAAATCTTATAAAACAATTGATTAATTTTGAGTTGCCGCCAGTTGATGAGCTAGTGTCGCGTGTCAATCAGCAGCTTGGTGGTGTCGAGGAAGTGATTGACCTGAAAGCCAAATATGGTGGCGCGCGCATTGTGCGAGTTGTTGAGTGCGAAAAGCATCCGAATGCGGATCGTTTGAGTGTGACTAAAATTGACGATGGTGGCGTAGCGGACGTCCCAAGGGATGACAATGGTTATGTGCAAGTAGTTTGCGGCGCGCCGAATGTTCATGCTGATATGTGGGCAATTTGGTTGCCGCCAAAAAGCACCGTCCCAGCAAGTTTTGATGACGCCGAGCCGTTCGTGCTGGATGCGCGACCGCTGCGTGGAATCTTAAGTCAGGGTATGCTGGCGGCGGCTGACGAGTTGGCGATTGGTACGGATCATGAGGGAATTATCGAGATCAATGAGCGTGATATTCCGGCTGGCGTTACACTTCAGGCTGGCGCGAGTTTTGCGGAAGTGTTTGGGCTGGATGATTACGTGCTGGAAATTGAGAATAAGATGTTTACACACAGGCCGGATTGTTTTGGGCAACTTGGCGTGGCGCGCGAAATTGCTGGCATTTTTCATCAGCAGTTTAATAGTCCTGACTGGTATAATGCTATTCAAGAATTCGCAGATAGCGATGGTTTAGAGCTTGAAGTGTTTAATGAAGCTAATGAGCTTGCGCCCGCATTCTCTGTGATTGCTATAAAAAATGTAGATATTCATCCAAGTCCATTGTGGTTGCAGTGCCAATTGGTGGCAATGGGCGGAAAGCCAATTAACAATATTGTTGACGCAACGAATTATGTGATGTTTATGACGGCGCAGCCGACTCACGCTTATGATTACGACAAGTTGCGCGGGCATAAACTTGGCGTGCGAATGGCGCACGATGGCGAAAAAGTTGGTTTGCTTAACGGCAAGGAATATGAATTGACGGCTGACGATATTGTGATCGCTGACGGCGAAGGTGTGATTGGGTTAGCTGGAATTATGGGCGGCGTTGATACGGAAGTTTCGGCTGAAACGAAGAACATTGTCCTTGAATGTGCCAATTTTGATATGTATGCGCTACGTCGCACAGCTATGCGCCACGGAATTTTTACAGATGCGCTGACCCGTTTCAATAAGGGGCAATCGCCAGCACAAATTGACCCTGTCTTAAAATGGTTAATCGGTATGGTTGGTGGTGAGCAAGCTAGTCCTATGCTATTTAAGAATCATTCTTCATTGCGACAAGTGTTGGTCGATGGTAAGCACTGGCACGGTGGATTGTTGATTCCTAAAAGGTTTGTCGAAGAACGTCTGGGTGTCGACTTTGCCGAGGATGAGATTGAGGCACTACTAAAGAACGTTGAATTTATCGTTGACGATGGTAATAAATATGGCGAAGCTGGCGTGATGGTTTACAGTCCATTTTGGCGAACAGATATTGAGCTTCCTGAGGATATTGTTGAGGAAGTTGGGCGATTATACGGCTTTGACAGATTGCCGCGTCATTTGCCAGAGCGAAGCATCAAGCCTGCTTTGAAGAATGAGCGTCGTGAATTGAAACAGAGAATTCGTCAAAGTTTGTCGCGAGCTGGAGCGAACGAAGTTTTGACGTATAGTTTCGTTCATGAGCGCGTTTTGAAAAATTCTGACCAAGATCCGAGCCGTGCGTATCGATTAAGTAATGCGCTTAGTCCAGACTTGCAATATTACCGAATTAGCATTTTGCCGAGTTTGCTGGATAAAGTTCACGCCAATATAAAATCTGGACATGACGAATTTATGCTGTTTGAAATTGGCAAAATTCACGATAAGAAATTAGGATTTAACGATGAAAATTTGCCGATTGAAAAGACTTTCATTGACGGAGTTTATGCGAATAAAAAACCTCAAACTGGCGCGCCGTTTTACAAGGTGAGAAAAATTACTGAAAGACTGATGAAAGATTTGAGCGTTGAGGTTGATTTTGTGAAGATTGCGGAATCTGGCAGCGACGTTCCAGCGCCATTTGATGCAAAACGCAGCGCTTGGATTGTAGCGAAGAATGGTGACAATTTGGGGATTGTTGGCGAGCTGGTTTCATCTGCTCGACGTAACTTCAAATTGCCAGATTACACGACAGCGTTTTCTATTGATATTGAAAAATTGCAGGAAAATCTGAGTAAAAATCAGGGCTATAATTACCAGCCATTAAGCCGATTCCCGTCGACCGCCAGGGATATTTCATTGAAAATGGATTCGAATGTTGATTATGCGAAGGTTTATGCTTGCGCTGAAGAAGTTGCGAAAAAACACGGTGAGCTACAAATTAGCATAACGCCGATTGCGATATATCAGCCAAAAAATGACGATTCGACAAAAACTGTAACTTTGAATGTAAAGTTTACGAGCGCTGAGCGGACGCTGGAAGATAAAGACATTGCGCCGATTATTGAGGAGATTGCCGCGATGGCTGCGGAAGAATTCGACGCCGCTCAGGTTTAACATGATTGTTGCGCTTGATAAAAATTGCTATAATTGAAAAGTAAATAAAGGAGGAATATGGCAACTACAAAAGGCCAGAGAATAGGTATTTGGGTTATTGCCGGCATGATGTTTTTGGGGACCGTTGGCGGATTTGTCGCTATGATGGTGGCGCCTGGAAATGAAGCTAAAGACCAAGCCGCGTTTAAGAAAGCTCAGGATGAATACACCAAGGCTACTGACGAACGGAAAAAGAAAGTAGAGGCTCAGGCTAATGAATTGAGCCAAAAATATTACGGCAAGTTTTCTGAGTTTAGCTCGCGAGTTGGCGCGTTTGAAGCTGGTGACGTGAAAGAGCTTGTTAAGGAAGATTTGGTTGAGGGCGAAGGCGCCGAGGTTAAGGACGACACCAAATTGGCTGTTTATTACATTGGTTGGAACGCTAAGGGTGAGATTTTCGATCAATCAATCGCTGACGGCAAATTGAAAGCTCCGCTCAATATGGACGGCCCGGCAAATACTGCGGTTATTCAGGGCTGGAAAGAGGGTTTGATTGGTATGAAAATTGGCGGCGTGCGTGAATTAACAATTCCAGCCAACAAGGCTTACGGCGACAAAGCTCAGGGTGATAAAATCCCTGCAAATTCTCCGCTTAAGTTCGTGGTGATGGCTATTGAAAAGCCAGCCGATATTCCAGAGCCAGAGATGCCAGAAGTGATGAAGCAATATTATCGATCGCGAGGTTTTAATGTCTAAAGATGTTGTTATTGTTGGCGCTGGCCCAAGCGCGTTAACGGCGGCAATTTACTTGTCGCGTGAAGATGTCGACACGACGCTATATGAGCGTGGCGTGGTCGGCGGAATGGCGGCGATTACTGATCAAATTGACAATTATCCTGGATTTGCTGAAGGTGTTACTGGAATGAAGTTGGCGTCTGAATTGCAGCAACAGGCGGAGCGATTTGGTGCGAAGATTGAGTATGGCGACGTGACGGAATTGAAGCAAGTTGATGGTGAATTGGAACTGACAATTGACGGTCAATCTGTCCGCGCAAAGTCAGTTTTACTAGCGACTGGCTCGAATCATCGCAAATTAGGCGTTCCGGGCGAAGATGAATTATATGGTCGAGGCGTGCATTACTGTGCGACTTGTGATGGCGCGTTTTATCGTGATAAAAATCTAATCGTTGTCGGCGGTGGAAACTCAGCGGTACAAGAGGCAATATTTTTGACGCGATACGCTAGCCATATTGATCTGTTGGTCCGCAGTAAATTGCGCGCCAGTGACATCTTGCAAAAAGATTTGCAAAAGTATGTCGATGATGGAAAAATTACCGTTCACATCGATACAACGACTGATGAAATTATTGTCAAGGACGATAAGTTTTACGGCGTTAAATCGACCCAAAACGGCGAGCAGAAAGAGTTTACCGCTGATGGGTTATTCGTATTTATCGGGCTAATTCCGAACACGCAATTCCTGACAAACTCGGATGTTGAGTTGGATTTAGGCAGACACATCATTACTGACGAACATCTGCACACTAATATTCCTGGCGTTTTTGCTTCTGGCGATGTACGCTCGGGGGCAACTATGCAAATCGCTTCGGCGGTTGGTGAAGGCGCAGTAGCTGCGGTGCAGATTCGTGAATATTTACAAGAAAAAGCCAGAGAGGAGTAAAAATGGCAGATTTTAATCAAATTTTAACACCTGGTGATGTCGATAACGGCATCGTAAATGTAGTTGTTGAGATTCCACAGGGATCAAGTCATAAAATTGAGTGGAATCGTGAGCTTGCAGTGATGCAGTTGGACCGTGTTGAGCCAGCTATTTTTGCAAAGCCAACAAACTACGGTTTCATTCCACAAACTTTGGATGAAGATGGCGACGAATTGGATGCGCTAATTATCACTGACGAACCGTTGACGACCGGTATTTTTATGGAAGCAAAAGTTATCGGCGTGTTGGAATTCGTTGATGACAATGAAGTTGACGACAAGGTTATTGTTGTGCCAGCCGACGACCGAAACACTGGCAACGCAATCAACTCACTAGAAGACCTACCTTCACAATTGTTGAAGCAAATTGAACACCACTTCAATCACTACAAGGATTTGAAAAAGCCTGGCTCAACAGTAGTCAAGGGATTCGGCGACGTAGAAAGAGCAAAGCAGATTATCCGCGAGTCAATTACTCGTTGGAGCGAAAAATAAATCACGTTTGATTATTGATTAAAACCGAGAGACTGGCGAGCGTTACTTGTGTCGGAAGAACGAGGAAACGCCGCCAGTTAATTGTTGTAAGATGCCGTTTGAGCGGGATAATTGTAAGCGCAATTTATCTTTGGCGTGTGGCGTAATTATGACGTCCCGCCAGTCTGGTTTTGGACGAGCGGATTTGCTTGTTAAGACTTCAATTGTGTCGCCGTGCCTCAATTTGTAATTGAACGGCTTCATTACGCCATTGATCTTAAATCCGCTTGCGCGCGCCGCGATATCGGAGTGAATTCTGTAGGCATAATCCAAGGGAAATGCCCCGCGAGGCAAATCATAAATGTCGCCCTTTGGTGAATATACGAAAATCCTATCAGAAAACAGCTTCATTCGGAATTTGTTGGAGTCGAACCGTTTTCCTTCGCTAATTAAAGCAGCGGCCTCTTGAAGTTCGCGAATCCACGACAAATCGGCTGGCATAGTTCCGATTTTTCCTTTTTTATAGGCGTCGGTCAATTTTTGCTCATTATAATGGAAGCTGGCGGCCAAACCACGCTCAGCATATTCGTGCATTTCTTTGGTTCGAATCTGGAATTCGACAATTTGTCCGCTCGGAGTTTGCACTGTTGTGTGTAGGCTTTGATAGCCATTTGGTTTTGGATTGGCAACGTAATCTTTAATCCTCTCGTACATCGGCTGATACATATCGTGTAAAATTCCCAGAACCAAATATCCAGTCGATAAATCGTCGACAATTATTCTTAGGGCAATCAAATCATAAATCTTATCAATATCGCCAACTTTGTCTAACTTCTTAAACAGACTATAAACGCTCTTAACGCGTCCGTCCATCTGGAAAACCAGCTTTTCCGCCTTCAGCCGCGCTTCAACTTCGCGGCGAACGTGATCTAATTTTCGTTGCGATTTTTTCAGTCGACTGTCCATCAAATTTTTGGTTTCTTGAAAAGCTTTCGGCATCAAATATCTAAAGCTCAGCTCCTCCAATTGAACACGAACTCGTCCCATATTTAAGCGGTCGGCCAACGGCGCAAAAACCTCAATCGTCTCTCTGGCAATTTTTTTCTGCTTTTCTGGCGTCATAAATTGTAGCGTTCGCATATTGTGTAGGCGGTCGGCTAGCTTGATAATTATCACGCGCACGTCTTCGCCCACGGCAATCATCAACTTGGTCAAATTGTCCTTCGTGTGCGGTAAATAACTATCCAAATTTCGCATTCCGGCGCGAGCTTGTGAAACTTTAGTTACGCCATCCACCAGAAACGCCACATCGCGCCCAAACAAACTCTCCAAATCGTCCAAAGTTGCGTCGGTATCTTCAACGGTGTCGTGCAGAACTCCCGCCACAACCGTATCAATATCCATGCCCCATTCAATCAGAATTCCCGCCACTGCCAATGGGTGATTGATATAAGGTTCGCCACTTTTGCGCTTTTGTCCAGCGTGCTTTTCCGTGGCGTAATCGATTGCGCTTGCCAAAACCAATACTGGCACTTCGTCGTATTTTTGTTCAGCGATTGACAATAACTCTTCGCGCGTCATATTTATATTATACAACTTTGTAGTATAATTAAGAAAAGCTAAAGCGAAAATATCTAACAGGGAGGGCGATATGGCTGTAACGAGAATAGCAATTAACGGCTTCGGGCGAATCGGACGCAATGCGTTTAAGATTGCGAACGAGCGAAGCGACTTGGAGATTGTCGCGATCAATGATTTGACTGACACGAAAACTTTGGCGTATTTGTTGAAGCATGATAGCAATTACGGCGAGTACGGACGTCAAGTTGATTTTACGGAAAACGAGCTGATTATTGAGGGTAAGTCGGTTAAGGTGTTGGCTGAGAAAGATCCAGAAAATCTGCCGTGGCGAGATTTGAATATTGATGTGGTGATTGAATCGACAGGATTTTTCACCGACAAAGATGGCGCGGGCAAGCACTTAACAGCTGGCGCAAAGCGTGTGGTTATCAGTGGTCCGACGAAGTCTGAGGGAGTCGATACGATTGTTTTGGGAACTAACGACGACAAGGTGAAAAACGCGACACCAATTGTGTCTAATGCTAGCTGTACGACTAATTCTTTGGGCGCGGTTATGGCGATTTTGGACGCGGAGTTTGGCGTTGAAAAGTCAATGCTAACGACGGTGCACAGTTATACGGCTAGCCAAAAGCTTCAAGACGCGCCATCCAAGGATCTTAGAGAAGGTCGCAACGCCGCCGAAAACATTGTCCCGACTACGACTGGCGCCGCAATTGCTGTAACTAAAACCTTGCCACAGCTAACTGGAAAATTTGACGGACTTAGCGTGCGCGTACCGACTCCAGTGGTGTCGCTTAGCGACGTGACGGCGCTTCTCAGGAAAGATGTGACTGTCGAGCAGGTAAATGACGCGTTCAAAAAAGCCGCCCAAAGTAATTTCTATCAAGGCATTTTGGGTGTTTCTGAGGAACCTTTGGTGAGCCGCGACTTCATTGGTAATTCATATTCGGGGATTGTCGACCTTCCGTTGACGAAGGTGGTGGGTGGTAATCTGATCAAGGTTATGGTCTGGTATGACAATGAATGGGGCTATTCTAATCGCTTGGTCGAGTTGGTAGCAGATGTTGGATACTATCTTAGCCGTAGCGAATAACTACACATAATTTCCTATGAAAATAGCCCGTCGAAAACGTGCTCAAGCTGAAACTGGATAATTCAACCCAGGAAACGCGGAAATTGCGTTTCAACTCAGATTGACCAGTTTTCAGCGAGCTATTTTCGTGCGGGCGTTCGCCCCTACTTGTTGCTCCTCGCTTGCAGCAGGCAGATGAGGGACGAAAAAACCACAACGCTCTGCCAGAATGACAGAGATGGAATCCAATCTAAACCGGAGTTGTGAAGGGCTCCGGTCAGGAAAACAATTGCCCAAGCTATTAGCGAGAATATGATAGCCCATATTGTTATGCCGCCAGCCACTAGCAGAAATGACAAGCATTTCTTCATTCGTTTCACCTCCTCTCAAAAGGTGAGCTCAAAGCTAAAGGGCGACTTTCGCCCTAAAACTCTGAGCAAAAGTTAATCTACTTATATCATGCCAGTTATAAAATGTCAATATTCTTTGTCAAATAGCTACGCCCTACCTCTGATAAAATACCTAACTTTTCCTTGCAAAAATCACCGAAAACGCTTATACTAAAATTATGAAAATATACCTCGGATCTGATCATCGTGGCTTTATGTTGAAGGAAAAAGTTTTTGCCTATTTGGTTAAAAATGGCTATGACGTTCAAGACGTCGGCGGTGTAGAATTAAATCCTGATGACGATTTTCCGCAATTCGCGCAGGCGGCGGCGTTGAAGGTCATTGGTGATGATAGCAAAGATCCACGTGCGATATTAATTTGCGGCGGTGGACAAGGAATGTGTATGGCGGCCAACCGATTCAAAGGAATTCGTGCCAGCGTGATTTGGGATGCGTTTGAGGCAAAGATGACGCGCCAAGATAACGACTCGAATGTTCTATGTTTGCCAGCGCGAGTTTTGGAAGACAACGAGTCTGCTTGGAAGGGAATTGTGGAAACATGGCTAAACACTCCTTACGCGAATGCTCCACGATTTAATAGGCGTAATGCGCAATTGGATGAATTATCATGAGTAATTCTGTAATCGCACCAGCAATTTTGGCAGAAAATGCCGAACAATATAAAGAACAAGTTGATAAAATAACGGGTTTTGCTGAGCGTGTGCATATTGACATTTCTGATGGCGAATTTGCTCCGACATTGACAGTTGGAATTCCTGAATTGTGGGCACCGGAAGGTTGGACGATTGATATTCATGCGATGGTTAATGATGTTGCTGAGTATGTTCCGAAGTTGATTGCCTTAAGACCGCATATGATTATTATTCACGCAGAGGCTACTGGTGACGTAAAAACCGCGCTCATGCAGATTCGCCAAGCTGGAATTATGGCGGGGCTGGCGCTACTTAAGCCAACGGTTCCGCGAACGGTTGAGGAATTGATAAAAATAGCAGATCATGTGATGATTTTTAGCGGTGAGCTGGGGCGATTTGGTGGAACTGCTAGTTTGATGCAACTAGAGAAAATACGACTCATTAAGGCTATTAATCCTAGTGTTGAAATCGGTTGGGACGGTGGAGTGGCAGTAGATAATGCGTACAGCCTGGTCCAGGGCGGCGTTAACGTTTTGAACGTTGGCGGCGTTATTCAGAAGTCGTCAGATCCGCGCACCATTTTCTCCAGATTGCAGCAGGAGATTAATAAAACGAGCGTGCTTTAATGAATGCCGACCAAATAGCGAAATTGAAGAAAATATCGCAACAATTGCGAAAGTCTGTCATTCGCGAATTATCGGCGGCTGGCTCGGGTCATTCGGCTGGTTGTTTGGGGTTCGCTGACGTTATGGCGGTTTTGTATTTTCACGCCATGCAATTAGATCCTGAGAATCCTAATTGGGAAGATCGGGATATTTTCGTGATGAGCAACGGTCATTATGCGCCACTTTTATATGCGACACTGGCGGAGCGAGGATTTTTCGATAAAAAAGAGCTGGCTAATTTGCGAAAATTTGGCTCCAAGCTTCAAGGTCATCCGGAACGCGGCAGTCTGGCGGGAATTGAAACGACTAGTGGTCCTCTGGGCTGCGGTCTGAGTCAAGCGGCTGGTATGGCATATTCATTGCAATATTTGGGTGGTAATCCTGAGCGATTCGTTTACTGTAGTTTGGGCGATGGCGAGCTTGATGAAGGGAATGTTTGGGAAGCGGCGATGTTTGCGAAAAAATATAATCTGGCGAATTTAATTGCGATTGTTGATAGAAATAATATTCAGATTGGTGGCGATACGGAAAAGGTGATGCTGCTAGGGGATTTGGCAGATAAATGGCGAAGTTTTGGCTGGGGTGCGCAGGAAATTGACGGACATGATCATTTGGCGATAATTCAGGCGATTGATAAGGCAAAGAACGCTCGACAGCCGAGCGTGATAATTGCGCATACAATTCCTGGCCGTGGCGTTGATTTTATGGAATATGATTACCGTTGGCACGGAAAATCTCCAAACGCCGAGGAGGCGGAGCGGGCGCTTGCTCAATTGAGTGAAGGAGGTGGCGAATGAGTTTCTTAATGGAAAATTGGCAGAATTCGGAGCTTGCGGCAATTCGGATGGGTTTTGGCGAAGGCTTGGTGAATATTGCGAAGGAAAATAATTTGGTGGTGGCGCTGAGTGCGGATTTGATGGAGAGCGTTGGCTTTGGTAAGTTTTATGAGGAAATCGGGAAACCGCGGGCAATTGAAGTTGGCGTGGCAGAACAGAATTTGGTTACCGTGGCGTCTGGGCTAGCGGCTATGGGAAATATTCCGTTTGCGGCCAGTTATGCGGCGTTTAGTCCGGGTCGCAATTGGGAGCAAATTCGAACGACTATTTGCTTGAATAATCAGCCAGTTAAGCTAGTGGGTTCTCATGCTGGGCTAAATGTCGGTCCGGACGGCGCAACGCATCAAATGCTGGAAGATATTGCGCTGATGCGAAGTTTGCCTAATATGGTGGTTTTGGCGCCTGGTGATGCTAATGAGGCCAAGCTGATTGCGGCGGCAATGGCTGGAGATAAACGCCCGAATTACGTAAGATTGCCAAGAGAAAAAACGGCGCTATTCCTAAATCAATCTACTTTTGAGATTGGAAAAAGCTATACGTTGAGGCGCGGCAAAGATGTTGCCTTGTTTGGAACTGGCGTGATGACTTATCAATTGTTGTTGGCAGCAGAAAAGCTCGCTAATGAATACGACATTCAGGCGGAAGTGATTCATTTTCCGACGATTAAGCCGCTGGACGAGGATGCTGTGCTTGACGCGGCTCAAAAATGCCAAGCTGTTATTACGGCGGAAGAAGGGCAGATTTCTGGTGGATTTGGCTCGAGCGTGGCAGAAGTTCTTAGTGAGAATTTGCCTGTGAAGATGAAACGAATTGGTGTTAATGACGCATTTGGCGAGTCGGGTAAAATGTCTGAATTATGGGAAAAGCATGGTTTGGATGTCGATTCAATTGTTTATAGTGTTGTCAATTTTCTCCAGTGAAAAACCCGCCAGGAGCTACTACTCTCTTGGCATAGCGGGCAGTAATTGATATAATTACCATAAGTATTTTAGGGGGCAGTATGGGATTATCTATTTCAGAGATTCGGAAAAACACGACACGGGCGCGTCATTTAATGCAGCGGACACGGGCGCAGCGTTTTGCGGTTGGGGCGTTTAATATTGACAATCAAGAGACGTTGATTGCGGTGGCGCGGGCGGCGCAAAAACTCCAATCACCAGTGTTGGTTGAGGTTTCCGACGCCGAAGTGAAGGCTATGGGTCTAGAGAACGTCCGTGATTTGGTGGACAATTATAAAGCTGAGTATGGAATTGAAATGTATTTGAATCTGGACCACGGTCCGACGGTTGAGGGCTGTAAGCGAGCGATTGACGCTGGATATGAGTTTATTCATATTGATATTTCTCAGGCGAATCACGATGCTTCGGATGAGGAGATTATTGCGAAGACTCGTGAAGTTGTTGAATATGCCAAGTTTACTGGTGCGCTAGTGGAGTCTGAACCGCATTATTTTGGCGGAAGTTCAAATGTTCATACGGAAGATATAAATTACGAAGAAATCAAGAAAACTTTTTCTACGCCAGAGGGCGCGCGTGCGTTTGTCGAGGCGACTGGAATTGATACTTTTGCGGCGGCGATTGGCAATTTGCATGGCAAATATCCAGTTCCGAAAGTGTTGGATTTGGATTTGTTGGCTGACATTCGTGAGGCGATTCATTGTCAGATTTCGTTGCACGGTGGGTCTGGAACGCCGCTACATTATTTTGAGGACGCTGCGAAAATTGGCGTTTCTAAAATCAATATCAATTCTGATATGCGCTACGCTTTCCGAACAACCCTGGAGAAAACTTTGCGAGAAAATCCAAATGAGTACGCCATTGTTAAATTAATGCCGCCAGTTTATGCTGCCGTACAGGAAGTGGTGGAGTCAAAGATTAAGGCGTTTAATTCCGTCAGAAAGGCGGTGGTTTAATGGCAAAAATCATCACTGTTGGTGCGGCGATTCAAGATGTCTTCTTGAGTCAATCAGACGCGCTGACGCCAGTTTGTGAAAGCCCAGAACACTGTTTTGCGCGACTGGATTTGGGTGCGAAAGCTGACGTAAACCAGATTCATTTTTCGACTGGCGGTGGCGCTACAAACGCCGCGGTAACGTTTTCCAGGCAAGGACATTATACTAGTTTTATGGGCGCGATTGGTCATGATCCGGCGGGGCAAGCGGTAATTGCGGATTTGGACAAGGAAAATATTGACACGCATTTGGTGCGATATTCGCCAAAATACAGTACGGGATATTCGGTGTTATTATTAGCTTCAAATGGCGAGCGAACAATTTTAACGTACCGCGGAGCTTCAACGCATTATCATGAGGCGGATTTTGATTTGTCTGAAGAGGACGCGGATTGGCTGTACGTTTCAACTTTGGCGGGAAATATGCCGATGCTTCATAAATTATTCCAGCAAGCCAAACGTCGTGATATGAAAATTTGCTTTAATCCCGGGAAGAAAGAATTGGCACAAAAGGATAAACTGCTGGGATTATTGTCCGATGTAGATGTTTTAACTTTGAACAAAGAAGAAATGCAGCAGTTGGTGTCTGGCGAGGATTTGGAAGCCTTGGTTAGAAGAGGCTTGAGATTAGTTCCGGTCGTTTTGGTGACGGACGGCGTAAATGGCTCAATCGCAAGCGACGGAAAAACTATCGTGCGAGCGCTAATGTACGACGACAGGCCGTCAATTGACAGAACTGGCGCTGGAGATGCGTTTGCGTCGGGATTTTTGAGTGAATGGGCGCGAAGTGGCAACTTGAAAAACTCTGTAATTATGGGCAGCGCGAATGCTAGTTCGGTGGTTATGAAAATTGGAGCAAAGGCTGGAATTTTATATGCTGGCACAGTGCTTCATGCTATGCCAATTCAAGAAAGGGAAATATAATGGCGCAAAATTTGGGAAAATTGTTAGGCGGTGACGCGAAAAAACGTCGAGCATTAACCGAGCTCAGGCAGATGACTAGGGATGATAGTGATGTGCGATTGATTGCGGAAATATTGGCTAGAGCGCACTCAATTATTCGCTCTTTAGGTCTGGATCCGTCAAACGCTACGGCAGAAGAAATTTATCAATCACTAATGGCCATTGCGCCGAAAGTGGATAAATGGGCGCCGTTTAAGGCTTCTGAGTGGGTGCTTTTGGATGTTGATGGGCAAGTGATTTCGTTTAATCCAATTGACATTATAAATAACTATCACTGCCAGTTGCCCCTGGGAAAGCAGCAAACAACGTATGGCAAGCGAGGTCTAGGATTTGAGATTACGCGCCGATATAAAAACCACCCGCGCACGTACAATCCAGCCGTAGAGCGAGTGGTTTGTCGGGGTGGAATTTGTTGGATTGAGCCGAAACCTAAGAAATAGCTATCGGTCGCAACAAGTTCGCTGATTTTTAATTAGATTAACCACCTCTGGAATATCTTCGGTAATTGTGTAGATTTTTTCATCTCCGTCAGAAATTAGCTTATTTGGAAGCATATTTTCGCGCACAAAATCGTCCCATTTGCCCCAGAATTTTTTATCAAACAGAACAATTGGCACTGGCGCCATTTTCTTAGTTTGCGTTAATGTGATAATTTCACAAATTTCATCCATTGTGCCAAATCCGCCAGGGAAACAAACGTACGCGTCAGCCAGAAGCGTCATAACGATTTTTCGTGGTGCGAAATGGGTGAATGCGAACGAATCTGTCGTGTAGTTGTTTAAGGATTGCTCGTGTGGTAAGCGAATGTTGAATCCGACTGATTTTCCGCCAGCTTCCATGGCGCCGCGGTTTGCTGCTTCCATAATTCCGCCACCACCGCCGGTGATGATTGTGTAGCCTTCTTTAGCTAATTGAAATGCTAAATCTTTGGCTTTTTGGTAATATTCATTATCTTCAGTTATCCTGGCCGACCCAAAAAAAGTTACGGTTTTATGATATTTTTGGAGAATTTCATAGCCAGCATGAATCTCGTCATCAACTTTTCCTAATCTGAACATCGCAGCCTGAAGTTGCAATTCGCGCGGAATACAAACATTTTTCGGTGTCATCATTATCCTTTTTATTTTATGATTTTAACTTTATTACTATATCATAAAATGTCTATGGTTACAATACGTTGACGGCAAATAATCCATCGTATACAATCAAAGCACAATCTAAATGGAGGTTTTATGGAAAATAAATCAACGGCTAATAAATGGCTGATTGCGGCGGTGATTGTTATGGGCATAATCATTGTTGCTATGGCTACTTGGATAATTGCTGGCGCTGTGTATAAAGATAAGGATTCTAGTGCTTCGGTAAAAACCAGCCAAACAAAGAAAGATTCATCTGATTCACTGGAAAAAACTCGCGGTGAAGGCGAGGAGCCGTCAAATGAGGCAAAGAAAGAGTATAAAGATTTCCGAACCAAAGGCGACGGCACGGGTATTCGTTTAACTTCAGCAAGTGATGTTGATAAATTGGATATTGATAGCTCTTTGAAGAAGTTTTTGAAGTCTAAAGTTGGTCAGCCAATTCCAGAGCGTGAAGGTTCTACGTATGAGCCAATCATTGACCGTGCATACGGAAAATATGCGGCAGTATATGGCTTGACAAACGCTTATACTATTATCGGACCAAAGAACGGCACTGGTGAAATTGCAATTGTTGCGGGCACGCAGCAAGGTGGCATGCCGTGCTCAGACTTGAAGTTGGCGTCGGTTCCGAGTCGCTTAGTTGACGGTAAATGTGAAGTTTCTGGCTCGTCTCAAACTTATAGCCAAGACTAGTTTTCATAAATATAGTAAAATAGAGAGGTGAATAAATTTCGCCTCTCTTCTTCATATCAGCCCACGGGCGATCAGCCGCGAGCAATTGCTCAGTTGGTCGATGGTTTGGAAAAAGGTCAGCGCGAGCAAACTTTGCTGGGTGTGACTGGTTCAGGCAAGACGTTTACGATGGCGAATATTATTGCCGAGCGCAATGTGCCGACGCTGGTTTTGGCTCATAATAAGACTTTGGCGGCGCAACTTTTTTCTGAGTTTAAGGAATTTTTTCCAGACAATGAAGTTCACTATTTTGTTAGTTATTTTGACTACTATCAGCCAGAGGCGTACATCGCTTCTAGCGACACCTACATTGAGAAAGATTCGAAAATCAACGATGAGATTGATCGGCTTAGGCACGCTGCGACTTCCGCGCTGCTTACGCGCCGCGACGTAATTATCGTGGCGAGTGTGAGCTGTATTTATGGAATTGGTTCGCCAGAAACTTACGCCGATATGGCTATTAAATTGACCGTTGGCGAGCGCCGAGTTCAGGACAAGTTTATTCGCCTACTAACCGACATTCAGTATAAACGCAATGACGTCGATTTTGCGCGCGGAACTTTTCGGGTGCGCGGCGATGTTGTGGATATTTTTCCAGCGGGTCAAGACACTGCGGTTCGCGTGGAATTCTTTGGCGATGAAATTGAGCGACTGACGAAGATTGACCCTTTGACTGGCGAGATTTTGGATCGGCCAGACCAATTGACAATTTTCCCGTCCAGCCACTATTCGACGCCACGTGAGCGAATTGAAAAAGCGATTGTTGGAATTGAGAATGAGTTTAATCAGCGACTGAAATGGTTTGAGGATAATGGCAAGTTTTTAGAGGCGCAAAGGCTGAGCCAGCGTACCAAATATGATTTGGAGATGCTGAAGGAAACTGGTTTCGTGAAGGGGATTGAGAATTATTCGCGCTATTTGACCGACCGAGAACCTGGCGAGCAGCCTGCGACTTTGATTGATTATTTTCCGGACGATTGGTTGCTTTTGGTTGACGAATCGCACATGACATTGCCGCAAGTTCGAGGAATGTATAACGGTGATCGCGCCCGTAAGGAGGTTTTGGTTGAGCATGGTTTTCGCCTTCCGAGCGCATTGGACAATCGCCCACTTCGATTTGACGAGTTCAATCAGCATATTCATCAGGCAATTTATGTTTCCGCCACGCCAGGAGATTATGAACTTTCTCATTCGCCAAAGCCAGCTGAGCAGCTGATTAGACCGACTGGACTGCTTGATCCGCCGATTGAAGTTCGACCGACCGATGGGCAGGTTGATGATTTGATGGAGGAAATTCGCCAGACGATTGCGAAAGGTTATCGCGTGTTGGTGACAACATTAACCAAGCGAATGGCGGAGGACTTGAGCGCTTATTTGACGGAAAACGGCGTGAAGACGGCGTATTTGCATAGCGAAATTGACACGCTGGAGCGTGGCGATATTCTGAAAGATTTGCGACTTGGAACGTATGACGTGCTGGTTGGAATTAATCTATTGCGTGAAGGTCTGGACCTTCCAGAAGTTAGTTTGGTGGCAATTATGGACGCCGACAAGGAAGGTTTCTTACGTAGTGAGCAGGCGCTGATTCAGACGATTGGGCGAGCGGCGCGGCACGTTGATGGGCGAGTTATCATGTACGGCGACAATGTTACGGATAGTATGCGCCGGGCAATTGACGAGACGAATAGGCGTCGGGCAATTCAGCAGAAATATAACGAAGAGCATAATATTACGCCGCAAACTATTCAGAAGAAAATTGACGACGGGTTGCGTTCGATTATTCCACAGAAAGAGTCTGATAAAAAGCCAAAACTTAACCTGAAGAAAATTCCAAAAGACGAATATCCGGCTTTGATTAAAGATCTGACGGCGCAGATGGAACTGCATAGCGCTAATTTGGAATTTGAAAAAGCGGCAGAACTGCGTGATTTAATTGCAGAAATTCGTCATACGATGTAGAATAAAAATATTATTAGATTAGGAGGGATTATGGCAACAAAAGAACAACCACAGCCAACAAACGTCGCGCAACCAGAAATGCCGATGCAACCAAATGCTTATCAAGCATATCCACAGTACGCATATGAAGATCCAAATAAGGGCAAGGCAAAGATGCTGACCTTGGAATACGCTTTAGCAATGGGCTCAGCGATTATTTCAATCATGTTGCTGATTGACATCATAACCAAGGTGTTTGGTTTGTGGACAAATTCAACATCAATGTTATTAAGAAGTGTTGGCGGATTTTTCGCACCATCAATGGTAACTCAGGGAACGGGAATTATTGCAGCGTCAGTATTTGCTGTACTTTTGGCTGTATTATCACTAGTTCTATTCTCACGCGTATCAAAAGCCGTTCCAGAGCGTGAAGGTTACACAAAGCGAACAGCTTACAAATTGGTAACTTACGGCGGTTTGGCTGTTTTGATCATTCCGGCTGTCGACTTGGTTGCTCGATTAGTAAGCATTTTGATCAACTCATTGCTATTTATCGGCGTTGGTGACGGCGGCGAATTCTATAAGAGTTTGTATTTGGGTGAATTCTTACCATACGCATTAGCTCTTGCAATTGTTGCTACTAGCGCTTACTTCATTTGCCAAATTGTCAAAGGACGCAACATGTCAAAGGCTTTGTCTTTGATGTTGATTGTGGCTTCTTCTGTCGTACTATTGACTGGCGCCATTACAATCGCTGTTAAAGCACACGACACGGGTAGCTCAGTAAAGACTATTCCATCGGACTACAGTCGCTATAAGAACTACCAAGATTACTCAATGTAATAAAACTTGGAAAAATAAAGTCGCTCACTTTGATGGGCGGCTTTTTTTAGTGGTATAATGTTGATATGATAACTATTTCTACCAGTGATATTCAGCACTTGGCGAGTTTGAGTAGTCTGGCATTGACTGATGACGAAACCGACGGACTGCGCCAAGATTTGGAAAATATAATTGGCTATATTGAGCAGTTGGGCGAGCTTGATGTGTCGGGTGTTGAGCCGACTTATCAAGTCACGGGACTGAGAAATGTCTGGCGCGAAGATGAAGTTCAGGCGGGAATTCCTGTTGAGAAATTGCTCGATTTGGCGCCAGAAAAACAGAATAATCAAGTGAAAGTTCCGCAGGTATTGTAATGAGTAAGATTAGTGATTTTATTGGCAAAAGCGCGGTCGAGAACGTAAAAGAAGCATTGCGACGAGCGCGTGAAATTGAGGAATATAATGCGCTGCTTAGCTTAACGGAAGAGCGTGCGCTGGAGCGGGCGGAAAAAGTTGATGCTGGCGAGATTTCTGGACGATTGGCGGGCGTTCCATTTGTTGTGAAGGACAATTTTTTGGCGTTTGGTGCGCCGACGACTGCCGCTTCAAAAATGCTAGAAAACTTTAATGCGCCATTGCAGGCGACGGCTGTTGAGAAATTGGAAGCGGAAGGTGCGATTTGCGTTGGTAAAGCGAATTTGGATGCTTTTGCGCACGGTGGTTCGACGGAAAACTCGGCGTTTGGTCCAACTAAGAATGCTGCAGATAAAACGCGAGTTGCTGGTGGATCATCTGGTGGGTCAGCGGTAGTTACGGCGCTCGACGTGGTTCCGTTTGCGCTTGGTACAGATACCGGTGGTTCGATTCGTCAGCCAGCCAGCTTTAACGGAGTGGTTGGAATTAAGCCGACTTACGGAGCGGTTAGTCGTTATGGCGTAGTGGCGATGGCATCAAGCACGGACACAATTGGTTGTTTTGCTACGAATGCAGAAGACACTGATTTGGTGATGGAAATTATGGCTGGTCGCGATGATAAAGATATGACTACTTTGCCTGATTTTTGGAATAATCAGCCAGAATTTGCAAAGAAAAAAATAGGTCTAGTCAAGCAGTGTATGACTGATGACGTGGACGCGGAAGTTCGCCAAAAAACGCTTGATTATGCGGAGAAATTGAAGCGGCTTGGCTACGAAATTGAAGAAGTGGATTTGAGTATGATGCAACATTCCCTGGCGATGTATTACATAATTGTGCCGGCGGAATTGTCCTCGAATTTGGCGCGATATGATGGCGTGCGATATGGTCATCGAGCGGCGGAAGTGAAAACTTTGGCGGAGCTTTACGGTCGCAGTCGAAATGAAGGATTTATGACTGAAAATAAGCGACGAATTATGATAGGAAGCTTCGTATTGTCAAGCGGATTTTTCGACGCTTACTATATGCAAGCTCAAAAAGCTAGGACACTGTTGATTGACGAATTTAAGAAGTTATTTATCGAATATGATGTGCTATTGATGCCGGTTGCGCCGACTCCTGCGTTTAAGATTGGAGAAAATGCTAGTGATCCGATAAAAATGTATTTGGCGGACATTATGACTGTGCCGGCAAGTTTGGCTGGACTTCCTGCGGTTGCTGCGCCAGCTGGAAATAGTGATGAAGGATTGCCAATTGGCGTGCAGCTTATTGGCAATTACAAGTCGGACAAGAACTTGCTGAAGCTGGTTTCGGAAGTGGAGAAGATTTGATGGACGGATTGATGGTTGCGATAGTTGTTGCGGCGTTGATTATTGGCGCCTTGCTGATGATTTTCATTCAATTAACTTCTCGTGGTCGCGGTCAAATTGACAAAGAAATGTACCAGAGGGTTTGGCGGCAAATTTTGCGCAATGTCGAAACCAGAAAATCGGAAAGTATGCAGATGGCGATAATGAAGGCGGACAAGTTGCTGGACAAAGCTATGCGCGACTGCGGCGTGGCTGGCGAAACGATGGGCGAGCGTATGAAATCTCGCAAGGGATATTGGAGCGATGAAAATGGGCTTTGGGCGGCGCATAAATTGCGAAATCAAATTGCCCACGAGACAAATGTAACGGTAACGGCGCAGAGTTTTCGTCGAGCTATGGCGAGTTTTGAACAGGCATTAAAAGATTTGGGAGCATTATAATGAGTGTATATGACGATTATGAAATGACAATTGGCATCGAGTGTCATGTTCAGCTGGCTACAAAAACTAAATTATTTAGCCCGGCCGACAATGACGCGCGTGATGCCGAGCCGAACACTAAGACGCATCAGATTGACTTTGGTTTGCCAGGAATGTTGCCGGTTTTGAACAAGCACGCCGTTGAGTTGGCAGTTCGTGCTGGAAAAACTTTGAATTCGCCGATTGCGCACGTTAGCCGATTTGATCGAAAGCATTATTTTTATCCAGATTTACCAAAGGGCTATCAGACTTCACAGATGTATAATCCTATTATTTTGGCTGGATATGTCGATGCGCCACTGGAAGATGGTTCTTTGAAGCGCGTGCGAATTGATCATGCCCATATGGAGGAAGATGCTGGCAAGTTGACGCATCACGACGGCTATTCTTTGGTTGACCTTAACCGTGCTGGCACGCCGTTGATTGAGATTGTTTCTGAGCCAGATATGCATTCGGCCGAGGAAGCCAAAGCTTACGTTTCGGAACTTCATAAATTGATGGTTTACGCGGGCGTGACTTATGGCAATTTGTATCACGGAAATATGCGATTTGACGTTAATATTTCAGTAGCAAAGAAGGGCGCAACAGAGCTTGGAAAACGCGCAGAAATTAAGAATCTCAATTCCTTCCGCAGTGTCGAGCGAGCCGCTGAGTACGAGTTCAAGCGCCAAGTCGATATTTTGGAGCGTGGCGAAGAAGTTGTTCAGGAAACCAGAGGCTGGAATGATGACAAGCAAATAACTATTTCTCAGAGGTCAAAGGAGGACGCGCAGGATTATCGTTATATGCCAGACCCAGATATTCCGCCAGTTGTGCTGACTGACGAGGTGATTAATGAAATTCAGTCCAAAGTGCCGATGCTTCCAGGTGAATATAGGGAAAAATGGAGCGCGCTGAACTTGGATAAATCTGTTATCAATTCGCTTTTGTCTAATCAGGATTATGCCCAGATTACATTGGAAGTTCAGGAAAAGTCTGGCGAGGCTTCCGCTAAGCGAGTCGCGCATTGGTTTGCGAGCGCATTGACGGCTTCTGACGAAAGTGACGCGCAAACAGACAATGAATCTATACGCGTGGCGGTTGACGATTTGATAGAATTGGCTGAGATGACAGAGAAGTCTGAAGTTTCCAGCACGAATGCGAAGGAGTTATTCAATGAGCTTCTGGCTGGCGCGAAAAATCCGCGTAAGCTTGCTGAAGAGAAGAATTTGTTGCAGGTTTCTGATGAATCGGCGATTGCTACAATCGTTGACGAGGTTTTGAATGATCCAGCTTCGGCGGCTTCAATTGCAGATATCAAGGCTGGAAAAGATAAGGCTATTGGTTATTTGGTTGGACAAGTTATGAAGAAGTCTAAGGGGCAAGCCAATCCAAGCCTTGCGCAAAAACTGATTCGCGAAAGACTTTAGAATTGCTGAAATAATAGGGAATAGGAGCTGAAATATGAGAAAACCAACTAAAGCTATCATCGCTGCTGCCGGTTTTGGTACGCGATTTTTGCCACAAACTAAAGCCATGCCAAAGGAGATGTTGCCACTGATTGATAAGCCGATTATTCAATACGTCGTCGAGGAATTGGTCGAAGCTGGCATTAAAGATATCATCATTATCGGTAGCGCGAATAAGCGAGCAATCGAGGACCATTTTGACGAGCCGAATGAAGAACTTTTGGCTAATTTGCGCGCTGGCGGTCCTAAAAAACAGCCGTTCATTGACGAGGTGCAGAATTTGGCTGAGATGGCGAACTTTATTTATATCCGCCAGAAGGGTCCGTATGGCAACGCAACGCCTTTGGCTTGTGCTTCGCATTTGATTCATCATGACGAGCCTGTGATTTACACGTTTGCGGATGACTTTATTGCGGCTAGTCCAAGTCGTTTCAAGCAGATGATCGAGGCATCAGAAAACCTAGATGGAGCGGTTCTGTCATGTAAGAAAATCACCGATGATGCGGAATTTGATCGTTATGGAGTCATCAATGGTCAAGGAGTGAAAGACGGCGTTATAAAAATGACGAATATCGTTGAAAAGCCGGGCAAGGAGAACGCGCCTTCTGATTTGGCGAGCGTCAGTAGCTATTTACTTCCGGGCGAGATTTTTGGCTATCTAGACAAAGCCAAGGAAGAATTTGACGGCAATGGCGAGTTTACAATTCAGCCAATTATGCAGCAAATGATTGACGACGGATTTAATTTCTATGGCGTAGAGATTACGAACGGCACTTATTATGATACTGGCGACAAATTGGAATATCTAAAAACGGTGATCGACTTTGGATTGCGCGATCCTAACTTTGGCGATAAATTGCGTGCTCATCTGACGGATCGTCTAAAATAATGTATAATAAATAGCATGAACGGATTGCTTATTATTCTAGTGGTTTTGATGGTGATTTTTGTCATCATGATGGTCGCTATGACAATTTCTATCATCAAATTAACGCGTCAAATTCGCCAAACTCAGCAAAACGTGGAGGCGATAAGTCAGCGAATTGCTAACTTAAATGGAATTGTAAGTACGGTTTCAATTGGCGTGGAACTAGCCAAAAACTTCGCTTCAAAAAGTGGATTTTTCTCAAAATTTTTCTCAAAGAAGAAGGTGAAAAAGAGTGAAAAAGTCAGCCAAAGAACAGCCAAATAAGTTGGCGAAGAAAATTGTTCGTGATAATGAAAACGGTGCTCGCAAGGCGATTTTGGAGGATTTGTTCTTTGATTTTCATAAATCTCGCCATCAAGTTTACTGGGTGAATTTTGTTCGCGGAATTTTCTTTGGCCTTGGAAGTGCTTTGGGTGCGACGTTATTGATCGCGATATTGATTTGGATTTTGGGGCAATTTGCCGACATTTTTCCACCGTTGGCTGATTTTATCAACCACTTAATTGAGACAATGCAACGCCGTCAATAGCGTGCTATAATTGTTATTAATGACTGAGGGGATAAGCGAACAATCATCGTCGGCGGCTTTGAAGCCGTCGGATTTCGTGCATCTTCATAATCACACTTTTCATTCGGTGCTGGACGGATTGACTAAGATTCATGACTTGGTCGATAAGGTCAAGGAGCTCGGGATGGAGGCTGCCGCCGTAACTGATCATGGCACGATGAGTGGCATTTTGGACTATTACAAAACTGCCAAAAAAGCTGGCATTAAGCCGATTATTGGAATTGAAACTTACGTGGCGACTCGTTCGCGATTTGACCGCGATCCAGGCAAGGACAAGCAGCGTTTTCACTTGACTGTGCTTGCGATGAATAATACGGGCTTTCATAATTTGATGAAGTTGTCGACGCGCGCCAATCTGGAGGGAATGTATTATAAGCCGCGAATTGACCATGAACTTCTGGAGGAGTTGAATGAGGGATTGATTGTCCTGAGTGGTTGTGCGAGTGGTGAAATTGGTGTGGCACTGAAAGAAGATGATTATGATCGCGCTCGTGATATTGCCAAGTGGTATAAGTCGATTTTTGGCGATCGCTATTATTTGGAGCTGCAGGACCATGGACATCCGAAATCGAACACGCACTGGGACGTGCAGGCGAAGATTAACGAGGGCTTGATTAAGCTTTCAAAAGAGCTTGGTATTGAAATGGTAGTAACTTGTGATGGTCACTATTTGACGCACGAATATCAAGACGCGCATGAGATTCTGCTTTGTGTTGGAACTGGTTCATATCTTAGCGACGAAAAGCGGATGAGTTTGAAGGATTTTGAGCTCCACTTGACAGATCCGCGCGACATTATCGATCACTGGGGCGAGGAATTTCCTGAAGTTATTCGCAACACGAAAAAAATAGCTGATCGCTGCGACGTTGAGATTGAGCTTGGGCGAATTCTTATTCCAAAATATCCATTGCCAGACGGCGAGAACGAACATTCGTATTTGTTAAGATTGACATATCAAGGTTTGTTGCAGCGTTACAACGGAGCTTCGAAGGAGGAGGCTGAAAAGTTGGATCCTGACGAGATTATTCCGAAGCTGTCTGATGAGGTTCGTGAGCGCGCTGAGATGGAGCTTGGCGTGATGGGAAATATGGGATATGAAGGTTATTTCTTGATCGTCCAGGATTTTATCAACTGGGGAAAATCTCAAGGAATTGTTTTTGGTCCAGGGCGTGGTAGTGCGGCTGGTTCGATTGTTGCGTATGCATTGAACATCACAGATCTCGATCCTCTAAAATACGGTTTGCTATTTGAGCGATTCCTTAATCCTGATCGTATTTCTATGCCCGACATCGACGTCGATATTCAGGATACCCGTCGCGACGAAGTGATTGAATATTGTGCAAAAAAATACGGCGAGGATCACGTCAGTAATATTGCAACGTTTGGTAAAATGTTTGGTCGTATGGCAGTGCGTGATGTTGCCAGGGTTTTGGAAGTTCCGTACGCTGAGAGCGACCGCTTGGCGAAGTTAGTTCCGCCGCCAAACCAGGGGCGTCATATTCCGTTGTCCGTGAGTATTAAAGAGGATGCTGATCTTCGGAATGAGTATGAAAATAATCCGACCGCAAAGGAAGTTTTAGACTATGCAATTCAGTTGGAGGGGACGATTCGTAGCCACGGTGTTCATGCCTGTGGCGTGGTGATTGCGCCAGATACGTTGGCTAACTATATTCCGCTTGAAATGGCGCAAAAGGGCGTGGTGGCGACTCAGTTCCCGATGGGCGAGGTTGAAGAGTTGGGGCTATTGAAGATGGACTTTTTGGGACTTTCGAACCTTACGATTATCAATAACGCCATGAGGATTATCCGAAAAGCTTACAAGAAAGAGATTAATCTTTCGGAGCTGCCGCTTGATGATAAAAAGACCTACGAGCTGTTTCAGCGCGGCGACACGACTGGCGTATTCCAGTTGGAATCGGCGGGAATGAAGCGATATTTGCGCGGACTAAAGCCGACTACGTTTGAAGATATTATTGCTATGGTGGCTCTTTATCGTCCGGGTCCGATGCAGTTTATTGACAGTTTTATTAGGCGTAAACACGGCGAAGAAGAGATAACTTATTTGCATTCCGGAATGAAAAACTCGCTGAAAAATACTTACGGAATTTTGGTCTATCAGGAGCAGTTTATGCAGATTTCTAAGGAATGGTGCGGATTTACTGGCGGTCAGGCTGACACACTGCGTAAGGCTGTTGGTAAGAAGAAAATTGACTTAATGAAAAAGGTCAAGCCTGAATTCGTCGAGGGTGCGGTTAAAGTTGGTGGCGCGACTAAGGAAATTGCGGAAACGTTCTGGACTCAGCTGGAAGAATTCGCCAACTATTGTTTCAATAAGTCGCACGCCGCTTGTTATGGTTTGATCGCCTATTGGACGGCTTATTTGAAGGCGCATTATCCTGACGCGTTTATGGCGGCGCTTATGACTAGCGACCATGATGACACTGATCGTCTGGCAATTGAAATCACCGAGTGCAAACACATGGGAATTAGTGTGCTTAGCCCTGATGTAAACGAGTCGTTCGTTGAGTTTGCAGTGGTGCCGAATGAGAATAAAATTCGTTTCGGGATGTCGGCGGTGAAGGGTGTTGGTGTTGGTGCGGTCGAGGAAGTTCTGCGAGCGCGCGAAGATGGACCGTTTACGTCGGTTGAGGATTTTGCTAGGCGTGTTTCAACCAGCAAGTTCAATAGAAAAGCCTGGGAGTCGCTTATTAAGTCTGGTGCGTTTGACGATATGGGCGATCGATCTGATTTGCTGTTCAATCTGGATTCTATTACGTCATTTGCGTCCAAGCTCCAAAAAGAAGCCGCCAGTGGGCAGACAAACTTATTTGGAATGTTGGGTGGCGATGACGCAGCGAGCGTCCAATCGACTCTTCATCTCCAGAAGGCTCCTGTGAAACACGACGATAAAGAGCGCTTGATGTGGGAGCGAGAATTATTGGGGCTGTATATCTCGGCGCATCCGCTTGATAGGTATGAAACGTATTTGAGCGAGCAAACTCAACCGTTGACGCAATTAGTTCCTGGATACGACAGTCGAATGATGACGGTCGGGGGAATTATTAGCACCGTTCGTACAATTGTCACAAAAAGCGGTTCGAAAATGGCGTTCGTGGGAATTGAGGATAAGTTCGGCGAGGGCGAGATAATCGTCTTTCCAAATCTGTATGAAAAAGTTGGAGCCAAGCTGGTTCAGGACGCGGTGATTCGAGTTTCTGGTAAAAATTCAGCGCGAGATCGTGACGGAAATTTGGGCAATGAAAGTAAACTAATTGCCGATGACATTATTGCGATTACAGATAACGATATCAATGGCTATGAGTCGACTGGACGTAAAATGGAAGCGCCAAAAATTAGCTCTGCTGTAAAAAAAGAGCGCCGTGAAGCTTATCGTAATCAGAAAAATGGAGTTTCTCCGAAGTCTGCCGTAAAGAATGACGCCACCAAACCGCAGCCAAAAACTCATTCGGCGCCTGTTAATGTTGCGCCAGAAATCCCCGCTTCAAAGTTATTTGTGTACATTAAAGACCCGAATGACCATTCACGGTTGGTGAAGATGAAGTCTGTTTGTGGTGAGAATGCTGGCACGACTGACGTGGTTTTGGTACTGGGCGAGAAAGAAAAATCAGCCATGCGTCTGCCGTTTAAGGTGGATGCTAACGACAATTTATTAAGCCAATTAAAAAACACTCTGGGTGAAGAGTGTGTAGTTCTAAAGTGATAGTTAGCCCGCTGACAGAGGCCTAGCCGGAGCTGGTTGCTCTGGCGGGCTAACTATCAGCGGGACTTGCCCTCAAGTATCTGTTTCTCGTTAGAGAACGGACTTGTCGTCCTCGCGCATCTTGCGTAGGCAAGCTACCGCTACATACAGACTGCCAACTTGGAACAGTCCTAGAACTAGGTTGACGCCAAGGCTGTTCATCTGGGCCCCAAACTGGGCCCAGAAATAAATATATACAGCTAAGATAAGCACTAAGGCCGCTAGGCCTAAGTTTAGCTTATCGCCCTTGTTGAAAAGATGATCAATCTTTTCCGCAAGGGATACTAGCTGAGACGATAAGCAGATCAGCAATAGCTGAACCATGATAGCGAGCACGAACATCGTGCCGCACTCCTTTCCATCTAGGACTATAAAGGGCTGCTTTTGTTGGAATAATTCCCAGCAAAAGCCATATATAAATCTACAATATTTATTTAATAAAGTCAAGCGGCGTGATAAAAATAAATTACCTTCAAATGAAAATAGCCCGCCAAGAGAGCTCCGGCCGAGACCGGAAGTCTCAAGGCGAGCCATTTTCCTCTGACGGGCATTAAGCCCCTAATCTTCACTCATGATCGCGATGATTCTTTATGAAATCACCATTTGCGTGGTGGGTGCATTTATCTGCGTACGAGTGTTGGTGCGCTAGTCGCACGATAGATGCGCACGAGAGCGGCTATTATTATCGCGATAGTAAATATCTCAAATAATATATATTGCCACTTAATCGTGATTGCTGTCCAGGTTAAGAGATGATAGAACACGGTTGCCATTATGGCGGTCATTGTAGCGGTGATATGCACTTTACGTAAAACAACACAAACGATGACAAACGGTAATACCCAATATAGTGACTTGTTGAAGCCAACAATTATAGACAAAACAATAGGCCACATGAGATAATTCTCCTATTCTATGACAAAGGGCGAGCTCTCGTAGATAACAAGAGTATACGTATAGTATGACACTTATATATAAAAAAGTCAAATGTAAGCAGTGTAATATTAGAATGAGCTATTTTCTGACAGGGAAGATTAGCCCAAATAGCGCAATTCCCGTTGCGACCGACACGTTGAATGATTCTTTTTGACCGAACATCGGGATTTCTACGGTGAAGTCGCAGTTGTCCAAAAGTTCTGGCGTGATTCCGTGGACTTCTTCGCCGAGCAGCAATGCGAATTTTTCAGGCGGTTGAAATTCTGATAGCATCACGCTGTCTTTTGATTGCTCCAGCGCGATAATTGGCAAGTTTTCTGTCTGCTGATTCTCTTTAGTCCAATCATTGATATCCTCGTAAAACTCAAACGGCACCAAACTTTCCGCACCCAAAGCAGTTTTATGAATTTGGCTGGTGATTTTTTCGCGAATATGCGGCAGGCGAGGGTCTTCAGATCGAATTTCTCCATCGATAAGCGCACAAGCGGGCGCCCTGCTACATAAACTCAATTCTGGATACGGCGTGTAACCACTGAGAATAATCTTTTTTACGCCAAATCCTTCGGCTGTGCGAAAAATTGCCCCAACATTATGCGTCGAGCGAATATTGTGGACTAATAGAGTAATTTCTGGATTCATATCACTATTATATCACTCGTAAAACCGTAAGCTTTTTGGTATAATTTTCATATGGACGAAGATAAAATTCAGGCGCGACGCCGTGAGCAAGATGAGGAAGCTACTCGTCGTCGAGCGTCAATTTTAGGACTTCAATATCTTGACGGGCGGGAATTTGAAGAAACTTTACCTTTGCTTAAGGGTGTTTTGACGATAGAAGAAATGTATAAGGGTAGGCTGGTTCCGTTAGCCTTTAACGAGGAAGACCAATCTTATCGATTTGGTGTTACGTCGCAAACTTCTGAATCGTTGATGAAGCGAATGCGAGATCAGTATGTTGAAAACGGCAAGCGAATCTTCTTTTTCTTAATTTCTGGTTCGGCGTTTCGGTCAATTATGCTCAGGTTTGACCCGCCAAAAAAAGTGATTTACGATAACATCGAAATTGCCAAGGAGGGTGATAGCGATACTCTGGCGCAGGTTACGCAGACTTTGGCTTCCGTGGGCACGAATGACGTGTTTAATTATTTGATTGACCAAGCGGATCTATTGGGCGCTTCGGATATTCACATTGAGAACCAGCGTGAATCGATTCGAATTCGGATGCGTGTTGACGGAGCTTTGCATACGGTGGCGGAACTTAGCAGGGATAGATATCGAGTGATTATGGCTACCTTGGCGTCGCGTGCGAATATTTCTACCGCTTCCAGAGAGCCTCAATCTGGGCATATGCAGCAGGAAATTCATAGAGATGGCGTATCGCATGTGCTGAATTTGCGTGTGGAAGCCGTGATGACGGTGTACGGCTTGGATCTGGTGCTTCGATTGTTTAACTTTGATGAATCAATGTTGAACTTGGATCTATTGAGTATTTCAAAGAAAGAGCGTGAGCAAATTGATGAAGTTATTTCTCATCCGCGCGGGATGTTGTTGATGGTTGGTCCAACTGGTTCGGGAAAATCTACGACGTTATATAGTATTTTGAATGCTCTTAATACGCCAGATCGAAAGATTATTACATTGGAAGATCCTGTAGAAAATACGATTCCTGGGATTGCTCAGATTCCGATTGATACGACAAATGGACAGAGGTTTGCTGATGGTTTGCGCAGTGTTTTGCGTCTTGATCCAGACGTGGTGATGGTTGGTGAGATTCGCGACAATGAAACTGCGAAGACTGCGATTCAGGCGTCAATTACGGGACATTTGGTATTGTCTAGCTTTCACGCCAATTCGACTGCGGCGGCGTTTAGTCGTATGATCGATATGATTGGGCAAAACCCGATTTTTAGCTCAGCGGTTCGGCTGGTTATTGCACAGCGACTAGTGAGAAGATTGTGGGATGATAGCAAGGAAGAATATGAGCCAGATGAGGCGACCCGTAAGTGGGTGAAAGAAGTCTTGAAGGATTTGCCAGAGAATGTTGATTGCCCAGATTTGGATACGTTTAAGCTTTGGCGTGCGGTGCCGACGAATGACGTTCCGTTCGGCTATAAGGGGCGAATTCCGGTAATGGAGCAACTGGTTGTGAGCGAGAATATTCAGAAATTCTTGCGCGGCGATGTTGAGGATGTTCATACGGAAGCAATTGAAAAGGCTGCAAAAGAAGACGGCATGGTAACACTACTTCAGGCTGGCGTGTTGGCGGCTCTTCGTGGCGAAACGACATTAGAAGAAGTCAATAGAGTAATATAATTGACTTTATAGCCATAAACTGATAAGATATTAGTTTATGAGCGAAAGACAACGGGATGGCTATGTTGTTAAAGATAAACTATCTCATACAGAGGATCTTAATAAAAACTACATAAGTCAAATTATAGATTATGTAAAGTCTATTATTAAGCATGTACCGTTTCTTGTTGAAGGTGAGGAGTTGCGCGGTGAATATCAAGAATCTTACGGGGAGGTTCTTAGGTTGTTTCAGCAAATTGAGGAGGAGTATAACAGGCTTCCAGATTGCATAGAGATAGATTTTGATATAGAGGAAGTCAAAGAATCGTCAAGAAGTATATTTAATGGAACGTATGAGAAATTTATAAGGGAAAATCTTAGTGTAGTTTTTCCCGAAAAGCTGGCGGAAGTGAATATTCCAAAATTTTGCCAAGATGGAAAGTATGTGATTCCCGACGTAAGACGATGGCAGCACGCTAATAAAATAATTAGTCCTGAACTTGCAGATCGTGAATATATGGACTTTATCGCAGAGGCAAGGGAGGCTGTGACTAAGAGCCTTATTAAGGATGGGGCTTTTGGTTTACCTGATGATTTTATAATTACTAGACCTGAATACATTCCAGGTAATGATGACAAGATGAAGTTGAGTAGTTTGCTGGAAGACTTTGAGCGTCGGAAACTTAAAGAGGTTGAAGATGAGGAATGTAAAGGTATTAATCCTAAGGGTGATTTAAAATTTGCCAACAGAGTTCTTGAGTTTATAAAATCCATAGAATTGCCAAGCAAAGAGGAACTAGCCAAGCAGTATAAAGACGCGACAATTAATGAAAACATTCCAGTGGTTCGTAGCCTTGCTGAATCTATGGCTAAAGAGCGTCTGAGTGAGGCTTTAGACGACGCCCTGAGGGTGCTTTCGGAGAAATTGAATGGCTATGAAGTGGCACCTAAAATCGCTGCTGAATCTTTGAATGAGGCGAGGAAGAGAAAGAGAAAGAGAAAGAAGCAATCACGCCAGGGTAATTGCGAGGTGAGCGATCAGGATGTTCAGGCTACTGAGATTAACTTGAAGGTCGGGGATTATATAAAGCTTAGTCACGAAACATTTCCGTGGTTAGATGATGAAATGGCTAAGGTTTTATATATCGAGAGTAGCGGTAATGGTGTTACGGTAGTAGTCGATGTTCGTACTGAAGCAGCCAAGAGAATTGAACACAGAATGTCTGGCTATGAGACCAAGAAAAAGCAGAAGCGTATTTTGCCCAGTCTTTATAATAAATTAAAATTAGCGGCAGAAATTGTTGCAACGTCAGATTCTGGATTACGTGATTCTTGGACGACCTTAAGATATCGAGATAAAAATAAGTATCCTTTTAGTATCTTTAGCTGGAAAGCTCAAACATCTGACGCACTAAGGATGTATGTGTCGCACATCGCTATGGATAAGGTGGATGATGAGCCCGTGAGAGAGATACTAGAAGAGAACGGTGTAACTCATTTATTAATGCTTTTGGGTGCTTGCGACAAAAATAACCAGGAAGAATTATTGCCAGTATTTACTGGGCGGACTAGGCGCATTGAGGCAGCTGACGGTGCTGGTGTTTAGGCTTATCTAATGACATTCGCAACGGCTTCAACAACACCCTCATCAAACGCGGTTGGGACGACTTTGTCGACGGTTGGGTTTTCGACCAGGTTAGCTAGTGCTTCAGCGGCTGCCAATTTGTGCTGATCAGTGATTTTCTTAACTCCGTGATCTAATGCGCCGCGGAAAATTCCAGGGAAGGCCAGAGAATTGTTGACTTGGTTTGGAAAGTCACTACGACCTGTGCCGATGATTGCGACGCCGGCTTGCTTGGCGACATCTGGCATAATCTCTGGAACAGGATTTGCTAGTGCAAATACGATTGGATCTTTCGCCATTTTTTGGACTAATTCTGGAGTGAGAAGTCCTGCGCGCGATACGCCGATAAATACGTCTGCGTTGGTGATGGCGTCTTCAATTGAGCCAGATTGCGATGCGTCGACATATTCCAATAGTGCGGTTTTTTCAGCGTTCAAATCTGTGCGTGATTTTCCGACAATTCCTCGGCTGTCCACTGCTACGATGTTTTTTGCTCCATAAAGATTTAACAATTTGATGATTGCTGTGCCAGCCGCGCCCGCGCCGATGACTACGAATTTGCAATCCGTCAGGTTTCGTCCTGTCAATTTAGCGGCGTTAATTAAGCCCGCTAATACAACGACAGCCGTGCCGTGTTGATCGTCGTGGAAGACTGGAATATCTAATTCTGCCTTTAATCGCTCTTCAATTTCAAAGCATTTTGGTGCGGCGATGTCTTCGAGGTTGATGGCGCCGAAGCTTGGCGCGATGGCTTTGACCGTGGCAATGATTTCTTCTGGCTCGTGGACGTCTAGCACAATTGGCACTGCGTCGACATTGGCAAAATGCTTAAATAGCAAAGCTTTTCCTTCCATGACTGGCATGGCGGCTTTTGGCCCCAAATTGCCCAAGCCCAAAATTGCTGAGCCGTCTGAGATTACGGCGACTAGATTGTTTGTCCAAGTGTATTTTGGTAAATCGGCTGGATTTTCGGCAATTGCTTGGCTGACTGCGCCGACGCCAGGGCTGTAATAAGCGCTAAGTTTATCGCGATTAAGCTCCTCTTTATCTCTGAGGCTGGTTGTAATTTTACCTTTGTATTTTTCGTGTAGTTCGAGTGCTAATTTATTGTAATCCATAACTATATTATACTCCAATTTTATTTAATTGATATTTCTTCAGATTTGTGTTATTATCTTATGTAATTGTACGAGAGTTAAATATTCGAGCCTTGTTTGACATGGAGCCGCAGAGGTACAACTGCGTGGCCAGTCGGAGCGAGTTCGGAAGATAGGAAAAATTATGAGTTTTGATTTAATCAACAAAATCAACCAAGCACAAAAAAAGCAAGCAGTTGTCGATGCTCGCAGTGGTGACACAGTTCGCGTTTACCAGAAAATTAAGGAAGGCAACAAAGAGCGTATTCAGATGTTCGAGGGCGTTGTTATCCGCACCGACAATAAAAAATCACACACATCACGCATTACGGTTCGAAAGATCGCTTCGGGTGTTGGTGTTGAGAAGTCATTCTTGATACACAGTCCGCTAATTGAGAAGATTGAAATTGTTCGACGCGCTAAGGTTCGCCGCAAGTTCTTAAGCTTCCTTCGCCAGCGTAGCGGTAAGTCAGCTCGCTTGACGGCTAAGAATTTCGATCGCGCTGCTGTTAATGACATTCATGACGCTAAGGCAGAAGCGGAAGCTGAACGCTTGAAGGAAGAAGCTGCTCAGGCTGCTGCTGCAAAACAAGCTGAAAAAGATGCTGCTCAGGCTGAACTTGATGCTAAGGCTGCTGAAGTTGCAGCTCGCCATAAAGACGCGTAATTGTCTATTGGCTAATCGTTGAACCGTCTCTTAATCTGAGGCGGTTTTCTCATGTTATAATCTCAATATGGCAATATTTCATTATATATCCGTCTTTGTCCCGACGACTTTGGCTGTGGCGACTCCTTATGTTTTGAGAAGAAACGGCTTTGATAATGAGAAAAAATATCGCTGGCTACTTTACACAGCGTGTTTGTTGTTTTTCATATCTTGGTATTTGCCGTCGCCGTTGATTGACGGGCAGGACACTAGTTTTACGACGCACTTTGTGGGTGGTGGGCTATTTACGGGGCTATTCTGGGTGTATTTGGTTTCGTCGATGAAATGGCGGGCGCATTGGCTGGTGACGGCATTTTCAGTTTTCGCTTTAGTTTCGACGTTGGGCTGCATTAACGAATTGGCGGAATTATTTATGGTCAAGGCAGGTTTGGCGAGCATAAAATTGGACGACACGAATTGGGATATTTTGGCGAATACATTAGGCGCGGCAACAGTTTGGATTGGCTGGATTATTGCGGATTTTATGACGAAAAAGGGAAGATTGTCGGGTGATTTTGGGAATTGATGAAGTCGGGCGCGGCGCGTGGGCTGGACCGTTGGTGATTGGCGCGGTGGTTTTGGGTGGCGCTGAAATTGAAGGGCTTGATGATAGTAAAAAATTGACCAAAAAACGACGTGAATTGCTTGATGAGGAAATTCGCGAGCAAGCGTCGGCTTGGGCGTTGGGTTGGGTTTCTGCTGAGGAGCTGGATGAAATAGGGATGAGAGAGGCGCTTAAGTTGGCAACGCGGCGTGCAGTTAAAGAAATCCAAGCGAAATGTCAGAAAAATGGCTCGACGTTTGATGAGATTATTATCGATGGGACGGTCAATTTCTTGGCGGGTACGCCGTTAGAAAAGTACGTAACAATTATAGCGAAAGCCGACGGTCTGATTCCGAGCGTCTCGGCGGCGTCGATTATTGCTAAGGTGGCTCGTGATAAATTTATGGCGGAGCAGGACAATATTTATTCGGGATATGATTTTTCCTCACACGTTGGCTATGGAGTGGCGAAGCACCGAGCGGCTATTGATAATCTGGGCGTAACTCCGCTACATCGGCTGAGTTTTGCGCCGTTGGCTAAATATGCTAATGTTGAGGTGAATTCGCAAAATGCGTCTGACGATAGAAAATCTAAAAACCAGCAAAAAGACACGACGCGTCAAATTGGTGATAAAGGTGAGCAGGCGGCGGCGGATTGGTTGGTGGGCGATGGTCATGAGATTATAGAGCGGAATTGGCGAACGCGATATTGTGAAATTGATATTGTTAGTAAAAAAGACAAAGTTTTATATTTTACAGAGGTCAAATATCGGAAAAATGACAATTTCGGCGATGGCTTGGCGGCAATTACAAATAAAAAACAGCAACAAATGCGCTTTTCTGCAGAGATGTTCATTGCCAAAAATGCGCAGTATGAAAGCTGCGATATGCAAATGCTGGCAATTTCTGTTGATGGAAATCCGCCTGTAGTTGAAGAGTGTGTAATGTTTGAATAAAAGTTCGCTTTCGTCGTTTCCGACTCATCAGCATAGACACACATCTATGGAGCGAATATGACAAGTGAGAGAGTTGGGAATCTCTGCAGACTCGCCATGTTCGCCTGATCGTAGTCTACTTCCAGGAGAATTTGACTACGATATATGAGTGTCCAGGCTGATTGTAGATAGTCGGCCCGAACGCCTTCTCAAACTCGACGGAAGACGTGTGTTCTTCTGCTTCCTGGAGCGCGCTTAGTAGCGCCTTGGCGCATTGTTTGTTGTTGACTACTGATGTAGTCAACAAGTCACAAATAACCCTAACTGAGAAAGGGGGCTCCCCTACGTTTAGGTAGGTTTCAACAACCCTTTCTTTGACATCTTCACAGATGTCTTTGATGGATTCAAGGAAAGCTTCGATTTGAGCTCTCCTCATGTCATCTTCTCGCTGTTTTTCTTGCCTGAGGGATTCTTCTCTTGCGGCCTTGACTTCATCGGTAATGAATGTAGACATTGCAGTACCTTCTCCTCATCCGAGCGGACGCTCGTGCTAAAAAGCACTGATCGACACCCGTATGGTATAGATCGAAGATGAGGTTTCGGGATACTTCTTAAAATATCGCAAAATCTCACCTCCGGTTTATAAACTCTCTCAACTTGCCAAAGTGCGCTTTCGGACAAAACATTTGTTCTGTCAACAAAAGCTAATATATATATATCACTAATAGTATAAAATGTCAATAGATTTTGTCAAAAATGTAGCATAATATATCACAGTGTTGTTTGCAAAGCAGAGAACACGTCCGCCTTGTCTCGCTCAATCAACTCAGCGCGCGCGGATATTTCGGTAATTCCCAGCTTAATCGTTCTGGCGAGGGCTGGAATATTTTCCATCGGTTCAAAGAATTGTTGAAAATCGTTAAGTTCGTCGGTTGTCAGTAGGGCTGTGGCGGCATAGCGAATGAAATCATCATAGCTTTTATCTTCGCCAAACGTATCTTCGACCCACGCCCAGTTTTTCTTTAACCAATTCCACGCAATTTGGCGGCTTTCTCTGGTCCGAATTAAATACACGAACCAACGGCTGGCGTCTTGCGGGCGGATAATATTGGAATCTTTAATGTTGGCAAGAATTTTTTCTGCGGTTTTGGGGTTTTTAGTGGAAGTTAGTCCAATTGCAATATCATTCTGCAGGTCATTTGACGGCGTGTTTTTATATGCGGTAAATAGATTTTCAGTCATCTCTGGCGTCTCGAAATGTCTTACGTTTGCGCTGATAATTAAAGCTCGAAGTTCTGTCGGCAAGTCTTCTAGTTTATTGTTGTCAAAACGCGTTTTCGCCTCATTCAAAACCTCTTTATCTTCGCTATACATCATCAAACTCAAAGCCGTGGTGCGCCGCTCGCGGTCGTCGTCCGATTCTCCATATTTTTCATCCCAACCCAATTCCTCAAATGTGGCGCGCGCAAATTCTCCAGAAATTTTCTTTAATGAATCTCTGGCGGCGTCATTATCATCGACGAATTTTCGCAGTTCCGTCAAAGCGCCAGCAGTCATACTGAAGACTTTTTCGTTGGTCTCGGTTTTTAGTGACAATGCCAATGGAAGTAGTGACGCCGAGTTTTCAAATCCAGCGCGGGCAAGTATTGTCGCGTCCTGTAAGATACAAATCTTGTCCAAGGTTGGCAATTCCGTAATGTTTTTCAATAAATATTCGCGAGTGGATTCGTCATATTTGGTGACGAAGTGGGCGCTTAAGCCGCAGTTTAATTGCAATGGCTTTTCAATAGAAACGGTGGTTTCTTTTTGATTCAAGATTTTTACGTCAAGTGGCTGGTTTGCGAATAATGGAATCGGCCATAATGCGCCAGATGGTTGGTGTTCGCCGATGAAGAATCGTTCCTGACTTAAAGTCGCCACGTCGTGACTGTTTGAAACTGATACGACAGGAAGGCCAGGTTGGGAAATCCAGGCGTTCATTAAATCGACGATTGGCTGATCGCTCGCTAACTCTAATTCTTGCCATAAGTCATTTCCGACAGTGTTTTTATACGCGAATTTTTCAAAATATGATTTAAGTCCAGCGCGAAATGCCTCTTCGCCGATAAGTTTTCTAACCATAACAAGCAGCCGCCCGCCCTTGGCATAAACAATTGCTGGGTCGAACAAAGTGCTGATTTCATCTGGATGATTGACATCGGCTTGAACTGATTGAACGCCGTCCAAGCTGTCGCGCCTAAGTGCGGCCGTTACTTCATTCGTGGCAAAATCTTCCCACATGCGCCATTCGGGGTGCAATGCATCAATCGCCACGTATTCCATCATATTGGCAAAGCTTTCGTTGAGCCACAAGTCGTTCCACCACTGCATGGTAACCAAATTGCCGAACCATTGATGGCTGAGCTCGTGCGCGATAACCGTGGCGATGAAGCGCCTGGATGATTCTGGAGTCAATTCTGGATCCGCAAGTAAACAACTTTCTCGATAAGTAATCAATCCCCAGTTTTCCATGGCGCCAGAGGAAAAGTCGGGAAGGGCGACGTGATCGGATTTTGGCAATGGATATTTGACGCCGAAATATTCATCATAAAAATCAATTGAACGAGTGGCAATATCTAACGCAAAATCTAATGTATTTTCATTCTGAGCTGGCGTTGCCCAGACGTTGACTTCGACGCCAGATTTGGTGTGGGCAGATTTTTTGTGCAATTCACCGATGACGAAAGCCAGAAGATAACTGCTCATTCGCGGTGTTTTCTCAAATGTCGTCGTGCGAGAATCGCCATTTTCTTCTTCGTGTTTTACGGGCATATTTCCCAAAACTGTTATTCCTGGGCGAGTTATTAGCGTCAAATCGTATTCGGCTTTGGCAGCTGGCTCGTCAACGCAAGGAAAAACTTCACGCGCGTGATGCGATTCAAATTGAGTCGCAAAAAGCTGTTTTTTAACGCCGTTATGAGTGAAATAGCAAGGATATAATCCGTGCATTGCGTCGGTGATGGTTCCGGAAAAATTGATGTGAATTGTGTGATTTCCGTTTTCAAGGTTCGGCTGGGATAATTTCAATTCGTCAAACTCGCCGAATGAGACGTCAGCGGGCTGATCGTCGATTGTGGCTGATTGAATTGTTAAACCTTTGGAATGTAGCGAAATTGATTCGCTGGTGGACTCGCCAGAAATGACAACCGTGCCAGAAAATTCTTTTTCCTCGGCGCGCGTTAGATCGAGAGTTAGGTTGTAATGATTTGGTGTGAATGTGTCGAGTAGGCGTGGAACTTTAGTCATAGTTTAATTATAATACAGTCATGAGGGTGAATAAAATACGACGTCGGCAAGTGGTGATTGCGCTGGTAATTCTAGTGGCTGGCGTAGCGGTTTGGGCTTCGCGAATTTCGCAACCCGAACCTCAGACAATTCAAACTTCAACGCAACGAGAATTATTTGGTGCTTCGAACGCCAAAGTAGAATTGGAAAAGATAGAAGTTAAAGGACGTGCGCCAAAAACTGGTTATTCCAGAAAACAATTCGGCAATGGCTGGGGTAAAATTAACGGCTGCTCTGTACGAGAAGTGATTCTGGCGCGAGATCTGACTGATGAGAAAATTGATGAAAAATGTCGAGTTTTGTCGGGTGTGCTGAATGATCCGTACACTGGTCAAACAATTCAATTTCAGCGCGGCGAAAAAACCAGTTCTAAGGTTCAGATTGATCACGTCGTGGCTTTGAGCGATGCTTGGCAAAAGGGCGCGCAGCAAATTTCTCCAGAAGAGCGAGAGAAATTGGCGAACGATCCATTGAATCTGTTGGCGGTTGACGGCCCAGCAAATCAAGCCAAAGGCGACGGTGACGCGGCAACTTGGCTACCGGGTAATAAGCCGTTTCGTTGTCAGTATGTAGCGCGCCAGATAGCAATAAAGCGACGATATCGCTTGTGGGTAACGGAAGCTGAAAAAAGCGCGATGTCGGGAATCCTGGAAAAATGCGTGGAAGTATAATATTGACAAAATACGTTTTTATGATAAAATGGTAGAATGAAATCTGAAGTATGTCTTACTAAATTGTCGGTGAATGATGATGAGGCCTTGGAGCGGGCGGCCGTAGCTCATTCGGAGTCTGTTTTGGGCTGTGAGTTTCCGGATGGTGCAAAAAAGGATTTAATAGAATATATAAAAGGCATGAATAATTACTATGGTAGCGATGTTTTTGCTATCGACACTTCTGGCGAAGAGTTGTCATCTGGTCTTATGACTGTATGCTCTAATGGTGACGGCGAGGTTACTATAGAAGACCTTTTTGTTAGGGAAGTTGCGCGCAAGCGAGGAATTGGTCGGGCGGCTATTGAAGCTTTGGCTGGTGAATATCCAGATGCGCGTGCCGTCAAATTGTATTCCCTGAAATCCGCTGAAGAGTTTTATCAGAGAATTGGATTTGACCAAATATCGCCATCCACTAAGAAATGTTTATCTCTTTGGCGAAAAGAATTGGATTGACAGAATAGAATCTTTCCGCTACAATAGGAGAGTACTCATCCGGCCGGCAGGTCGGAGTTTTTCGTTTATGGAAGTTTGAAGCGGAAAAAGATATAATTAATAAGAAGGAGAATGTAATGGAAGACTTGAACATTAAGCAGTTGACGTTGGCAGTGCGTACGATTGCTGAAGAAAAAAACTTGCCAGAAGAAACAGTTTTGAGCGTGATTGAGCAGGCAATTGCGGCGGCTTGGCGTCGTGATAACGGCACACGTGACCAATTGGTTCGTGCAAGCTTGAATATCAATAACGGTACGGCCGTCGTGTCGGTTGTTAAAACTGTTGTTGAAGAAGTTGAGAATGACGCCAATCAAATCGACCTAGAGGAAGCTAAGGAGATAGATCCTGCAGCTGAACTTGGCGGTGAAGTTGTGATGGAAACTCATAACGTGACGACTTTTGGTCGAGTTGCTGCTCAGACTGCTAAGCAAGTGATTTTGCAGCGTTTGCGCGAAGCTGAGCGTGAAGTTGTTTTGGCGGAATTTGAGGATAAAATCGGTACGGTTGTTATCGGTACGGTTCAGCGAGTTGAGCCACGCGTTGTGCGAATTGAGCTGGGCAAGGCTGTCGGAATTATGCCTCAGAGCGAGCAAATTCCTGGCGAATATTATGGTGTTGGCCGTCGAATTAAGGTTTACATTAAGGACATTGAGCGCGAAGGCCGCGGTCCGCAATTGATTCTTAGCCGTGGCAATGAAGAGTTTGTGCGATTCTTGTTCAATCAAGAAGTCCCAGAGATGGAAACTGGTGCGGTTGAGATTAAGGCAATCGCTCGCGAAGCTGGTCGCCGAACCAAATTGGCGGTTTCTTCAGCGCTACCTGGCGTTGATCCAGTTGGTACGTTTGTTGGTGGTCATGGCGCCCGCGTTCAGGCTGTGATGAATGAAATTGGCGAGCAGGAAAAAATTGACATTATTCCATACGAGGAAGATGCGGCTGGATTTATTGCTAATGCAATGAGCCCAGCAGAGGTTTTGAGTGTGACTGTCAATGAAGACGAGAAGCGTGCGACGGTTTATGTTAGCGAAGATCAGCAATCAATAGCAATCGGTCGTGCCGGACAGAACGTTCGCTTGGCAAGTCGATTGACTGGCTATGAGTTAGATATCGAAGCAAAAGCTCCTGTTAAGACAGAGCCAAAACCTCGAAAGAATATTGAGGATAGCTTGATGAGTGTAGTTGAGGAGGTGGCGGAATAAGCTGCCTTCTGCAAATCGCCGAAAACGAAAGGAGGGCGATATGTCAGAAGATTTTTCTGAATTAGAACCTCGGCTGACAGAAACGGCTCGAGCCAGTTTGGGGCGAGCTGGTTTTCTGGCGCATAATGAGGGGAGCGAATATGTTGGCACGGAGCATATTTTGCTTGGTGTGTTGGCACAAAATTCGTCATTGGGTGCAAAGATATTGGCGGAAAATGGCGTAACTTTGGATCGGGCGGAAATGGCATTGAATCTGACCGCAAAGCCGCTGGTGATTACGATTGTAAGTAAGGGTTTGAGCGCTGAAGTTGTTGAATTGATAAGGATTGCTTGGCAACTAGCGGTTGAATTTGGGCAGGAAAAAATTGGCACGGAACACATCGTTTATGGAATGCTGCAGCAGCACGAGGCGCGAGCGACTAAATTGCTGCGGGATATGAACGTTGATATTGACAATCTGCGTGGAAGTTTGGAAGATGTGTTTGATAAACAGCAATTTGAGTCTCTGCAGAGCGAGCGCAGTACGGCAAGTAAAAGTTCTGGCGATTTGCGAGTTTTGGAGAAATTCGGTGTCGATTTGACGCGGCGTGCTAGCGAAGGATTTTTGGATCCGGTGATTGGTCGAGCGTCGGAAATCCAGCGAATGATCACGATTTTGGGTCGGCGTAGCAAGAATAATCCAGCGCTAATTGGCGAACCTGGCGTCGGTAAAACTGCGGTAGTTGAAGGATTGGCACAAAGAATTGCTGATAATAAAGTTCCCGAATTTTTGAAGGGTAAGCGACTTTTTCAATTGGATTTGACGGCGATGATTGCTGGGACGAAATATCGCGGGCAATTTGAGGAGCGATTGCAAAAAGTTCTGGCGGTCGCTAAAAAACATCAAGAAGTTATTTTGTTTATTGACGAGTTACATCTGTTGGTTGGCGCTGGTTCGGCTGAAGGTTCGATGGACGCGGCGAATGTATTGAAGCCAGCGTTGTCGCGAGGCGAGGTGCGACTAATTGGCGCGACGACGTTTGATGAATATCGAAAACATATCGAAAAAGATGCTGCGTTGTCACGGCGCTTCCAATCTGTGACGGTCAATGAGCCATCGCCAGAAGAGGCGGTGGAAATGATGCGAGGTTTGAGAGGAAAATTAGCCAAGCATCATCAAGTTCAGATTCCTGACGAAATGCTGACTGAGGCGGTAGATTTGAGCCAGCGTTATGTGACGGAGCGGTTTTTGCCAGATAAAGCGATCGACGTGATTGACGAGGCGGCGAGTTTATTGAAGTCTAGCTCGCCAATAAAATTGTCGCGTAAGGACAAGTTGGCTCGCCAAATTAAGCGATTAGCTGGAAAAATTGACGCGGCGGTCGAGGCTGAAAATTACGAAAAAGCCGCAGAGTTTAAGATGCAAATGAGGCAATTGGAATTGCAAGCCGAAGCGCTGAAGGATGAAGCCAGTGATGAGCCGGTGCTGACTGATGAATATTTGCGTCGGGCAGTTTCGGCGATGACGAATATTCCGATTGACAGATTATCGTTGAATCAGATGAAGGATTTGATTCGCTTGGAGAAGCGACTGAGTCAGAGTGTTCTTGGTCAAAATGAAGCGATTGAGCAATTGGCGCGCGCGATTCGCCGCAATAAAGCTGGGCTAAATCGTCAGAGTGGGCCGCTTGGGTCGTTTATCTTTCTGGGTCCGACTGGAGTTGGTAAGACGGAATTGGCGCGAGTTCTGGCGCGGGAAGTTTTTGGCGGCGATGATAGCTTGATTAAAATTGACATGAGCGAGTTTTCCGAGCGTCACACGGCTAGTCGTCTTGTCGGTGCGCCGGCTGGTTATGTTGGCTATGAAGACGGCGGGAAATTAACGGATAAAGTTCGTCGTCGACCGTATAGCGTGGTGTTGTTTGATGAGATTGAAAAGGCGCATCCTGACGTTCTGAATTTGCTTTTGCAAATTCTGGAGGACGGCAAGTTAAGCGATTCTCACGGACGAACGGTGAGTTTTCGGCAGACGATTATCATCTTGACGAGCAACGTCGGCGCCGAGCAAATGATTCAGGATTCGGAGCTGGGATTTGGCGCGTCTGGGCAGAAAAAGTCGGCTATTGAAACTCGTCACGAGAAAAATTCGCGTGCCGCTCTGCGTGAGCTTGAGGAATTTTTGCGTCCAGAATTGATTGGCAGATTTGATAACGTGATTACATTTAAGCCGCTGTCTCGTTCGGTCGTGCGAAAGATTTTTGACAATCTCACGTCTGACTTGATCGAAGCTGTTGGTCGACACGGAATGAAGCTTGATATCACTTCTTCGGCGAAGCGTTGGTTGATTGATCGAGGATTTGACGAGCAACGCGGCGTGCGAGTTTTAAGACGAACAATTCAGTCGGAGCTGGCGGATCCACTTAGCGATGTTTTATTGTCCAATAAAGCAAAATCTGGCGACACGCTGGAGGCTAAAATTGATAATGATAAGGTGGTGATTAATGTCAATCGTGCGTAGAATATTCAGCGTCCTCACGCCTATAATTGTACTTTCTACTGCGGTTTTTGTGATGGCGAATCGTCAGCAAATCATTGATGAGATTACTCTGTGGCAATATAAGCCGAGTGCGGAAATTGTCGCTATTGCTGATCGCGTAAAGATGTCGGATGTTGGCAGGAAAATGTTCTATGTTTCTAATCCGCAAATTAAATCGGCGAATGAATTTAACGAAGATTGCCGTCGTGTGGAAAAGGGAAATGCGATTTTGGGTTGTTATAATCCGTCGTCTAGGGATATTTATATTTATAACGTGACCAATTCTGAGCTTGATGGCGTGAAAGAAGTGACGGCGGCGCATGAGATGTTGCATGCTGCTTGGGAAAGGTTAAGTACGGCGGAAAAATTTCATTTGAGCGAGCTTTTGGAGCAGGCTTATAATAATGTGAAAAATAAGAAATTGTCTGAGCGGATGGAGTATTATGATCGTGCGCAACCCGGAACGAGAGCTAACGAGCTGCATTCAATTTTAGGGACGGAATTTGCTGATTTGGGCGACGAGCTGGAAGAATATTATCAACGATATTTTACTGATAGATCCGAAGTCGTGAAATTGCACGCGCAATATCAAGAAAAATTTGAATCCAGAGAAAATGAAGCGCAGAAGCTGAGCGAGTCGTTGAAGGTTCGAAAGGAAAAATTGAACAGAGAATTATCGCAATATTCAACTGATTTGGCGGATTATAATAGTCGCGTGGCGGACTTTAATCGGCGAGCGGGCGTTAGTGGCGGATTCTTGTCGCAGAGTGATTTTTATAGTCAACGTCAAGCTTTGAAGGCGGAGCTCTCGGAGTTGAACGAAAGGCGTGCCAATTTGAATTCTGAGATCAATTCTTACAATTCTGATGTTTTGCGGCTCAGAGAGTTGGGTGTGCAGATTGATGAATTGAATAAAAGTTTGGATAGTTTAGAGGGGGCGAAATAATGGCGAAAGTTCGAAGTCAATTTGTTTGTCAGCAGTGCGGAGCTAGCTTTTCAAAGTGGGCTGGCAGGTGTGAAAATTGCGGGGAATGGAATTCGCTAGTCGAGCAGGTCGTTTCTTCTGGCGGGTCATCTGTTGTCGATAAATCTGCTGGGCGCGGCAAAGTCTTGAAAACGTCTAGTATTCGTGAAGCTGCTTCTGAGTCTGGGCTAGAAAGATTGAGTACGGGAATTGACGATTTGGACACTGTTTTGGGTGGTGGATTTTTGGTTGGCGGCGTGGTGTTGGTGGCGGGTCAGCCAGGAATTGGGAAAAGTACATTGCTCGCGCAAGTTGCGGCACATATTGCCAAGACAAAATCGGTGTTATATGTAAGCGGTGAGGAGTCGGTTTCTCAAGTGAAGCTTCGTGCGGAGCGTTTGGGTGCGGCTGATTCGGAAAAAATGCAACTGGCGTCCAGTAATAGCGCGGAAGATATTGCGGCGTCAATTCAGCAAGGTGGATATGATCTGGCAATTGTCGATTCGGTTCAGACAATTTCCCTCAGCGAGATTTCCTCGGCTCCGGGGTCGGTTAGTCAGATCACCAACTCGTCAAATGTAATTATTCGTGCCGCCAAAGCTTCAGGTACGGCGGTGATTTTGGTTGGTCACGTCACCAAAGAAGGTTCGATTGCTGGTCCGAAGATATTGGAACATTTGGTGGATGTTGTACTGAATTTTGAGGGCGATCGATATGGTGGTTTTCGAGTCGTTCGTGCGCAGAAAAATAGATACGGCTCAACTAATGAAGCGGCGATTTTTGAAATGGACGAGCAGGGGCTAAGAATCGTGAAGAATCCGTCGGCGGAACTTCTGGCGGAGCGTCAGAATCTGGATGGGTCAATTGTGCTGGCGACCATGGAGGGCGCACGTCCGCTTTTGGTGGAAATTCAGGCGCTAGTTAATCCGACGAATTTTGGCTATCCTAAGCGCACGGCGAGCGGTTTTGATCTGAATCGATTGAATCTGTTGGTGGCGGTTTTAGAGAAGCGAACAAAGTTGAAATTGGCGGACAAAGATATTTATGTCAATGTGGTCGGCGGTCTGAAATTAAATGATCCAGCGGCTGATTTGGCTGTAGCGATGGCGATTGCTAGCGCTAGTGCTGGGCGAAGTCTGGACGAAGGTGCCGTGGTGTTTGGCGAGATTGGCTTGGGCGGCGAGGTCCGCTCGGCGACGAATTGGCAAGCTCGAATTAAAGAGGCGAAGAAGCTGGGCTTCACTTATGCGATTGCGCCAAAAGTTCATAAAGATAAATTTATAAAAGGCGTCAGTGATATGCGGCAGGCGCTGATTGACTATTTACAATAGAAAGGGAAAAAATGAAAGATTTTTACGGATTGATAATAATTACGATGTTGCTTGGTTTGGCGGCTGAGATTTATTTCTTGGCAAAACCGCGACGAAATTCATCTGTGGGCGCGGCGCCGATTTTGGTCGACACGTCAGTACTCATGGACGGGCGAGTGACTGAACTGGCGAAGACCGGATTTCTGCTGGGCAAAGTTATTGTACCAAGGAGTGTTTTGACTGAACTGCAATTACTAGCCGACGGCGCAGACCATGATAAGCGCGAGAGAGCGCGATTTGGCATGGATGTCGTGAAGGAGCTTAAGGACATTTTGAAGTCTTCATTCGAGCTTTACGATGACAATATTCGCGTGCCTGAAGGTGTGGATTCGCGCTTACTGAAATTGGCAAAGGAAATGGATGCGGCGGTATTGACGCTTGATTACAATTTGAATAAGGTGGCGCAAGTTGACGGCGTTAAGGTTTTGAATATCAATGAGCTGGCGAAAAGTTTGAGGATGAGTTATTTGCCTGGTGACGAGCTGGATTTGGAACTGTCGCAGAAGGGGCAAGACTCTCATCAAGCGGTTGGTTATTTGAAAGATGGAACGATGGTGGTTGTTGAGAACGCCAAGCGCTACATTGGGCAAACGAAGAAGATTGAGATTATCCGAAGCTTGCAGACCGACGCTGGAAAAATGATGTTTGCGAAGCTTGTGGTTGAACAGAAAAAACCTGTAAGGCAGAAGACTAGCGTTCCTAAAAAACGCACAAATGGCCGCTCAAAAACATCAGCTCAACACGAGGCTGAGCTGATTAATTTGGTAAATAAACAATAGTTTATTTAGTTGACTTGAATGCTGCCAGTTGAAGTGGCGGTGTAATATGCAGAGTCTCTTACGGTTACAGAAACTGTGTGCGATCCTGCTGTATCAAGTTCTACTGTGGCGGTTTGCTTGCCGCTTGAAGTAATTTCTGAACTCTTAATGCTCTTTCCGTCCACGGTAATTTCGATTGCCGATAAGCCCCAAGTTCCTGCTGTAACGTCGACATTTATCGTATATTTCTTGCCGCTGTTGGTGTATGATATCGCTCCAATTTGCGGCTTGGTGTCGTCGCACTTGTGAACGTCATCTTCTGCATTCGCGTCGTAGCCTGAAGGAACGGTAATTGATTCTTTCTTAGTCAAAGGATCAATAATCTTTGTCACTTCAATCTCTTCCTTTGCGCCATCCGGAGTACAATTCGTTGCCTTTTTCTTAGAGACTTTATCAAAGGTAATTTTCTCTGTAGATTGACTTTGTCTCTTATTCCACCATGACGGGTAAAGTTCACCGTTGACAGTCTGGATTCCGCTTGGTCGCTCATACCATTGACCTGACTTCCATTTGCCTTCTTTGGCGTAAACTTGGGTGTGGGCAAATTCCATAACGCTTCTAATTACCGGCATGCCGTAGTTGGAGGCTGATGTGCCAATCACGCTAGTGTCGGAGTTTCCGAGCCACATTCCCATGACTAGAGCTGGGCTGTAATTGACAATCCAGAGGTCTTTTGGCTGCGAACCCTTGTCGGATGTACCAGTTTTTGCAGATGTTCGAACGCCATTGACGCCCATCCATCCGTGAAGTCCAGGGGTTCGGTCGGACAAGATGTCATTCACAATGTACGCTGATTGCGAGTCGATAACTTGCTTGCCTTCATCTTTCCATTTTTTCAGAGTTTCACCTTGGCTGTTCTTCACTTCAATAACACTTGAAATGTCTTTTTGGACTCCCATTCGCGCCAATGTTGAGTAAGCGTTCACCAATTCTGTTTGTTTGGTTCCACATGCGCCAATTGCTGCACCGAGTCCGTAGCCGCCGGCATTTTCTTCCTGGCGGCAATAGTTAGGATCGCCCATCCTGCGGATTCCCTCGACGACAGGCTTAGCGGATCCGTCGCCAACGATGTAAGCGGCTTTAATAGCTGGAACGTTTCGAGATAGGGCTAGCGCTCTTCGAATATTGATGGCGCCCATAAACTTATTGTCCCAGTTCCTTAGAGTTGCGCCGTACAGTTTATCAATGTTCTCATCAGCTAAGACTGTGCCACTACCGTATGCTTGCTTGCTGTCGTGTTTGTCGAATAATTGAGCAAAGACAAGCGACTTAATCGTGGAACCTGGCTGGATATAGGAAACTGCGGCGTTGTCCTGACCGAAGCCAGTGTAATTAAAGTCACGGCTACCAACAAGTGCTACGATTTGTCCAGTCTGAACGTCTTCGACTGTTGCGGCGCCGTTACTAATTCGCACAGAATCTGGTCGACCTGTTGCAAAGAACGATTTCATTTCATTTTCAAGTTTCTCCTGAATTCGCCAGTCGAGGGTGGTTTTAATCGTCAATCCACCGCGTCCAACGACTGATTCGCCGAGTTCTTTACTCAACTGATTGCGAACCATCAACAGGAAGTGAGGAGCCTTAATATTCTCCAAATGCTCAGTCTGCGGCTTAAGTGTACTTAAAATGTCAATCTTTTTAGCTTTTTCAGCCTCATCCTTGGTAATAACGCCTTGCTCAGCCATGTAATCCAGAACTGTATGTTGTCGGGCAATTAAAGCCTTATTTCCAGCGGTGTTATATGGATTATAGTAAGTTGGATTCTGTGGAATACCAGCAATTAGCGCCGCTTCCGCCAGTGTTAGATCTTTGGCGTGCTTGCCAAAATATGTCTGAGCGGCTGATTCTGCGCCGTTACGACGACCGCCATACGGAGATTCATTCAGATATAATGACAGAATTTGGTCTTTGCTGTACATACGCTCAACTTCGATTGCGAGGATGATTTCCTTGATCTTTCGAGGAATACCGCTAATCGATCGGTCGCCGGCCTCATCTGCGAAGAAGACTTGCTTGACTAGCTGCTGTGTCAGAGTTGATCCACCCTGAACTTGGCGTCGTGAAGCGGTTGAGAGCATCGCGCGCAACATACCGCTAATACTGATGCCGTGGTGATTATAGAAATTTCGGTCCTCAATTGCGACAGTGGCTTTTTTCAAATAATCGCTAATCTGGTCAGATTCGACAACCAATTGATAATTGCCCGTACCTTTATCTTCCCAAAGCAAATTGTCATTGCGGTCGTAATATTTAGTGACAGTCGTTTGAACGCGCTTAGCAAGCTCGCCAGGGCGAATTTTATCGAGGTCTTTACGGAAGTAAGCGAACATTCCGCCGATAAGTAGCAACATCAACAAAATACTGACGCCAAGAATTTTCAGAGCCATCAGTCCGCCGCGCTTGGAGAACCAATATTTAGCTAGTCGCTTCGGATGTAATCGATAAAAGAATCGCTTTACGGGATGTTTCGGCAAAGTCGCCAAATATTCCGCTCGTTCGCGCGCGTCCTTATCTTTTTTAGTCTTATGTTTCTGCGCCAAATTGGCATATAAGTTCATCCGTTTCGACGGAGATTTCTTATCGCTTGAGCCGTGTCCGGCGGTGCTTATCGTAGTCTTTTTCTTCACAATTCTATTATATCACGCATATGTTTCGCTTCAATTGTAAAATTGCTATACTAATATATAGAAAAGGAGTGATATGAAATTATCAGAAGAATTACAATGGCGTGGATTCTGGAATCAGACCACATTTACTGACGACAAACTTATCGATTCGGAGAATTTCACGCTCTATTTGGGGACGGATCCTTCGGCGGACAGTTTGCATGTTGGGCATTTGGCAGTTTATATGATGGTTCGGCATTTTTTGGAGCGCGGACATAAAGTGTTTTTGCTCGTCGGCGGCGGCACGGGAATGATTGGCGATATGCGCGACACGGAAGAACGAAACTTGCTTTCGTACGAGGAAATTGAGCATAACAAGCAAGCCTTAAAATCCCAAGTTTCGCGAATCTTTGCTGGACGAGATTTTACTTTGGTTGATAACGCTGATTGGTTGGCTGAGCTGGAATTGCTGCCGTTTCTTCGCGATATCGGTAAAAATTTCAATATGGCGGATTTGGTGAGCCGCGAATTTTTCAAGGCGCGCATTAATAATGGCAAGGGTCTGAGCTTTGCGGAATTCACTTACACGTTGCTTCAGGGCTATGATTTTTGGCATCTATTTAATCAGTACGGAGTGAATCTGCAAATTGGTGGATCGGATCAATGGGGCAATTTATTATCCGGCGTGGATCTGATTCGCAAAAAAGAAAACACTGAAGTTTACGCAATGACTGCACCTCTGCTTATCAATAAGTCAACTGGTCGTAAATTTGGCAAATCTGAAGGTGGCGCTGTTTGGCTTGATGAAAATAAAACCAGCGTCTATAAATTCTATCAATTCTGGCTGAATGTCGATGATGAGAGCGCGATTGAATATATGAAGATATTTACGATGTTGGATCGCGATACAATTGAAGCTATTGCTGAAAATCACGCCGTTAATCCAGGCGCGCGTTCGGCTCAGAAGGTTTTGGCTCGTGAAGTTACTGACATTGTTCATGGTAGCGCGCGTCGTGAATCTGTTGAGCGCGTAACTGAAGTTTTGTTTGGTGGCGGCGATTTTAAGAAATTGTCGGACGACGATTTAGGCGCTTTGGCTGAAGAAATTCCTTGCGTTGATGCTGGAATTGATGTGATTGAAGCGCTGGTAGAATCTGGGGCGATTGGCTCTAACGGCGAAGCAAAGCGATTGTTAAAATCTGGCGCCATTAGCCTAAATGGAGAAAAACTTGCTGAAAATAAAGTTGTCAATGACACGTCGCTGTTAAAGAAGGGTAAAAACACATTTGTATTAATTATGGGGGAGAATGAATAATGAAGAAAATTATCGGTTTTGATTTGGATGACACGCTAGCAATTACAAAGTCGCCAATTAGCGACCGTATGGCGGGGATTCTTAGTCGATTGCTTGAGAATTATGACGTTTGCGTGATTACTGGCGGCACGTTTCAACAGATAAAGAAACAGGTGATTGATAGGTTGAACGTTACTCCGGAATTGCTTCAGAAGTTCCACGCGATGCCAACTTGCGGAACTCGATATTATCGATTTGACGCCGCCGATGATGAATGGAAAATTCAGTATGCGAATGATTTGTCTGATGAACAAAAAACTCAGATAACTGCGGCATTGGAAGAAGTTGCGAAGGAAATGGGTATTTGGTGTGAGAATCCTGCGGGTGAAATAATTGAAGATCGACATAGCCAGATTACTATGTCGGCTTTGGGTCAGCAAGCCACACCTGAAGATAAATATGCGTGGGCTGAAAAATATAAGGATGTCCGTCCGACATATCGCGACAAGGTGGCGGAGAAGCTGCCTGGGCTTGAAGTGCGAATTGGTGGCACGACCAGCACTGATATCACGCTTCCGGGAATTGATAAGGCTTATGGAATTGGTAGGTTGCTTGAACTGAATGGCTGGTCGAAAGAAGAAACGCTGTTCTTTGGTGACAAAATTGAAGAAGGTGGCAATGATTTTCCAGTGAAGCAAATGGGCGTAGATTCAATCGGTGTGAGAGGCTGGGAAGATACGGCCTACGCTCTGGAAGGCATCAACGCCGTTTCGTAGATGAAACTAACAACTCCTCTCGAGCAAATTAAAGGCGTCGGGCCGAAAACTGCTCAGGCTCTAGCGGCGGCTGGTCTTAAAACGATTTCTGACGCTTTGGATTTTTCGCCGCGAGCATATGACGACTACTCAACTGCGGTTAATATCGCAGATCTTCAGCCGGGAAAAGTTACGGTTGAGGCGCGCTGCGAGTCGGTTTCGACGCGTATTGTTCGGCGTGGACTTAGAATCACGACCGCGGTTTTGGCGGATAAATCGGGCAAGGTTAAGGCGGTTTGGTTCAATCAGCCGTACCGCGAAACGCAATTAAAATCTGATGCGGAATTTATTTTTTCTGGCCAATTTGGTATGCAATATAACCGCTATCAAATCAACAATCCGTCCGTTGAGTTAGCAAAAGAAGTTGCCAAAACAGTGGTGGAAAACGCATCTGGAATTCAGCCAGTTTATAAGTCGATCAAAAATATCCGCCCAAAAACTGTGCAAGATTTGATGAAAAATATTCGTCCGATTATGGATTTTTTGCCCGAGACTTTGCCGGAAAACATTATTCGGCGCCAAAAATTGGTTAGTCGTTCTGAGGCGGTTAAATTTCTTCACGCGCCAAAAACTCACGAGGAAATTTCCCGCGGTCGTGAGCGCCTGGCGTTTGAAGAGTTGTTCGAGATGATCTTGGCGGCACAATTTAATAAGCAGGAGCAGACCAGATTAACAGGCTGGAAAATTCCGTTCAATAAGTCGGTCGTGAAGAGTTTTGTGGATCAATTGCCGTTTCCTTTGACGAATGCTCAGCGCCGAGCTGCGTGGCAAATTCTGCAAGATTTGGAGTCTGACCATCCGATGAATCGGTTGTTGCAAGGAGATGTTGGCTCGGGAAAAACTGTCGTTGCGGGCCTGGTGGCTGCGGAAGTGGCGAAGGCTGGTTTCCAGACGGCAATTATGGCGCCGACGGAGATTTTGGCGCAGCAACACGCGAAAACACTTGACGAGTTATTGTCGCCATTTGGTGTGTCTGTTGCGCTTCTGACGGGTCACGTGAAAGGTGCGGCGCGCAGTCAATTGTTGGACAATTTGGCTAGCGGTAACATTGACGTTGTGGTCGGCACGCACGCGCTAATTCAGGAAAAAGTTACGTATCATAAATTGGGATTTGCGGTGATTGACGAACAGCACCGATTTGGCGTGAAGCAACGACAAGCTTTGTTAGAAAAGTCTGATTTTATGCCGCATCTTTTAAGTATGACGGCCACGCCAATTCCGCGCAGCTTGGCGCTGACATTGTACGGAGAGTTGGACATTTCCATTTTGGATGAGTTGCCCTCTGGCCGTCAGCCGATTCAGACTAAGATTTGGTCGCCAGCGTCAGCTCCGAAGCTTTACGAATCGATTGAAAATGAGCTAGCCAAAGGTCGCCAAGCTTACGTTATTTGTCCGTTGATTGATGATAATCCAGATAATGATAAGAAATCGGTGGAGGCGGAATATAATAAATTGTCCAAGACTATTTTCAGCCATCGTCGAGTTGGGTTGTTGCACGGAAAGCTTCCTGTCGAAGAAAAAGCTGAAGTGATGCAGAAATTTGCAGACGGCGAGCTGGATATGTTAGTCAGTACGACCGTGGTTGAAGTTGGCGTGAATGTGCCGAATGCGACGGTGATGTTGATTGAGAATGCGGATAATTTTGGATTGAGTCAGTTGCATCAATTGCGCGGGCGAGTTGGGCGCGGGAAACATCAGAGTTTTTGTCATTTGATGATGAGCGGTCACGATAAGCCGAGTCAACGACTTCGGGAGATTGAGAAATCTCAGGACGGATTTTATTTGGCGGAGGTTGATTTGAAATTGCGTGGACCTGGTGAGATCTACGGCAAAATGCAACACGGGGATTTGAACTTGAAAATTGCCTCGCTGGCGGATACGGCACTAATTGCTCGCGCTCAAGCCGAAGCCGAACGCTTTGTCAAAGAGGGGCAAGATTTGCTACAATATAATCATCTGGCGCATACCGTCAGTCGCTATCAGCGATTAACTGTTTTAAATTAATATGTACGCAGGAACAACAATTAGAGATGGCTCTGGTCGATTTATTGGTGTTCACCAAAAAATAGATCGAGTCGCAAGGAGAAATATAAAACCAATTCTTCCTGATTGGTGTGATTTTCCTGATATTAAAAACATTCTTCATTTTGAGGGCAAGAATGGTCCTGATGGTGTTAAGCGAAAAAGTCCAGCCGTGGACGAACCTTGGCACTTTATAAATCCGGATGATCCGAATGACACTGCACTTTTGGAGATGATTGACGGACATATTGGCAATTTAGCCCGAGCACTACGAACAAATAATTCCGAGCGAGCAGCGTTTGAGGCGGCGTGGATGGCGCACGCGATTACCGACGGTTTGACTCCAGCTCATCATTTTCCTCTGGAACAGGCTATGTCGGAACTTCGTGGCGGCGAAGGATTGGAAACGCGAACTTCAATTTTGAAGAAAAATCTCATGAAGGGCGACAATGGAATTGAGTTGATTAAGAACAACTGGAAATTCTGGGGCGCCAAAGGTATGATGACAACGCACGTGGCGTTTGAGGCTGGCGTGGCTAGCGTGGTATCGTATCCGCGTTTTAAGGACGCAATTCCGAGTAGTGGTGAGATATTGCAAGTGAAAAATCACGGCTATCGTGAGTACTATTTGGATCAAGTTCACGCCGTCGCATCGATGAAAATGTATGACAATTTTAGCAAGAGCGGCTGGACGACGGACCTTGCTTGGCAGACAAATCACGAGCTGATGCCGATTATTATAAAGTCGGTGATGTTGGGTTGGCTGGCGTCTGTCTGGAAGCTCGAGGCGGAAAAAAAGTGAGAGTTAGGATTATCTCTGGCGAATTTGGCGGACGATTTATAAAAACTCCGCCTGGCTCAACAACACATCCTATGGGCGAGCGAGTGCGCTCGGCTATGTTCAATTCGCTAGGTGAATCAATACGCGGCGCGCGGGTTTTGGATGCTTTTGCGGGGTCTGGTGCTGTTGGGCTAGAGGCATTAAGTCGCGGCGCAGAGTCGGCGGTTTTCGTGGAGCGAGATCGAGTCGCTCAGCGAGTAATTGCTGAAAACATAAGCATTTTGGGTGTCGAAGAAAAATCTATTGTAATAAAAACAACGATAGTAAATTGGCTGGAAAGTGCGAGCTCAACAGGGGAGTTTGATATTATTTTTGCCGATCCACCGTACCATAATCCACAGTTTTCCACAGTTTCTAAGTTAATGAGGCTACTCAAACCGGGTGGATTTATGATATTATCACATCCAGGAATAGGTGAGGTGCCAGTTCAAGACAAAACTGTTGTGGTGGACAGTCGTAGTTATGGGGAGGCGCACCTCACCAAGTTCCTACGATTGTAAAAATACAGTATGACTTAATAATCTCGTTCTGATGTTTGTCAGGACGATTTTTGTTGTATAGAATTACTCGACTATATCTGAATGTAGTTTTAGCAATTCTTACATTAATAAGGCCTCCAGTAAGGTTCCTTCTCCTTTTGCGTCACAGACTTCTGATGATGGGGCTGTTTCGTTTAATAGTGTCATGAAGTTAACTCTACCACTACATCTGGTGGTATCGTATAATAATCTATAGACAAAGTGAAAAGAGAAGGAGTGCGGAAAAATGCCGCGTATTGATTATTTACCGGATGGAACAAATACAGATGTGCAGCAGGTAGTATTGAATAATAATTCGAGCAACGAGCTAGGGGCCAATACGACGGAATCTAGCCAAAACAGCGATCCAGATGTTCTTGATGATTACTATTCAGACTTGGAAGCTCTCACCGAGGCTGCCTACAATAAGAAAACTAAATAGGAAATGGCAGATCTGGCGGCTCGATGCGCGGGCGTTCATTCCATAGAAGAGTGCGATCTAGAAACGGGAACGTTGTTCTAGTTGAGCGTTTTTGTTGCTAGGCAATAAGTAAAACTCCGTAATATCCTGGAATTGTCATTTGGAGATTTTCTGCGGTAATTAAATCGACAGAGTGGGTTGAGGCAATGATCTTGGCGTTTTCCGGAATGGAAAAGCTTTGTTCTGCGTCCGCGAAATTGATGAAAACATAAGCACGTTGACCGGATAACTCTCTTTTTAATCCGAGAATAAATCCGTTGCCAGTGTTTTGCGCGATGCTCAAATTGCCATTTTTAAGAATTGGGAGAATTTGGCGCACTTTTAGCAGTCTTCGGTGCATATTAAGTAGGGAATCGTTTGTGTTTTTTTCGCTATCAACGTTAATTTTCGTGTGATTATCATTAATAGGAAGCCAAGGTTTTGCACTTGAAAAGCCCGCAAATTGCGAATCATTCCATTGCATTGGCGTGCGTTCCAAATCTCGGCTATCAACAACAGAATTGGCAGGACTAAAATTATCTCGAATGTCATCAACGGTCAATTTTCCGTTCGTCATGCCGATCTCGTCGCCGTAATATACCACGCTAATTCCTGGAGTGAGGAGATTTAAGAAGCTGAGGGCGCGGGCGCGTTCTTCGTCCAATCTGGAGGCGACTCGCGGCTGGTCATGATTTCCAATGCAAAAAAATGGCGTGGTTGAGTTCGCTGATTGTAGGTAATTTTCGATTTTTTTCTCAATATTTTTAGCGTGCCATTCGTTGTCGCGATATTCCATAAAAAACGCCGAGGCTTTTGGGTGGGCTGTCAGGATTTGGCTGTATTGATGATAAATATCGCCCAGCTTATCATCAGGGTAGAATTCAAACACCATTTGCTTGTCGTCATATTCATCACAGACTGACGCCAATTCTTGCAAATATTCCTGAAAATGCGGTCCCATTTTACAGTGGTCGTGGATAAATGCTCCGTAATCGTCTGGATTGCCATAAAAATCAGGATTTGGAGAGTCGTCTTTAAAATCGGGATCTTTGGAAATTCCCCAAATTGCATCAACGCGCATTCCATCAACGCCCATATCAAACCAAAATCGCACTATGTTTTTTATTTCAGCACGTACTTCAGGATTATCCCAATTCAGGTCTGGCTGCGTTTTTAGGAATGAATGCAGGTAAAATTGCCCAGTGTGCTCGTCAAATTCCCACGAACTGCCGCCAGACAAACTTCGCCAATTGTTAGGCTCGCTATTATCTTTTCCGTCACGCCAAACATAGTAATCACGCTTGGGATTATAACGCGAAGATCTGGATTCTTGAAACCACGGATGTTGGTCTGAAGTGTGGCAGGGAACGAGGTCAATCATAACTTTAATGTCGAGATCATGGGCTTTTTTAAGAAGCGTCTGAAAATCGTGCATTTTTCCGAAAGTCGGATCAATTGCTCGATAATTTGCGATATCATAGCCAAAGTCAGTCAGCGGTGATACGAAGAACGGGGAAATCCAAATCGAATCGACGCCCAGCCATGATAAATAATCCAGCTTCTCGGTAATGCCGTTCAAATCGCCAATTCCATCGCCATTCGTATCCAGAAAACTGCGCGGATAAATTTGATAAAGAGAGGCGACATCTTGCCAAGTTTTCATGGCTTAAGTATAAGCGAGATGAGAGCAAAATTCCAGTTTTTAGATGGTGATATGAAGATTGTTGACATTCCTACTTTACTTTGGTAAACTAAAAATATGAATGACAAGAACGATATTTGGAAAGATGAACAGTTGCGTCAGCTGGCGGATGTTCTTGCTAGTATAAGTGACCCTAATGAAATACGAGCGTTTCTTCGCGATGTCATGACTCAGAAGGAGATTATTGAAGTTGGCGCACGTCTGCAAGCCGCCAAAATGTTGTCAAAAGGCGAAAAATATGCCGACATCATCGCGGCAACGAAGCTCAGTAGTCGTACGATTGCTAGGATTAGCGACTGGATGCAAAACGGCACTGGCGGTTATAAAAACGTCTTCAAGCATCATTCTCACGTTTGGCCAGCTCGCGCTGAGTAGTTTGTGAATAAATCCAAATGAATGCCGGCGCGACGCTGGCGTTTTGATTTTTTGACAGTCAATTTAGTTAATTTTTGGAGATATTTATGAGTGAAATAAGAACAGCGAGATTCGCTGCGCCAGATGAGGCGAGAGAGAAGTATGACGCGATTATTCCCGCGTATCAAGCGGCGTTCGCGGCAGAGCCTTGGTATGAAGTAAGTAAATGCGGCGGCTGCTCGTCAGGCTATTCTCGTCAAAATCCTGGTGATATATGTCAAGCTTGTGGCAGCGTGACTGGAGACGAAGCCTATACAGAACAGGAATTGACCGAGAAATTTGACGCTATCGGCGAGACGCGCCCAGCGTGTTGGTATATCGAGGAGACACCAGCGGGACTGGCATTGGCGGCGGTCGCTTGGACGGCTGATCCAATACGGATTGCGGCGGAAAAATATCCTGGGTCGCTAGAGATGGCAGCGTGGCTTAAGCAGAAGTACGCGCCAACCGCTGCTCCTAACCCAGAGATATTATGGCTGGACGAAGTTTTTGCTGACCGCCAAGTCTCGAGACGTAATAATCTAGTAAATTTTCGCTCAATGATATACGGGTTTTCCAGTCGCCTAGATCAGACGAAGGTAGCCTATCGGACTATTGTGCCAGCGATGACGCGCGTGGCCATGAGAGACTTTGGCGATGATGCGACCATTGACAAAGCCGAATCTGATATTCCTGATTGGCGGAATTTTGTATCAATTGATTTATCTCGGTAAAAAATAATATATAAGGAGGATAAGAATATGAAAATATTAGTAATTGGCGGCATGCACGGGAATGAAATGCTGGGTATTGATCTGGCCAAGAGTTTACAGGAAAATCCGCTGGAAAATATTGACAGCGTACTGGCGAATGAGGAGGCCATAAAAAGTAATAAGCGGTTCGTCGAGCAAGACTTGAACCGGTCATTTCCCGGCGTGAAATCAAGCGGCATATACGAGCAGCAGCGCCCGATTGAGCTACTGAAAATGTGCAAGGAATATGATATTGCGCTTGACTTTCACAATACGTTTTGCCCGGATAATGACTGTACGTTTGTCGGGGAGGGTGCAAATGAAGAGTTGCTGGGCGCGTCATGGTTATTGGGTTTGCCTCGGGTGATTGTGGCAGATTATGATTGTATAAATAAGTATGCGCTAAATTGCGTGTCGATAGAAATTAGCGTGCAGAGCAGGTTGAATGATGTGAAAATCTGGCGCCAGAAGCTGCAAATGCTTGCTGAAAAGGAAATTGCTGATTGTCAGGCGACTTCAGAGGTGGAGAAGTTTCGCTTTGTGTATCGGATGACTCTGGAGGATAAAACGAGGTTAAATCTTGATCAGGTAAACCTAAGAGCATTCCAGCAAATTGACCAGAGTTTGGCAGAGAAAATGGGAGTAAAAACTCCGGCCTATCCGATCTTTATTAATGACAAATTCACGCCGTATAATTATGGTGGGTTATTGAATAAGATTGAGGACTAGGATATAGGATAGGATTCGTTCTACTAAGTCTCCACTCATCAGGGTGTGCGCACATCATTATCGTCCCATAATAAGCCTACAATTTATAGCTGTACTTGAGGTAAAGATAAATAGCTACCATATTTTCTTACTAGCTTTTCAGAAGAGGATATTAAGGTAAGATCAGGTCCGGACGCAATTATCCGATTTATCCTTGAGACCTTGTTTTTGGTGGCAGTTATGAACTCTTGGCCATAGTTATCAGAGTTAATAATTGCGCAGACATCTCTCGACATAGGGAAGAATATCGCTGCATCTAGTCTTCCAAAACCGCCATGCCCGAAACGAATTACTCCGTTAGTCGTCGGTATGGCAGCAAATGCTGGTGTGCTACTTGTAATAAAGCTGCTTCCTTTTGGAGCAAAAAAGAACTGCCACGAGCGTTGAATGAATAGATCGGCGAGGGGTAGTATATAATTCAGCATCGCTCTCAGGATATTATTTTTACCCGGGTCTATTTCTATCTTTAAATCTTCCTCACCAGTTATGGCATCTATTAACTCTTTAGGTAAGTGGTTTTTCCATTCTGGGTATTGTTCAATAATCTCTCGACAACGCTCGGGCTGCTTAGATTTTAACTCGCTCTACATTTTATCTCTATTAGAATCATCGTATAGTCTTTTTAGTTTTTCTTTTCCGAATTCTTTTAGCGCTAGAGCTTGCTGATTATTGATATAATTGAGCGAGCTGGGTGTCCGTAGGTGTTGTAGGGCAACAAAAATAGAAAGATCGGCAATATCAGCATTTTCTAATATTTTTCTTTTTCTCACCTCTGCAAGAAGTCGTGGGTATAGAGATTCGATCTTTGAGAGAGTATCCTCAACGTAGTTCAGGTCGCCGTCAAGGGCAAGATCTAGTTTATAGAGAAATTTTTCTATACATATATCTTTAATGCTCGATCTGATTGCTCCTATTTTCTCATTATAAATGTGAACCCTTTGAGTTTCGTCGTAGGTAAAGCCTTTCAGGTAGACTTTTGGCACAAAATGTGCCCTCTTAACTGGCTTGTTCATATTTTATTTATTTCCCTCCAAGCATAAATAATAGCTTTGCTGTCTATTATTGTATACCCTTGGATTTGAATAACCAATAAAAAAAGACCTTTCAAAGTATGAAAGACCTCTGTGGTGCGGGATTACAGAATCTACTTAAACTTTTTGAATACATTATGGACTACCCCGGTCCAGCTCCAGTAATAAAAAGACGTACGGCGCAGTATAAGCAATCACTATCAATCATTTATTAGGTAAATATACGCCCATATAACTAACCGCCAAAGGCTATTACTAATATAAAGACAATTTTACAGGGGGGTAATCACCCCCCTGTATGATAGGGCGTCATTCCGCTGTATAAATGGTAGTTTTATGGGTGCAAAATTACCATACTTTTTAAGCGTGCCAGTAGTGATTAGGGCTAATTGTGTAGTATGGGATTGTGAAGATGCCGACGCCGACCAGACATAATAAGATGTGTTTTATGATACTATATCCCTTTTGCTCTCGTGTATGTGCATAGTTCTTTTGTTTTTTAGAATTTGATGATTGCTGTGTATTGTTCATAATACCCCCGTTTAGTTATTAAAAAAGGACAGCCACTGCTGGCTGTCTAGACCCACAACGAGGGTTTTATCCCTATTGCTTTTAGCAAATGGCTGCCCATTTTCGGGATAAAATGAGCCCTGTTGTGAATCTAGACATTATCCATTATATCATTTTGATGTAAGATTTGAATTTTGATATAATAGACGATGTAATTAATAAACTACCGCATTTTATGTGGCTACATAGCGGAGACGTACCGCGCAAAAAAAACGGGTAGCATGATTTACACATAAAAATAAGCATACGAGAACAACTCGGCAAAAAAAGGGGCTTTTAGCGGACTAACTGAAGTAGCTACTTCAAGGAGTCTCGGATGTCCTCTTTGTCTAACCGAAAAGCTTTCGCCGATGAAAACATATTAAAATTGCTTAATATATTATTCAGGTATATTAATAAGCAAAATGAAAAAATAAATACCACATCAAATAAACAGCGCTATGTAGTTAGTAGAGGAATAAAGATTCTTTTATAATTTCCTATAGCCTAAATTAGCTCTAACAATAGACAAGGGCTTATAATAGGGATTATGCAGAATAGTAACAACTCCACAAGTGTAAAGCTATTACTAAATAAACTTACAGGTAGCGGTCCTGAAAATAATGAGAGTTCACTTAATCCCGTACAGTATGGATTATACGCTCGTAAATCTACTACAAGTGAAGACAGGCAAGCTTCATCAATAGAAGACCAAATAAAGGAGTGTGTAGATAAAGTTATTACACCAAATGGCTTAAGTATCAAAAAGATATACAAGGAAAGCTTTTCTGCTAAAATTGCAGATACACGCGATGAATTTAATAAACTTATAGATGATATTGAAAATGGAAGGATAGACGGCTTGATAGCTTGGCACCCTGACCGTCTATCACGAAATATGAAAGAGGCGGGTGTTATTATTGACCTAGTGGACAGGGGTTTAATCAAGGACTTAAGATTTGCAACATTTACATTTGAAAATAATCCAGCAGGCAAGATGTTACTTGGCATTACCTTTGTAATGGCTAAACAATATTCCGAACATCTCTCCGAGTCGGTGGACCGCGGTAATAAAAGGGCTATAGAGGATGCTGAGTTTATTGGTAAATTTAAGCACGGCTATATACTAGATTCAAATCGCTTTTTCCAACCTGACCCAAAAAACTTTACAAAGATTAAGCACATGTTTGAGCTGGCTTTAAACGGCAAGTCTCAAAAAGATATTAGAGAGTGGATTAATGGGCAATCCTATACCGTTCAGAAGCGTGCAGGAGGTCCTTACCAAAGCCATAAGTGGTCCAAAGATGATGTCTCGAAGACTCTTAAAGACCCGTTTTATGCTGGTGTTTTAAAGTGGGGCAAGCACTACAAAAATTTATTAGAAGAGTATGATTTTCAGAGTGTAATTACTGTCGATGAGTATTTAAAAATAAATAAAATCGATAGCTTAGACTCCTCTAAAGTTTATGCTATCAATAAGCCAAAAGGCGGTGAGATATTTGCTAATTTATTTAGAGGTAGAGTCATTTGTGGGGCTTGTAACGAGTCTATGACCTCAATGGTTACGAATAAGCGAAATAAGACAACGGGTGAAAAATATGACTACAGATACTACTATAAGTGTGAAAACAGATATTGCAATTTAAATGGAAAGTCAATTCGTGCAAAAACTATTATTGATACAGCGGAGGTATTCTTTAAAGAATATTTATTCATCAAAAAGAGTAATTATTTGGTTATTAAATCAAGTGCCGAAAGGTCCATGAAGCATGAAAGCACTAGGCTCACTAGTGAGGTATCTAGCCTAAAACGGAAGCTAGCGCTTAAAAAACAACAGTATGAGCAAACAAAAGCGCTCATATTAGAGAGCCCCGAGTTAAAAGACTATTACAATCTTGGCAAGCTTCTTGATGAGCAAAAGGAATTAGAACAGCGTTATGAGCTAATAGTCAGTCAAAGACGCTTATTAAAGGACTCCTTAATTACATTTGATGAATATCTCAAACTTTTTGAGTTTTTCCCTGTTATTTTTGAAAAACTTGATGACATGAGCGAGCTGGACCAGCTTTTAAAAATATTCTTCTCTAACTTCATAATTGAACCCATTAAAAAAGATACTTTTAAGGGGTCAAAAGTATCCTATAAGCTAAATGAACCCTGGAAAGGGTTCATTGAATCGAATGACTTCGTTTGTGGTGCGGGGTGATATAGAATGTTTACACGAAATAGAAGCTGAAATCTGTAGATGGGAGGATATTCTCCACATTGATTATGTGAGATATTTGAGAGGAGAGCTTGATATATACCCGATAGAGGAATTACACTTAATATAGGTAAACAAAGTTATGGCTATTGTTGATGGAATTATGTACCCAGAGTTACACAAGAGACTATATGTACACGATAGTCTCACTATACTCATAGCGAGAGACAAAGAGCTGTATAACGCATTAATGAAAGATTTAAGGGTACTACGTGCGTATCTGGAGGACATATCGATAAACTTGCAGATAAAAGTATCATTTGCAGACTCTATAGATAAGAATACACTTGGCGAGAATCTAAGGAAGGATGACGTAGACGTAGCCCTGATTGATGAAGGTGTATTTAATGATAAAGATAAGATTTCCCTAATTCGCTATACGCAGATAGTGCATACAAAAGAGGAGCTGATGGAAGAGATAGGGGCATTTTTGGTGGGCAATGAAATATATTGGAATTTTGATAGTCCAGTTTGGCATGGTATATTACTATCTCGCTACACACCGGGACAGGGTATAACTATCAAAGCTCAGGAGTTCTTTGATTATATACAAAGTGAAAAACTGCCGGAAAAGTTGACGGCAAGGGCTAGGCATCTTTGGGCAAAAACTAATCTTTTATCCTATTCCAGAGATTTACTAACTTACGTATTGCAGTTGCGTCGCAAGACACGTCGTCGTGGGTATAATGAGCATCAAAACTTTAATATAGAAATTAATTACCACCTGACAAATTTCTACTTCTTAATGGCGAGTGCTTTTGACATAGTCTCAAGGTTCTTAAATGAATATTACTCACTAGGGATTAATGATTTCAAAAAGCTTGCACTAGAGAAAAAGACCATGTTAAATAGACTTAAAGAAAGTGTCCCTGACTTATATATTTTCGTTAGTGAAACCGAAAATAATAAGTGGATATCTTGGCTGAAAAGACGACGTAATTATATTGCTCATGATGGTGGGGTAGGACATGCCCCTTTGGTAAAGGAAAAGCAAGTTAAGCTAACCGATAAAGAGGTTTCAGACATCGTAGACGCTCAGGCAGACTGGGGGAGTCTTGCTATTATTTTGCCACAAGCTGTATACGACCAATACAGGCAGTTAGCAAAAGAAATGGTAAGGTTGAAGAATGATTATAAAGTAATTGCAGAAGATATAATGGTAGTTGAAAGTAAGGATGGTTCAGAGATATTCTCCCCTCTCATCTCTATTCACTATGATTATGATAAATTCTCGCAGATAGTCGACAATATTATGGGTATTATCTTACGTAATCCAAGGGTGGAAAAATGAGTAGGAAAAATCATTTTCGAGCAATGTTACTCGGCTTAGCTATTGGCGACGCTCTCGGTGCTCCTGTTGAACACGGCTACACAAGTGATGAGATTGTTGGTCGTATAGAAGAATTGCGTCATATGCACGATGAAGCACACTTTCCTCGTGGCGTCTGGACAGACGACACTTCTATGGCATTATGTTTAGCAGATAGCTTACTGGAATGTGGCGGCTATGATTCGTGGAATGTTATGGATAAATATTGCAAATGGCAATCAGAGGGCTACCGCTCGTATTTTGACTATGGCGAGGGTATCGGCATGCAAACGCTTATCATGCTGGATATATACGCTAGCGGTTACGCTATTGTTCACAAAACGATGAATCGGAGCGATGGTGCTGGCAACGGTGTCGTAATGCGCCTTGCACCAGTCGTGATAGCTGCCTACGGCAAACAAGATATTCGTGACGTGATACGGCTTGCTCAAGTTTCCGCTAGAGAAACGCATTACTCCTATGAGGCTGAAGCTGCTGCTGAAGTATTTGCTGCCATACTACACAACGCTATCCATCTAAAAGACAAAGCAGATATTATAGATGTTAGTAAGTATAGTACCGGCGCACACTACGACCAGCTGCTGAACAAGCTAAAAGAGAGAACCGAGACGGATAAGCTCAAGAATAAGCCGGGTTATGTCGTGTACACACTCCAGATAGCTTTATGGGGCTTTATGAACTATGACACATTTGAGGATGGAATATTGGCAGTTATGTGTCTGGGCGGTGACGTCGATACAACTATGGCGGTGTACGGGCAATTAGCTGGTGCATACTATGGACTTGATGCAATACCGAACGAATGGCGGCGTGATGTTTATCAAGGGAATGATATTATTGAACTAGCAGATAAACTAGCCGCAATGGACGATTGCCCCGTCCTGTATACACGGTTTGAGGAAGATGTAACTTAATACAAATTAGGAAGAGAATGACTATATGAATAAAACAACATTAGAAACCGCTCAGCAGCTACTAGCCACAAAAGAGTTCAGCTACAAGGATATTAACCCAAGCGAAAGAGGAGTATTCCTAGTGGCGCTTATTGAGAATGGTAAAGCCGCCAAAGAAGGAACTAACCACCACTCAAATATCCCCAAAGGAACGCTGATTAGCGAGTGGTATTTACGACATAATCTAGGGCTGAGTGGAGCAATAAAGCACGACCTATACACCTCGCTTGAGCTGCGGGAACTAGACGATAAGCGATATCAAATTATCTATTATAAACCCTTCGGTTTGGGGAATTATGTTGAAACAAAATCAGAATTCTATGACGATAAAGACTCTGCTCAGGCTCACCTTGACGAAGAATCTCGTAAGCTTGAGACAGAAGTATCTCTCCTTAAGCGATAGAGTTTAGTGTAGGTCGCCTACTGCATACTAATCATATATGACACCAGCTACTTTTTGTGCTTGAATTGTTGTATAATTTAATAGTCTAAGTCATTAATCATGCTCAAGTTTGAGTGCTTTATTTGCACGGAAAGCCTTAAAAACGGCACCGTGCAAAACATTTAGGCTTTAGGGCTTGAGTGTGGATAAATGGCTTAGACACCTAGTACGGTGTCGTTTTTTATTTGACACTACAATAAAAAAGGAGTTGACCGATGAATTACAATGACAATAATAGCTCGTACAGTTGGATATGGGTACTAGTTATACTTATACTGATTGGTGTTATATCTTCAGCGGTCTCTAATAAAAAGAAGGATGATGAGATAAGGTCAACTGTAGAAGACGTTAATTATTGCCGTAGTGTTGCCGCCCAGTATGGACAGCAGGGCTCAGAGGAATTTAGGAGCTCTTATTATTCTTGCTTAAATGGGAGAGATAAGTAGATGCGACTTAAAAAACGAAACAAACTATCTATAGGTCGATCTAAGACATCGCTCAATCACTCTAATGACGATTTCTCCTCTATTTTATACGAATCACCATGGGAACGATTTGTCGATAAGGCAAAGCCTCTCGTGAAGGTCCTACTTGTCGTAGTTATTATTGGCGGATCAATCTATGGTGGTACACTATTGTTTGGCAATAAAGACAGCAGCAAACAATCTACCGAATACGCCAGTAATAATACAGACCACCAAAGCGATGACAAGGAAAAACTCCATCAATGCCTGGAAGACGTAGTAAAAGTAAATCCGTCGCCTGAAACGAGTGACCCTGAATTTTATAAGAAACTTATAGACGGTTACGATAAAAGGCTTGGCTGTTATGAGAAGTACCCAGATATTGATTTAGCTGGCAAGTCTCAAGTGGAAGAAGACAGAAAAAGCGCTATTGATTCATCTGGGACGTACAAGGATACTTATTTAGCTAGCGGAGGCAGCTATGACTACACGACTTCATCCAATCATGTAAATCCTACGACTGGCTGTAGTTATACGCTAAGTGATAGCGAATATATAAAGTGCACCGATAACTACAACTCGAAGAATGGTACAAGCGTCAGTAGAACGCCTCCACCCACTGCCACAAGTCCAGCTCCTGTATCGCCAGAACGATCAGCGCCCGGTTATGTACACACATCTAGTAACCCTTCTTCGGGTGATAGACCGTCAAATGGTGGATATGATAGGTCTTATTGGCAAAGAGTTTGTGAAACACAAGTCCAGCAAAGCTCTGGTGGAACTGGAATGGTGCAGTCACAAAGAGATAAGGCAGTTGCACGTTGTATGCATGAGCATGGACATTAGGGCTAGATAAATCACTCAACCTTTTTGATTCGCACGGTCCTATAATAGAGGTAGGAGTTTAGAATGCAGGAAAATCAGCTGGATCAAGAAACAAATATGCCTACCACTACAAACCAAGCGGTGAATAGTCGTGATGAGAACGGCAGATTTACTGTTGGCAATAAGCCGATTGTTGGCTTTCATACACACCCTGAACGTCGCAGTAATGGCAGGTGGAGCAAGGAAACCTCGATATCATATTGCTATCGCCAACTACTCGCTATGACGAACGATGAGTTTCAAGCATTTACCCCAATCACACAAGCGCAGCGTATTGCCAAAAGACAGATCGAACGAGCAATGAAAGACAATAGCGAGTCGCTAGCAGTAACGAAAGAGATAACGAATCGCACTGAGGGAAGACCAAGGCAGGATGTCGGTATTGAGACCGATGAAAAAGCCGTGCCAATTATTAGGGGGTTTGTTATACCTACGTTTCCAGACGAGTATATTGATGAGCAGATTACTAGGTCGAGGGTAAAAAGTACTAGTCGCCACAGTTCGTAGGCAAACAGACTACAACTTAGTATAATGTTAGAGTGGACATGAAAAACAATGCAGGTTCTTTTTCTAAGCCGGTGACACCTGCCGAGCATTTTCTTCACGACCTATTTATGGACGAAGATTTTGTGGCTATCAGAGATGAATGCAATAAAGAGTTGAATAAAGTTGACCCAGGTCTTTCTCAGCTTATTGGCAGGGGTATTTGTCCACAATCTGAACAGATACTAAAGAGGTATTCTAAGATTATATCTGAGAAATTTGCCGTTACTGATGACGTAGCACGACAGGGTCTACTGCATCATAAGTACTTTTCGCTGTGGAGCCGTAAACGAGCACCGAGCGTTGAAGTTGATGGTGATAATTTATTAATTCGCATAAGTGCTAATACAAGGCTTGCAGATATTCGGGAGATTTGGTTTCATATACATGACTTGCAAAAAGACTTACCGGGCTACGAAGGGAGGAAGCACACTTCGTCAACTTCTCTTGCGTATGCAATACATAAACAGCTGATACGAGGTGTATCGTATGCCGATATACATAGAGATTATCAATGGGATCGACTTGATGGATACTCCGGTAGTAGCAATAGTCAATACAATGATTTTGTAAAATATTATAAGGAAACTGTAAAGGGGCTAATAAAAACTTCTAGCTTCCCCAATACATAAGCTACCTCTTGTTCTATGCTTAAAGCATGTCAAGCATAGATGTACAGAAAATAGAGCAGGAAGCATATGAATATGCATCTTTTCTTTATGCTCTGTATGTCGAAGAGCTTGACAGTGATATAATTAAAGACGGACAAAACAATGCAGCACAAAACATTACCAACTAGTTTATTGATGGTAGTGGGGGCTTTTTTAGGTTATGCATTGACCTTGTCCAAAAAGCTCCCGCTACCTTCTGTAAAGGAGAGTTGCTATGAAGCAAACAAAAGCAGTTGCGTTTTGTCGTGTGTCAACGGCTGAACAATTACTTGGCGGGAGTCTTAATCGCCAAGAAAAAGCGGTATTAAAAACAGCCGAGAAGCTCGGTGTCGTAATACCCAAGGAGTACTGGTGGTCCGGTAATGTATCTAGTAAGCGAGGGACAAACCTAAAACGTAAAGATATCAATGAGGCGTTGGCGGTATGCAAAAGAGACAAAAGTATCAAGTATGCAATTGTTGATGAGCCAGATAGGTTTATGAGGTCTATAGACGAGGCAATGTATTTTGAGGTTGTATTTAGGGGACTTGGGGTTCAGGTATACTACGCTAATGACCCTGAGTTGAATACAGACAGTATGTCGGCAAAATTAATGAAATTCTTACATTATTTTAAGGCTGAAGGCAGTAATGAGGAGCGTCAAAATAAATCAATCGCCGGGTTGCAAGAATCTTTACTGCTAGGAAAATATCCTTTTCAGCCACCGGCAGGCTATCAAAAAGGGCGAATAAGCGGCGTCTCTGAAATTGACCCAGTGAGAGGCTTGCTGCTGAGAGAAGCCATGTTATCAATAGTTGATAGGCGTGCGACGCCGACGGAAGCCATCGCATGGCTTAATAAAACAGACTTCGTTAAGGGCAAGTCAAAATATAAGATGGATAAATTCAGGAAGTTGTGTACAAATCCATTCTATGCTGGCGTAGTTGAGATGCACAAGCAAGTGGATATTAGAAACGAAAACGGGCTACATGAGCCGCTTATAACGATGGACGAACACTTGCAGCTAGTTGATATATTTACTAAGAAGAAGAAAAATCAGTCCGGTCCGAGAAAAAATGGCAATCCAGAATACCCACTATCAAATATAGTATCTTGCTTGAAGTGTCAAGATAAAAAATATCACAGATATGTCGGTTTTAAGGTGAATAATGGTGTCAATAAAAAGCTTGTTTACCATAAGTATCGCTGTCGGTCATGCGGGCATTACTTCGCGAGAGATGAGCTGCACATGAAGGCAATGATGTGTCTCTATCGACAGGACATGACGAACGACGGCAAGAAGCTGCTCGTATCATCGCTTAATAGAATATGGACAGAGCGTAGAAAAAGCAGTTCGTTAGAAAAGGCGCAAATGCGGAGAGACATACAGACCTTAGAGAAGCAGATCGATGAATTGGTCGAGGCTGCCATTGCGCCTCAAAATTCTCCTATAAAAGACGACATTATGAAAAAGATAGCGACACACAAGAATAAGCTTGTTGAGTTGGAAGATAGGATTGAGTCTCTGGAAGACATAAACGAACAAGACAAGGCTCGATTCATGGAGTTTGCCCTGGAGAGGGCCGAGCAAATGTGGCGACATTTTTTGCAGTTACCAAAAGATAAGCTATTACAGTGTAAACAATTGCTAATTCCTGCTGGATTCTGGGTTGATGAAAACGAAAATGTTTACACTCCTGAAATCAGCGTACTTTACAGATTAGCTACAAACAAAAAAGACCTTTCAGAGCTTGAAAAGTCTTTCATGGTGCGGGTAAGGAGACTCTAACTCCTGGCCTCTTCCATGGCAAGGAAGCGCTCTAACAACTGAGCTATACCCGCATGTTGTTCACGATTTATTGTAGCAAAGTCGTGAATGAAATGCAATATTTGGTGGCTCCTCCCAGACTTGAACTGGGGACACAAGGCTCTTCAGGCCTCTGCTCTACCAACTGAGCTAAAGAGCCACAAACTCGCTATTTAATTGTACTAAAGTTGTCGCCATCTGGCAAGGGTGTTATAATTTTATATACAAGCGGGTGTCGTATAGCGGCTATTATGTGACCTTCCCAAGGTTGAGATGGGAGTTCGACTCTCCCCATCCGCACCAAAATTACAAAATTATCGCACGGCTCGCTCTGGTGATGTCCAAGTTGTATGACGATTTGATAGGCTATTAGGAATATTCTTCCAGCGGATAATTGATTGAAAAGCTGTTATATATTCAATTGTAACCATTATGTAAACCAGCAAAAATACAGCGGGTGAGTATAAGGTTAGTTTCCATCGTTCATTATTAGCAATAGTCTTGTCATTTCCGGTCCAAATACTAACTAGAGCCAAAATGATGTAGGTTGTCATAATTGAAATGATTGGTAAGTAGTTGCCTGTAGTTACACTATACCAAGCCATCCATAAAACAATTAAGGGCTCTATAATGATAAGCGCTTCATATAGTAGCGTTGTTGGCATTAGATACCAGGTTAATAGTTTTGAATATCGCCTGTCGGTACTGAAAAACATCTTGCGATTTTTCCAAAAAGTTTGCATGCGTCCGTAGCGCCATCGGAATCGCTGTTTTACAAGAGATTTATAGGTCTGAACTGGCTCAGTGTACGCGATTGAATCAGCAGCAAAAACTACGCGGTTGCTTGTCTCCCCCCCCCATTGTGATAATTTTGAGTGTGAGGTCGATATCTTCAGTCATTGTGTCGGAATCGTAGTAATTCACCTTATCAAGAATCTCGCGACGAAAAGTTGACCCAACTCCACCAATTATATATTCCATTCCTAGAAATGTATGTGTTCGTTTCATGTGATGGGAAATTAGATACTCATATTTTTGTGCCAAGCCAATAATAGTGCCGTTTCCGACTACTCGTACGTTTGATGCTGTTGCAACAATTGATTCATCAAGGAAGTGGCGGGCTGAGTTTTTCAGGCATTTATTATCTATGGTTGAATCGGCGTCAAGCACCATGATAAGTTCACCTGTTGCACACTCCTTGATTGCTTGGTTTAATGCTTCTGCCTTACCACGATTTGGAGCTGAGCGCATTTCTATCTTTGCTGAGCCATGATATTTATTTATGAACTGTTGGACAATTTCACTTGTGCGGTCTGTTGAACCATCATTAGCTACGACTACCTGAAGACGATCGCGAGGATATTCCGCCGCCAATACAGAGCGTAAAGTCCGTTCTATGCCAAGCTCCTCATTGTGAGCTGGTATTACTACCGTTAATTTTGGATAACGAATATAACGGCGTTCTGTTGGTTGATAAGCGGAATGGTTGCTAATAACAGTATATAGAGTCAATCTAATTATACTATAAATACTGACAAGAAACAGGCCGCTAGTAATGATGCTATTGAGCGTTTCTAGCATTTTTGATTTTGTCCATCAATAGACTTAATAGAATAGCTGCACAGCAAATTAACGCAACCCCGAGTAAGATTACTCCGTAGATGCTCATACCTGTATTTGCTAGTACTAGTCCAGCTGCAGTAGAACCTCCCAATCCAGTAGCTGCTAGGTTTTGTCCTGTCATGTTATTATCTCCTCACACATAAAGGCGCACTAAGTGGGCCGTATATTTTATAAATATTTATGTAGTATACGCTTCTTTTTTGTCTTTGTCAAATATATTTTATAATATGTTTATGCTTATCACTTAGGAAACGTGCAGAGATAATAATTTATAGAAACTTTGTAAATAATTTAGATTAATTAAAAACTTAATAAAGATAATTACATTTTAATAATAGTCTTGCGATAATGCATGACTGAGCAGAGTTAAAAAATGTTTGGATTTATTCTTTTTTACTGCCACGAATCGCGTCGATGAGTTCGATAGGGAATAGCATCATCGTCTTTTGACTTGGCTCTGTAGAGATTCGCTCTAAGGTGTTCAATGTTCGCAGATTGATGGCGCCTTGAGTTTTTGCTAGGATTTCTGCGGCTTGAGCTAATGTTTCAGCTGCAGCTTTTTCACCGTCAGCGTTGATGATGTTGGCGCGGCGCTCGCGCTCTGCCTCGGCTTGTTTGGCCATGGCGCGCTTCATATCGCCAGGAAGCTCGATATTCTGAATCTTAACGTTCTCGACATCGATACCCCATTTGTCGGTTTCGGCGTCAACAATTTCCTTGATTTGCTGGGAGATCTCTTCGCGCTTGGCGAGTAAATCGTCCATATCAACATTTCCGGTGACGTCACGCAGTGCTGCTTGGGCAAATTGGCTAGTCGCGTAAATATAGTTCGTGGTTTCCAGCACGGCTTTTGGTGCGTTGATAACTCGGAAATAAACCACCGCATCAACGCCGACCGTGACGTTGTCTTTGGTGATGACTTCTTGTTTTGGAACGTCAATTGGAGTTGAACGAATATCGACCAACATCATTGTTTGTAGACCTGGAATGACGACTCTTAATCCTGGTTCGCGAACGCCAGTAAATCGACCAAGCGTTAAAACCACGCCGCGCTGATATTGATTGACAATTTTAATGCCGCTTAGTACATAAAGACCGATAGATACTAAGATTATTACTACAAATGCTCCCATTTTTCCTCCTATTTATATAGATCTATTGTAGCATTTTGTGCGAGGAAAGTGTAAACGGCGGACGACTTTTTGGCTTTATGGATTTCGCGATATAATGGAAGTATGAGTGATAGTAGGCAGCCGCTGGCTGAACGGATGAGACCGCAGACGCTGGACGAGGTGATAGGGCAGAGTCATTTGCTTGGTGAGGGCGAGTTATTGAGGCGAATCGTTAAGAATGGCGAGCCGGTCAGTTTGATATTGTGGGGTCCACCGGGGACCGGGAAGACGACGTTGGCGCGGATTATTGCGCGCGAGGTGAAGGCGGAGTTCATTGAATTATCGGCAGTTACAAGTGGAAAAAAAGACGTTGAACAAGTGATTGGGCACGCCCGTCAAAATTGGAATTTAGGACTTAGAACAATTCTGTTCGTTGACGAAATTCATCGCTTCAATAAGGCGCAACAAGACGCGTTTTTGCCACACGTTGAGAGTGGGCTAATTACTTTGATTGGCGCGACGACCGAGAATCCGAGCTTTGAAGTCATCACTCCATTATTGTCGCGTTCACGGGTTTTGGTTCTCCAGCGATTGACAAAAGACGAAATTATATTGGTATTAAAAAGAGCGTTGAAAGTTCTGAAAAAGTCCAAGCAGGTTTCGCCTAAAGCCCTGGATTATTTGGCGGAATTATCGGATGGCGACGCAAGGGTGGCGCTGGGCAATTTGGAATTGGCGTTGAGTTTTAATGAAAAAGTAACGCCGGAAGTGGTTAAGGCGGCGGCTCAGAAGCGACTTCCAGGCTATGATAAAAAAGGCGATTCACATTACGACGTAATTTCCGCTTTTATCAAGTCGCTAAGAGGCAGTGACGCGACGGCTGCGACGTATTATTTGGCGCGAATGATTGACGCGGGCGAGGATCCGAAGTTTATTGCTCGGCGAATGGTGGTTTTTGCGTCGGAAGATATCGGGCTGGCGGGTAATGGTGCGCTGAGTTTGGCAATTGCAACGTTTGAGGCTGTTGAGCGCGTCGGTCTTCCGGAGGCGAAGTACAATTTATTCCATTGCGCTATTGCGTTGGCTCGTAGTCAGAAGTCGCGTGAAATTACCGATTTAATGCACGGCGCTTTTGAACTGGCGCGCAAATATCCGAATTCTCCCGTGCCGTTGCACCTCAGGAATGCTCCGACCAAATTGATGAAAGATTTGGGCTACAATAAAGGCTACAAATGGCAAGCTGGCTTTAAGCACGACAAAGGATTTTTACCAGAGGAAATTAAGGATGTGATATAATTAGCACATCAATATTCTTAAAAGGAGAAGTTAATATGCCAAAACAAGAATCTCAGCAGCCGCAATATGCGCCACAGCCTGATCCAAACGCACAGTACGGTCCCGCACCACAACCGCAGAACACACCGTATGAGCAGCAACCAGTCAGCCAGCAATATTTTGCACAACCTCAAGCAGCGCCAGTGCAATATGTCGTGATGGCAGAATCTCTGAAGGGCGTTAAGGGTTGGTTAATGTTCTTTGTGGTTTGTTTCGTTATCGGTAGTCTTATTAATACAGCAGTGTTTTTCCAGGCTATAATGAATCTTAGCCAGCCAGAGAACGTCATTTCTTTGATATTTTCACCTATACTGGTAGTCTTGGCTATTTGTGCAGTTGTGTTTATAACGATGCAGAAGCGTCTTGGTAAGTGGCTAGCCGTTGCTACGATCGCCACAGCTGGATTGGGCAATGTTGCAAATGCGGTAGTTATATATGCATCTGGAAGATCGGGAGTAGAGGTTCCGGCATTTATTACCGGAATCGTTACAATGCTAATAGTAGAAGGATTGGTAATCTTGTACTTCTTTGCTTCTCGCCGGGTCAAAGAAACTCTTGTCAACTAATTCCTTTCTGCGTATAAAAATAAACCGCCTCATTACGGGGCGGTTATTTTGTGGTTTACACGACTATTGTTTCGCGGCTCGTTTTCGTTCGTTTGCGTCCAGATATCGCTTGCGAAGTCGTAATGACTTTGGCGTAACCTCCAAAAGCTCGTCGTCTTCAATAAAGTCGATACATTGCTCCAAACTAAACTGCGTAAATGGCGTCAATTGCACAGTTCCATCCGACGATTTGGAACGCATGTTAGTCAAATGCTTGGCTTTGCAGACGTTGATTTCGATGTCTTCTTGGCGATTGTAGATTCCGACAATCATTCCGGCGTAAACCTCTGTTCCTGGTCCGACCAATAATTCACCGCGCGCCTCCGCTGCTTGCAAAGCGTAAGGTGTTGTTGTGCCAGCCTCAAACGCAATCAAAACTCCATTGCGGGTTTTTGGCAATTTTCCGCCAAGCGGTTGATATCCGTGAGGCAGGGAATTCATAATCACCGTACCTCTGGTGGCGGTCAATAAAATGTTGCGCAGACCAATCAGCGCCCTCGTTGGCAAAATGTAAGTCAAACGAGCAGCGCCAGCAGTGGTCGTTTCCTGAGATTTCATTTCGGCGTGTCGCGCGCCAAGCTCCTGGCTAATCGCGCCGATAAATTCGCTTCCGACTTCAATTTGCAGTTCTTCAATCGGTTCTTTTTCGACGCCATCCTCGGTAATTGTAACAACTTGCGGTCGTCCAACCTCAAACTCAAAGCCTTCACGTCGCATGGTTTCAATCAAAACACTCAAGTGCAATTCGCCGCGTCCAGAAATCGTAAAGCCAATTCCATTTTCCTCGACTCGTAGCGCCACGTTGGTTTCAAGCTCTCGCTTCAATCGGTCGCCAATTTGCCTGGATGTCGTAAACTCGCCTTCGCGTCCTTTCATTGGACTGGTGTTTGGTCCGAGGTACATGCTCAGAGTTGGCGCTTCAATGTCAATTGTCGGCAGCGCTTCAGGCTGTTCTTTGTCGGCAATCGTATCGCCAATATGCGCGTCAGCCACGCCAACCAGCGCCACAATGTCGCCAGCAAAAGCTTCGTCAAGTTCTTCGCGATTCAAGCCGCGATAGCCAAAAACTTTCTCAATTCGTGCCGAGCCCGCGACTTCGCCATTTTTCATCAAACTGACTTGCAAGCCACGCTTAACAGATCCGCGAGCAATTCGTCCAATCGCGTATTTTCCTTGGAATGTGTCATATTGTAGGCTGGTAACAAGCAATTGAAACGCGCCATCTTCCGTCACGTCTGGCGCTGGAATGTCGTTGATAATCGCGTCAAAAATTGGTGTCAAATCTGCATCTTCGTCGGTGTTTGCAGGGATTTCTTTCCATGATTTTCCGTCGCGTCCGATTGCGTAATAAATTGGATATTGCAATTGATAATCGTCGGTCGCTAGCTCCAAAAACAGATCGCTCAACTCGTCTTCAACTTCGGCAATTCGCCTGGCTGGCTTGTCAATCTTATTGATAATCACGACAGGTTTCAACCCCAGCTCAAGCGCCTTCGCTAATACGAATTTGGTCTGAGGCATCGGACCTTCCTGTGCGTCCACGATCAACAGAACGCCGTCAGCCATATTCAGGGTTCGTTCAACTTCGCCAGAGAAATCGGCGTGTCCTGGCGTGTCGATAATGTTTATTTTATAGTCGCCGTAAAAAATTGACGTTTGTTTGGCGGTGATGGTGATACCGCGCTCGTGCTCTTGATCGCCGGAATCCATAATCAATTCCTGGCTCATCTCGGCTTGGTTGTCGCGGAATGTTCGCGACTGCTTTAATAGCCCGTCAACCATGGTCGTTTTGCCGTGGTCGACGTGGGCAATAATGGCAATGTTTCGAATCTTGCTAGCGTCCTTCATAAAAATATGGTCTGATATTAACACAGACCTTCCTCTTAATATAAAATTTTACCACGATAAGGGGGAAATAAAAAGAGTAAAAGTTGTGTTTAACGCTTTAATATACTGTAATTTGCTGTTCGTCAAGTTGGTCTTTTGGAAAATTTATCAGCCGAGTTTTGCCATCGGCTCTATGTAAAATATCTAGATCAGCCATTACTATACCGAGAGCTTGCGTTGCCAATTTAACTTGCGTCGAGTCTACTCTTAATTCTTGATGGGCTAATCTCTTCGCTTTTCTATTATTCGTACAGGCCTATTAGTAGTTCGGGATAGTCTGGCATGTCGTCTAACTGGGGTATATACATTCCATAAGCAGGTTCTGTTCGGGTGAAGTAATTTACAATCTTGCCTTGTCGATTTTTTACTCCCCAACGTTCGCGTTCTGTTACTAAAGCTTCATTTCTTTCAAGGTAATCACAATATATATCTGTATGATGGTTCTCGGGAGATATTATTATATGCCCAGCGGGCTCCCCGTTTGTAGATAATTCTCGCGAGAATATAACCAACCCAGACGGATGAGGTTCAGTCGCCATATCTATGTCAAGGTGAGTTGACGTAACGTAAAAAGACTCCATATTTATACCTAACGTGAAATGGTGGGAAATACAGGGCTCGAACCTGTGACCTCACGAATGTGAATCGTGCGCTCTAGCCAACTGAGCTAATTTCCCGTAATTACATCTGTCGTTTTATTTAACGAACTCGTGATGTGAGCTAATTATAGTTCAGGTTTCAAGTCCTGACAAGTTGCGCTGAGTATATCCTATTTACTTTTTATACAAGTGTGATATAAGTGAAAGTAGCTTTTGTTGACAAGTTGAGTAAACAAGGAAACTATACGAACGGTGATAATAGGCGCAGAAAAGGTGCTTCCTGAGGGGTCAGAATATCCAGATATGAGTCTATTGTCCCTCGTTGCTGATACGATCATGGTCTGTTCCAATACTTACTCCTGTACTAGTGGTAATGAAGAATGTTTTTTATGCAGGAGTTGCATGGCAAAGAAAAGAATAATTCAATAAAGGAGGGGCTTTATGAATATAACCTACGCCACAACCAACAAATATAAATTAGCTGGAGCAAACCAGGCATTATTGGGGGCGGGTCTAACACTCACAGCTCCCGACAGGGAACTACCTGATGTACCGGAAATTCAATCAGATAGCCAAGAAGAAGTATCCATTGATAAAGCTCAAAAATACTACGAACTACTAAAGAGCCCACTGGTTGTTATGGACTCTGGACTGTTCATCAAAAGCCTCAAAGGTTTTCCAGGGGTTTACACGAAGTACGCACTTGATACTATCGGCATAGAAAACATAGTAAAATTGCTTAAAGATGACAGAGGGGCATACACTCAGCGTACGGTTACGTATCTAGATGGACTAGAAATCAAGACGTTTACGTACAAAGTGCATGGTGAATTACTCAGCGAACCACGCGGCGAGAATGGTCGTGACTACGATAAATATTTCAAAGTTGATGGCGCAAACAAGACGATAGCTGAGATGAGTGACGATGAAAAGACCGACATGATAGCTGTAGTATGGAAGGAGTTGGCGCAGTGGTTGCAGCAAAAATAAGTTCAGCAGAGGCGAAACTGATCGACGCCATAAAAGATTAATTAAAAATCACCCATACTCAGGGTGATTTTCTTATGGTGAAAAAATTCAGTTCTTGGTGCGGATGAAAGGACTTGAACCTTCACGCCGTGAGGCACATGCTCCTAAGGCATGCGTGTCTACCAATTCCACCACATCCGCATAACCTGATTATATCAAAACAAATTCTACTTATCAACTGTCCGCGCTTATGCTAAAATTGAAGTAACATACTAAGGAGGATTGATGAATAAAGTTGCGAAATATTTGAATGAACATCTTAGTGGCGAAGTCGCGTCGCAGGATTTTGCATTGAGTCAAGTTGAGGTTGACAATGGACTTTTGGCGCGCCGACCAGAAATGATTGTTCGTGCGGCTAATATGAACGACATCAGGAAAGTGATGCGATTTTGTTCTCAATTGGCAGAGAAAGGTCATGTTTTACCTGTGTTTGTTCGTGGTTGTGGCAATGATGAAACTGGCGCAGCGACGAATAAAGGCATTGCAATTGACGAAAAAACATATATGAATCGTGTGGTTGGTATTGATCCTCGCCAACAGCTGATTCATGCTCAAGCGGGAATCTCTCTTTCGGCAATCAACGCAACTTTGTCTACTCATAAAGGCTTGGGCTTGCCGCGAACCTCATATGTGGCGGAAGAAGGCACAATTGGTGGCGCAATTAACACAGCTCCATCTGGAATGTTATCTGGCGCGCATGGTCGTTTTGCTGACGCGATTCAGCAGCTTGAGATTGTCCTAAGTAATGGTGACGTGATTCAGACTGGTCGCATATCTCGACGCGAATTGAGTAAGAAAAAAGGCTTATCGACGTTTGAGGGCGAGATTTATCGAGAGATTGACAATTTAATCTCAGATAACGCCGAGCTGATTTCGCAAATGGATCCAGCTTTGCCAGATACAGTTGGCTATAGTGGGATTTCTCGGGTGAAGCAAAAGGACGGGTCGTTTGATTTGACGCCGCTGTTTATCGGTAGTCAGGGAAGTCTGGGTGTGATTTGCGAAGTTATTATGAAGGCGCAATTTATTCGTCCAGAATATTCAGTTGTTGCCGCATCATATAAAAAGTTGTCAGACGCGCAATCGGCCGTGGAATTGGCGATGAAAAATAAGGCATCGGCAGTGGAAATAATCGACGGGCGATTCTTCCGTCAGGCTGCGGTCGTCGGTAAAGTGGTTGAGTGGGCGCCGAAAGAATGTTTTAAGGGCGCGGTGGTCTTGGCTATCTTTGATGACTTTTCTGACAGAGCGCGCAATAAAGCCGCGAAGAAATTGACTAGAAAATTGGAATCATCAGAAGCGATTGACATAAAAACTCTGCACTTGGAAGAGCAGGATTTGTTCAGCTTACACTCTGTTTTGGCTTTGGCGGAAACTCCGAGCGAGCCGCATATGATTACGCCACGCGTTTTCTCCGGGATTTTAATGGCGCCAGAAAAGATTGATAGTTTCCTTAGTGAGCTGAAGTCGCTGGAATCTAAGTACGGCGTGGATTTGCCAGTTTTTGTTGATTTTTCAAGCGATTATATTTCTCTACATCCGACGTTTGATAGTAAAAAGGTGAGTGAGCGTCAGAAGATTCTTCAGTTGTTGGCGGAAATTTCTCAGATTATTGATAAGTATGAAGGTTCTTTTGCAGGCTTTGGTGGTGACGGAAGATTGAAGGCTAACTTTATCTATAAAAATCTGCCAGATGATGAAAAACAATTATACGCAAAGGTGAAAAAAATCTTTGATCCAGCTGGAATTTTTAATCCAGGAATTAAAGCGGAGGCTCATCCAAAGGAATTAGCAGCGGAATTAAACGCGTGGTGTAAGCTTCGTAATCAAGCTTGATACTGGGTGAGAATTGGGCTATAATTGACGCGTAGCCCATGCGGATGTGGCGGAATTGGTAGACGCGCTAGCTTCAGGTGCTAGTGTACGCAAGTACGTGAAGGTTCAAGTCCTTTCATCCGCACCAAGGATTGAAATTTTTCACTATAAGAAAATCACCCATGCTCAGGGTGATTTTTAATGTCATAAGTTCATATTTCAAAGAAGGGGTTGACAGGCAACCGTAAGTAGAACAGATACTTATCAACCCTTTCTTAGAGAGATGTGTGTACGCTTCAGAAAAGCTTAAACTTATACAGCTCATCATACACTGAGGTATATAATTGACTGTACACCTTAGTCTTATATTTGCGACCACTCACCTGGCGGAATGCCTCCATTTGTTTGGACAGCTCCTTATGAGCCTTTTTCCACTCTATCACGGCGTCTTGGTACCTGTCCCAGTATACTAAACATTCCGAATAAGAGCTTTCGCTATATTCGTTGAACATAGAAACAGACCTGTAAAACGCATGCTCGGAGGATTCCAAGCGGGAATCAGCTTCAAGAAGCTTTGCTTCCGCCTCCTTAATGCGGTAGATAAGGTAGTCAAGCTCAGGGCCAGACTTTCCAAAAATGCCCATCTTTCCGAAAAGAGCCTTGAGAAAGTTCATCGCTCCATCTTTCTTCTCATCCTCGCGGGTGCGCGATAGTGTATTATTCTTTAATACACGAGATGAGATCTCATTCCTCTTTCCAATTTCTTCCAGAAAAAGAAATAAAAACTCATCTTGTGTTCGATTGCCTGTCAAAGTTCACTTTCGGACGAGGATTTACTCAACTCATCAACGAAAGCTACCTTTATTTATACAACACTCGCGTAAAAAGTCAATAGAAGGCTCTAGATTTTTGTTATTTATTCAGGAATTTTGCTAAAATAACAGAGATGGAAGATAAAAGAAATGTCATTGATAAATTTAAGGGTCGGAGCGAATCGGAGATTATAAATGAGTTGGATTCTGAAGATCACGGTTTGGTGATTGCGCTGGAAAATACCGAGCGGGATTTTAATATGGGAACAATTGTCAGGAGCGCTAATGCGTTCGGCGTGCGGCAGATTTATGTGATTGGGCGCAGGCAATGGAATAAGCGCGGTGCCATGATGACGGATAAGTATCTGCATATTACGTATTTGACGACGACGGAAGAGTTTATTGAGAAAATGCGTAATGAAGGCAGGGAAATTATTGCTATTGATAATATCCCAGGAAGTGTTAATATGTCGCAGACGAGGTTACCGAAGCGTGCGGTTTTGGTATTTGGGCAAGAAGGGCCGGGGATTTCTGTGGAATTAGCGAACGCTGCGGATCAGATTGTGGCGATTGAGCAATTCGGCTCGACTCGCTCCATAAACGTCGGCGCGGCAGCAACTGTGGCGATGTATTGTTGGTTGCAGCAGAATGTGCTATAATAGTATCATGATTTTACCTAAATTCCATCATTCACACGTGTTGCCGAGGTAGGACTCTGATTTTTGATTGTACGCGCCGAGTTCTGCCTCGGCGTTTTTGATTGCTATAAATAAGAAATAATGACATAATGGAGCTAACATGAGCAGTTTATCTACACAAAGTTACAAAGGTTCGCGAGACTATTTTCCAGAGGAAAAGCGTCTGCAGAATTATATTTTTAATGTTTGGCACAAGACGGTTGAGAGTTTTGGCTATGAAGAATATGGCGCGCCGCTATTGGAGCCGCTAGATATTTATTTGGCGAAGTCAGGCCAAGAATTGGCGGGCGAGCAAACATACGCTTTTGAAGATCGTGGCGGTCGAATGGTGGCGATTCGTCCTGAGATGACGCCGTCGATTTCTCGAATGGTGGCGGCTAAGCGGCAGGAATTAGCGATGCCTGCGCGGCTGTATTCAATTGCTAATTTTATGCGCTATGAACGGCCACAACGTGGGCGTGAGCGTGAGTTTTGGCAATTGAACGCGGATTTATTTGGTGTAGATGGCGCGGCGGCGGACGCGGAGATTATTGAGCTGAGCCACGCTAGCGTGATGAATTTTGGCGCTAAGCAAGAAATGTTTACGGTCAGGGTTAATAATCGCCAATTGATCAATCGTTTGATGAGTCAATTTTTGAAGCTTGATATTGTTGGTTCGACGATGATGATGAAGCTGCTTGATAGGAAAAATAAGATTCCTGCCGAAGAATTTAAGCGTCAGGCGATTGAGATTTTTGGCAATCAAGCAGCCGAAGGTCTACCTAAGTTGGCGAAAATGATTAGTATGAAGTCGGTTGATGATTTGCCGAGCGAATTGATGGGAGATGAAAGCGTCAAGCAACTTCGCGAAGTGATGAAATTGCTTAGCCAAAAAGGCATTACGAATGCAGTGTTTGATGTTACTTTGATGCGCGGATTGGACTATTACACGGGCATGGTTTTTGAGCTTTTTGACAATTCGCCAGAGAATAACCGAGCGTTGTTTGGCGGCGGACGATATGACGGATTGGTCGGACTATTTGGCGTTGAGCCGATTGCTACGGTCGGCGTCGGCATGGGCGCAACAACGATGGAGCAATTTTTGGAAGTGCACAATTTGTTGCCGAAATTGGCATCTAAAACAGATGTATATATAATTCCGGTGTCAAAGGAATCTATGGCTGGCGCGGACAATTTGGCGCGAAAATTGCGCAGTGAAGGCGTGCGAGCGGAGTTGGATATCACTGGTAGAAAGATTGACAAGCAGATAAAAGCGGCGCTAAAAAAGCAAATTCCGTTTGCGGTGTTCGTGGGTGAGGATGAAATTGCTAGCGGCGCATACACGGTTCGAAACTTGGTGGAATCTGATGAACAAAAGGTTGGTGCTGAACGAATTGTGACAATTGTCAAAGATCGTCGATACGATGGCGATGAGGACGCTCTGTTTGAGATATAGTCTGATATCTGTTATAATTAGTCTTTATGAAGACTACTGTAAAAAAACTATCAGATACTAAAGTTCAATTGACGATTTCTTTGGGTGCTAGCGAATTGGCTGACGCGGAGCAGGTTTCCTTGACGAAGTTGGCGCGCGACATCAAAGTTCCAGGTTTCCGCAAAGGAAAAGTTCCCGCAAGCATAGCCGCTAAGCACATTGATCCGAATGCGCTTCAGGAACAGATTCTGGAGAATGCTTTGTCAAAGGCAGTAGCTGAGGCGTTTTTGCAGGAGAAATTGCAAGCTTTGGATCGACCTAACGTTGAAGTTAAGAAGTTTGTTCCTGGTTCTGAGTTGGAATTTACGGCTGAAGTTGAAGTTATTCCGCCAGTAAAATTGGGCGATTACAAAAAATTGACAGCGAAAAAAGAAGTAGCCAAGGTCGAAGATAAAGATGTCGACGAGGTTATTGAGCGAATCCGTAAAAACTATTCTGAAAAATCAGAGGTCAAGCGTGCTGCTAAGCTCGGCGACGAGGCTGTGATTGACTTTACGGGAAAGAAAGACGGCGTGGCGTTTGACGGCGGTTCGGCTAAGGAATATGGGTTGAAGCTTGGCGAAGGTCAATTCATTCCTGGATTTGAAGAAGGCGTGATTGGTCATAAGGCTGGTGAAGAGTTCGATTTGAAACTGAAGTTCCCAGAGGATTATCACGCTGAGAATTTGGCAGGTCAAGACGTTGTGTTTACCGTGAAACTCCACAAGGTTAACGAATTGAAATTACCAGAACTAAACGACGAATTTGCCGCAAAATGTGGTCCATTTACAGAGATGAAGGAAGTAAAAGCGGACATCAAGCGTGAACTTACAGCGCAAAAAGAGCGTGAAGCTGATGAGAAATTTAAGGACGCGTTGGTTGGTGAATTGACAGAAAAAAGTAAAGCCGCGCTGCCAGAACTTTTGGTTGAGGATCAATTGCGATCAATCGAGCGTGATTTGACTCAGAATTTGATGTATAGCGGACTGAGTTTGGACAGCTATTTGAAGACTCAGGGCTTCAAGGATAAGGAAGAGTGGACGAAGAAAGAGGCTCGTCCAGCGGCTGAAAAGCGCGTTAAGGCTGGCTTGGTATTGGCAGAGTTGTCAAAGGAATTGAAGATTGACGCTTCTCGCGACGAGATTCAAGAACAGATTAATTTCTTTAAGCAACAATACGGTAAAGATAAGAAAATATTAGAGCAATTTGACAATCCAAACGTTCACCGCGATATTGCCAACCGAATGATTACAGATAAAACTGTCGCTAAATTGGTTGAATTAAACACGAAGAAATAGGGTAAATATGCCAAAATCATATCTCATTCCAACTGTCATTGAGAAGTCGGCCGACGGCGAGCGTGCTTTTGATATCTATTCGAGATTGTTGAATGAGAGAATTATTTTCCTTGGCGAAGATGTTAACGAGCATACCGCTAACAGTGTAGTGGCGCAATTACTGCATTTGGCATACGTTGACCCGCAAGCTGATATATCGCTATATATCAATAGTCCAGGCGGCAGCGTTTATGACGGTATGGCAATTTATGACACCATGAATTTTATTAAGCCCGATGTGGCGACGTATGGAATTGGTTTGCAGGCAAGCATGGGAGCGTTTTTGCTCAGCTCTGGCGCTAAGGGCAAGAGGTTTTGCTTGCCGCACGCTAAGGTGATGATTCATCAGCCATCTTCTGGAACGCACGGAAAAGTGACCGACATGGAAATTGACATGAAGGAAACTTTGGAAGTTAAGGAAATGCTAGCGAAGATTATGGCGAAAAACACCGGTCAGAAGTTGGCTAAGGTTAAGTCCGATATGGAGCGTGACTATTGGATGACGCCGGATGAGGCCGTAAAGTACGGACTGATTGATAAAGTCTTGACTAAATTGTCGTAAAAATTTGCGTGTTTGTTGTTAAAACTACTAGTGATTCTGCTTGTGGTTTTTGATGGATATTGTCATAATTTGAGTTAGGCAAGGAGGGCTTATGAGGCAATATTTAGACGCATTGAAATACATTCGTGATAACGGCGTGCAAAAAGGTGATCGTACGGGAACGGGGACGACGGAAGTTTTTGGTATTCAGACGCGATATAATTTGGCGGATGGATTTCCAGCTATGACCACGAAGAAGTTATATTTCAAAAGCGTCGCTCATGAGCTTTTATGGTTTCTTAAGGGTACGGGCAATATTGAATATTTGGCGCAAAACGGCGTTCATATTTGGGATGAGTGGCCATACAAGAATTATTTGGAAAAAACCGGTCAGGATATTCCGGAGATCAACGGCGACGAGTGGCGCGCTGGAATGAAGGAATTTATTGATAAGATTGCGAACAATCACGCGTTTGCTGAAGAATGGGGAAATTTGGGTCCTGTTTATGGTGTCCAATGGCGAAAATGGCCGGACGGGAAGGGCGGAACTATTGACCAAATTCAGAACGCCATTGATATGATAAAGACGAATCCAGAGTCGCGTCGGAATATCGTGAGTGCGTGGAATGTGGCGGAAATTGATGACATCGTTCAAGCTGGAGGGCTGCCTCCGTGCCATACGATGTTTCAATTTAGCGTAAGACCTGGTAAAAACGGCGAGAAGGACAAGTTGGATTTGGCGCTGACTCAGAGATCGGCGGATATGTTCCTTGGGGTGCCGTTTAATATTGCCAGTTACGCGCTGCTTTTGTCTATTGTCGCTCAAGTTGCCGACAAGCAACCCGGCGAGTTTATCCATACCTTAAATAGTGCACATATTTACAATAATCACCGCGCGCAAGTTGACGAGCAATTATCGCGCCGTCCGCTGCCGCTACCAAAGCTGTGGTTGAATCCAGACATCAAGAATATTGACGATTTCACTATTGACGATATCCGCCTGGAGGATTATGAATGCCATCCAGCAATAAAAGCGCCGATCGCTGTGTAGATTGATTTACGATTTTATGTCCATTGGTTGAAATGATCGATGTCTATTCTTCGTTAGATTCTTTAGTCGTAAGAATCATATATTTGCCGTCTTCAATGCCAGACTGTTTCAGACCGGTAATCTCTTGATTGGGTAGAATAACACTAAACTCTTGAGTAGCGATATCACATAGTATAGTCGCACGCCTTCCTATCGCTCTATCATTTCCTTTTTCGTCTGTCCATTTTTCTACAATAGGGGCTGTATCTTTGAGTATTGTACCTTCTTTGGTAGGTTCGTCGGATAATATTATTATTGTACCTTCTGGCAGATCTGCAATTGGAGTGTTTTCCATATATTCAGATGTTGTAGCGCGTATTATAGATCGTTCGTTCATGCGCTTTATCATACCACAAATATTAAATACTGTCAACTTAAGAAGGCTATTTTCTTTTATATATCACAAAATCAAAATCGTAACTATTTTCAGCATCTGCTGGGTGATGTATTCGATTCACTTCCTCCCATATGTTCATATTTATCTCTGGGAAAAAAGTGTCAGCATCGGGGAATTCGGCGTCAATTTCCGTGGCATAAATGGTGTCAATTTCCGGAGTATTCAGCGCGTCTTTGTAAACTTGTGAGCCACCAATAATAAAAGTCGGATATCGCGATAAATCCAGGGCGCTTCGTAAATTCATAGCCGTAAGAACTTTTTTGACGCCAGTTGGCTTGGATGAAATGACAATATTTTCTCTGTCTGGAAGCGGTCGCGAGCCAATTGACTCAAACGTTTTTCTGCCCATGATGACATTGCTATTTCTCGTCAAACGCTTAAAATTCGCCAAGTCGGCCGGTAAACTTCGCCCCCACGGCATATCGCCATTTTGTCCGATGGCGCGGTTTTTATCATAAGCTACAATAATGGCTTTTTCCATAATTTCAGTTTAACATGCTGTAAAATTTACTGAAAGCTTGATAGAAATGCGTAAACTTGCCATAATAAGATTTGGTAGAAAAATCACGCAATGGGAGGTGTTTAGTGAGCGTGTACTCAAATAAAGATATATTAGCGGCGATTGAAGACGGGATAATTGTCTGTACGCCGTTCAACCCAAAAAACGTATCGGAAGCCAGCTTAGATTTTACGCTAGGCTTTAATTTTTATAAACAGGAATATGATGATATTTCGCGAGTTTATAATCCGTTTGACGAGTCTGATGTCAATCGATATTTCAAGGGTCCACTTAAGGCGATTCCGCACGCCGAATGGTGTGAGCGGCACGGTTTTCGGGAATTTAAGAATATTCCGCCAGATCATCCGATTATCGTACTGAAGCCTGGTGAGCGAATTTTGGCACACACGCACGAATTTGTTGGGATTCGAACGCATGGCGGCGCGGCTGAGGTGAAAAGTCGTAGCTCTTGGGGACGAAACGGCGTGGCGGTGTGTTTTGATGCTGGCTGGGTTGATCCGGGATATATCAATCGGATTACGCTTGAGATTTACAATTTGAATAAGCATGAGAGTGTGGTTTTGCCTGTCGGTGAGCGAATTGGGCAATTGATTTTTCATCACACTGGTCAGGTTGACGGCGGATATGCTAGTGGACGCGGCGGAATGAGTGGTAAATATCAGCACACTGACGATTTGGATGAATTGATAAAAACTTGGCGTCCAGAAATGATGTTGCCGCGGGCGTTTAAGGATCGTCGGCATAAACCGATGGAAATCGCGGGACTTAGCGAGGGGATTTTATGATGGTAGCAGGTTCAATGTTTCGCTCACGAACGAAAGAGAAAGAATATATCGATCACAGGAAAAAGCATAAATCTGACGGCTGCGATTTTTGTCAATTGGTAAAACATCACACAGATCAGGTCGTTGGTGAAACAGCGCATTGTCTGATCATTAAGAATAGATTTGGCTATAATTTTTGGGATGGTTGCGGCGTGGATGATCATTTGATGGTGATACCGAAACGGCACGTGGACTCATTGGCGAATTTGAGTGATGAGGAAAAAATTGACTATATGAATCAGATTGCGAAATTTGAAAGTGACGGTTATTCAATTTACGCCCGAGCGCAAGGAAGTAAAACCAGGTCAATGGCGCACCAACATACGCATTTTATAAAAGTTGACGGCAAGGCGAAAAAGATGATGATTTATCTGAATAAGCCGCACATTGTGATTACGAGGTGATGATGAGCGACGCGGGAAAATATATAGTTATTGAAGGTAATGACGGGACGGGCAAGTCGACGCAGGTTGCGAAATTGGCGGAATATTTTCGGTCAATCGGGCGAACGGTTTGCGTGATTGAAGAGCCGGGAAGTGATGATCCGGAAAAATCAACCTCAATAGCAAATGAGCTTCGAAAAGTGATTAAAAATGGCGATTTGGCGCGCTCTGCCGCGGTGAATGTGGCGCTATTTTCTGCAGCTCGGCGTGAATTATGGCGGGAAAAAATTCAGCCTGCGTTGGAGCGTGGGGAAATTGTTTTGAGCGCGAGAAATTATATTTCAACGCTGGTTTATCAGGGGCGAGGCGAAGGTTATGACGAGTCGGAGATTTTGCGATTGACAGAATTATTCACCGATGAAAAATACTTAAAGCCAGACGTTATGGTTATTTTGAGTTTGAGTCGCGAAAAGCGAGAAGAGCGAATTTCTATGCGCGGTGAGTTAAAAAATCCCGATACTTTTGAGTCGCGCGAGCAAGATTTTCAGAAAAAAGTCGACGATGGATATTTGGAGATTGCCGAGGCGTACGGAATTCCGGTAATTTCTGCTGACGGGACAATTGACGAAGTTCATGATATGTTGATTGATAATATTGAAAAACACTAGTAAAACCCCTTGATTTTATTGACACTTTTCGTCATAATGAGTAGTTATAGAAGTAGTGTATTCATGGCGGGTGAAAATTGCGAGTGGCAAATCGTGATTTTGGGCTATGAATTAGAGATCTTCACGGCCGTCTATTAACCACTAATTAAAGCGAGGAGTGTTTACGCCTGTGGCAAAAAAACCAACCACAAGTAGCGAGCGCGTCTATTTCACCTCTGGTGATAATGCCCTGCCGCTACCAAACTTAATCGCTCACCAAAAAGATTCTTGGCGCTGGTTCGTCGAAGAAGGTTTGAGTGAGATATTTTCAGAAATTAATCCAATTGACGACTACACTGGTCAGAAGCTGTCATTAAAGTTCGGCAAATATTATTTTGGCGAGCCAAAAAACACTGACCAATTTGCCAAAGAAAACAACTTGACATTTGAAGCTCCGCTACACGCAACGGTTGAATTGACAAACAAAACAACTGGCGTGGTTGAAGAGCAGGAGATTTACCTCGGTGAATATCCATGGATGACTGAGCGCGGTACGTTCATTATCAACGGTACGGAGCGCGTGGTCGTCAGTCAGTTGATCCGCTCTGCTGGTGTTTTCTTCACCGCTGAAACGGTAGCGGGACGTAATTACTACGGCGCAAAAATCATTCCAGGACGTGGAGCTTGGATGGAATTTGAGACGGCTTCTAACGGCGCGATTTACGTAAAAATTGATCGCCGCCGCAAGATGCCAGCAACGACTTTGTTGCGCGCTTTGGGCTATCCAAAGACTAGCGAAATTAAAGAATTGTTCGCTGATATTGATACTGGTGACGTAAAATACATTGACGAAACTTTGGACAAGGATACTTCTCGCGGTGCGAATGAGGCGTTGATTGAGGTTTATCGTCGATTGCGTCCAGGCGATTTGGCGACAGTCGATAATGCTCGTCAGATGATTGAACGAATGTTCTTTGACTTTAAGCGGTTCGATTATTCGCGGGTTGGTCGTTATAAATTGAACCAACGCTTGGGTCTGGATGTTGCAAATACAGCAGAAAATCGTACGTTGCAGATGAGCGATTTGGTGGCGATTTTGCGTGAAGTTATTCGCTTGAACAATACGCAAGAGCCAGCTGACGACATTGACGCATTGAGTAACCGCCGAGTTCGCTTGGTTGGCGAATTGATTGCTCGACAATTCCGTGTTGGTATGCTTCGAATGCAGCGCAATGCGATGGATCGCATGAGCGTGGCTGATCTGGAAAGTGTTAGCCCAAGCCAATTGATCAACGCTCGTCCAATTGTTGCAGCTGTTCGTGAATTCTTTACTTCAAGCCAGCTATCACAGCTACTTGACGAGGTTAACCCATTGTCGGAATTGAGCCATAAGCGACGCTTGAGCTCGACTGGTCCTGGCGGTTTGACTCGTGAGCGCGCTGGATTTGAGGTTCGCGACGCCCACCCAACTCACTATGGTCGTATCTGTTCAGTGGAAACTCCAGAAGGTGCGAATATTGGTTTGGTGCTTAACTTGGCGACTTATGCGCGTGTTAACGAATACGGATTTATTGAGACTCCATATCTTCGCGTAAAAGACGGCAAAGTCACTGACGAACTTGTTTATTTGGATGCTTCACAAGAAATTGGTGAGGTTATCGCTGACGCTGGTGAGGCTCTTAACGAAGACGGAACTTTCCGCGACGAGCGCGTTAATGCTCGAAGCAACATGCAGCCATCACAAGTTGATGCTAGCCAAGTTACATTCATGGACGCAGCCCACCGTCAGATTCTAGGTTCAACTGCGGCGTTGGTTCCGTTTATTGAAAAGACTCGTGTCGACCGTGCCTTAACTGGTTCAAACATGCAACGCCAGGCGGTTCCTCTACTATGTCCAGAATCTGCAACTGTTGGTACTGGAATTGAGAAGGCTGTGGCTGAGAATAGTGGTCACTTGATTCAAGCTAGCGCTGACGGTGAAGTCGTTCGCGCTGATGCCGATGAAGTTCACGTTAAATATGCTGACGGCGTAAAGATTTACACATTGAAGCATTTCGTAAAGAACAATGACGATCGTTGTTATAACCAAAAAGTTCGCGTCGAGCGTGGCGACAAGGTAAAGAAGGGTGACATTCTGATTGAAGGCGCCTCAATTGCTGGCGGTGAAATTGCCCTAGGTAAAAACCTTCTGGTTGCCTTTATGCCATGGGGTGGCTACAACATGGAAGACGCGATTATCATGAGTCGTCGTTTGGTTGAAGATGATCGATTGACAAGCATTAACATTAAAGATTACACCGTTGAGGTTCGCGAGACGAAGCTTGGTCCAGAGATTGTGACGCGCGATATTCCAAATGTTTCCGAGGAAAGTTTGCGCCACTTGGACGAGAACGGAATTGTCCAAATCGGTTCAGAGGTTAAGGCTGGCGACGTTTTGGTTGGTAAGATTACACCAAAGGGTGAGCAGGAATTGAGCTCTGAGGAACGTTTGCTTCGCGCAATCTTCGGTGAAAAAGCTAAGGACGTTCGCGATACATCACAGCGAATGAACAACGCGGGCGGCGGTAAAGTTGTTGGCGTTAAGATCTTTAGTCGTGAAAATGGTCATGAGTTGAAGGCTGGCGTTTTGATGCAAATTCAGATCTTTGTTGCGCAATTACGAAAGATTGGCGTTGGTGATAAGATGGCTGGACGCTTCGGTAACAAGGGTGTTGTGGCGAAAGTTCTTCCTGTTGAAGATATGCCATTCCTAGAGGACGGTACGCCAGTTGACGTGGTTTTGAACCCACTTGGTGTGCCGAGCCGTATGAACCTTGGTCAGATTTTTGAAACTCACCTTGGTATGGCAGCACGAGCATTGGGCTACCGCGTAGCAACTCCGTCATTTAACGGTGTTCCAAGTGAGAAGATTTCTGATGAGCTAGAAAAAGCTGGTTTGGCGCGTGACGGCAAGAGTCAATTGTTTGACGGTCGCACCGGTGAACCATTTGAGGAGCGAACAACGGTTGGTGTGATGCACATGATTAAGTTGCACCACATGGTTTCTGACAAGATTCACGCTCGTTCAACTGGTCCATACACGATGGTTACTCAGCAGCCACTTGGTGGTAAGGCACAAAACGGTGGTCAGCGCTTCGGTGAAATGGAGGTTTGGGCATTGGAAGCTTACGGTGCCGCTGCAACCTTGCAGGAAATGTTGACAATTAAGTCCGACGACGTTTACGGTCGTGCAAAGGCTTACGAGTCAATCATTAAGGATGAGCCGATTGTTGGTCCAAAACTTCCAGAGTCCTTCAACGTGTTGGTTAAGGAGCTTCAAGGTTTGGGTCTTCGAGTTGATTTGGTTGACGACGAAGCTGCAGTTGACGCTGAGCATGTTATCGCTTCAAGTGGTCCAGAAGACAAAACCATTGCCGCTGATGGCGAGGAAGAAGAAACATACTTGGACGAATCGGATGACATCGGTGAAATTGATGATGGCATGAGCGTGCAAGATATTGATGAAGTAGAAGAGATAAAGGAGGACGCGTAAGATGGCAAATACTGCATTTAACGCAACGGGCATCAGCGATTTTGACGCGGTTCGTTTGGCGGTAGCTAGCCCAGAAGACATTCTGAAATGGAGCTACGGCGAAGTTTTGAAGCCAGAAACAATTAACTATCGCACACAAAAGCCAGAACGCGACGGATTGTTCTGTGAGCGAATCTTTGGTCCAGTTAAGGATATCAATCCACACGACTCAAAGCTTAAGGGTGTACGTTCACGCGAAGCTGCTGTCGACAAGAATGGCGAATTAGTCACTAAGTCAATCGTTCGTCGTGAGCGAATGGGACACATTCAATTGGCAGTGCCTGTAGCGCACATTTGGTTTATGCGCGGCACTCCAAGCGCAATGAGCCAGCTGCTCGGCATGACGGTTCGTAATATTGAAAAAATCGTTTACTTTGCAACTTACGTCATCTTAAATGTTGACGAAGCAACTCGTGATCAATATTTGGCAGATTTGGAAGCGGAAACTGATTTGGCTCGTAAGGCTATCAAAATCCGTTACGAAAAAATGGCTGAAGAAGATGGCGCTGATATTAAGCAACTAGCTAAAGAGCAGAGCCGTGAAGTTGAGGAGTTGGAAGAAGCTTACATTGGTAAGAAATCTCAATTGGAGAGCTTGAATTTCGGTGCTTTGATCTCAGAGAGCGAATATCGCAACTTGCCAGAAGAATATGATGAATTGATCGAAGTTGGCATGGGTGCCAGTGCAGTCAAGGAGCTTTTGGACAATATTGATCTACCAAAGCTCATTGCTGAATTGACAGAGGAAGCTGAAACTGCAAAAGGTCAGCGACAGAAGAAATTACTAAAGCGTTTGAAGATGCTTGAAAGTATGGAATCTGCTGGCATTAAGCCATCAAGCCTATGTATGACTGTTCTGCCGGTTATCCCTCCAGATCTTCGTCCAATGGTGGCGCTGTCTGGTGGCCGATTTGCGACATCTGACTTGAACGATTTGTATCGCCGAATTATCAACCGAAACAATCGCTTGAAGAAGTTGATTGAGCTTAACGCGCCAGAAGTTATTCAGCGCAATGAAAAGCGCATGCTTCAGGAAGCTGTTGACGCTTTGATTGACAATTCAGCATCACGCGGTCGCGCAGTTAGCTCGACTGGTGGTCGTCGCAGCTTGAAGAGCTTGAGTGATATGCTAAAGGGTAAGCAGGGTCGCTTCCGCCAGAACCTTCTTGGTAAGCGTGTTGACTATTCTGGTCGCTCGGTTATTGTGGTTGGTCCAAAATTGAAGATTAACCAATGTGGTTTGCCAAAGCAAATGGCGCTGGAATTGTTCAAGCCGTTCGTGATTAGCTGGTTGATTAAGAATGAATTTGCGCACAATATTCGCTCGGCTTCACGTCTAATTGAAGCTGGTGAAGCGGTAGTTTGGGACGCGCTGGATTCAGCAATTGAAGGTAAGTACGTGTTGCTTAACCGCGCACCAAGTTTGCACCGTTTGTCAATTCAAGCCTTCCAGCCAGTTTTGGTTGAAGGAAAAGCTATTCAATTGCACCCGCTAGTTTGTGCCGGGTTTAACGCCGACTTCGATGGTGACCAGATGGCTGTTCACTTGCCGCTATCAAAAGAGGCTCAGGCTGAGGCTCGTGAATTGATGAGCGCAACTGCCAACTTGTTGAAGCCTGCTGATGGTGCGCCAGTGTTGCACATTTCACAGGACATCGTGCTTGGTAACTATTACTTGACTTACGACAAGCCACAAGCTCAGACCGACAAGGTTAAAACTTACAGCTCTGTTTACGAAGCAGAAATGGCTTACGACAATGGCGTAATTCACTTGCAAACCCCAATTCGTATCTTTGCGAAAGGTAAAATGCGTGAAACAACTTTGGGTCGCGTCTTCTTCAATGAGATTCTGCCTGAAGATTTCCCGTATGATAATAATGTCCAGACTAAAAAGCAGCTTAAGAAGGTGTTGGCGCAAATATTCAACAAGTATGGCGCCGAAGAAACCGCCAAGATTGCAGACCGCATGAAGGGTCAAGCTTTCCGCTTTGCTACGGTTGCGGCTGTGTCGACTGGTATGACCGACTACGTTCACTTTGAGGAAATTCCTCAATTTGTGGCTGAAGGTGATGCTAAGGCAGCTTTGATTTCTGAACAATTCGACCAAGGTTTGATTACTGAGGAAGAGCGATACAACTTGACGGTTAGCGCATGGCGAAACGTCGACAATAAGATTACAGCATTCCTGAAAGACCAATTGGCGCACATGGACACCAGTATTTCTATGATGGTTAACTCTGGTGCTCGTGGTGATATTTCCAACGTGAAGTTGGCGAGCGCGATGATTGGTGTTCAGATGGACGCAACCAACCATGAGATTGAGCTTCCAATCCGCAGCTCTTACACCGGCGGTTTGTCTAGCCTTGAAGCCTTTATCGCAACTCGTGGTGCACGTAAGGGTCTTATTGACACGGCTCTTAAGACTGCCGACTCGGGTTACTTGACTCGTCGTTTGGTAGACGTTGCACAAGATGTCTTTACTGTTGAAGATACCGATGGCGACGATGAAGGTTACGCAATTTACCGATCAGAAACTGAAGAGACGATGATTGACTTCTCAAACCGTTTGGCTGGTCGTTATGCTGCTGAAACAATTCCAGGTCACGTCAATAAGAACGAATTGATCACGCGTGAAATCGCAGATTCAATTGACGACGACGAAAGTATTGAAAGTGTTAAGATTCAGTCCGTACTATCGACAAATAACCTTAACGGTATTCCACAGCGAAGTTACGGTATTGATATGTCGACTGGTAAATTGGTTGGCAATCATCAGCCAGTTGGTGTTATCGCCGCTCAGTCAGTCGGTGAGCCAGGTACTCAGTTGACGCTTCGTACCTTCCACAACTCTGGTGTTGCTGGTGGTGACATTACCCAAGGTTTGCCTCGCGTTGAAGAATTGTTTGAAGCGCGTACGCCAAAGGGTCAAGCATTTATCACGGAAGTTGCTGGTTTGGTTGACGTTTGGGAAGATGGCAAGAAGTATATCGTTCAAATTACACCAGAATCTGGCAAGGTTGAGCGATTGCCATTGGAGGGCCGAACTGTTGTGGTTAAGGCTGGCTCAAGCGTTAAGGCTGGCGATGTCTTGGCAACTGGCGAGAGCGACACTCGACCTTTGATCGCGCCATTTGACGGTGTGATTGAGTCGGCTGAGGATACTTTGGTGATCGCGGCAGAGGCTGCTTCGCCAACTCGTTATGAAATCCCAGGCAATATGCAGTTGGTCGTTAAGGCAAACGATATTGTTGAAGCTGGTGATCGATTGACAGCTGGATCGTTGAACTTGCACGATTTGATGCGACTTAAGGGTGTTGAGGCAACTCAGCGCTACATCATCAACGAAGTTCTGCGAATCTACGCCGCTCAGGGTCAGGACGTGGCTGATAAGCACTTGGAGATTATTGTCCGACAGATGTTTAGTCGCGTGCAAATCGAAGATGCTGGTGATAGCGAATTCGTGACTGGCGATATCGTTTCTAAGGCCGCTGTGGTCAATGCGAATAAGCAATTGGCTGCTGAAGGTAAGAACTTGATTAGCTACACACAATTGCTACTTGGTATTACGAAGGTGTCAATCTGGAGTGACTCATGGCTATCGGCTGCATCCTTCCAGGATACTACTCGCGTCTTGATCAACGCCGCCGTATCTGGTCGAGCTGACCACTTGCACGGTTTGAAGGAAAATGTCATCATCGGCCGCAAGATTCCAGTAGGAACTGGCGCTGTTGAAGAGGCGGAGGTGGCTGAAGATACGGCTACAGAATTGGCGGAAGAATTCTCGGAGATCTAGTCACATTTAGTTCCGTCAACCATACTTATTCTCCCCCTTCTGCAACAGGGGGAGAATTGTATATTAGAGTGATTTATTTTCTATATCTGTCGGCGGCTTAGGAGCTATCGTAGGCTTTTGTAGTTTAGATATGATAATACGTATGACGAATGTACGTCGCTCATAAATGCCGTAAGTAACATAATAAGTAATCGTAAACAATTAAAGGAGGTTTTATGCCAGTATATAACAAACTTGTCCGTGATAAAATTTTGGAAATCATTAAGGCTAACGGGCAAAAGCCGACTTACAAAATACTTACGGCAGACGAATACGCCGTGGAGCTTACAAAAAAGTTAGTCGAAGAAGTTGAGGAATATAAAAAAGATAAAAATACTGATGAGCTTGCCGATATCATGGAAGTAGTCTATGCTCTCGCAAGCCTGCATAGTTGTGCCGCGGAAGAATTAGAAAAAATTCGCGCAGAAAAAGCAGAAAAACGCGGCGGCTTCGAAAAGAAAATATTCCTAGTGGAGGTGATGGATTAGGGTGAGTATGTGTGACAAGTTATGTCTATTCTGTGCAAGGAATTCATCTCTGACAATGAGTACCCTGTTTTTAAATCTGATCCTTTAGGCTCTGAGTCTGGGTGGCGATTTTACTTTTACGAAATCTGTGCTAGAATAGACATAGAGTTTCCTCTTTTCGGAGTGCGCGGTGGTTTGAATGTGTACAGACTGCAATCTCGGCGGAAAAGGTATAGACACGGAGAGGAGTTGCTGAATCCAAACCGTAAGGCGAATTGCCATAATTAGTAAATCAACCAAGGAGAAATTGGATGCCAACAATCAACCAATTGGTGCGCAAACCGCGCCAAACGGCTAAGAAAAAGTCCAAGTCGCCAGCACTGGGTCGTATTCATAACGCCCTAAAAACACGTTATTACGACCAGAATGCACCGCTTAAGCGTGGTGTTTGTGTGCGTGTGACGACTAAGACGCCAAAGAAACCAAACTCAGCTTTGCGTAAAGTTGCTCGTGTTAAATTGAACAACGGCTATGAAGTTTGGGCGTACATCGGTGGTGAAGGTCACAACTTGCAGGAGCACGCCGTGGTCTTGATCCGCGGTGGTCGTGTGCCTGACCTTCCAGGTGTGCGTTATCACATCGTACGTGGTGCGCTTGACCTTCAAGGTGTCAACAACCGTAAGAAGGGTCGCTCTAAGTACGGTACAAAGAAAGGGGATAAATAATCATGCCTCGTAAAGTTACCAAGAAATTGCAGCGTGAACTTAAGCCTGATCGCCGATACCAAAGTATACTAGTTCAGCGTTTGATCAACAAGTCAATGCTAGACGGTAAGAAATTGGCGGCTGAGCGCGCTGTTTACACAGCCCTAGAAACTGCCGCTAAGAAATTGGATTCTGAAGATCCATTGGCAGTGTTTGAAAAAGCATTGAAGAACGTTAGCCCAAGCTTCGAGGTTAAATCTCGCCGCGTTGGTGGTGCTAACTACCAGATTCCATTCCCAGTTCAGGGGCATCGACAATTGCACTATGCGTTTAGCTGGCTAGTTCAGTCAGCCCGCGCTCGTAGTGGAATGCCATATTCACAGCGATTGGCATTGGAAATTGTTGACGCTTACAATGAAGCTGGTGCTGCCTTCAAGAAGAAGGAAGACACCCACAAGATGGCTGAAGCTAACCGCGCCTTTGCGCACTTTGCCCGCGGCTAATTATTGCCTGAAAGCAAAATCAGAAAATCGCTCTAAACGGGGCGATTTTTTGGTATAATAGAAAAAATTAGGAGGGAGAAATGGCGAGTTTTTCGTTTGATATTGTGTCAGAAATTGACAAGGCCGAGATGAATAATGTTTTCATGCAGGCTGAAAAAGAAATTCAAGGACGTTATGATTTTAAGGGAACGAGCGCGGCAATTGATTGGCTGGATGATAAGAAAGGTTTGAAGATTACGGGCGACAGCGATTGGCAAGTTGACGCCGTGCTAGACATTGTGCGCAAGAAGTTGGCGGGGCGCGGTCAGTCGAGCAAAGTTTTGGATTTATCAAAAGAGAAAGTTGTTTCGAACCTGAAGACGACTTGGGAAATTCCGTTCAAGCAAGGTCTTGATCAGCCAACGGCGAAGCAAATTGCCGCTGATATTCGTGCTAATGCGCCGAAAGCTAAGCCACAAATTCAAGGCGACCTCGTTCGTGTTACTTCTGCGTCGAAGGATGAACTGCAAAAAGTTATTAGTTTGTTGCGGGAAAGTGATTACGACACACCTTTGCAATTTGTAAATTATCGTTAGGATTGGAGCAGTATGAATCAGAAGTCAATGAAGAAATTAAAAATTGTAGCCATCGTTCTGGGCGTAGTTTTCTTAGTCTCTGTTATAGTTGGGCTAATTGTCGTTAATAATAACCGCTCTTCCGGAGTTAGTAAAACCGCAAAAAAGAAGATCCAGAAGATTTTTGCCGAAGAAGATGCTAAGAACTCGCAAAAAGTCGTTTCCAAATACGGCTATTCAATTCGATACGACAAGAGTATTTTTACTGGCGAAGGTCACGTCTTAAATAAAGATTCTAATGAGAAGCAGTATAGCGCCACCACGTATGCCGATGATGAGCTAAAAGAAAGTCGTGCTTATGCGATTTTGCGATTATATTTCAGAAAAGGTTCAGAAAAGCCAAAGGAGGAAGAAGAGAAGTTCTCGTTTAGGAAGATTATGCCAGACTTCTCAATCGTAACTTCGCGCAAAAAAGCTTATTTTGATCGGTCAACGATGCCCGAGGAATACAAGGATACGAAGAAATATTCAGATTTGGATTTAATGCTTCAGGGTGATATCAACAAGCAGAAGAAGGATAATCCTAACTTAAAATATCACACCAGCGACGCGACGATTTCTGGGCGTAAGTTTAAGAAGATGGTTGTTGATTACGGAAGCACTATTGACGGCAAGTGGCAGAAAACTGGTGAAAAAATAACTTATTTAACGATTCAGAATGGCAGACCGTACTGGATGACGATTTTTGCATTGAGCAAGAATTCGTACACGCAGCCATATATTGACCAGCTGGAAGCGCTGGTTGCTAAGGTTACTTTCCAGAATCCAGACAGTAGCTACTTGGTCAGGGCTGATGGCGATAATGAGGCGCAAGTGGCTTCCGCTACGATAGCTAAGACCGAAACTAAGGCGGAAAATTTCTCAGAAGATAAAGACACTACGAATACTTTGGATGAACTAGACGAAGATTCCGTTATCAAAGTGGTGGCAAGGAATCAAATTGCTACGGTCCGTGTGGGAACATATCGTTGTGCTGATATGATTTATACGGCGCAGAATGGCGCGAGTATGCAGCTGAATGGCTTATGTACGGGTGGAATTGGTAGTGGATCGATTGTTTCTGACGACGGCTACATCGCTACAAATGGGCATGTTACTGAAGTTTCTAATCAGAGTATGATCATGGGTCTCAACACGCAAGAGAACATGAATAAATATATAAAGTTTGTGGTAGATGCGGGCTATGTAACTAGAGAGACGCTTCGGGATTTGGCAAATAAGGCTGATGGCGGCGATCAGAGTGCGCAAGCGGCAATTCTCGGTCTTATCAACCAAGTTCCTGCCGATAATATACGTTCGCAAAACGATCGATACGATTATGTCATTCAGACCTCAAGCGAACCTATTGCGCGCGAAGATGACGGTTCGGGCAATCTTAAGTGGAAAAAGACGAAGACTAATATTCCAGCCAAGAAAATTGACGCGGAAGTTGATTTGAAGGGTCGCGGGATGGATCTGAATAGCGACAAAAGTGATGTGGCGATTCTGAAGGTTGAAGGGCGATTTCCAGCGGTGGAATTGGGCGATAGCTCTAGGATTTCTAGAGGCGATCGGGTGACGGCGATTGGTTATCCAGCGATTGTCGACGACGGCGTAAATACGAAGAAGAGTAAGACTGTCCCAACTGTTACTCAAGGTGATGTTTCTGGTTCGGCTAGCGATGCGGGTGGTCATAAGTTGTTTTCAATGAGCGCGCAAATTGCGGCAGGCAACAGTGGCGGTCCAGCGTTTGATGACGATGGTAAGCAGATTGGACTAAACACCTACGGCGGTTCATCCTGTGCGAATAGGAGAGAACACAACAATTCTTGCTTTGGAGAGGGAATATTTCGTGATATTGCCGATCTGAAAACTATGGCGAAGAAAAATAATGTTGCGTTATCGGCGAACGGCGAATTGACTAAACTCTGGAAAGATGGCTTGGAGAGTTTTTCTCAAGGTAAATATTCTCAGGCAAAAGCTAAATTTGAACAATTGGATAAAAAATACCCCGACAATTATTTAGTAGCAAAGATGATCGAAGTTTCATCCAATACTCCAGATGATTCTACGGAAAGCGAGGCATCTAGCGCAGAAGCTGGAACGAGCGAATCAGAAAATAACACTACAGTTATAATCGTGGTTGTGGTGATTCTTTCAACGGGAGCATTATTCTTAACAGTGTCAATTATCGCAATTGCCGTTTCTGTCAGTAATCGACGTAAGATGAACGCCTATCCATATCCTACCGCCGGACAATTCCCGCAACAACCTCAATATCCACAGCAGTCATATCAGCAGCCAATTCCGCCGCAACAACAATATCCACAAAACTACTATCCGCAGCAACCTGGTCAATATCCGCCAATATACGCGCAGCCGCCTATGCAACAGCCTCCGGCTAACTATCCGCCTGCGGCGCCAGCTCAGAACGACAACGAGTCTAAGAATCCTCCGACTCAGAGCTAGTCAAAAACATAGATAACTGATATAATAAAACGCAAGAGTAGTTTTTTGGTGCCAAAAAATTGACCAAAAATCTCGGCAAATTAACGTAATATAAAGGAAAATTTATGGCAGAGACGCATGTTCCGCTAAAGAATTTTAGAAATATTGGTATTATTGCCCATATTGACGCCGGTAAAACGACGACAACTGAGGGTATTTTGTACCGCACTGGCTTGACACATAAGATCGGTGTGGTTCGTGGTGAAGGTGACGGTGCTACCACCGACTGGATGGCACAGGAGAAAGAGCGTGGTATTACTATTACGTCAGCTGCTGTGACTTGTTTCTGGAAAGATCACAAGATTAACATCATCGACACTCCAGGGCACATCGACTTTACTGCTGAGGTTGAGCGTAGTTTGCGTGTGCTTGACGGTGCAGTTACAGTCTTTGACGGTAAGATGGGTGTTGAGGCTCAGTCTGAAACTGTTTGGCGCCAGGCTAATAAGTACGGCGTGCCTCGTATTTGTTTCGTTAACAAGATTAACCAGACGGGTGGCGACTTCTACAAATCTCTAGAGTCAATTCACAACCGCTTGAGTAAGCAGGCTTTCCCAGTTCATTTGCCAATTGGTTTTGAAAAGACTATCCACGGTGTTGTCGACTTGATTGACATGAAGGCTTACACCTACGACGACTATACAGATCACGAGCTTAAGGTCGGTGAAATTCCAGCTGATATGCTTGAAAAAGCTAAAAACGCACGTTCTCTGTTGGTTGAAAACGCTGTTGAAGCTGACGACGAACTTACTATGAAGTTCTTGGAGCAGGGTGAAGAAGCTATTACCGTTGACGAGCTAAAAATGGCTCTACGTAAGCGCGTTTTGGCTGGTGACTTCTACCTAGTCACTGGTGGTGACGGTCGCGGTGTGATCGTTGAGAAGTTGCTTGACTTGATGGTTGATTTCTTGCCAAGCCCGCTAGACGTTGATGAAATTTGGGGTAAGAATCCAAAGACTGGCGACGAAGTTAGCCGTAAGCCATCAGATAAAGAGCCTTTGTCTGCTTTGGCGTTTAAGATTGCTGCTGACCCATTTGTTGGTAAATTGATCTTCGTTCGTGTCTATTCTGGTGTTTTGAACTCAGGAAGCTACGTTCTTAACACGACAACTGGCGAGAAAGAGCGAATCGGACGAATCGTTCGTATGTTTGCTGACAAGCGTGAAGAAATTAGCAAGGTTGAAGCCGGTGACATCGCCGCTGTAGTTGGTCTGAAGTCTACTGCAACTGGTAACACGTTGTCTGATGTGGCGCATCCAATTGCTCTTGAGTCAATTGAATTCCCAGAGCCACCTGTATCAATCGCGGTTGAGCCAAAGTCAAAGGCTGACCAAGAGAAGATGGCGTTGGCATTGCAGCGCTTGGCTGAAGAAGACCCAACTTTCCGAATTCATACTGATGAAGAAACAGGTCAGACGATTATGTCAGGAATGGGCGAGTTGCACCTGGATATTCTTATCGACCGTATGAAGCGCGAATTTAAGGTTGAAGCCAACATTGGTGAACCTCAGGTTGCCTTCCGTGAAAGCATCAAGGGTCGTTCTGAAGTTCAAGGTAAGCACGCCAAGCAGTCTGGTGGTCGCGGTCAATATGGTGACGTTTGGGTTCGCTTTGAGCCAAATGAGACTGGCAAGGGCTTTGAATTCGTTGATGAAATTAAGGGTGGTGTGGTTCCTCAGGAATATCGCCCAGCCGTAATGAAGGGTATTCGCGAAACATTGGAAGGCGGTGTTATTGCCGGCTATCCAGTTGTTGACGTTAAGGCTACACTTTACGATGGTTCATACCACGATGTCGACTCCTCAGAATTGGCGTTCTCATTGGCAGGCTCGATAGCTGCCCGTGAAGGTATTAAACAAGCTAACCCAATCTTGCTTGAGCCAGTTATGAAGGTTGAAGTTACTACACCAGAAGACTTCATGGGTGACATCATCGGCGACCTTAACTCACGTCGCGGACGTATCGACGCTATGGAAGACTTGATGGGTGGCGCTAAATTGATTAAGGCATTTGTGCCATTAGCAAATATGTTCGGCTACACATCGGACATTCGCTCAATGTCTCAAGGTCGCGCCGCTTCAACGATGGAATTGGCTCAATACGAGGAAGTTCCACCAAACGTTGCGCAAGAGATTATCGAAAAGCGAAATAAATAATCTCTACCTCATAAAAAATCCTCGGAGCGAATCCGGGGATTTTTGTTTGGCTAAATTTCGGGTTTATAAGTTTGGAATTGTTAGGTTTCGTTTGGTGAGCTCTTCTTTGATTCGTTTGGTCAATTTGCGCGCTTTTGTCGCCTGAATGCTATCTGTGCCATATCTGTTTTCGATATCTTCCAGTCGTTGGTTTGTAGTTATCGGTTTGCCATCTGGACTTGTCGTCATATCTGCTATATTCAAGATTAGTAGCTCATCCGTCCAGTTTTCTATGTCTGGGTTTCCGTGATTAAATACGGAATCAGCCCAATTGAAGCCAGATAATTTTAGGATCCTGCCGCCTTCATGTTCGTGATTCGTCTGATTTTCAACAAAAGCATAAGCAAAATCATGCATCAGTCCCATTGTAAATAAACTACGCGCCTTGTCCTCTTCCATCTTAAAAACGTTGCGAGCTAGTTTATACGACTTATAAGCAACGCCGCGCATATGAAATAGTCGCGAGTCTGATAATCCAATGAATTTTGGGCTATTTTTCATGATATCTGCGTGTTTCGGCGGAATAAATTGATGAATTGTCGGCGAATTGGGCGACCGACGATGTTGCCGAATGATGCGCCAATTGCTACTGCTACGCCGATGAGGATTGCTCGCGCTAAGATGGCCAAGGCTGGTAGAAAGTTTACACTATTTGGCGGATATAGGACGACGCCCATTAATCCATTGTAGAGCGACAATCCCGGGACTAGCGGTACGATTCCCGCTGCAATAATCGCCAGAGAAGGGAATTTCCATAATCTGGAAGTCAGGACTGCGACCAGCCCAATTACCGCCGCCGCGATGCCGCTCGCTGTTACGATATCAAAGCCAAAACTCATGGCTAATCTTGAAATCCACCAGCCAAAAATTGCAATTAATCCAGAGATAACCATTCCCAAAAATCGAGAATGATTCCTCAGAACAAACGCCGCTGCGATAATTCCAGCGCCCAAATATTGAGTGTGTCCGTCCGCCAATGTCAATCGATCTGGCGTTGCTGGGAAAGTAATGCCAAATTTTGTCGCAATGTATAATCCGACCATCACGCCAGCAATTACACCGCCCGTCGCCATTACGACTTTTAGTAATCTGGCGTTGGCAGTCATGTAATATTCGTCAATTGCGTCCTGAAATGCGCCGACAAACATCAGTCCCGCGACTAATAAGACGATGCCGCTGATGACTAATAGCGTCGTATTGACGCTTAGCCCCAGATAATTGCTACACCAAGCTGCGCCCGCCGCCACCAATGTTACGAAAATCGCCACGAGGGCTTGCGAATAAAACAACGGTGTGCCAATACGTCCTAGCCATCTTAATAACCCAGTTGCTGAGAATCCGAGCAGAAACGCGATTGATGCCATGAGTAAACTGCCGCCATATAAAATAACAGAACCCGCGCTCACTAATCCGCCCGCCGCGTAAACGACTAGTCGGGAATGTTCGGTGGGTTTTTTGAGTATTTGTTGCAATCGCTCTTCGGCCTCTTCCAGGGAAAGTTGTTTGCGACGAATGTCGAGGGCTAATAATTGCAATGCTTGAATCAATTGATAATTAGGGTCGTCAGGAACGATAACTCGCGCCATCGTCAAAGGTTCATGGCTAACTCCGCGGTCTTGAGAAATTGTCACCAAAGTGTAGCTCACGTCCACATGAACGGGTCTGCGGCAATATGTCCGCGTAATTCCTTGCGCCATACGAACCACATCGCGCGCCACCACGCCCATGCTCAGAAGCTGCTCGGCAATCGTCATAGCCAGGCGCAAAGCTCGCATATTAGGTGTCAAACTTTCGTCAATTTTCTCCAGATGATGCTCTGGCTCAAAGCTGTAAAGATTAGCGACTCGGGCTAATGATTGCTCAATGAATTTTGGTACTTTTTTCTTCACAATATCTAGTGTAACAAATTTTATGCCAATAGAAATAGCCCGCCAAGAGAGCTCGAGCTTAATGCTTAAGCCTTAAGCGAACTATTTCTAGCGGGCGTGGTTAGTCCTCGTCGTGTTTGGGAAGCGACCACGACGGTGCGATGAGCGAGAGGAGGATAGAGACGCTACTCGCAATTGAGACATACTGTCCCACGTCTCCCATTTTCAGTGTGTTGTCAATAGTCGCACTAAGCGGTGCGTCCATAGCTCCAATGTCTTGGAGTACACTAATTGCCATCGATCCTGATATCACCGCCAGAACGATCGAGGAGAGCCACAGTAGACTGTCGCTCAGATAGTCCATCAGTTTCATGAACCACCTAAATGTTAGGTATATTGACATAGGCAGCGCCACTGCTGCACAGGCGACGGACAAACCCGTCGTGAGGTATGTGTCTCCCAAAATAAAGATCGTCATGCCGGCTACGGCTAGCATCGAGACAATGATTTTGAGTTTCAGCATGATACACTGCCTTTCCACTTGAGATACGTAAGGACTACTTTCGTTGACGGGATTGTCAACAAAAGTCTGTATTAATTTATGCCACACTTGTGTAAAAAAGTCAACATTAGTCAACTTTCTGTAAAATAATGCCCGTTCTGGCTGGCAAGTAAACTTTAAGATTGTGATTGTTATCAGCTGGGGAAGTGAAAAATCGGGAATTATGATCTATTCGCTCCTGCCCGCCGAAGTTCTTGTCGTCGCTACTTAACGCCAATTTATAAGAGCCAGCTTCTGCGGGTACCGCGTAATCTGATTGGGATTTGTTGGGCGAAAAATTGATAACAAATAAAAAGTCGCCGTGCATAAAACTTACCGTGTGATCAGATTGGCGAACCGTCAGATGGTGAACATTAGGATTATCAATTTGCCTAATAATCTTCATCAGCGCCGCGTCAAAATCTCCCAACCATTGATATTTTAAGAAGCCATTGTCGCGTAAATTCCATTGTCGACGAGCGTGCTTAAACGACCAATTATTGCCTTCACGCGGAAAATCAATCCATTCCGGATGTCCGAATTCATTGCCCATAAAATTCAAATAACCGCCGCCATGCAGCCCAGCTGTCATTAGACGAATTAGTTTATGCAGGGCTATTCCGCGTTCGGTTTTAAGATCTGGGTCAATTTTATCCATATGCCAATACATATTTTTATCAATAAGTCGGAAAATCAGCGTTTTATCGCCGACAAGCGCTTGATCGTGACTTTCGGCGTAATTGATGACTTTTTCCTCTGGTCGATGCGAACTCAAAGTGTAAGCTAATTGCCCCAAATCCCAATCTTCATCATTTTTCTCTTTCAGAGTTTTTATCCATAAATCCGGTGCGCCCATCTGCAAGCGATAATCAAAGCCCAGCCCGCCGTCCTTTGTCGATGCGCCCAGTCCAGGAAAACCGCTCATTTCCTCTGCAATTGTCGTGGCGTCGGGGCGAACGGCGTGAATGGTTTCATTTGCCAATCTTAAATAAGCGAGCGCGTCTTTGTCGACATTATCGCGGAAATAATCATCATAACTAGTGAAACTTTTTCCGAGTCCGTGATTGTGGTAAATCATACTAGTCACGCCATCAAACCTAAATCCGTCAATGTGATATTCGTCCAGCCACCAGCGACAATTGCTTGACAAAAAATGCAAAACTTCTGGCTTACCGTAATCGAATAATCGCGAATCCCATTCTGGATGATTTGTTGGCTTGAAATATTGTGTCGGATCGCCGGCAAAATTGCCTAGACCTTCGACTTCGTTTTTGGCGGCGTGAGCGTGAACAAGGTCAATGATGACGCGCAGTCCCATTCCGTGCGCCGTGTCAACCAATTTCTTAAAATCGTCGGGCGTGCCAAATCTTGACGAAACCGCGAAAAAGTTGCTGACGTGATAACCGAAACTGCCGTAATATGGATGCTCGGAGATTGCCATAAGTTGAATGGTGTTATAGTCAGATTCTTTAATTCGCGACAAAACCTCCGCGGTGAATTCACTGAAACTGGCAACTTTTTCTTTCTGGCTGCTCATGCCAACGTGCGCTTCGTAAATTAGTGGAACTTTTGGCTTGGGCGGGGTTTTATATTGCCAATCGTAGAGAGTTTTTGGCGACCACACGACCGCGGAAAAATCGACAGAATTTTCGTCTTGGACAACGTAATTCGCATACGATGGCAGACGCCAGCCATCGCCGCCAGACCAATAGACGCGCAATTTATATTTCTGTCCGTGGCGAAGTGAATCTTCAGGAAGGTTTATGCTCCATTTGCCGTTTTTATCACGATTTAAAGAGAATTCTTCGCGCTCTTTCCAATCTGAAAAATCGCCAACTAAGAACATCCGAGTAGCGTTCGGTGCCCATTCTCTAAACGTCCAGCCCGCATCTGTTTTATGAAGTCCGAAATGCAAAAAACCCATCGCGAATTCGGCCGGCGTCTTGTCGCTTAAAACCGTTTTCAGCTTCGAAGAAATATACTTCTCGCGCGCCTGAATTGTGGATTCGTGCGGTGCTAGCCAATGGTCCAAATCAACAAGGGTTTTACTGCTCATGTTTCTAGTATACAGCATACGGAAGGGGCTATGCTTGTAAATATTGATTAAAGTTGTATAATATATAGCAATATGGAGCGTTCAAAGCCTAATACGGAGCCTAATTCTCCCGAACTGTTCTCCGATGAGGACTGGAGGCGAATTGCTGGTGCGAATTTATTGCTTGGTGAAGAAAACGACGAGATCGCAATCGCTGAGATAGAACAAGCTGCGCACGCTGGCGACATTGAGGGTGAGAAGGTTAGAGTTGTTGGATATAGTCAATCCGAAGAGGATGATTCGTATTGTCTGCAGTCAGTTGAGGGTGTGGCGGATTTGATATCTCCCATGGAAATTGATCCTGAGATTTCAGCGCCGTTTGCGACTTACACCAAAGAGATGGCTGCTTTGTGCGTGCGAACTTCGCAGAATGACTATTATTTTCCGCTTGATAAGCAGGCGATTGTATCAATAGAGTTGCTGCCGGACGATAGCGGCGTTCCTCGGTGTGTGCGTAAATTGCGCCACTATGCTAACAAAATTGAAGAAGTTGCTGGTGTTGGCGACATTCAAGATGTGGAGTCGAGGCGGCTTTTGATAGATGAGATGAATGACGTTTTGAATGAGATTCCATATGATGGCGGAATTCAAGTGAAATGCCAGGCGTATAAGATTAAAATTGACGGCAGGGAAAATAATGTAGAAGACGCTAATCCCGCGGTTTTATCTGGATGGCTACCGAGTTTTACGTGGCGCGACGATCGTCCTGTGTTGGAAATGTTTGATATTAAAAATCGATTTGTGACTTTTTGTGTAGATGTGAAAGACGTGCTTGATATAGCGTCAATTGACAAAGAGGAGATCGGAGCCTCTATTGATTTATTTGAAACGGTTTTTAATGACGATTTTCAAGAGATCGCTTGGCAGCTAGCGACGGATCTTTCTTATGTTGACAAGTCGGAGTTTGATGAAGTATCAAGAGAATATACCCAAATATTAAATGATCAGTTGTCTGAGTTTCCCGAGTTTGTCGATGTTGGTTTTACCGGTTTTGCGTTGGCCCCTGACGCTACGAAAAATAATGAATTACAGTATGAATTTATGGATATTTCTGGGGCGTGTATTGATGGGATGTGTTTCGTTAGCTATCATGATAAATTTTACGCGGCGCTTGAAGTGACGATAGATGATGAGTCTGGAGACTTTTCGAAGAAGGTTTATGTGATACCCGACAGAGATAAGATTATTCGTTTGGAGAGGTTTGATGGTGAAGCTGAAGAGCTTAAAATGGCAGTAAATGAACTTCATAAAATTGCAAATTTTGCAAGTGAAGTAGTTAATGATGAGTGTTTCTATAAATTGCCTCTTAATGAGCAGCTTGATGTATTGAGTCAGTATGAATGCGCCGCTCGTAATGTAATTCAGGATATTAGCAGAGCGCGGGAGTTTAAGGGCGAATGTGTAGTTTCGGCATACCGATGTTTGCCTGGTGACTTGCTGAATGCTGTTTCGTGGAATGATGTTCCGTTAGAAGAAGTGAATAGCCATGAATATGTTGAAGAATTTGCGCTGCGTACGGATAATTTGGTGGTCTGGAATCCAGAAATTAACGATAGGCCAGATGTTGACGGCCGAATATTAAGCGTGTCGGAATTGCCGATTAGTCGCGGCGAGCCTGTGCTAATAGTTAATAACGCGGAAGAGAACAAATATTACTTGGTGCGATGTAGCGATGTGATTAGCTTGTCGCGAAACGATCCGTCGACCATTTCGTGATATAATCAAACAGATTATGCAGGAAAAACTTTTTTCTTTTGAAATAACCTCACGATTTAACGACACGTTGGCACGAACGGGAATTATTCACACGCCACACGGTGATATTAAAACGCCGGCGTTTATTGTGGTTGGAACTAAGGCTAATGTTAAGGCGATGATTCCTGAAATGGTGAAGGATGTTGGTGCGCAGGCGGTGCTGGCGAACGCTTATCATTTATATCTGCAGCCGGGGCATGAATTGATTGAAAAGGCTGGATATCTTAGCAAATTTATGCACTGGGATGGTCCGACTTTTACGGATAGCGGCGGCTTTCAGGTTTTGAGTCTGGGCTCTGGCTTTAAGAAAGTTTTGGCAATGAGTACTGATGTCGATGAAGAGATTGCGATTGCTAAAAAATCGTCGCGTCATGCTTGGGTGGATGAAAACGGTGTGATGTTTAAGTCGCATCTGGACGGCTCTTATCATAAATTCACGCCAGAATTGTCCATGCAAATTCAGGCTGGAATTGGCGCTGACATTACTTTTGCGTTTGACGAATTGACCTCTTTGATTGATCCGTACGAATATCAAGTTGAGGCGCTGGCCAGGACGCATGCCTGGGCGGAGCGAAGTTTGGCGGAAGTCAAGCGCCTAAGGGCGGCTCGTCCAGATAAGCCGTATCAAGCTTTGTTTGGCGTTTTGCAAGGCGCGAATTACGAGGATCTACGAAAGCAAACTGCCGAGTTTTTGGGCGCGATGGATTTTGATGGCTATGGAATCGGTGGCGCGTTGGAAAAGGAAACTATGGCGCAGACGATTCAGTGGGTCAATCAAATTTTGCCTGAAAATAAACCGCGTCATTTACTGGGAATTTCTGAGCCTGATGATATTTTTGCAGCAATTGAGCAGGGAATTGACACCTTTGACTGTGTAAGTCCAACGCGAGTAGCCAGGAATGGCGCCGCGTATACGCCGTTTGGTCGGGTCAATGTGCGTGGCCGAAAATACCGTGAGATGTTTGCGCCAATTATGGACGATTGCGATTGCTATACTTGCAAGAACTGCACGGCGGCTTATCTCTGTCATCTTTTGCACGCTCGCGAGTCGTTGGCTGGAACGTTATTGTCAATCCATAATGAGCGATTTATCGTTAAGTTGGTCGACGATATTCGTGCCAGCTTGGAGGACGGGACTTTTTACGAGTTTCGTGATTCGTTCTTGGCGAAGTATTATAGTAAGAAATAGGCTATTTACAACTGATTGGAAAATCGTTATAATTAAACTCATACGCCGTGAGGTCTTTTTTATGGACTGTACCCGCGTGAAAAATAATAATTAAATTAAGGAGAACTTCTACAAATGGCAGATGCATTTGACCGAAGCAAACCGCACGTTAACGTTGGTACAATGGGCCACGTTGACCACGGTAAGACTACGCTGACTGCTGCGATTACTGCAGTGTTGGCAAAGCGCCTACCAAGCGCAGTTAACAAACCTGTTGCGTACGACCAGATCGACAACGCACCAGAAGAGAAGCAACGTGGTATTACTATCGCGTCTTCACACCAAGAGTATGAATCAAAGAATCGTCACTATGCACACGTTGACATGCCAGGACACGCTGACTACGTCAAGAACATGATCACCGGTGCTGCTCAGGTTGACGGTGCGGTATTGGTTATCGCTGCAACTGACGGTCCAATGCCTCAGACTCGTGAGCACGTTTTGCTTGCAAAGCAGGTTGGCGTGCCAAAGATCGTTGTCTTTTTGAACAAGATGGACATGGCTGACGAAGAAATGGTTGAGCTGATCGAAGAAGAAGTTCGCGAACTTCTTGAAAAGAACGGCTTCGACAAAGACGCTCCAATCATCAAGGGTTCTGCTCTTAAGGCTCTTGAAGGTGAAGAGAAATATGAAGACGCTATTATGGAATTGGTTGACGCAATGGACAGCTACATTCCAGAGCCAGCACGCGACATGGACAAACCATTCATTATGCCAATTGAGGACGTCTTCTCGATTAAGGGCCGTGGTACAGTAGCAACTGGTCGTATCGAGCAGGGTGTTGTTAAATTGAACGACGAAGTTGAAATCGTTGGTTTGAAGCCAACTCAGAAGTCAGTTGTAACTGGTATTGAGGCTTTCAAGAAATCTCTTGACCAAGGTCAAGCAGGTGACAACGCAGGTGTCTTGCTACGCGGTATTGAGCGCAGCGACATTGAGCGCGGTCAAGTTTTGGCAAAGCCAGGCACGATTACTCCACATACTGAGTTTGAAGCTGAAGTTTACATCTTGAAGAAGGAAGAGGGCGGTCGCCACACTCCATTCTCAAAGGGCTACAAGCCACAGTTCTACTTCCGCACAACTGACGTTACTGGTGAAGTTGAATTGCCAGCTGACAAAGAAATGGTTATGCCAGGCGACACTGTAACCTTCAAGGTTAAGTTGCTTGCACCAATCGCTATGGAACAAGGTTTGAACTTTGCTATCCGCGAAGGTGGCCGTACAGTTGGTGCTGGTGTTGTTACAAAGATTAATAAATAATCTTGATAACACAAGCCTAACTAAATCCCCCGAATTTTCGGGGGATTTTTTGATTGTTATAAGAAGGAGTTAATTGACAAAGCGGTAATGTTTATGGCAGAATAAAGACATCTAATATAAAACAGAAAAAGGAGATTTTGGTGAATAAACAGAAATTGCTAATTGTTGGCGGCGGTGGAATGGTTGGCGCGACGGCGGCTTATGCGTGTGCATTGCGTAGTGTTATTGAAGAGATTGTGTTGATTGACCGTAATGAGGATTTGGCTTGGGGTCAAGCGGCCGACATTAATGACGCAATGGGAATTGACAGAAATGTCGTGGTTCATACGGGAAATTATTCCGATATCAATGACGACGACATCGTTGTGATTACCGCGGGTGCGCCGCAACTTCCTGGGCAAACTCGGTTGGAGTTGATTGACGTTAATGCAAAAATTATGCGTGATATTGTGAAAAATATTATGGCGAATGGCGCGAAGCCGTATTTGGTGATTGTTAGTAATCCGGTTGATGTTTTGACTTACGTGGCGCTTAAGGAATCTGGCTTGCCGAAAAATCGCGTGTTTGGGACGGGCACGACGCTTGATACTTCGCGAATGAAGTCGTATTTGGCGGATGCGTTCAATGTCGACAGTAAAGCGGTTGACGCTTATATTTTGGGCGAGCATGGCGATTCATCGTTTTCGACAATTGAGACGGCGCAAATTGGCGAAGTGCCAATTAAGGAATATCCCGGGTTTACAGAGGAAATGATTGACGGAATTGAGCAGAAGGTTCGTGACCGAGCTTATCGAGTGATTGAAACAAAGAAATCGACGTATTTTGCGATTGGGTTTGTTGTGTCTAAGATTGTTTCGGCGCTCCGAAAATCGACGCACACGGTTTATCCTGTTTGCTCTTTGGCTGAAGGCGAATATGGCTTGAATAATGTTGTGCTTGGATTGCCATCAACAATCAGCAGCGACGGCGTGAAGATTTTGGCGGGCTATCCACTTACCGAGCGAGAAAAAGAATCACTGAATAAATCCGCTGGAATTATTGCGGAAATGATTTCCCATCTTGATAAAGCCGAAAATTGCTGATATAATCGCATAGTTAATAATAATTTATCTCGAGAACTCGATTGACTATAAATAGGACAATTAGAGGTTACGAGATTGCACATAAGAGGAGGAGCTATGGCTCAAGATACAGGAATTAAAATCCGTATTCGTCTGAAGGCTTATGACCACAAAGTCATTGACCAATCAGCAAAACAAATTATCGACACCGCAATTCGCACAGGTGCTAACGTGGCTGGTCCAGTGCCTTTGCCAACTCGACGCAGCACTTACACTGTCGTAAAGAGTCCGCACGTTTACAAAACTGGTGGTGAATCTTACGAGCGCCGCGTTCACAAGCGTTTAATTGACATTACAAACGCTACACCAAAGACGATTGATAGCTTGCAGAACTTGAACTTGCCGGCTGGCGTTGACGCTGAAATTCGTATGTAATTTAACGATATATAAAATTTCCGCCTCTTGAATGGGGCGGATTTTTTATGCTATAATTCCATTCAGCTTATGACAAAACAAAAAACTCGTACTTATGCTCGCAATCGCTCGAAATCTAGCGAGCTGTTTAGTCGCAAAGGGCGCGAACGCATTTATGACAACGACGGCTCATTTTTCTTGAAATTGGTGGTTTTTGTGATATTAAGTGCGCTGTGGCTTCGTCTAAAAAATCCAGTTGAAGTTGGCGGTTTGGTTGTCCAGGCCATTCCTGTCGGGCTATTTATCGCATTGCTGCTGGTGTTAAAGATTGAGAAATATCAATTCAACCGGAAAATTTGGTATGTCACGATAATTTTCATGGCAATTTTGACTTCGTTTACACCAGTTGGTGTGATGATTTAGCTTATGCTTACGAAATATTAAGGGGTATATCAATAATCTCCGCTATTAATGTAAATACTATGATTGACATTCTAGCTATTTTTTAGTATAATAAAAACATGGAAAACATTAGATCTAACTCTCCGTCGACCACAACTATTTTAGACGGTATTAAAGCTACTAATACAAAGGTTAATTATTGGCCGTATCTGGTATCAGATCCAGAGGTTGTAGAGTATTTTAACGAACGACGTCCAGATACTTGGCCTATAATTCCGCCAGAAGAGGAGTTGAATCCTCAACAGAGAGAAGCCTTGACTGTCTTCGACAATGCTGACAATTTGCGGGAAGATCCCAGTTATGAAACCATAACGGCTACATCTTGTCTATTAGTAGAGGCAGAGGCAAGACGCCTCAGTAGGCAAATAGCAACACAGGTGATAGATGAAGGCGTAAGATCGGGGATAATTCCTGAAGAAGATAGAGATCGCATGATAGATAGGCACGCTAAATCAACTGGAGAGATTATTCCTACTCTGCGCAGTCAAGTGCTCAACAACGACCTAGATAAGGACAGTCTCTTTCGTGAATATCTTCAGCCTGGAGCTTCAAGCTTGGGTAGGTTGGCTATACTGGAGTGTCTTGGCTTCAGCGAAGCGAGCGTCCGAGGAGCTATATCATGCGGGAACGTATATACTTACAAGATGAGAAAATCTGAAAGTGAAGAGTTTTTTGCCTTAACTGATGAGGAGCGCGAGGAGAAATTAGAAAATCTTCTTAAACAATCCGAATATGTAATCAGGCGACGGCGAGCAGACAGAGAAAAGCACGAACAAGAATCTGCCCTGGAAGCCGCCAATAAGAAAATGTTCGGGGATGACTTGGAAGGGGCTACTCGGCGGATCGAGAGAGACGTAGAATCACTGCAGCAAGATGGCTATACATTACTAGATCGATCAGCAAAGCTTACACGCATTAGAGAGAAGGCCGAGCTCACTAAAGGAAGTCTAGCAGAGCTGCGCCAAGCCTTTCCAGATTTATGTTACCCAAGCGGACTAAACGCGCTTGATTATTTAGCAGAAAGATATTTCGCAGACACAGACACAGAAATAGCAGTGTTGGTTGGCGCTCAAGTTATGGGAACAGGTAAAGTACGCGCTCTTGGTCCAAACTTAGCAACTATTTATGAAAAATCAGATTCCTCAGAGGGCTGACCTTAGCCAGGCTCGTTGACAGCCTATCGCTTCATGTGCTATAATTACGAGGTAATTTCTATTACGCGTAATATCAACTGTTCTCCTTGGTGAATGAGCAGGTCTGGTTATGAGCGGATGTTTACATTTAACGTTCTCCCAGAATCCAGAAACCGCACGTCATCAGGAGTATTTAAGTGGGAGTGAGGAAAAGTGAAAACACTTCTCGGTACCAAACTTGGTATGACCCAGCTCTTGGCTGAAGACGGCAAAGCCATTCCGGTAACGCTGATCCAAGCCGGCCCTGTCACCGTTACTCAGGTGAAGACTGTCGAAACCGACGGTTACAATGCGGTACAGGTAGCTTTTGGAGAGGGTAAGAACCTGAGCAAGGCCGTGGCTGGACACGTTAAGCCAGCCCAAGTGACCCCGAAACATATTCGGGAATTCCGTGTCGACCAGATTCCAGAGGATCTGAAAGTTGGCAGTGAAATTAATGTTTCCGCGTTTGAAGTCGGCGATTTTGTCGATGCAACCGGAACCAGCAAAGGTAAAGGTTTCGCTGGAACCATTAAACGCCACAACTTTAAGCGTCATCGTAAGACGCACGGTGGTAAAGGTAATACTCGTAAGCCAGGTTCAATTGGCTCGATGTATCCACAAAAAGTTTTCAAGGGTAAGACGATGGCTGGCCATATGGGTCACGAACGTGTTACTGTTAAGAACTTGGAAGTGGCATATGTTGATCCAGAGACCAATCTAATCGGGGTTAAGGGCGCTGTTCCTGGACCACGAAAGGGGCTGATTATTTTAGGAGGTAACAAGTAATGGCAGATTTAACCAAACTTCCTAAAGACATTTTTGCTGTGGAAGTGCCAAACCACGAATTGTTGAAATTGGCATATGACAGCTACTTGGCAAACGCACGCCTAGCTAGCGCTACAACCAAGCAGCGCGGCGAAGTTTCTGGTGGTGGTAAAAAACCATGGAAGCAAAAGGGAACTGGTCGAGCGCGTTTTGGTTCATCCCGTAACCCAATCTGGCGCGGCGGTGGTGTGGTATTTGGCCCACGCGGCAATGAAAACTACACTAAAAAATTGTCAAAGACTGCTAAGAAAGTGGCAGTTCGCCAAGCTTTGACCGTAGCTAACGAAGCTAAGAAAATTGTCATCAAAGATATTAAGACTACTGGCAAGACCAAGGAAGTCGCAACATTCCTAGCTGACAACAAGTTCGAGCGCCGTATTCTAATCGTTGTAGATGAGAAGACGCCAGAACTTATGCGTGCTACAAACAATATTCAGAACGTTTTGGTGGTTCGCGCTAATTATCTAAGCGTTTATCACATTCTGAATGCGGATACAATCGTTATAACACCGAAAGCTCTACCTGTAATTACTGCATGGTTGGGCAAGGAGGAAGCGTAATATGAAACAGACGATTATTATCCCACGCGTTAGTGAAAAGGCTTACGCACAGAGCGCCAATGGTGTATATGTGCTACGCGTTCCACTTAACTTGAATAAGAACGAAATCAAATCAGCTGTAGAAGCGCAATTTGGCGTTACTGTAGTTAAGGTTAAGACCTTAGTACAAGACGGCAAGGCTGTACGCTTCTCACGAGGCAAGAATCGTTATCCTGGCACAACAACGCGCAAGGATTGGAAGAAGGCTTACGTGACGCTGAAAGAAGGCGATAAGCTCGATGTGTTTGACGCAGTAGAGCAGCAGATGGAGGAGACCAAGTAATGCCAGTGAAAGCTTACAATCCAACCACTCCTGCTCGTCGCGGCATGACGAGTCAGGATTTGTCAGACATTACAACAAGAAAACCTCTTAAAAGTCTGATTAAAGCTAAAAAGCAAAATGCCGGTCGCAACAACCAAGGTCGAATTACTGTTCGTCATCGTGGAGGCGGCGTTCGTCGTCACTATCGCTTGGTGAACCACAATTTGCCAGCAGGCTTGACCTTGACGATTGAAGAAATCGAATACGATCCAAACCGCTCAGCTCGTATTGCTCGAGTTAAGGATCAGTACAATTTGTACCACTACATCTTGGCTGACACCTCAATGGTTAAGGGTAAAACTATCCGAACTGGCGAAGAAGCTCCAATTGAGGCTTCAAACCGCTTGCCATTGTCAGTTATTCCTGTTGGTACGATGATTTACGCTATCGAGTTGACTGCTGGTAAGGGCGCACAAATGGTACGCGCTGCCGGTGCTAAAGCTCAGTTGATGGCGAAAGAAGGCAACTACGCAACTATCAAATTGCCATCTGGCGAAGTTCGCAAAGTTCGTTTGGAAGCTACCGCTGCTATCGGTGTAGTCGGTAACGTCCAACACCAAAATGTTAAGATCGGTTCAGCTGGTCGCAAGCGTCGCAAGGGTATTCGCCCAACCGTTCGTGGTGTCGTTATGAACGCTGCAGATCACCCACATGGTGGTGGTGACGGTGGTCGCCACGGTACTGGTAAGGCACCACGTACTCCTTGGGGTCAACTGACATTAGGTTATCGAACTCGTCGCCGTAAAGGCTCAAATAAATTAATCGTACGCACGCGTCACGACGCGAAGAGGAAGAGGTAAATCACGATGAGTCGTTCATTAAAGAAAGGTCCATTCGTCGATGTAAAGCTAGCAAAGAAAATTGCTGCTCTTAGCCTTGACGATCGAACCGTTATCAAAACGTGGGCGCGCGCTTCGACTATCACCCCAGAGATGGTTGGTCGAACGATTGCTGTTCACAACGGTAGGGTGCACGTACCAGTGCTGATTACCGAAAACATGGTTGGTCATAAGCTCGGTGAGTTTAGTCCAACTCGTAAATTCCGTAAACACGGTGGAAAGGATAAGAAGTAATCATGGCTGATACAACTTATACCGTCCGTGCTTACGCTAAAGGTGTTGATCAGGCACCACGTAAGGTAAGCCTAGTCGCAGCTTTGGTGCGAGGTCGTACTGTAGCTGATGCGCTAGTTATCTTAGAGCACGTTCCAAAGCGCGCTGCTAGCCCAGTTAAGAAGGCTATCGAAAGCGCTAAGGCGAACGCCATCAATAATCACGGCTTGGACGCAAAAAGTTTGGTAATTACTACTTTGAGCGTTACCGTTGGCACACGCTTGCGCCGCTTTAAGCCTGCATCACGTGGTCGCGCTTTGCCATTCCAGAAAAAGACTTCAAATATTTTGGTTGAAGTAACTGGAGCAGAGAAGCCAAAGAAAGCGCCTGCAAAAAAGGCCGAAGCTAAGGCAGAAGCAAAAACTGCTAAGCCTGCAGCTAAAAAAGCCGCTAAACCGGCAGCAAAAAAGGAGGAGAAGTAAATGGGTCAAAAAGTGAATCCAATCAACTTCCGCCTACAGGTCAATAAGAACTGGAGCTCTCGTTGGTTTACGGCCAATAAAAAAGAGTTTGCAGAGGCGATTCGTCAGGATCATGAGATCCGCGAGTTGATTGAAAAGAAATTTGCCTCACGCCCAACTATCAATCGCATTGAGATTGAGCGTAGCGCTAACTTGATCACGATTACAATTCACACGGCAAAAGCTGGTGTTGTTATCGGTCGCGGCGGCGCTGGTGTGAACGAATTGAAGAAGCAAGTTGAGAAGATTGCTGGTCAGCCAGTTCGTATCAACATTGAAGAAGTTCGCCGTCCAGAATTGGCAGCTAAATTGGTAGCTGAGAATATCGCTCGCCAATTGGAGCGCCGGATCAACTTCCGCCGTGCAACTAAAATGACCGCACAAAACACTATGAATGCTGGTGCTAAAGGTATTCGTATTGAGGTGGCTGGTCGTTTGAACGGTGCTGAAATGGCGCGTCGCGAAAAGGTAATTGAAGGCTCAGTGCCTCTACACACCTTGCGCGCTGATATTGACTTTCACTGTGCTCGCGCTCAGACACCAGCTGGTATCATTGGCGTGAAAGTGTGGATTTATAAGGGAGAAAGGAGTCGCTAAATGCTGTTACCAAAGAAAACTAAGCACCGCAAAGTGCGTATTGGAAAAAACCGCGGTCAAGCAACTCGTGGCAATTACATCGCGTTCGGCGACTTTGCATTGCAATCACAATCAAACGAGCGCATCAACTCCCGCCAAATCGAGTCCGCTCGTCAGGCGATGACTCGTTACATCAAGCGTGGTGGTAAGATTTGGATTCGAATCTTCCCTCACACTCCAGTTACCCGAAAGCCACTTGGCTTGAAGATGGGTGGCGGTAAAGGTAATCCAGAGTTCTTCGTTGCTAAGGTAAAGGCTGGTACTGTTCTATTTGAGATGCAGGGCGTTTCAGAGGAAGTTGCTCGCGAAGCAATGCGTCTGGCTAGCCACAAATTGCCAGTCAAATGTAAGTTCATCAAGCGGGAGGACGCATAAATGGCTGAAACGAAGAAATCTGTTAAAGCGGCAGTTGTTAAGACGATTGACGACTTGAAGAAGGAATTGGCTGAAAAGCGAAACGACCTACTTCAGGCAAAACGTTCTCACGCTGCTGGCGAATTAGTTAATCCAAAAGCGTTGCGTTCACTCCGAAAGGAAATTGCACGCCTGCTGACACAAATTAATAACACAAAGGAGAGCAAGTAATGGCCCGACGAACATTGATTGGCGTCGTAACGAGTGCCAAGCGCGACAAGACCATCACTGTGACGGTCACTAGCCGCGAAACGCATCCGCTATACGGCAAGCAGTACACCGTGACTCGCAAATACACTGCTCACGATGAAACCAACGAAGCAGGTGAAGGCGACAAGGTGCAAATCGAAGAGACTCGCCCAATTTCCAAGACTAAGAGCTTTACTCTAGTTAAGGTGATTGAAAAATCTCGCGGTTCTATCAAACTAAAGGACGAAGTTTCTGGCGAAACTAAGGAAGAGGCTAAGGAGGACGACAAATGATCCAACAAGAATCTCGCCTTAAGGTAGCCGACAACTCAGGCGCTAGGGAAGTTCTATGTATCCGCGTTCTTGGCGGTACACGACGCCGTTACGCTCGCGTTGGCGACGTAATCGTTTGCTCGGTAAAAGACGCTAGTCCAACCGGTAACGTTAAGAAAAAATCTGTTGTTAAGGCTGTAGTTGTTCGTACTCGCGATCAAATTCATCGCAAAGACGGCTCAACAATCTGTTTTGACGACAATGCCGTAGTGATTATCAACGATGACAAGCAACCAAAAGCTACTCGTGTCTTCGGCCCAGTTCCACGCGAACTTCGCGATATGGGCTACATGAAGATCGTCAGCTTAGCTCCGGAGGTACTCTAATGGCTCGAATTCATAAAGACGATACCGTAAAAATTATTGCTGGTAAAAATAAAGGCACAACTGGTAAAGTTCTAAAAGTTAACACAAAAGATCAAACTGTTTTGGTTGAAGGTGTCGGCGTTGGACATCGCCACGTTAAGCCAAGCCAGTACAATCCAAAAGGCGGCAAGAAAGATATTCACGTACCAATGGATATCAGCAAAGTTGCTCTGGTTGTTGATGAGAAATCAGGCAAAACCAGTCGGGTTGGTTTAGTAAAGAATGCTGACGGCGGCAAAACTCGTGTTGCTCGTCAAGCAAAAAATAAGGAGATTAAATAATGGCAGAAAAGAAAACTGTCGTGCCAGCTCCTCGCTTGAAAGCCTTGTATCAAGGAACTTACCTTAAGGAACTACAAGCCGAATTGAATCTAAAGAATGCGCATGAAGTGCCAGCTTTGGAAAAGATCGTCGTGAGCGTTGGTACCGGCAAAAAGAAAGATGACAAGCGTCATTTCGAAATTGTCAAAAACACTGTCGAGAAAATCACCGGTCAAGCACCAGTGGCTCGACGAGCCAAAAAATCAATCGCGACATTTAGCATTCGTAAAGGTATGGGCGCGCCAATTGGTGTTAGCGTAACTTTGCGCGGCGCTCGTATGTATGAGTTCATGGATCGTTTGATTAACGTTGCTTTGCCTCGTGTTCGCGACTTCCACGGCGTTGGCTTGAAGTTCGATAAAGGTGGCAATTACAATCTAGGTATCACCGAGCAATCGATTTTCCCAGAATTGACATTTGAGGAAACTCAAGTTTTGCACGGTTTGCAGGTTACATTTGTTATCAAGAACGGCAACAAGGAAGCTTCTAAGGCGTTGCTAGAAAAATTCGGCATGCCGTTTGAGAAGAAAGGAGGCGTCAAGTAATGGCTAAGAAATCAATGGTCGCTCGTGATAAGAAGCGTATGAAGATGATTGCCAAGTTTGCAGCCAAGCGTGCTGAGTTGAAAGAACTTGGCGACCTTGATGGTTTGCAGAAATTGCCTCGCAATTCTAGCCCAACCAGGCACAAGAACCGTGATAGCATCTCTGGTCGCCCACGCGGCTACATGCGTCAATTCGGCTTGAGCCGTATCAATTTCCGCGAAAAAGCAGCCAAGGGTGAAATCCCAGGCATAACAAAGAGTAGTTGGTAAGAAGGAAAGGAGATTAGAATATGTCTATGCAAACTACAGACCCAATCGCCGACCTTCTGACTCGCATCCGTAATGCGAAATTGGTTGGCAAAACGGAAGTTCGTGTTCCGTCCAGCAAGATGAAGAAAGTCATCGCTGAGCAATTAGTCAAAAACGGCTACTTGGCAGATGTCAAGCTGGAAGATGCTAAGCCTCGCGGCGTGTTGGTAGTTACTATCAATGAAAAAGGGACTAACAGCACCATCAACGAAATTACCCGTATCTCAAAACCTGGTCGTCGCGTTTACGTCGGCGCTAGCGAGATTCCAAAGGTAAAGAGTGGCCGCGGTTTGGTACTCATCTCAACCTCAAAGGGCGTCATGACTGGCGCTGAAGCAGTCAAGGCTAAACTTGGCGGCGAATTGTTGTTGAAGGTTTACTAAGCCTCACGCAAATCAAATAAACGTCCTCATTGCAGGGCGTTTATTTTTTATATCTATCTGTAAGGAGATAGTATAATAGTTATATGATCGACCTTAAGAATGTGTCTTATGAAACTAATAGTCGAGAATTGTTTAGTGATGTAAGCTTTGTTATTAACGCTGGAGATAAGATTGGATTAGTTGGTCCAAATGGTGCTGGAAAAACTACTTTATTAAAAATAATAAACGGAGATATCCAGCCTACGTCAGGTGATATTATTTCGAGTGGTGAAGAAATAGGTATTTTACCGCAAAACCTGAATAAATGGCTCGATAAGACAGTTTATGATTTTATAGAAGAAGTGACTGGTGTTAAGTCGGCTAGAGAAGAATTTGATTATCAGTGTGAGAGATTAACCCAAGAGGCTAGTGAAAAGACGCTCTTAATTTATGGCGAAGCTCTGGAGAGGTATGAAAAATTCGAAGTAGCAAATTTTGACACGACGATTAAAAAGGCTTTATCACGAGCAGATCTGGGTGACATTGATCCGGATAGATGTCTGAATACATTTTCTGGGGGACAACGCACACGGATAGCTTTGGCGGCAGTTTTTGCGTCTCGTTATGATCTAATTTTGCTTGATGAGCCAACTAATAATCTTGATGACAGCGGAGTAATTTTGCTTGAAGATTTTATCGACAATTCGCCAGCTTCATTTTTGATCGTGTCTCATGATCGGCATTTCTTACGTAACACTGCAGAACGGATCATAGAATTGACTGGCGGCAAGGGTGCGAATAAATACAATCTTGGTTACGATGAATATATTGAAGCAAGACATGAAGCTCGTCAAGCAATGACCGACCGCTATGAGCAATATGAAAAGGAGAAAAAGCGACTATATCGTGTTGCGCGGGATGCGAGAATTCGTGCGAATTCGGCCAAAGCTAGCCATAAAAAATCGGACAGTGATAAGTTAAATGATAATTTTCGCAAAGAGCGCGCATCTTCAAATATTGCAGGGGCGGCTGGAGGTGTGAAGTCCCGTCTGCGACAATTGGATGAACCTGAGAGAGTGGAGGATGAAATTGCTATTAAGTTCGCTTTCGATGAAGTATCGTCTAAGAAACATAGCCTTATTTCTGTGCGATCGCTAAGTATTTCACATGATGGAGAGAAGATGATAGGACCCGTTACTTTTAATGTACGTCCTGGCGATAAAATATTGATCCAAGGGGAGAATGGTTCGGGAAAATCTTCGCTCCTCAATTTTATTATGGGAAATAATACACCCGAGTATCATCGCGGAGAGATAAAAAAAGGCGAAAATGCAAAAATAATATATATGAATCAGTCGCAGTCATTGCCGCTTAAAGACAACTCGCCTTTGGACAATTTGCGGTATTTATCGCCAAAACTTGAATTACATGACGCGATCAATATCTTAATTCGTTTTGGTCTAGATAAACGAACAATCTCTTCGATAAAAGCAATAGATCTCAGTGGTGGCGAACGGGCTAAGGTTTTGCTTGCTGCTATGTCAACGAATTCTCCTGATCTTATCATCCTGGATGAGCCGACGAATAACCTTGATATTACTACGATTGAAGCTTTGGAACTGGCGCTAGGTCAGTATAAAGGAGGCGTTGTGATAGTGTCTCATGATCAAGACTTTATCGAAAATATAGGGATAACGGAGAAAATTAAAATATAAAAAAGACTTGATGGAATAGCTTTGTAGAGAATTAGCTAAAATATTTAAATGTAAGTTTAGATGATCTAGCTGGTGATTCAACAGGAAAAGCAAGAAGTGATAAAAGGACTACAATAATATCTTCAATTGAAAATGTTATAGTATTTTGTAATAAAATTCAGCCATCAGGCAATTACAAAGGCGGCGAAGATTCGCCAAAATATGCTTTGTTTGGATGTGATGATACCAATTCTACTGCTTTTTGTATATTATAATTTAACTAAGGGGTGATTTTATGATAGTTAAAGAATATGGAAAATCTAATAAAGATATTATTATGTTATTACATGGTGGTGGATTATCATGGTGGAATTATGAAGGAGTGTCAGAAATATTAAAAAGTAATTATCATGTAATATTACCAATATTAGATGGTCATTCAGGAAGTGATAGAGATTTTACTTCTATTGAAAGTGATGCAAATGAAATAATTGAATATATTGATAATAATTATAACGGAAATGTTAAGCTTATAGGAGGACTTTCATTAGGAGCACAAATTTTATTAGATATATTGTCAAAAAGAGACGATATATGTGAATATACAATAATTGAAAGTGCTTTAGTGTGCCCAATGAAAATGACAAATAAACTTATAGAATCATCAATTAATATGTCTTATGGACTTATAAATAAAAAGTGGTTTTCTAAACTTCAATTTAAAAGTTTAAAAATAAAAGAAGAATTATTTGATAAGTATTATATTGATAGTTCTAATATAACAAAAGATAATATGATTTCATTTTTAAAAGCTAATTCCAATTATCATCTTAAGAATATAAAAACTAACAAATCAAAATCAATAGTGGTAGTAGGAAGTAAAGAAAGACCAATTATGATTAAATCTGCAAAAATAATACACAATGAATTAATTAATAGTGAATTAGAAATATTAAGTGGTTATTATCACGGAGATTTAAGTATTAATCACCCAAATGAATATGCAGAAAAAGTTAAGAAACTAATAAAATAACTGTTCGGAAAATTTTAGTAAGCACAAGCAGTTTGAAGAGTAAATATGATGAGAGCCGAAAGGCTCTTATTTTTATGTCTTTAAATCATATTCACTCTAAAAAGTTTGTAGTGTTAAGAATGGTAGTAGTATAATTATCTCTATTGCAAATGGCTTTTTATGCCCAGAGGATCAATATATAATTCCAGGAACAGAATTTAATTAATGTTAAATTTTAAAGGAAGTACTAAATGATTGAACAGAAAACATTCGGCCAGAAAGTAATAGAATTT